>NZ_CBDRBL010000070.1:0-36506 GCF_965342175.1 Actinacidiphila sp. bgisy167
GTGGTGCGGTAGGCGTCGATGATCGTCTGAACCGTCTTGTTGCCGCTCTTGTCCTCGACCTCCGCCTTGAAGGAGACGGAGCCGCCGGCCGGCGGGTTGTGGACGGTGACCTCGTCCTGTTTCACCGTCACCCGGGACCATGTGGACCCCGAGTCGAACGAGGCGTACACCCGGAGCGCCTTGAGGTGGCGCCCGGCCGCTGATCCTTCGACGGTGACGGGGACCTTCAGTGTGCTGCCGCCGACTGCGGTGGAGTCGGTGCTGAGCGTGGGGCTGTAGCGGATCGCGGTGGTGGGAACCGCCACGGCGCCCTTGGTGCGTGCGGAGGTGAAGGAGTACTCGGCCGTGACCCGGGTGCTCACGTTCGCGCCTCCCGGCTCCGCGTCCCGGCCGACGGTGGTGACCAGCCGGTACTGGGCCTTGCCCGGGGGCAGAGTGAAGGTCGCGAAGTCCACCATGTCCGCTGCTGTGGCGTACACCTTTCCGTCGCGGTAGAGCGTGGTCGAGGCGGTGTCCGGGTTGTACCTGCCGGCACCGGTGTTACCGGCGCCGTCGGAGAACGGGCTGATGAGGCCGGTGAGGGTGTCACCGTCGCGGACCAGTCCGAAGCCGGTGCCAGCCTTCGGCCCGAACACGCCGATGTTGATGTCCCGGTGGTAGGTGCGTCCCGCTGTGAAGGTCTCGTCCGCTGAGGTGAGGTCGTTCTGGATCCAGCCGCCGCCGTAGATCTCGGCCGTGTGGTGCCAGCCGTATCCGCCCTGGACGTAGGCCGTCAGGGTGGTGGGCAGGTTGACGTACACGAAACCGGTCTCACGGGCGAGGGCCGGAAGCGTCTGGTGCTTCGCCCACCCCCCGGTGGCTCCCGCGGATCCCACCCGGTAGAGCACCTTGGCGAGATCCGACTGCTTCACGTGCTGGGTGTGCCCCGTGTAGACGCGTCCCTTGAGCGTGTGGGCGACCTGGTATTCGCCCTTGGGCGAGTTCCACTGTTCGTGGAGGTACGACGTCACTTCGTCGCGACGCAGGGACGGCCCGATCTGCATGGTCCCGGTGCCCAGTTCCCAGTCGTAGAGGCCGAGCCGGGTGGAGTTCGTGGCGCCGCCGGACGTGGTGACGACGGTGATGTTTCCGGTCATGAGGGTGGCGTCCGGATCGGGCACGGTGACGTCGACCGGCTTGGTGAGACGGGCGTCGAAGGCGAGCTTGGTGTCCTTGTCCAACGTCAGTTTCGGCGCCGAGAACCAGTCGTCGCTGCGAGAATCCTCCGGCCAGACATCACCGACGACGGCGTAGGTGCCCTCGGGAAGCCGCACCGTCTGCCGGCCGTCGTCGCCCTTGATCCACTCCAGGAACTCGCCGGTGTCGAAGTCGTACACATAGCCCGACCATTCGTGCCAGGCCGGCCGGCCGCCATCGCGGTGGAAGGCCTCGAAGGACAGGTCGTACATGGGGGGTTCGTAGTTCACCGCTCCGACGGTGCGGACGGGTCGGCCCGCACCGGTCGCGGTGAGGGCGAGGTCGTAGACGCCGTAGTCGGTGCCGGCCTTGGCGGTGTCCGCGGTGATGTCAGCGGAGGCGGTGCCGCCCGCGGGCACGGTGAGACGCTGCGCGCCGAGGGCGAAGAAGCCGTCGGGGGCGGGGGCGCCCGTCGGGCCTGTGCCGCTCACCGCCAGGTCGAGGGTCACATCGGTGGTGCCGGTGTTGCGGTAGGTGACGGCTTTGGTGATCGGGCCCTCGCCGTCGTCGTGGGGCCAGGCCTGGGTCCCGAAGTCGAGTGACACCGGCTCCGCGACGACCACCTGCCCGATCGCGGCCGCGACGTCCACCCGTCCGCTGCCGGTCTCCGAGACGCGGTACGGGAGAGGCTTGGCGGACCCGACGAGTGCCGCCTTGATCTCGGCGCCCTTCCAGTCGGGGTGCTGCTGTGCGAGCATCGCCGCGGCTCCGGCGACATGCGGTGCGGCCATGGACGTGCCGTCGAGCGAGAAGTAGCCAGGCGCCGGGTGCCCGGTCTCGGGCGCGGTCTCCAGGAGGCTGCCCGCGGCGCCGGCCGCCGCGATGCCCACGCCCGGCGCGGTCAGATCGGGTTTGAGCGCACCGCTGTCGACGCGCGGACCACGTGAGGAGAAGTCCGCCAGTGCGTCCGTCTTGTCCACCGCGCCCACCGTGAGCGCCGCGTCGGCGGTGCCCGGGCTGCCGAGGGTGGATGCCTCGGGTCCCGAGTTCCCGGCCGCGACGACGAAGAGTGCCCGGTCGGAGAGCCGGTTCACCGCCTCTTCCAGGACGTCCACGCCCGGTTCGTCAGCGCTGCCCAGTGACATGTTGACGACCGCGGCACCCTGGTCGACGGCCCACTCCATGCCCTCGATGATCTCGGAGTCGAAACCGCCCCCGAAGTCGTCGAGCACCTTCACGTTGATCAGCTCGGCGCCCGGCGCCACTCCCCGGTACCGGCCGTCGGACTGTGCGCCGGAGCCGGCGATGATCGAGGCGACGTGGGTGCCGTGCCCGTAGTGGTCCTTGGCGTCGGGCGAGCTGGTGAAGTTCTTCTCCGCGACGACGTTCTCCGCGAGATCCTGATGCCCGGTGTCGATGCCGGTGTCGACGACGGCCACCTTGACACCGGTTCCGTCATATCCGGCCGCCCATGCCGTCGGTGCGCCGATCTGCTTCGTGCTGACGTCGAGTGAGGCCTGGGCCCTGCCGTCCAGGCTGATGGTCCGTACGCCCGAGGCGAGCCGTGCCCGGGCGTCCGAGGTGTCGGTGAGGGATCCCCAGAGGGCGGCCGCGCCCTCCTGGCTGACGGTCAGCGCGTCCCCGTTGACGGTGTCGAGCTTCGCCCGTACCCGTGCGTCCGGGTCCGCGCTCAGCTGCTTCCTCGCCTCGGGGCGCGTTCCGGAGTACGTGACGATCAGCGGGAGCCCGTCGCCGGCCAACCGGCGGTACTCGGGTCTGCTCAGTTCGGCGACGTCGAAGAGCCGCTGGTCCAGTGTGCCCGTAGCGATGAGGCCGCCCACGTCGGAGGGGAACACATAGGTGTGCCCGCCACCCGTGTGGATATGGAACGGAACGGCTTCCCGGCCGGGAGCCGGTAAGAAGCCCGACACCTTTCCCGTGCTGTCGAGACTCACCCGGTCGCCGGTGACGAGTTGCACCTGCCGGGCGCCGCCCGGCGTCGATGTGGCACCGGGTGGTGCGTGGGTGACCGTCGCGGCCCGGGGCGTTTGCGATGTGGCGTAGGAGGGTGGCGCGGCGGCCGTACCCGTGGTGATCAGCGCCAGTGCGGCGACCCCGGCCACGGCGCTTGCGACCGTCATTCTTCGTGATCTCTGCAAGGTGACTCCCTCGTAGAGTGCGCGACAAGCCGGTGCTCCCCCGGCAGACGCTGCCGACGAGGTCCGTTGGCGTGGACACGCTAAGGCTCGAGACCCGTGCGGTCAATCGGGCGATCACTCCGAATGGCTGAGTACGGCGATGGGTTGAGGGCAGCCGACTCCCTGCCGGCGATCTGACTGGCCGAGATCGATCTGGACGTCCGCTCGATGCCGGGGGAGCATCACCAGGGCTGCTCGCTTCCTGGACGCCGATCTATGGGAAGGGCCTGACGCATCCGCCACCTCACCACGGCTGAAACCAGGTGACGGCACCAGCGCACCCGGTGATGGAGTACACGAGGACACCCGCCGATCACTGCTCGCGGGAGAACCGCCGGGCGCCGTGCCGGGGCTCAGTCGAGCAGGCGCAACGCCTGGTCGACCGCTGCCCGCAGTTGTCGTGTGCCGTGGCCGGCGCGGGCCGCTGGGTACACGAGTGCTTGTTGCCTCGTCGATGCTCCGCACAACGGCGGGTGCTGTCCGATCGTCTCCACGCGGCGCGCGACCACGCCATGCGCGTCGGCGACCATGGCCGGCCCGGAGCGGCGCGGGTCGACCAGCGGTCGCAGTGCCCGGGTATCGGCCGAGGCGGCTGCCTCACGCGGGCCGTGCCGTGGTGCACATGGTCAGCGTCCTGGGACAGCTGGGGAATACTGCCTGAACTTGCGACTCGTTGTAGGGTAGGCAGCCGCCCTTGACCTGCAAGAAAGCAGGCAGGGAGCCGATGTCCAGGAGTGCCTCCATGATGCGTACAATGTTCAAGTCCAAGATCCATCGTGCCACCGTGACGGAGGCGGATCTGCACTACGTCGGGTCCGTCACCGTGGACCGCGATCTGATGGACGCCGCCGACCTGCTGCCCGGCGAGCTGGTCCACATCGTTGACATCACCAACGGCGCCCGGCTGGAGACGTATGTCATCGAGGGCCGCCGCGGCTCGGGAGTGATCGGCATCAACGGCGCGGCCGCCCATCTGGTGCACCCCGGCGACATGGTCATCCTGATCAGCTATGCGCAGGTGGACGACGCGGAGGCCCGCGAATTGCGGCCGCGCGTGGTGCACGTCGACGCCGGTAACCGGATCGTCGCACTGGGTGACGATGCCTCCCAGCCGGTGCCCGGCAGTGACACCCTGGCGAGCCCGAACGCAGCGCCGGTCGGCTGAACATCGGTGCGAGTGGCTGTGCTATCGTCCGGATCCAACTTCGAGGTATCCATCCAGGTGGCGTCCGGTGGTCACGGACCTCATCGGGACCGGGAGCGCGGCGTGCCGCCGTCAGCCTCCCACAGCACTCCTCGGGCCTGACGCATCAGCAGTTCACCGGGCTCCGGCGGATCGCTGGGCTGTAGCGGAACTCCGTGTCGGGCCCGAACACTGTCGCTCTCGGGGGTGGGCGATGAGAGCACACCTTTGTTCGGCCCGAAAGGAACTGAGTCCCATGCACGCTGGCGGATCTGCCAGACTGCGCACCTCGACCCTGGTGGTCCTCGCGCTCTCCCTGACGGTCGCGGCCACTGGCTGCAGCAACGACTCGGGGCAGGGGGGTCAGGTCACCGTGGGCATCGCCCTCCCCACCCGGGCGCAGACCCGGTGGATCAACGAAGGCGAAAGCATGGTCAAGCTGTTCAAGGACCAGGGGTACGCGACCGACCTCCAGTACGCGGCCGACAGCGTCGACAAGCAGGTCGACCAGGTCGAGGACATGATCGCCCGGGGCGACAAGGTCCTGATCATCGGTGCCGTCGACGGATTCGAGCTGGGCGACGCGCTGCAGAAGGCGGCCCGCGCCGGCGTCAAGGTCATCGCCTACGACCGTCTGCTGCTGGGCTCCAGCAACGTCGACTACTACGCGAGCTTCAACAACTACCGGGTCGGGCAGCTCCAGGCCAAGTACATCATCGACAAGCTCGGGCTGAAGAAGGGCGGCAACGCCGGCCCCTACAACATCGAGCTGTTCGCCGGCGACGCCAACGACAACAACGTCCAGGGCTTCTTCAAGGGCGCCATGGACACGCTGTACGAATACATCAAGGACGGTCAGCTGGTCGTCAAGAGCGACCAGACCCGGCTGAGCCAGGTCACCATCTTCAAGTGGGACGGGGAAGTCGCCGCCGAGACGATGGAGACCCGGCTGAAGGACTACTACAAGGGCAGCTCGACCGTGGACGCCGTCCTCGCCCCCAACGACGGCATCGCGCGCGGCGTCATCAAGGCCCTCAAGGGCAAGGGCTACGGCACCAGCGCCAAGCCGATGCCGATCATCACCGGTCAGGACGCCGAGATCGAGTCGGTGCGGGAGATCATCAAGGGCGATCAGTCCATGACGGTCTACAAGGACACCCGCAAGCTCGCCGCCGTCGCGGCAAAGATGGCCGAGGACCTGATCACCAACAAGCGGCCCGAGGTCAACGACACCGAGACGAACGACAACGGCAACAAGATCGTGCCGGCGTACCTCCTCGACCCGGTCGGCGTCGACAAGTCCAACTACAAGAAGGTTCTGGTCGAAAGCGGCTACATCAAGGCAGCCGACCTCAACTGAGGCGTTCAGCCGTCGCATACGCGGGGCCGGGAGGAACACAACGTTCCTCCCGGCCCTCGTCGTACCCGGCGGGCAGCCCCGCGTCAGATCAGCACGTTCATCACACCGTGGTCGTACAGACCTCCGTAACCGCGGGCGAACTTGTCGCCGAACGCGAAGCCGAAGCTGTGGTGGCCCTTGCCGGGGGCGAGGGCGTGGACGCCCTTGCCGAACCCCTTGCCGCCGCCATAGCTGTACTTGTAGCTGAAGCTGAACCGGTACCCGTGCTTGTTGCACTGCTTCTTGTGGTGCTTCTTGTGCTTCTTGTCATGGCCCTTGTCGTGGCCCTTGCCGCCCTTTCCTCCCTTGTCGCTCTTGCCCTTGCTGCTCTTTCCTCCCTTGCCGCCCTTGCTGCTGCCCTTCCCGTTGTCGTCGTCCTTGTCCTTGTAGGTCGCCTTGTCGCCGTTGTCTCCCTTTCCTCCCTTGCCGCCCTTTCCTCCCTTGCCGTTGTTCTTTTCGCCGTTGCCGTTTCCGTTGTCGCGGCCGTTGTCGTCGCCATCGTCGTAGTCCCAGTCGGAACCGCCGCCGCGGCCGTTGTCGCTGTCGCCGTTCCCGCCGTTCCCGCCGTTGCCCCCGCGGCCGTTGTCGCCGTAGCCGCCGTTCCCGCCGTTGCCCCCGCGGCCGTTCCCGCCGTTGTCCCCACGGCCGTTGCCGTCCCAGTCGGAACCGCTGCCGCCGTTGCCACCGCGGCCGTTGCCGCTGTCGCCGTAGCCGCCGTTCCCGCCGTTGTCCCCGTGGCCGTTGTCGCTGTCGCCGTAGCCGCCGTTCCCGCCGTTGCCCCCGCGGCCGTTGCCGTCCCAGTCGGAACCGCTGCCGCCGTTGCCACCGCGGCCGTTGCCGCTGTCGCCGTAGCCGCCGTTGTCACCGCCTCCGCCACCACCGCCGCCTCCGCCGCCGCGGCCGCTGTCGCCGTAACCGCTGTCCCCGTTGCCCCCGCCGTAGCCGTTGTCCCCGCCGTATCCGTTGTCGTCGTTGCCGTAGTCGTCACTGCCGTTGCTGTGGGAGCCGTTCCTGCCGTCGTCGGTGCCAGGCGTGGCGACAGCGCTGCCGGTCGAGGCGGCCAGGAGGCCGGTGGCAAGAAGTCCGGTCGCGACGCCGAGAGCCGTGCGGCGCATCAGACTGGTTCGCATGGAGGTCCTTCCTTCGGACGCGTGGCGGGCGGCGGTCGCCGCCGCCCCTGGGTTCCAGTCGTACGTCCGGCGGTCAACCGCCGCCCGTCGAGCGGAGCGTCCGGGCGACAGCGTGGCCAAGGAAGTGACGCAGTGCCACGAGTCGTCGGAAGGTCAGTCGCCGCCGAGCAACAGAGCGTCAAGACCGCGCAGCAGACCCCGGTGTGCCAAGGCCGCGCGAGCGGCGAGCAGGGTTCCCGCGACGTACGGGACCGGGGAGGCACCCGCCTCGTGCCGGATGACCAGACGCTCGTCCGGCAGCCCGAACTGCGCCTCCACGGCGAGCTGGTAGCCCGGCAGGCGCAGCGAGTGCACCTGTGTGCCTGCGATCGAGGCGCCTCGGGCCTGCGGGTGCCCGGCCGTGTGTTCCGGGTCCACGGCGTACTCGGGGCGGTGTACGGAGCCCATCAGTTCGGCGAGTTCGCGTGCGGTGCCGCTGGGGGCGCCCGGTTCGGTCGCGGAGGCGTAGTCGATGATCTCCCAGTGGGGCAGGTACCGGGTCGCCAGCCGGGCGGCCGCCTGCGCCACCGCCGCGGTCAGTGAGAAGTTCGCCGCGGCCACCACGCCGACCCCGCGCTCCTCGGCCAGCGCGGCGATCTCCTCGTAGTCGGCGCCGGACAGCCCGGACGAGCCGACCACGACGTGCACCCCGCGCATCACGGCGGTCCGCACGTGACGCCCGACCGCGGTGTGCGAGGTGTAGTCGATCAGCACGTCCACATCGTCGAGCGCGTCGTCGACCGTGCTGAAGACCGGTACCCCGAGATCAGGACCGCCCCACACCACCCCGAGATCCGCGCCGGCCGCCGACCGGGCCACGGCCGTCCGCAGCCGCAGGTCCGCGGAGTCCAGGACGGCGCGCGCGACCGCCTCCCCGGTCCGGCCGGTCGCCCCGGCGACGCACACGTTCAACGGGTCCATGCCCCCAGCATGGGGCATGATCACCGATCGTCTCGCCCGGAACCGGTCCCACCGGGGGACCCGGGACGCAGTCGGGCGGTCGCGGCGGCGGCCTGACGGCGCATCCGGCCGAGCAGCGGCGTCCGTGAGCGCGGCGCTGCGGTGACCGGCTGCCGCCCGCCGGCCACAGCGGGCGCCTCTCGGGTCCGGCTCGCCCCGCAGCCGTTCGATGCCGTCCGGCAGCGCCCGTACGGTCCCGGCTCTCCCGGCACCCTCCGCCCACGCCTGCTCAGCGCCCTCCGCGACCTGGGTCGCGATCCGGCAGCCGAAGCCGTCGGCAGCGCCAGGCCGGCGGACAACGCGTCGACGCTTTCGGCTACCCCACCGTGAACAGCCGCCCGCTTCCGCCGCGCCCGCGTCCCGGCTCCGCCCGCCGACGGCGGCCCGGCCCAGGTCCCCCGCACGCGTACCGGTGCCCCGCCGGACGGGGCGGGAACGGCGAGGACGAGGAGCACGCGCCGGACGCCACCTCGGCCACGAACCCCTCCGCCCGGATGAAGTGACAGGTCACCGGAACGCCAGGACCTTCAGCCCCAGGCTCCACCGCGCCGACCACACGCCGGACGCCGCCCGTGGACGGACGCCCGGCGCAGCCGTACCGGCGACGGCGTACGGGAGCACCACGGCCACGGGCGAGCGCACCGCACCCCGTACAGCTCTCGGCGGGGCGGTTGCGCCGACCGCGTGAATACCGGGCTCCGACACGCTTCTGAGACGCCGTCGGCGTCCCCCCGGCGGGCTTGATGGTCCGGGGCCGGAGTGTGCCCGAGCAGGGTCGCAGGGGAGCGAGGTGCCTATGGCGTGCAGGGTGCGGCGCTCGAGGGCCCTTGCCGCGGTGCTCGTCCTCGCGGCCGTCGCGGTCGCCTGCGGCGGCGGGACCCGGACGACGGGACGGGCGACGCTCGACTGGTACAACTTCCCCGACGACTCCGGTGCGCTGCAGCGGGCCGCCGACCGGTGCAGCCGCGCCTCCGGCGGACGCTATGCCATCCGTTATCACAAACTTCCCCGGACGGCCGACGGCCAGCGGCAGCAGCTCGTGCGCCGACTGGCCGCACGCGACCCCGCGCTCGACATCCTCGGCCTCGACGTCACCTGGGCCCCGGAATTCGCCGAGGCCGGCTGGATCCGCCCGTGGACGGGCGCCCGGCGCGCCGAGGCCGCCCGGGACACCCTGGCCGCCCCGTTGCGCACGGCCACCTGGAAGGACCGCCTGTACGCCGTCCCGTACAACACCAACGTCCAGCTGCTGTGGTACCGCGCCGACCTCGTGCCGGAGCCCCCCACGACATGGGCGGGGATGCTGGAGACCGCCCGCGCCCTGGCGAAGGCCGGCAGACCCCATCGGATCGAAGTGCAGGGCGCCCAGTACGAGGGGCTCACCGTCTGGTTCAACACGCTCGTCGCCAGCGCCGGCGGGTCGATCCTCGACGCCGACGCGACCGCGCCCTCGCTCGGCCCGCCCGCCGTGCGGGCCGCGGGCATCATGCGCGACCTGGCCGTCTCGCCCGCCGCCGACCCCTCCCTGCCCAACCAGATGGAGGACCAGAACCGGCTCGCCATGGAGGCCGGCACCGCGGCCTTCCAGGTCAACTACCCCTTCGTGTATCCGGCGATGAAGGCGGACAACCCGCGGCTGTTCCGGCACCTGCGGTGGGCCCGCTACCCCCGGGTCGACGCCGACCGCCCCGCACGGGTCACCATCGGCGGAATCGACCTCGCCGTCAGCGCCCACAGCCGCCGGCCCGAGCTCGCCTTCGAGGCGGCGCTGTGTCTGCGCGACCGGGACAACCAGCTGGCCGCCGCGCTGCGGGGCGGCCTGCCGCCGACCCTGCGGTCCCTCTACGACGACCCCCAGGTGAAGCGCAGCTACCCCTTCGCCCAGGACGTCCTCGCCGAGCTGGAGAACGCCGCCCTGCGCCCGCAGACCCCCGCCTACCAGAACCTGTCCATCGCGATCTCCCACACCCTGTCACCACCCGACGAGATCCGTCCGGTGGCCTCCGTCCGGGACCTGTGGGGGCAGATCGAGGACGCCCTGCAGTCCAAGGGGCTGGTGCCGTGACGCGGCTGTCGCAGGGCGCCCGGCAGGAGCGCCGCCTCGGGTGGCTGCTCTGCGCCCCCGCCGTGCTCGTCATGCTCGCCGTGACCGCCTACCCCGTGCTCTACGCCGTCTACCTCTCCCTGCACCGCTACGACCTGCGCTTCCCGCAACTGGCCCGGTTCGTCGGACTGGACAACTACGCCGCGGTCCTGAGCTCCGGGTTCTGGTGGGAGGCCTTCCAGGTGACCTGCCTGATCACCGTCGTCTCCGTCGCGGTGGAACTGGCGCTCGGCATGGGCCTGGCCGTCGTCATGCACCGCGCGGTCCTCGGCCGCTCCGGGGTGCGTACCGCGGTCCTCCTGCCGTACGGCATCGTGACCGTCGTCGCGGCCTTCTCCTGGCAGTACGCCTGGACCCCCGGGATCGGCTACCTCGTCGACGCGGCGGGCGAGGCCCCGCTGACCGACCACTGGAAGGCCATCGGACTGATCATCCTGGCCGAGGTGTGGAAGACCACGCCCTTCATGGCGCTGCTGCTGCTCGCGGGGCTGGCCCTGGTGCCGGAGGAGACCCTGCGCGCGGCCATGGTCGACGGCGCCACCAGGTGGCAGCGCTTCCGACTGGTGACGCTGCCGCTGATGAAACCCGCCATCCTGGTGGCGCTGCTGTTCCGAACCCTCGACGCGTTCCGGATCTTCGACAACATCTATGTGCTCACCCAGGGTTCCCACGGCACGGGCTCCGTGTCGATCCTCGGCTACGACAACCTCTTCACGGCGCTGAACCTCGGCATCGGCTCGGCGATCTCCGTACTGATCTTCCTGTGCGTGGCGGTCATCGCCTTCTCCTTCATCAAGCTGTTCGGCACGGCCGCCCCCGGATCGGAGGACACGGGACGATGAACACGAGCCCGGCGCAGCGGCGGCGGATCGCCGGCTGGAGCGCCGTCAACACCGTCGTGGTGCTTTACGCGCTGTTCCCGGTGTGGTGGATCGTCGCCCTGTCCTTCAAGGACCCCGCGACGCTCTCCGACGGGAGCTTCGTCCCCCGCAGATGGACGCTGGAGAACTACCGGGGCATCTTCGCGACCTCCGAGTTCACCCGCGCGCTGGTCAACTCCATCGGGATCGCGCTGATCTCCACCGTCGTCGCCGTCACCCTGGGCACGATGGCCGCCTACGCCGTGGCCAGGCTGCGCTTCCCCGGCAAGCGCCTGCTGATCGGCACCTCGCTGCTGATCGCGATGTTCCCGCCCATCTCCCTGGTGTCGCCGCTGTTCGAGATCGAGCGCTTCCTCGGGCTGTTCGACACCTGGGCCGGCCTGATCATCCCGTACATGACCTTCTCGCTGCCGCTGGCGATCTACACCCTGTCGGCGTTCTTCCGCGAGATCCCCTGGGACCTGGAGAAGGCCGCCAAGGTCGACGGGGCCACTCCGGCCCAGGCCTTCCGGCTGGTCATCGCACCGCTCGCGGCGCCCGGGGTGTTCACCACGGCGATCCTGGTCTTCATCTTCTGCTGGAACGACTTCCTCTTCGCGATCTCGCTGACCTCCACCACCGCGGCGCGCACCGTCCCGGCGGCGATCGCCTTCTTCACCGGCAGCTCCCAGTTCCAGCAGCCCACCGGTTCGATCGCTGCGGCCGCGGTGGTCATCACCATCCCCATCGTCGTCTTCGTGCTGCTGTTCCAGCGGCGTATCGTGGCCGGACTGACCTCCGGCGCAGTGAAGGGCTGAAGGACCGCACATGGCCGAGATCACCCTCGAGGGCGTCACCAAGCGCTACCCCGACGGCGCGGTGGCCGTCCGCGACGTCAGCCTCGCCATCGCGGACGGAGAGTTCGTGATCCTCGTGGGGCCCTCCGGCTGCGGCAAGTCCACCACCCTGAACATGATCGCCGGACTGGAGGACATCACCGAGGGCACCCTCCGGATCGGCGGCCAGGTCGTCAACGACAAGGCCCCCAAGGACCGCGACATCGCCATGGTCTTCCAGAGCTACGCCCTCTACCCGCACATGACCGTCCGCCAGAACATGGGCTTCGCCCTGCGGCTGGCCGGCGCGGACAAGGCCGTCATCCGCGAGAAGGTCGAGGAGGCGGCCCGGGTCCTCGACCTCACCGGCCACCTCGACCGCAGGCCCGCCAACCTCTCCGGCGGTCAGCGCCAGCGCGTCGCGATGGGCCGCGCCATCGTCCGCGAGCCCAAGGCCTTCCTGATGGACGAGCCGCTGTCCAACCTCGACGCCAAGCTGCGGGTCCAGATGCGCACCCAGATCGCCCGGTTGCAGCGGCGCCTGGGCACCACCACCGTGTACGTCACGCACGACCAGACCGAGGCCATGACCCTCGGCGACCGTGTCGTCGTGATGCGCGGCGGCGTCGTCCAGCAGACCGGCTCGCCGCAGGAGCTCTACGACCGGCCCCGCAACCTCTTCGTCGCCGGCTTCATCGGGTCTCCCGCGATGAACTTCCTGCCCGCCGCGGTGGAGGAGCGGCGGCTGCGCACCCCGCTCGGCGACCTGCCGCTCGACGACCGCCTGCGCGCCGTCCTGGCCCGCCGTGACGCTCCGCGCGAGGTCATCGCCGGTCTGCGCCCCGAGCACTTCGAGGACGCGGAGTTGGTCGACCCGGACCGCGGCGGCGCCACCCTCACCGTCACCGTCGACGTCCGCGAGTCCCTCGGCTCCGACGTCTACGTCCACATCGCGCAGGAGGGCGGGGCCGCCGTCGCGGAGCAGCTGGCCGAACTCGCCGCGGACTCCGGCCTCGCCGACACCGGCGCGGGCGGGCCCGAGGTCGTCGCCAGGCTCTCCGCCAGGACCCGGGCCCGCGAGGGTGAACGCCTGCGGCTGTGGCTGGACACCGCCCAGGTCCAGATCTTCGACCCGGCCACCGGCGACAACCTCACACTCCCCGAAGGCCCCCGCGCCCCGGCCGCGGGCTGAGCGCATGCCACCGGCCGCCGTCCCGCCGCCCCTCCCCGGCCCCCTCGCGGACCTGGCCCCGCTGCTGGACCACTGGGGCTACCTGGCGGTCGCCCTCCTCGTCCTGCTCGACAACGGCGGCATCCCCGTGCCCGGCCAGACCGTGCTCGTCGTCGCGGCGGCGTACTCGGGCACCGGGCGGATGGACATCGCGGGCGTCGTCGCACTCGCCGTCGCCGCGGCCGTCGCCGGCGACTGCCTGGGCTACCTCATCGGCCGCAGCGGCGGCCGCGCCCTGGTCCACCGCTGGGGCCGGTATGTCCTACTCACCCCCGAACGCTTCGCGCGCGGCGAGGAGTTCTTCGCCCGTCGCGGCGAACTCGTCGTGCTCTTCGCCCGCTTCGTCGACGGGCTGCGCCAGACCAACGGGATCATCGCCGGCACCGCGGGCATGGGCTGGTGGCGCTTCCTGCTCTTCAACACCCTCGGCGCGGTCCTCTGGGTCGGCGTCTGGGCCGGGCTCGCCTTCGCGGCCGGTACGCGTATCGGCACCCTGTACGCCTGGCTCGCCCGTTTCCAGCTGTACGCCCTGATCGCCGTCGTGCTGGTCGCCGCGGGGCTGACGGCCCGGCATATGCGGCGTCGCCGTGCGCGCGGTGGTGCTGCGGGCCGGTGAGGGAACGCCGTGCGCGAGGCCGCGTCGGACGCGTCCGGCGTCGTCGGCCGCCTCGTGGCGCCGGGTCGGTAGGCCGGCCTCGAGGTCACGCGACGCAGAACTCGTTGCCCTCCGGGTCGCGCATCACCACCCCGTAGTGGTCCACGCCCGGTTCGGCGAGGACGCGCAGCCTCGAGGCGCCCGCCGCGACCAGCCGGCCGGCCTCGGCCTCGACCCGCTCCCTGCGTATCTCCAGTGGTGTCTCGGCTCGCCCACCGCTCACCGCGACGTCGAAGTGGAGCCGGTTCTTGACCGCCTTGCCCTCGGGCACCTGCTGGAACCAGATCCGCGGCCCGCCGCCCTCCGGGTCCACGATGGAGTCGCAGCAGTCCCCGTCGCCGAGCTCGCTCGCCGGCACACCGACGGAGAGCCAGTACTCCCGCCAGGTGGCGAAGCCCTCCGGCGCGTCCTCCAGCCGGTAGCGCAACGCGTCCGCCCAGAAGCGCGCCTGCGCCTGCGGATCCGCGCAGTCGATCGTGATCTGGAACGCGACCATGGAGTGCCTCCGTCGTCGTGGGCCTCACCGGTGCCGGCACCGGTGAGGCCCATGCTGCCCGACGGGTATGACAGTCGCCCTGCGCAGCCGGCGTCTCGCGCGGATCAGCCGGTCTCCTCGAGCCTGAAACCGACCTTCAGCCCGACCTGGTAGTGACCGACCCGCCCGTCCTCGAAGTGGCCGCGGATCTGCGTGACCTCGAACCAGTCGAGGTTGCGCAGGGTCTCCGAGGCCCGGCTGAGCCCGTTGCGGATGGCGGCGTCCAGGCCCTCGCTGGACGAGCCGACGATCTCGGTCACCCGGTAGGTGTGGTCGCTCATGGGGCCTCCCTGATCGGTGGGACAGGTGGTGCGCCGCCTCTCCACGGTGCCTCATCGCCCGCACCGCCGCGAGGGGAGGACCGCCCGCGGCGTTAGTCCAGGCGCGGCGCGGGAAGGGGCCCCGCATGGCGAGGGCCAACGAGGAGGTCGAAGCCCTGCTCCGCGAGTACGCCGACCTCATCCAGATCACCGGCGGGGACGCGTACAAGGCGCGCGCCTACGAGAAGGCCGCCCGCGCCGTCGGCGGCCACCCCGAGGACGTCTCACGGCTCGACGAGAAGGAGCTGCGCAAGATCCCCAACGTGGGGAAGTCCGTGGCCGAGAAGGTCACCGAGTACCTGCGCACCGGCACCGTCCCCGCGGTCGAGGAACTGCGCGCGCGCATCCCCGCGGGTGTGCGGGAGCTGACCGCCGTCCCGACGCTCGGCCCCAAGCGGGCCATGATGCTCTACCGGGAGCTGCACATCGCCTCGGTGCGGGAGCTCGCCGACGCCATCCACCAGGGGCGCCTGCGCGGCCTGCCCGGCTTCGGCGCCCGCACCGAGGAGAATCTGCTGCACGGCATCGGCCTGATGCAGTCCTCCGGCGGCAGGGTCCCGCTGAACGTCGCCATGCAGGTCGCCGAGGAGGTCGTCGCGGAGCTCTCCGCCCTCGCCGGCTGCGAGCGCTGCGCCTACGCCGGCTCGCTGCGCCGCATACGGGAGACCGTCGGCGACGTCGACGTCCTCGTCGCCGCCGAGCGGTCGGGACCGTTCATGGAGGCGTTCACCCGGATGCCGGCCACCGCCGAGGTCATCGTGCGGGGCGCGAAGAAGACCTCGATCCGCACTACCAAGGGCCTCCAGGTCGACCTGCGGGTGGTGCCGCCCGATTCCTGGGGCGCGGCGCTGCAGTACTTCACCGGCTCCAAGGCCCACAACATCCGCATCCGCGAGATGGCCGTCCACCGCGGCCTGAAGCTGTCCGAGTACGGGCTCTTCGACACCGGGAGCGGCGATCGGCTCGTCTCCCGGACCGAGGAGGAGGTCTACGCCCGGCTGGGCCTGCCCTGGATACCGCCCACCTTGCGCGAGGACCGGGGCGAGATCCAGGCGGGACTGGCCGGGGAGCTCCCCGAGCCGCTCGAGCTGCGCGCCGTCCGCGGTGATCTGCACACCCACACCGACCTGACCGACGGCCTCGCGGGACTGGAGGAGATGGTGGCTGCGGCGGCCGCGCGCGGCTACGCCTACTGCGCGGTCACCGATCACGCGCCGAACCTGTACATGCAGCGCATGACCGAGGGCAAGATCCTCGCCCAGCGCGAGCAGGCCCGCCGCCTGGACCGCGCGTACCGGGGCATGCGCGTCCTGCACGGCACCGAACTCAACATCGACCCCGACGGGGGCGTGGACTGGCCGGACGAGTTCCTGGCCGGTTTCGACCTGTGCGTCGCCTCGATCCACTCGCACTTCCACCAGGACCCGGCCGCCCTCACCCGGCGCCTGGTGCGCGCCGCCGAGAACCCGTACGTCAACATCATCGGCCACCCCACCACCCGGCTGCTGGGCCGGCGCCCGGGCGTCGACGCCGACTTCGACGAGGTCTTCGCCGCTTGCGCCCGCACCGGCACCGCGTTGGAGGTCAACGCCCAGCCGGACCGGCTCGACCTCGGCGACGAGATGATCCTGCGGGCACGCCGGCACGGAGTGAGGTTCGCCGTCGACAGCGACGCGCACTCCACCGTCCACCTGGGTTTCATGCGCTACGGCGTCGGCACCGCCCAACGGGGCTGGCTCACAGAGGACGACGTCGTCAACGCCTGGCCGCTCACCCGGCTGCGGCACTTCCTGCGCAAGGGGGGCCGGACGCATCCGTGACCGTGCCCGGGGTAGGCGGAGCGGGAGGGGCTCGTGCACCCCGGGTCCCCGTACACGCCTGTACCCAGAGGAGGACATGATGCTGCTGCTGGGACTCGTGCTCATGGCCGCCGTCGCCGCTTTCACCGGACTCCTGATCGCGGAGAACTTCGGAGGCGGTCCCGACTACACCGTGACGCTGTTCGGCTCGGACGTCGCCACCGTGGACACCCTCGGCGCCTTCCTCGCCGGTCTCGCGCTCGCCCTGGTGTTCTGCCTGGCTGCGGTCATCGCCCTGGCCGGGGCGGGGCGGGCCCGCAGCCGCCGCACGGAGCTGCGGCGACTGCGCCGCCAGGCCCGCACGGCCGAGCACGCGCCGGACACCACCCCCGCCCGCCCCGCCGCCAGGACCGGCGACGAGACGGCCACGAACAAGACCCCGGCGACCCCGTCCCGCCGCCGGGGCCTCCACCTGTTCGGGCACTGACCCGCCCGGTCCGGCCTGCGGCGATCCGAGCCGCCGGGCCGGGGTGGGCCGCCCGCCCCCCGGTACGCACGACGGGCCGCCGAAGATGCCTCTCGGAGCCGGTGCCGCCATTCTGGGAGCGGGGAAGGACAAGGAGGCCGGTACGTGTCCACCACGAAGATCTGCTGTGTGGCGGGCGCCCCGTGCTGGGTCAGCCTGATGGCACGCGACCTGGACGTGGCGAAGGCGTTCTACGGACCACTGCTCGGATGGGAGTTCGAACCCGGGCCCTCGCGCTGGGGCCCGTACGAGCGTGCTCTGGTCAACGGCACGGAGGTGGCCGGCATCGGGGCCATCGCGCGGGACTGGGAGACCTCGGTGTCCTGGACCACGTACTTCGGCGTGGAGAGCGCCGACGCCACCGCCTCCGACATCCGCGACCGCGGCGGCACCGTCGCCGTCGGCCCGCTCGACTTCGACGCCGGGAGGCTGGCCCTGGTCGCCGACTCCATGGGCGCCTCCTTCGGCATCTGGGAGGGCGAGCAGGGCCCCGCCCGCAAGCTGCGGATGCACGGCGCCCCCTCCTGGATCGAGCTGCGCACCCGCGACGCCTTCGCCGCGGCCCTGTTCTACGGCGAGGTCTTCCACTGGGACCGGCGCGGTCCCCGTTACGTCGTCGAGTGGGAGAACGACCGCGTCGTCCTCTACGTCGACGGGCACAGCGTCGCGGGCATCAGCGGCGGCGGCGTCGAGGCGGCGGCCGACCCCAAGGTCCGGCCGCGGTGGCACGTCTTCTTCACCGTCGCCGACGTCGACGAGGCCGTGCTGCGCGCCAAGGACCTCGGTGGCGAGGTGACCGGCGAACCCCTGGACGGCGCCTATGGCAGGGTCGCCGGCATCCGCGACCCCGAGGGCGGACTGCTCTCCCTCGTGGCCGACCACTCGTAGCCGGCCCCCTCGCGGCCGGCCCTCGTGACAGGGCGCCCCCGCGCCGCCTCGGACGAACCCCGCCCGCCGGAGCGCCACCAGGACGCGCCCACGGCGGCGGGGCACTGGAGAAGCGCCCATGGAGTGGCTCACGGCACCCGATCAATGGTTGAGCCGCGTCGTCATCCAGCGCGGGCTGGGCGTTCTCTACCTGGTCGCCTTCCTCACCGCCGCCAACCAGTACCGCGCCCTCCTCGGTGAGCACGGGCTGCTGCCCGTCCCGGCCTTCCTGCGGCGCGTGCCGTTCCGCCACTCACCCAGCCTGTTCCACCTCCGCTACTCCGACCGCCTCTTCGCCGCCGCCGCATGGGGCGGCGTCGTGCTCTCCGCCGCCGTCGTCGCGGGTGCCACCGACCTCGTGCCGCTCTGGGCCGCCATGCTGATCTGGCTGGTGGTGTGGCTGCTCTACCTGTCGATCGTCAACGTGGGCCAGACCTGGTACGCGTTCGGCTGGGAGTCCCTGCTGCTGGAGGCCGGCTTCCTGGCCGTCTTCCTCGGCAACGACGACACCGGCCCGCCCGTGCTGATCCTGTGGCTGATGCGCTGGCTGCTCTTCCGCGTCGAGTTCGGCGCCGGCTTGATCAAGATGCGCGGCGACCCCTGCTGGCGCGATCTGACCTGCCTGCACTACCACCACGAGACGCAGCCCATGCCCGGCCCGCTGAGCTGGTTCTTCCACCACCTGCCGCGCCGGGCGCACAAGGCCGAGACGGCCGCCAACCACTTCGCCCAACTGGTCGTGCCCTTCGCCCTGTTCGCGCCGCAGCCGGTGGCGAGCCTCGCCGCCTGCGTCATCATCGCCACCCAGCTGTGGCTCGTGCTCTCGGGCAACTTCGCGTGGCTGAACTGGCTGACGATCCTCCTCGCCGTCGCCGCGCTCGACGGCTCGTACGCGGCCGCGCCGCCGCCCGCGGCCTTCGTCCCCCCGCCCGACTGGTACGCGGCCCTGGTGATCGCCGTCACCGTCCTGGTCGCGGTTCTGAGCTACTGGCCCGTCCGCAACATGCTCTCCCGCGGGCAGATGATGAACGTCTCCTTCAACCGGCTGCACCTGGTGAACTCCTACGGCGCCTTCGGCAGCATCAACCGGATGCGCCTGGAGGTCGTCGTCGAGGGCACCGACGCCGCCGAGCCCGGGCCCGATGCCGTGTGGAAGGAGTACGCCTTCAAGGGCAAGCCCACCGACCTGCACCGGCTGCCCCGCCAGTTCGCCCCCTACCACCTTCGGCTGGACTGGATGATGTGGTTCGCCGGGATCTCACCGGCCTACGCGTGGGACTGGTTCATCCCGTTCGTCGGCAAGCTCCTGACGAACGACCCCCAGACGCTCCGGCTGCTGCGCGGCAACCCCTTCCCCGACGCCCCGCCCACCTATGTCCGCGCCCGTCTCCACCACTACCGCTTCACCGACTGGCGCACCCTTCGTGCCACGGGAGCCTGGTGGGAGCGGTCCTTCGTGCGCGAGTACCTGCGGCCGGTCGGCCTGGAGGGCCTGCGGCGCCTTGAGTGACGACGGCGCCGTGCCAATCCGCGGGGACCGGAGCCCGGAACGTCGAGTCCGGGCGCCTTCCTGCGTCACGTGGCAGCACGCGGTGCCTCAGTCGCGCCACGGTGTGGGGCGGATCTCGAAGACGGCGAGCCCCTCCGGCTCCTCCTCGACGATTTCCACACCGTCCACGATCGACAGCGGCGACCCTTCGCGCGCCCAGGCCACCATCTGGTCCACCGCCTCGGGCGGGCCCTCGAAGACCGCCTCGACGGTGCCGTCCGGCCGGTTGCGGACCCATCCGGTGACACCGGCCTCGGCCGCCGTCACACGGCAGGTGTCCCGGAAGTAGACCCCCTGGACGTCACCCGAGACCACGACCCGTCTCCGGATCACGACCGCCGCACCCCGCTGACGGCGTCGCGAAAGGCGTCGGCGTCCAGCACGGCCGCCCCGCCCGGGTCGTTGTTGAAGTACACGTACACGTCGGAGCCCTCCGGCCAGGTGTCCGCGATGCGGTGCGCCCAGGTGGTCAGCGCCCGGGAGCCGTAGCGCGGCCACGGCCGGGCGATGCCCTCATGGAAGCGTACGTAGCCCCAGTCCGCTGTGCGCCACAACGGTGTCGCCGGACGCGCCCGCCGGTCGGCCCAGCACAGGGCGGCGCCACGCCGCCTGAGCAGCGCGCGGATCTCGGGGGTCCACCAGGTGGCGTGCCGCGGCTCCACGGCCACCCGCACCTCCGCCGGGAAGCAGCGCAGACACGCCTCCAGGGCGCGGGCGTCGGCCCGCAGATTCGGCGGCAGCTGCAGCAGCACCGGGCCCAGCCGGTCGCCGAGCCCTTCCGCGTGCGCCAGCATCCTCCGCACCGGCTCCTCAGGGTCGCGCAGCCGCTTCATGTGGGTGAGGTAGCGGCTGGCCTTGACCGCCATCACGAAGCCCTCGGGCGTCTGTGCGCGCCAGGCCGCGAAGGTCTCCCGGGACGGCAGCCGGTAGAACGCGTTGTTGCTCTCGACGGTGCCGAAACGACGCGTGTACTCCGCCAGCCACAGGCGCTGCGGCACCTCGGGCGGGTACAGCACGCCACGCCAGTCGCGGTACTGCCATCCCGAGGTTCCCACGAGCACGGGCATCGCGCGGTCCCTGCCGGTTGCTTGCTGGTCCCTATTCAGGGTAGGCCGTTCAAAGGAGGCCGTAAGCAGTCCCGCATATCCCCGCAAGCGGGGGTGGAACCATGCACTTCACTAACCGCGCGGATGCCGGACGGCAGCTCGCTGAGCGGCTGCGGCATCTGGACCTGGACAACCCCATCGTGCTCGGCCTGCCGCGCGGCGGCGTGGTCGTCGCCTACGAGGTGGCACAGGCCCTGCACGCCCCACTGGATGTGATCGTCGTCCGCAAGCTCGGCGTCCCCTACCACCGGGAGCTGGGCTTCGGTGCCATCGGCGAGGGCGGCGCCAAGGTGGTCAGCGACGACATCGTCCGCATGAGCCGTGTCTCCCGCGCCGACATCGACAGCGTCGAGCGCCGCGAAGAGGCCGAACTGACCCGGCAGGCGCACCGCTTCCGCGAGGGACGCCCGCGCATCCCGCTGGACGGCCGTACGGTGGTCCTCGTCGACGACGGTGCGGCCACCGGCGCCACCGCCCTCGCCGCCTGCGAGGTGGCCCGGGCCGCGGGCGCCGCTCGGGTCGTGCTCGCCGTGCCCGTGGCCTCACCGCAGGCGCTGCCGGCGCTGCGGCACGCCGCCGACGACGTGGTGTGCCTGTCGGCGCCGAGATCCTTCTACGCGGTGGGGGAGTGGTACCACGACTTCTCCCAGACCGCCGACGACGAGGTCTCCGGGCTGCTCAAGCAGGCCGCCGCACGAGGCCCCCGGACCACCGAGGTGGACCTGGCCGTCGGCGGTGCGCCCGGGGTGCGGCTCCCCGGGACGCTGACCGCGCCCGCTGACGCGCGGGCCCTGGTGGTCTTCGCTCACGGCGCCGGCAGCAGCCGGCACAGCCCGCGCAACCGGGCCGTGGCCGCCGCCCTCAACCAGGCCGGCCTCGGTACCCTTCTGTTCGACCTCCTCACTCCCGAGGAGGAGTCGGACCGGAGCAATGTGTTCGACATCGAGCTCCTCGCCGGGCGCCTGGTCGACGTCACCGAATGGGCCCGCGGGGAGAATCTGCCACTCGCCTACTTCGGGGCCAGTACGGGCGCCGCCGCAGCGCTCTGGGCCGCCGCCGACTCCCGGGCCGCCCCGTACGTCTCCTCGGTGGTGTCCCGGGGAGGCCGCCCCGACCTCGCCATGCCGCGCCTCGGCGAGGTCAGGGCGCCGAGCCTGCTCATCGTCGGCGGCCGGGACACCACCGTCCTCGAGCTGAACCGGCGTGCGCAGGAGGCGTTGAACTGCCCCAGCCTGCTCCATGTGGTGCCCGGCGCGACCCACCTCTTCGAGGAGCCGGGAGCACTCGACGAAGTGGCGCACCTGGCGCGTGACTGGGTGGCCGGCCACCTTCCTGCGACGGCGGGTCCGTGACCTTACCCTGAGGTCAGGGGGTGCCCCAGGAGCAGGAGGGATGCGCCGATGAGCAGCACGGTGACCATGCTGGAGTCTCTCCGGCCGGCCCACCGCCGGGCCCTCCTCGAGTACGCCAAGAAAGTCGACTTCCCGCAGAGCTGGCGCATCTGCTCCGAGGGCAGGTTCGCCGACCGGTTCTGGGTGGTCGACTCCGGCGCCGTGTCCATCGACATGGACGTGCCCGGCCGCGGCGAGGTCTCCGTCGAGACCCTGGGCCCCGGCGAACTCGTCGGCTGGTCCTGGCTCTTCCCTCCCTACCGCTGGCAGGTCGGAGCCCACGCGCTGGGTTCCGTGGGTGCGTACGAGTTCAGCGCTGCCGAGATCCGCGACCTGTGCCGGGACGACCCGGTGCTGGGCCAGGCCATCGTGCTGGCCGCCGCCCAGACCATCGCCCAGCGGCTGAGCGCGGCCCGAGCCCGGATGCTCGACCTGTACGGGCCGCGCCTGCAGGAGCACTCCTAGCCCCTCCGCAGGGACGCGCCCCAAGCGCCCCGGCCCACCAAAGGTGCGCGCGTACGCGAGCGCGCGGGGCTGCGGGGCCGGGGCGGCACCAGGGAGCCGGCGGGCGGGACGCCCCGGCCGTGCCCGGGCCCGTGCCCGTGGTGGCTGCGCCGCGCCCTCGGGCGCCGGACGCCCCACGCCCACGTTCCGCCGGGACGGTTCACCGACCGTGACGTCGCGGACGGGCGGGCTGTCGCCGGGCTGCTTAGCCTGGCACCGTGACCCGGCATCCGCCCAACGCCCCGCACCTCGCCCCGGGGCCCACCCACGGCTGGCTGCACGCGCTTGCGGCGGTCGTGGCCGGGTACGCGGTCATGCTGGTCGTGGCCGCCCTGGGGCTGTGGCTCGCGGGGGCCTCCGAACTGCCGCCGGGGGCCTTCCTGCCCGTCATCGCGGCCACGGTGGTCATGGCCCTCGGGGGCCGCGTCGGCCTGGAGGGCGGCGCGGGCGCCGTGGCCCGGTCGGACGCCACGGTGACCGTCTTCCCGCTGTCCGTCGCCCTCGCCGGGGCCCTGGTCACCGCCTACGTCGTCGTACGGCCGCTGCGCCGCCACGCGGTCGTCCCCGGACGCCGGATGCTCTGGCTCTTCGTCCGGACGGGCGTGCTGTGGGCCGCGGCCACCCTGCTGGTCGCCCTCGGCGCACGCCACACCTTCACCGTCTCCACGGGTGAGGATTTCCTGGCCGACCTCGGCGACCTGCTCGGCATCACGCCCGCCGTCGGCTTCCGCGCCGACGTACCGGTCGCGGTCGTCGCCGGGCTGCTGTGGCTGGCCGTCGTCCTCGTCCTGGCGTTCGCCGTGTCACGCGCGGCGCCGCTGCCCTCCCGGCTCGTGCCCGCGCACACCGTCGTGCGGCCTGCCGCCCGGGCCATGGTGGGTGTCCTGCTCGCCTATGTGGTTGTCGGCGCCGTGATCGCGGTGGTCACCGCCTCCACGCGCGCGGAGCCCGCCGACAGCTTCGCCGTCGTCTTCCTCGGCCTGCCGAACGTCGTCTGGCTCGCTTTCGGGATCGGCATGGGCGCCTCCTGGCACGGCACCGTCCAGGGAGCGCTCGGCGTGCCGATACCGGAAGCGCTGGCCGCCGTGCTGCGCAGTGGGGACAACGACGCCACGCTCGACCTCAGGTCGCTGTCCGAGCAGGACGGCCGTGCCTGGTGGCTGGTGGTCGCCGCCGCCGTCGCCATGCTGGGGGCCGGCTGGGCCACGGCCCGGCGCGCACCGCCCGGCACGGGCCACCTGCGCAACGCCCTGCATCTGGGGGTGGCCTCCGCGGTGGCCATGCTGCTGATCGGGGTGCTCACGCGGATCGACGCGCACTACGGCCTTTCGCTGTTCGGCATCGGCGATCCCGCCGACACCGGTGGTCTGGGGGGTTCGGTCGTGCTGCTGCCGAATCTGCTTCCGGCGGTGGGTATCGCCGCGGTGTGGGGGGTGGCGGCGGGTCTGCTGGGCAGTGTGGCGGCCCGTTCTCCGGCCCGCGCGCGTGCCGCTCGTTGAGGCGCTTCGCGGGGGCCGACCCCGCCCACGGCGTCAGAGGTCTCGTGACCACGTCGGGCGAGTCTCGGCCCGGGAGGCGTCGCTGTCCATGGGCGGCTCCGCCGGCGGCACGGAGTCGCCGGGGCACATGGCGGGGGGTGCGGCGGAGGCGTACGTGGCCATGCGGGGGCCGTCGCAATAGCACCAGCGGTCGTGCTCGGCGTCGAAGAGCCACACCTCGCCACCGTCGACGACGGCGCCGATGCGGATGCCGCTCGTGCCGCGGTGGAAGCTCTCCAGGTCGATCCTGCCGGCCGCCAGGTCCCGCACCATGGCGCGGTACGCGTCGAGTGCCTCGACCAACCGGTTGAGCAGGGGCCGGGCGTCAGCCGTGCGGGCCGGGGAACCGCCGGCCGCCGGGGGGCCCTGCGGGACCGTGATCAGCAGCCGACCGTCCACCCACGCCGACCAGCCGTTGGAGCACACGATCCGCGCCCAGTCGCCCTGGCGCTCGGTCACCCGCACCGGGAGCAGCGGGTCCAGCCCCGCCGAGGGGGCGGGGTCGTCCGGTGCCCGCCAGGTGGTCAGCCCCTCGGCCGGGGCGACATGGGTCGGAATGAACTCCGGCTCGTACATCGCGACCTACCTCCGCATGACGGCGGGCTCCTGGCGTCGCAGCAGCCTGGTGACGACGACCCCGAAGACCGCCGAGAGCACCACGAGCATGCCCATGTCCAAGAGCCACATCGAGGGGACGGGCCGGAACAGCGGGTCCGACGTCACGTTGCCCGGTGTGACGGCACGCAGGTCGAGCGTCGCGGCCATCGCGCCCAGCGCCCAGCGCGACGGCACCAGCCAGGCCAGCTGCTCCAGGCCCGGGACCCCGTGCAGCGGCAGCAGCGCGCCGCAGAAGACGACCTGCACGATGGCGAGCAGCACCAGCAGCGGCATCGTCACCTCCTCCTTGCGCACCAGGGCCGAGACCAGCAGCCCGAGCATCATCGAGGTGAAGGCCAGCAGTGCCGCCGCCAGTGTGATCTCCAGCAGCGGCGGCATCAGAACCCCGCCGCCTCGGGGTCTCAGACGCACACCGACGAGGGCGACCATGGTCAGTGCCACCGCCTGCGCGACGGTGACCAGCCCCAGGACGACGACCTTCGACGCCAGATACGCCGAGCGGGACAGGCCCACGGCCCGCTCCCGTCGGTAGATCACGCGTTCCTTGACCAGCTCGCGGACCGCGTTGGCGGCCCCGGTGAGGACCGAGCCGACGCAAAGGATCAGCAGCACGTTCAGCGCGTTGTTCCGGCCCAGGGCGTCGCCAGCCAGGGCGCGCGCCATCCCGCCCATCACGAAGGGCAGCGCCACCATGATCGCCAGGAACGTGCGGTCGGCGGCCAGCGACGCCGCGTAGCGGCGCACCAGCGTCCACAACTGGCGGAAGCAGCCCTGGGGTTTGGGCGGCTCCAGGGCCTCTGGTTGCCGGGGAGCCTCGGGGACGGCGGGCCCCAGCACCGTCGCGACGTACTCGTCGTAGAGCGGGGAGGCCTCGTACTGGCCTGCCCAGTCGCGGCTCTGCTCGTGCTCGAACGCCTCGAACGCCTCCGGCCACTGACGGAAGCCGAAGAAGGGGAGGGTCCTGGACGGCGGCCCGTAGTAGGCCATGCGCCCGCCGGGCGCCATCACCAGCAGGCGGTCGCAGACCTCCAGGCTGAGCACGCTGTGCGTCACCACGATGACCGTGCGGCCGTCGTCGGCCAGACCGCGCAGCATCGTCATCACCGAACGGTCCATGCCGGGATCCAGGCCCGAGGTCGGCTCGTCCAGGAAGAGCAGCGAGGGCTTGGTCAGCAGTTCCAGGGCGACGCTCACCCTCTTGCGCTGGCCGCCGGAGAGCGTGTGGACCGGCTGTCGCACGCGGGCCTGCAGACCCAGTTCGGCGATGACCTCGTCCACCCTGGTCTGCCGCTCCTCCTTGGCGGTGTCGCCGGGGAAGCGGAGCTCGGCGGCGTACGACAGGGCGCGGCCGACGGGCAGTTGCTGGTGCAGGATGTCGTCCTGCGGGACGAGGCCGATGCGCTGGCGCAGCTCCGCGTACTCCCGGTACAGGTCCCGGCCGTCGTAGAGCACCGTGCCGTGGTCGGCGGGGCGCAGTCCGGTCAGCGCGTTCAGCAGGGTCGACTTGCCGGAGCCGCTCGGCCCGACCACCGCCAGCAGGCACTTCTCCCCGACGCGGAAGCTGATGTCGTCCAGCAGCACCTTGCTGCCGTCGTCCACCCGCACCGACAGGTCGCGGACGTTGAGTGCGACCTCACCGGTGTCGATGAACTCCTGCAGTTCGTCGCCGACCAGCCGGAACACCGCGTGGCCGACATCGATGATGTCGCCCTGGTGCACGACCGCCCGGTCGATGCGGCGGCCGTCCAGATAGGTGCCGTTGTGGCTGTCCAGGTCGACGATCTCGTAGCCGCCGTCCGGCAGTGCCCGCAGTTCGGCGTGGTGGCGCGAGACCAGCAGGTCCGGGACGACCAGGTCGTTGTCGGAGGCCCGGCCGATGTGGAACGTGCGGTGCGGCAGCGGACGCACCGCCGCCGGACGGCGGAAGGTGCCGGTCGCCGCGGGGGTGGCCATGGGCGGCGCCCGGTAGACGCCAGTGGGCGCCTCGGCGCTGCTCAGCCGCACGCACGGCCCCTGCCGGGCGTGCCCGAAGCGGATGACGCTGCCGGGGCCCACGCCCCACTGCCGGACCTGCCGGCCCCCCACGAAGGTGCCGTTGGTGCTGCCGGCGTCGTACAGCATCCAGCTGTCGCCCACGGGGCGGATCTGGGCGTGGTGCCACGACACGCGGGGATCGTCGAGGACGATGTCGGCGTCCGGGTCCCGGCCGACGCGGTACTCCCGCCCCGGGACCAGGATGCGGGCGTCCCCGTCGGTCTCGAGCACGAGCTTAGGCGCCGTGGGCGCCGCACCACGCTCGGCCACGCTTCGATCGTAGTCGCGGACCGGCGGCCCTGCTTGTCCCGCCCGCCCCGCGACGGGCCGCCGCACGGCCCCTGCGGGGCGGCGCCGGAGCCGCCGGACGGGGCTTACCAGTCGGTCGGGGCGTAGTCCTTGAGGAACACCCCGAAGAGGTCCTCGCCCTGCTCGCCGCGGACGATCGGGTCGTACACCCGAGCCGCGCCGTCGATGAGGTCCAGCGGGGCGTGGAAGCCCTCCGCGGCCATGCGGACCTTGTCCGGGTGCGGGCGCTCGTCGGTGATCCACCCGGTGTCGACGCTGGTCATCAGGATGCCGTCGCTCTCCAGCATCTCGCGCGCGCTGGTCCGGGTCAGCATGTTCAGCGCTGCCTTGGCCATGTTGGTGTGCGGATGGCCCGCCCCCTTGTAGCCGCGGCTGAACTTGCCCTCCATGGCGGAGACGTTGACCACGTACTTGCGGCGGGCAGCGGCCGCGGCCATCGCCGGGCGCAGCCGGCTGACGAGGATGAACGGGGCGGTCTCGTTGCACAGCTGCACTTCGAGCATCTCGACCGGGTCGACCTCGCCCACGGCCCGGCTCCAGCTGTTCGCCGCGTCCAGGTCGGGTACCAGCCCGCCGGCGTCGATCGCCGTGCCGGCCTCGATTCGCGCGAGCGAGGCCGAACCGCTCACCAGCGCCAGGTCCGTGACCTCACGCGCCCGGGCCGAGAGCTCCGTGCGCGGGGCGGGCAGCGCCGGCTGGGCGCCGCTGCCGAAGGCGCCGAAGACCTCCGAGGCGGGCAGGGCCCCCGCCGGGAGCGGGGCGGACTCGGCGGCCACCAGCTCCGCGTACGCGGCGGGGGAGCGGCGCACGGTCTGCGCCGCGTTGTTGATCAGGATGTCCAGGGGGCCCTCGGCGGCCACCGAGTCGGCGAGCGCGACCACCTGGGCCGGGTCGCGCAGGTCGATGCCGACGATCTTGAGGCGGCCGATCCACTCGTCGCTGTCCGGCATCGCCTTGAAGCGGCGGATGGCGTCCGCGGGGAAGCGCGTGGTGATCGTGGTGTGCGCGCCGTCGCGCAGCAGCCTCAGCGCGATGTACATGCCGATCTTGGCCCGGCCGCCGGTGAGCAGGGCGCGCCGCCCGGTCAGGTCGGTCCGCGCGTCGCGCCGGGCCCGGTTGAAGGCCGCGCAGTCCCGGCACAGCTGGTGGTAGAAGGCATCGACCTCGACGTAGCGCTGCTTGCACACGTAGCACGAGCGGGGCCGCTGCAGGATGCCCGCGATCTCGCCGGTCGCCGAGGAGGAGGGCAGCAGCCCCTGCGTCTCGTCGTCGATGCGCTCCGCGGAGCCGGTGGCCGTGGCCTCGGTGACGGCCTTGTCGTGGGAGGTCTTTGCGGACCGCCGCTCCTGGCGGCGGCGCTGCTTCACCGTTCGGTAGATGCCGGCAGTCGCCTTGCGCACGGTGATCGCGTCGGGGTGGTCCAGCGGCAGGTCGTCGAGTTGCTTCAGCACGCTCAGGCACAGTTCCAGGCGCGCGGGGTCGATACCGGGGACACCGTCCCCGCCTTCGGCCGTGGCCGTGGCCGTGACCGTGCTCTGCTCGTTCTCCGTCGCCGTCATGCCGCCGTCGTTCCCTGGATCGTGTGTTCCCGCTGCTCCTGTCCTGCGGAACTCTACGGAGGCGGCGCCGCCCGGCCAAAACGGCGGCGTCCGCCCCGCGCGGTGTACGGCGGCCCGTGGGCGACGGGCGGGGGCGGGCCCGGACGGGCGAGGGGCGGGCCTGGGGGGCCTGGACGGGCCCGTGGGTCACTCCAGAGGAGCGGTGGCCTCGCTCTCGTACTCGTAGTCCCACGGCTCGTCGGCCATGTGCTCGAGGCGCTTGTAGTACGCGGCGCTGTCGGGCCACGCCTGGTGCGCCCCGGCGTCCTGGACGCTGATGGCCAGCGGGTCGTACAGGATGCCCTCAGGGGGCTGCCCCCCGGCTCGCAGGGCGATGCCGAGGGTGAGACCGTCCCCGGGGCCGCCGTGGAGTCGGATCCTGGTGGTCATGGAGGTCACCTCCTGTAGCCATGATCTCTCGCCGGGAGAGGTTTGGTGAAGGAGCGGTTCACGACCGGCCCCAGCGGAGACCGCGCGTGCGAGATCCGTCACATTGCGGCGTCCGCCCACCCCTCGCACCGCGCTCTGCTGGGCGCGCCGTAGGGGAGGCCGCTGAGGGATGGCCGGCCCTGGTCGCGGAGACGCCGGCCAGGACCGTGCGCCCGGTCCCCGAGGGCCGGTCATCGCCCGGGGCCGGTCACGGGCCCCGCACCTCCCGGACCGCGCCCGCTCGACACCATGGCGGCGCCTGGGGCGCCTGGCGGGGGGCGCGGCCCTGACGGCCGTCAGCCTCCCGGCCCGGGTCCCTGCGGACGGGCCTCGACCGGGTCCATTGGGCCTACCGCGTCCACCGGGTCATGCTCCGGGCCGACGCGGCCGTGGCGGGCGGCGTCCGCCAGCGCACGCCGGTCCGGCAGCGCGTCCGCCGTGATGCGGGGGAAGGCCGTCACCTCCGCGGTGAGCCCGCGGGCCGCGACCACCCGGCGCACCGAGGCCGCCAGGGTGTCCTCGCCCAGGAACGCCGCCATGGTGCCGGGCCGCCCGTCCGCGCCCAGGTAGCGGACGAGCAGCGGTTGCACGTCCACGCCGGCGTCGAGCACGGCCTGGAACAGCGCCGGGCGGTACCGGCCCTCCTCACGGCCGCACCAGGTGCTGCCCTCCGGGAAGGCCACCACCGTCGCACCCGAGCGCAGCGCCTCCGCGACCTCCGCCACCGTGTCCGGCAGTGCGCGGATCCGCTCGCGGTCGATGAAGATCGTCCGGCCGCGCAGGCACATCCGCCCGATCACCGGCCAATCGCGGACCTCCCGCTTGGCGACGTTGCGGCCCGGGAAGACGGCGGCGATGACCACGACGTCCAGCCAGGACACGTGGTTGGAGACCACCAGCAGGCCGCGGCCCGACTCCGGCGGCTCCGGCTCGGGCAGCCGAACCCGGACTCCGAAGGCCGCCGCCACGGAGCGGGCCCACCGCCGGATCAGCCACGCGCGCCCTGCCGGGCCGCACAGCGCGCCGAGCGGCACCGACAGCGCGGCGCCCATGAGCAGCACCGCCGCCGCGCCGGCGTACCGCAGCAGCCGCCGGGCCCGGCCCACCACCGGGCCGTCGCCGGTCAGGCACGCCTGCGGCGTGCAGGGCGCGACCGGCGACCACCACGCCGCGGCCATCTCAGTCCGACCCGCGTGAGCCGAGGGCCCCGAAGTGACGCAGATAGCGCGGGTCGGTGCGCTCCAGTGAGAGCAGGACGAACAGGTCGGCGACGCCGAAATCCGGATCGTGGGCGGGCGCACCGCACACCCAGGCGCCCAGCCGCAGGTAGCCGCGGAGAAGCGCGGGCAGCGCGGTGCGTGCCGGGCGGGGGAGGCCCGCGGGGTCCCAGGGACGGTGCGGGGTGACCCGGTGCTGCTCCGGCGCCAGGTTCCCCGCGGAGACCCGGTCCCACACGCCCGCGGCCAGCATGCCTCCGTCGGCGAGCGGCACCGAGCAGCAGCCGGCGAGCCAGTTGTGGCCGGTGGCCGCCATGTAGCGGGTGAGTCCGCCCCACATGAGCGCCACGACGGCCCCGTCCCGGTGGTCGGCGTGCACGCACGAGCGGCCCACCTCGACGAGGTCGTGCCGGATGGGAGCGAGCCGGGTCAGGTCGAACTCGGCCTCGGAGTAGGTGCGGCCGGCGCGGCGGGCGTTCAGGGGGGTGAGGATCCGGTAGGTGCCGACGACCTCGCCGGTGCGGTCCTCCTTCACCAGCAGGTGGTCGCAGTAGGCGTCGAGGGCGTCGGCGTCCAGGCCCGGTTCCGGCGTGTCCAGCACCGCGCCCATCTCCCCGGCGAACACCTGGTGCCGCAGGCGCTGCGCGGCCCGCACCTCGGCCTCGTCCTGGGCGAGACATACCGAGTAGCGGGGCCGGTCGGAAGGGGTGTCGACGACGGGGGCGAGGTCGTACGAAGCGGTCATGGCGGCATTCCCGGGGCAGGGGGACGGTGACAGACCTATGTGTCCCGTCGCGGCCTTGCTCTGACGTGTCCGCGGCGAAGCGCGCAGATGTGCGCTCGCTGAAGTGCCCGTGCCGCCCCGGGTCCTCGGGCCGTCCGCTCACCCGGAGAGCCCGTTCTCACCCGGGAAGCGCGCCCAGACGCCCCTCGAGCACCAGCAGGAGCTCGCTGAGGAGGTCCGCCAGTTCCTCGCGGCTGCTGTCCGGGAGCCCGGACAACAGCCCCGTCTCGTAGGAGAGCTGCTGCGGCAGGAGGCGGTCGACGAGTTCCCGCCCCTCCTCGGTCAGCCGCAGGTGGCACACACGCCGGTCGCGGCCGTCGGGGCGGCGGGCCACCAGGCCGCGCTCCTCCAGCAGCTTGATCCGCTTGGTGACGGCGGCTCCCGAGGCGAAGGTCTCCCGGGCCAGCCGGCCCGGCGTCAGCTCGCCGCCGACGCGTCGCAGGGCGGTGAGGATGTCGTACTCCGGGCGCGTGAGGCCCTCGTGGCCCAGAGGCGTCTCCGTGACCTGCTGCAGCAGGGCGGCACAGCGGTTCAGCCTGCCGATCACCGCCACCGGCCCGAAGTCCAGGTCGGGGCAGGCGTCCTGCCATTGGCGCAGCACCGCCGCGACGGCGTCCTCCACGCGAGTCGTCCTTCCTGCGAACGCCGGCGGCTCCGGCGGCGTTCGCATGATCGTACGCGTCGCCATGGTGAGGAGGGCTGCCCGCCGTCGCCACGCCGCCGTGCCGGCAGCCTCCGCCGGCGGGCGCCTCCGGCGGCCGCTCCCGCTCCGGGACCGGCCACCGGTGATGCGTGCGCCCAGGCGGAAGCGCCCAGGGGGGAGGGTTCAGGGGGAGGGGCTCAGGCGCGGGAAGGCCAGCGACAGCGCGAACCGGCCTTCGGCGTCGGTCCACCAGTGCCGCAGCGCGAGCCCCGCGGCAGCCAGTTCGGCCCGCACGCCCTTCTCACGGAATTTGGCGGAGACCTCGGTGCGCATCTCCTCGCCGCGGCCGAAGTCCACGGTCAGGTCGAGTGCGGGGACCTTCACGCTCATCTCGGCGCGCGCCCGCAGGCGCATCTCGATCCACTCCTCCTCGCGGTCCCACACGGCGACGTGGTCGAAGTCGTCCGGGCGGAAGTCCGCGCCGAGTTCGCGGTCGATGACCGACAGCACGTTCCTGTTGAAGGCGGCCGTGACGCCCTGCGCGTCGTCGTACGCCGCCACCAGCGTCCTCTCGTCCTTGACCAGGTCGGTGCCGAGCAGCAGCGCGTCGCCCTGGGCGAGCAGCGCGCGGACCGTGCTCAGGAAGTGGGCCCGCTCCCGCGGCAGCAGGTTGCCGACGGTGCCGCCGAGGAAGGCGACCAGCCGCGGTCCGGGCGTCTCGGGCAGGGCGAGCCCGTGCTGGAAGTCGGCGACGAGGGCGTGCACGGCCAGGTCCCGGTGGTCGGCGAGCAGGGCCTCGCCCGCGCCGGTGAGCGCGGACTCGCTGACGTCGATCGGCACGTAGGTCAGCGGCCCGCCCAGCGCGCCGATCAGCAGCCGGGTCTTCTCCGAGGAGCCGGAACCCAGCTCGACGAGGGTGCGGGCGCCGGTCGCCGCGGCGATCTCCGGCGCCCTCGCGAGCAGGATCTCCCGCTCGGCGCGGGTCGGGTAGTACTCGGGCAGTCGGGTGATCTCCTCGAACAGCTCGCTGCCGCGGGCGTCGTAGAACCACTTGGGCGGCAGCTGTTTGGGGCTGCGGGTCAGCCCGTACGCGACGTCGGCGCGCAGCGCGGCGGCGGTGGCGTCGGCGGGCAGGGTGCGGGTGAGGGTGAACGGGCTCACGGGTGCGGCTCCTTGAGCGGGATCAGCAGGACCTCGGTGGGATCGCCGTACAGCAGGTGGCGGTCGGGGACCTCGGTCCAGCGCGGACTGTCGTCGTACGGCTCGGAGGCCACGGCGAGGGAGCGGCCGGGCGTGTCCAGGTACCAGAGCGTGTCGCCCCAGGCGGTGCCGGCGATCATCCGGCCGTCGGTGAGCAGGAAGTTGAGGCGCGAGTCGGGGGTCAGTGCGGCGAGCCGTCCGACGGTGTCGGCGAGCGCCTCGTCCGCCGGTGCTCCGGCACGCAGCCGGTGCAGGGTCAGCGCCCAGGCGAGCGCCGAGTCGCAGCGCGCCTCCAGGGTGAGCAGTTCCTCCGGCGGCAGGGTGCGGGCGGCCTCGGCCACCGAGTGCGGCCAGCCGCGCAGCGCGCCGTTGTGGCTGAACAGCCAGCGTCCGGCGGTGTACGGGGCCGCCGCGGACTCGTCCGCGGCCGACCCCTCCGTGATGTCGCGGACCGCGCCGAGCAGCGCCCCGGAGCGCGTCACCCGGCACACGTCCGCGAACGACGGGTCGTCCCAGATCGGACCGGAGCGCCGGTAGCGCGCGGGCAGCGGGTCGCCCTCGGCGTACCAGCCGACCCCGAAGCCGTCGGCGTTGACCGTGCCGTACCTCTGCCGGCGCGGCGCCCACGACTGGCGGTACAGCGAGTGCGGCGGGTCGATGACGACCTCGCGGAGCGCGACGGTGGGACCGACGTACGCCAGATGCCGGCACATCAGCCGCTCCCCCGGCCGCCCGGGGCTTTCATCCCTGCTCCGGACGGGCGTCGCGGGCGGTGCGGAAGCCGGAGAAGATCTGCCGCCGGATCGGGTGGTCCCAGTTGCGGAACGTGCCCCGGCAGGCCACGGAGTCCACGGCGAAGGAACCGCCGCGCAGCACCTTGTAGTCGGGGCCGAAGAAGACCTCCGAGTACTCCTTGTACGGGAACGGGGCGAAGCCCGGGTACGGCAGGAAGTCGCTCGCCGTCCACTCCCACACTTCGCCGACCAGTTGCCGGACGCCCAGCGGCGAGGCGCCGGCCGGGTAGCTGCCCACCGGGGCCGGGCGCAGATGCCGCTGCCCGAGGTTGGCGTGCTCCGGTCCGGGGTCGGCGTCGCCCCACGGGTAGCGGCGGGAGCGTCCGGTCGCCGGGTCGTGCCGGGCCGCCTTCTCCCACTCCGTCTCGGTGGGCAGCCGGCGTCCGGCCCAGCGGGCGTACGCGTCGGCCTCGTACCAGCACACGTGCAGCACGGGCTCCTCGTGCGGTACCGGCTCGGTCACCCCGAATCGGCGGCGCAGCCACACACCGCCCTCGCGGTGCCAGAACAGCGGGGCGGCCAGGCCGTGCTCGCGCACGTGCGCCCAGCCGGCCGGGGTCCACCACCGCTCGTCCTCGTAGCCGCCGCCCTCGACGAAGGCGAGGTAGGCGCCGTTGCTCACCGGCACCGTGTCGATGAAGAACGGCGCCACCTCGCGCGTGTGCGCGGGACGTTCGTTGTCCAGGGCCCATGGCTCGGCTGAGGTGCCCATGACGAACGGGCCGCCGGGGACCAGGACCTCGGCCGGCAGGAGCGCCGCGTCCGCGGGTGCGGGCGGCGGCGGGGGCGCGGCCAGGGCCGCAGGGCCGCGACGCAGCTGATGGGTGATCAGCATCGTCTCGTCGTGCTGCTGTTCGTGCTGGGCGATCATGCCGAAGGCGAAGCCCGCGTCGGTCAGCGGCGAGCCGTGCAGGGGCGCCCGCTGCAGGATGTCGAGCACCCTGCCGCGTACTTCGGCCGCGTAGGCATGCGCCTCCGCGGGTGGCAGCAGCGGCAGCGTGGGACGCTCCGAGCGCGGGTGCTCGAAGGCGTCGTAGATCGGGTCGATGTCGGGGCGCAGGGCCTCACGGCCGCCGACGTTGCGCAGCAGCCACTGCTCCTCCTGGTTGCCTATGTGGGCCAGGTCCCAGACCAGGGGGGACATCAACGGGGAGTGCTGGGCGGTGAGTTCGTGATCGTCGACGCAGGTGGTGAGCGCCCGGGTGCGCTCGCGCGCGGTGGTCAGGGCGTCCAGCGCCCGCCGGCGCAGGTCCTCGGGGTCGAGCGCGGGTGCGGTCACGTGCGGCTCTCCTCACGTGCGAAGGCGTCGAGCAGGTCGTCGGCGGGACAGCGGCCGGGCCGGACGTAGCGTTCGGTGAAGGCGTCCACCGCCTGCCGCACGGCCTCGTCCGCCCCGAGCCGCGGCAGGGCCTCACGGGCGGCGGCGAAGCAGGTCAGGGCGGTGGCGTGCAGTTCGGGATCGGTAAGACCGTCGCGGGCGGCGCGCCGCCACAGTGCGTTGCGGGGCGCCGGCTCCGCGCCCGCGGCGTCGGCCAGCGGCTTGACCGCCCGGTAGGCGACCTCGGAGGCGGCGGCGTCGTCGAAGAGCGCCATGGTCACGGCCAGCGGCACGATCCAGCCGTCCCGCCCCGGTTGTGCGTCGATCATGCGCAGCTCCAGGTAGCCGCGGGGCCGCACCGGCGGGAAGAGCGTCGACAGGTGGTAGTCCAGGTCGGCGAGGGTCGGTCGGCGGTACGCCCCGTCGCGGTCGCGGAGCCACCCGCGGAAGGTGAGCCCGTGAGGAACGATCCAGGGTGCGTGCGGCTCGCTGCCGCGTATGCACAGCACCGGCGCGTCCAGGGCATAGGCCGTCCAGGCCGCACGCGGGTCGGCGTCGGTGGGCGGGGCGAGGGTGCGCCCTGGGTCCAGGGCCGCCCACACCGCCTGCCGGGTGGAGCGCCAGCCGGTCGGAAGGCCGGTGCTGAGCGGCGAGTTGGCGAACGCGGCCACCAGGACGGCGCCCAGCAGATGCGCCAGCAGCCAGCGTCTGCCGTGTCCGAAGGGGCCCGGCTCCTCGGTGCCCGCGTCCAGGCAGACCTGGACTGAGGCCGTGGAGCACATCATGGCCCGGCCCGCCGGTCCGGACCGGTCGAAATACGCCTCCATGGCCGCGTACCGGGGTTCGTCCAGCAGGCGGCGGGGCCGGCGCCAGGGGTCGTGGCCGTGGCCGGCCAGGGCCAGGCCCTCCCGGCGGAGCCGGTGCCGTACGGAGTGGAGGTCGGCGGCCGCGGCGTCGACGCACGCGGTCAGTGAGGGGGCGGGCAGCGAGCTGAGCTCCAGCTGTCCGCCGGGCTCGGACGTGATCCGGGCGCGGAGGCGGAGGTCGCGCAGTGACGCGACGGCGGCTGTCAGCCGCATGGGGGCGAGCGGACGGGTCGGGGCGTGCGGGTCGTCCAGGAACCATTCCAGTTCCACGCCTATGCGGCGGGGCGGTCCGGTCTTGAAACAGATGCCGCTGATATGGTCTTCCGCCGCTGTCTCGGTGAGCGGTTCGGATGTCTTCATCCGCTGACTGGTGCCGGGCATGGCCAGGACCTCCCGTCGAAGGCGGCTCTCCGTGTCCACCCGGCGGGGGGCCGGGCGTCTCCGTACCACCTAAGCCCGTCAGTGCGGGGCGCTCAAGAGTGCCCCGGGAAGGGCCGAGGGACTTCAGCTGCCACCCGTGTCGAGGGCGGCCCCTGTCGTCCGGTCCGAATCAAGAGTGGACCGCCGCCCGGCGGACCGCATCCGCAGAGCGCATTCACACAGGTCACGCCGGTGTGCGCAAAAGCCGTACCGATCGCACACAGATCTCGGCGGCGTCCGGCGGAGGACCACGGAACGTCGTCGGGGGGGGGGGGGGGGGGGGGGGAGCGAAGGGGGGGTGGTGGGGGGG
>NZ_CBDRBL010000071.1:0-36386 GCF_965342175.1 Actinacidiphila sp. bgisy167
GTCGGTGACGCGTGGTCCTCTCCAAATCCCCACGGTGCGCGAGTGATTACTCCGGATGTGCCGGACCTCGAAACCCGTTCGCCCGCGCCCAGCGCACCACGTCTCGCAGATGCCCTCGCCGCGCGGCGAGGTCTTCTTTCTTATGGCTCCGCCGCAAGCAGGCGTCCATGAGGCGGGACGCGTCGCCGTCGCCCTCATGTCCGATCCCGGGGTTTCCCGTTCCTCAGGACCGGGCTTCGACCCGGCGAGCGTCGCGTGATACTTGCGCATCGTAACCCCCTCTGCCCTCAGGGGAAATGGTAGGGAAATGATGGCTCCCAGACAGCTGCTTTCACGAAATGCGCCGCCTTTCGCGGAGTGCGGCACGTACCCCTCAGGCCACCGGGTGGCGTGTGAATCCCCCGCCGGAGAACGCCTCTCGCCTCGATCTTGCATGAGGGCCCGTCAGCTTGCTGACGGGCCCGTTCGGCTTGTTCGGGGGCCGAGGTTCCTGCAGGCGGGCAGGCTGGTGGCCCGGCTGTCGCGTCGGGTGGGCGCCGGGTTCCACGGTTCCGGTCGGGGTGGTGATGCTCGTAGGGACGGGAAGTGGCTGGTCATCCTGGGTTTGGCAGGGCTGCGAGCCGTTGCAGGGCTTGGGTGATCACGCCTGTCCAGGGCCAGTGGGCCGCGAGGCGGAGGATGCGGCGCCGTCCGGTGGTGACGAGTTGTGCGGCGGCGGAGAACAGCCGGAGCCGCAGCCGCCGCGGTTCCCACCGACGGACGTCGCCGGTGAGGGCGACCATCGGCATCCAGGCGAGCAGGTCCAGAGCGATCTGGACGATCTCCAGCCAGATCTGATGTTGTGCGGCGTCGTGGAGGGGAAGGTTGCGCAGGCTGGTGGCCCGTGCCGCGCGGATGCGGTCCTCCGCTCTCGCGCGCTGGCGGTGTCGCAGTTCGAGTGCGGCGATCGGGGTGCCGGCGGTGTTGGTGGCGAACGCCGTCAGGCGCATGCGGTCGGCGTCGGTGATCCGCAACTGTGCGCCGGGGTGTGGCCGTTCCTTCCGGACGACCAGTCGCATCCCCTTCGGCCAGCCCTTGAGGCAGGCGCCGTCGAGTTCGGCGATCCAGACGCCGTCGCGGATGCCGCCGCCGGGTTCGACGGCCGGTGTCCAGGCCGATGCCGGAACCTTCAAGACGGCCTGGTGGATGGCATCCACCTCACCTGGCCCTGGACCGACGCCTTCGTCCTGGCCTGGAACCGGCTCACCGCCCTGCCACAGACAGCCTGACCAGCACGGACGCATCCCGGCGAGGACCAGGAAGGAGAAGGACCCCCAGTCTCCGGACCTGTGGAATCCGGCCAGCCGCAGCGACACGCGACGGCCCCACCGCCCACTGGAGGAGCAAACGGGGCGAAGTCACCACATCAGACAGCGCTGAATGATCGAGGTCAGGCACCCGCCGGGCGGCCACCTGCACCCCGGTTGATGGAGGTGGGACCCAAGACACGAGTGATGACTGTCACCACTCCGCGGCCGGACCGACTGTGGTGCGGCGATCTCTTAGATTATGATCATCATGCATCTGTAGGGCGAGAGGCGCCCTCGATGCAGTTATGTCCATTTATGAGCAAAAGGCGCATTATGTTCTCTTCAAGGCATTCCTTCTGGCTAAAGCGCGGACGGCTTTGGGCCGTCGCGCTGATCGCCGCATGCGCGGTGACGTTGGCAACCGGCTCCGAGGCGTTCGCGAGCGAACCCGGCGAAGGCAGCAGCTGGACTCCGGAGATCGCCAACCACACTCCGATCCAGTCGCGGGACACGTACTCGGAAGCGCGCAGCGACTCCGGGCGGCTCGTGGGGATCTACAGAGGGGAGTTCGACGACCACGTTTGGATTTCGGTCGACAACGAGACGCCCACATCCATCGGCTACGGCGCGAACACCTCGCAAACGACCACCGCACCGCGTGTCATATACTCCAATGGCTGGTTCTACGCTTTCCATACCGGTACTGATGGCAACATCTACTGGAGCCGCGTCGCATCGGGTTTCGCCGCCATAGGGGCCAGTTGGTCCGCCTGGGCGCCGATAACCGGCCAAAGGACGTATCAATCCGTATCGCTGGCGACCACGGCTTCAGGTCTGCTGATGGTGTACCGGGGCGCGAGTGACACGCGCATGTGGGCCTCCTGGCTGCCTGTGGGCTCCGTCAACTGGGCTCCCGCTCAGTACATGGGCTTCCAGAGCAACAGCGCCCCGACAGTGACGTTCAACCCGTACTGGCAGGCGTTCTACGCGGTGTTCCGAGGACTCAACGACGATCGGGTCTACTACGCCGAGCAGTACCTCGGGCAGAACTGGTGGACCAGTGCCTACCAGTTGCCCAGTATCCAGACGAACAGCTCTCCGGTCATCGCATCGGACCAGGCCGGCAACCTGCTCGTGACGGCGCGTGACTACTCTGGTCACCTGTGGCTCCAGTCCAGAGGCTATCTCGGCGACTGGGCTGGATGGCAGGCGGAGAACACGGGCTGGCAGACGAACGTCTCCCCCTTCCTCTCCGTCTACCGCGGCGTCATATACCTGCTCTTGACTGGTATGGACGCCGGAACCATCTACTGGAAGCCGGGCTACAGAGGCTAGCCTCAGTTTGCGTGAGGGTCCGTCAGCTTGCTGATGGGCCCTTTCGGCTTGTTCGGGGGCCGAGATTCCTGCAGGCGGGCAGGCTGGTGGCCCGGCTGTCGCGTCGGGTGGGCGCCGGGTTCCACGGCTCCGGTTCGGTGGTGATGCTCGTAGGGACAGGAAGTGGCTGGTCATCCTGGGTTCGGCAGGGCTGCGAGCCGTTGCAGGGCTTGGGTGATCACGCCTGTCCAGGGCCAGTGGGCCGCGAGGCGGAGGATGCGGCGCCGTCCGGTGGTGACGAGTTGTGCGGCGGCGGAGAACAGCCGGAGCCGCAGCCGCCGCGGTTCCCACCGACGGACGTCGCCGGTGAGGGCGACCATCGGCATCCAGGCGAGCAGGTCCAGAGCGATCTGGACGATCTCCAGCCAGATCTGATGTTGTGCGGCGTCGTGGAGGGGAAGGTTGCGCAGGCTGGTGGCCCGTGCCGCGCGGATGCGGTCCTCCGCTCTCGCGCGCTGGCGGTGTCGCAGTTCGAGTGCGGCGATCGGGGTGCCGGCGGTGTTGGTGGCGAACGCCGTCAGGCGCATGCGGTCGGCGTCGGTGATCCGCAACTGTGCGCCGGGGTGTGGCCGTTCCTTCCGGACGACCAGTCGCATCCCCTTCGGCCAGCCCTTGAGGCAGGCGCCGTCGAGTTCGGCGATCCAGACGCCGTCGCGGATGCCGCCGCCGGGTTCGACGGCCGGTGTCCAGGCCGATGCCGGAACCTTCAAGACGGCCTGGTGGATGGCATCGGTGATGGTCATGAGTCCTGCTTGTCGGAGTGCGCGATCACCAGCACTCCGTCCAGGTCCACGGTCACCTGCCCGGCCACGTCCGGCGCCGCCGCTGCCGCGGCCGTGGTCCTGGGTGCGGGCGCCGTCCTGGCCGCGCGCCGCCGCGCCGCCCGGCAGGGGTGATGGTTTCAGCCCGTCCCCGTGCCCCGCGAACCCGGTTGTTGCCCGCGGCAACGGACGTTGTCCCCGGCCGGTCGTGCTGATGGAATCGGCTGCCGGACGGTGAGCGGAGAGGCGCGACATGCTGGAGACGGTGGGGCTCACGGCCTCCGAGGCCGAGGTGTACCGGTTGCTGCTCGCCACCGAGTCGGCGTCCGCCGAGGAGATCTCCGCACGGACCGACCTCGGTCCCCCGGCGGTCGGGCGGCTGCTGCTCGCGCTGGAGGCCAAGGGACTGGCGTACGCGGTGGAGGAGTCGCCCGGCGCCTTCGCGGTGATTCCGCCTCAGGTCGCCCTCGTACCGCGGCTCCAGCGCCACGCGGAGGCGCTGGAGCAGGACCGGGCGATCGTGCTCGGACTGGTGGAGACCTACCGCCGCAGCGCCCGCTCCTGGGGAGCGGGCGAGGCGGTCGAGGTGATCAGCGGCGCGGCCGCGCTGCGGCAGCGTCTGCGGCAGCTCCAGGACGGCGCCCGCCACGAGATGCTGTGGTTCTGCAAGGCGCACTACGTGGCGATGCCCGCGGGGAGCAATCGTGAGGAGTACGACGCCCTGGGCCGCGGCGTGCTCTACCGGGTCCTGTACGAGCAGGCCTACTTCGACGACCCCGGGGCGGTCGACAACGTCGTCGCGGGGGTGCGGGCCGGCGAGGTCGCCCGGGCGGTGCCCCGGTTGCCGCTGCGGATGGCGGTGGCCGACCGCTCGGTGGCCGTCGTTCCGCTGCCCTCCGGCGGCGCGACTGCCGGTCTGGGGGCGCTCAAGACGGCGGTGGTGCGGGAGAGCAGCCTGCTGGAGGCGCTCATCGACCTGTTCCAGCACTACTGGGAGGTCGGCGCGCCGCTGCGGGTGACCGAGAAGGGGCGGATCGGCGGCGCGGGCCCGGAGGATCCCGCGGCACCGGCCGCGGAGGACCGGCACCTGCTCTCCCTGATGGTCGCCGGCATGACCGACGAGGCGATCGCGGGACAGCTGCGCGTGAGCAAGCGGACGGTCCAGCGCCGCATCCAGGGGCTGATGAACCTCGCGGGCGTCGCCACCCGCATGCAGCTGGGCTGGCACGCGGCCCGCCGCGACTGGCTCTGACGCGACGGGCTCCGAGGGGACAGGCGGCGCCGGGCCTTCGGACGGTTCCGTCCGGAGGCCCGGCGCCTGCGGCGCGACGTGGCTACTTCAGCAGATAGGCCTTGATCACGGTCTGCTTGAAGGAGTTGCCGTCCGCGTCCTTGACGAACGTACGCAGGCTGACCGACCCGCCCTCGACGTGGCGCGGGTGGTCGACGGTCACGGTGCGCTCGGTGCCGGAGCCGGTGGACTTGGCGGTCTGCCAGGTCCTGCCCTCGTCGAAGGAGACCTCGGCGGTGAAGGTGCGGATGGGCGTGTCGGCGGCGCCGACCGCGCGCTGGATCAGGACCGGGATGCGGAGCTTGTGCCCGGCCTCGGCCCGGTTCCACTCGTCCAGTTCCGGAGCCATGCGCACCGCGTACAGCGGCAGCGCCTGCCGCGCCTTCGGGGTCTGCGAACGGAACTGCCACTCGGCCCGCAGATGCGTGGAGACCAGGCTCGCCGGGGCGAGGTCGCGGTCCTGCTCGAGCGTCAGGCGGTAGTCGGCGGGCTTGGTGTCCTCCGGCACGGCGGCGTATCCGTAGAAGTACGGGACCTCTTCGCCGTTCCGCGTGAACGTGAACTTCTGCTCGCTGGAGGCATTCGTCATGGCCACCAGGCCCAGGTCGCCGTTGGCGGCTTCCTGGAGTGCGAAGTACATGTCGCCGCCCTCACGGTAGGTGTCCATACCTTCCGGGGAGAAGCCGACGCCCTGGACCGCCTGGTTCCAGTGCTCCTCGACCTTGGCCCCGGCCCGGTAGCCGTGGATGGTGCTCATGTAGGCCTGCCCGCGGGGGGCGTCCGCGTCGAAGAGGTCCGTCTGGTCGAAGGAGCTCTGCCAGCGCAGGCCGTCGGCCGACGAGAAGTAGTCGACCCGCCGGTCCGGGACCCGCAGGCCGCTGAGCGTCGGCATGCGGAACCGCTGGTCGTCGACGTACATGTAGACGTTGCGCGCCCCGGTGCTGTCCTTGGCGGTGGCAGCGAAGGTGGTGTTCACCGTGGTGAGTTCCGACCGGCGGGGCTCGTAGCCGGGATCGGCCGGGATGGACCCGTGCACCGGACGGGTCAGGTAGTAGACCGACGCGGGGTTCACGCCGCCGCCGGGGGCGGGCTCACCCCACGTGGAGCTGACCATGTAGGTGAACGCCGAGTCCTTGGACCGGGTCGTGGGCACCGCGTACACGTTCTCGATGTGGTCGTCGCCGACCGCTTCGTTCGCGGTGATGGACAGGAGGTGGTTCCCCAGACCGATGGTGCCGATCTCGCTGGTGATGATACGGGCCGTGCGGCTGGGGGCCGAGACCGTGACGGGCTTGGCCTTCCGGGCGTCGATGGTGACCGAGCGGTCGGCGGTCATGACGACCTGCGGCTCACCGACCACGGTGGCCTTCGTGAAGTCCCCCTCGAAGAAGAAGCCGCTCACCGAGTACGTGCCGACGGGCAGTCGCCGCGCGACGCTGTCCGTGCCGAACACCTCCACCTCGCGGGTCTGGCCGTCGGCGGAGCTGAAGAGCAGGTAGGCGTACTCGGGAGTCTTGCCCGCGCTGTTCTTCATGGTGACGCGGAGCTCGTGGGACGGCTGCTCCACGTCCATGCCGAGCGGTACGCGCACCGAGACCCCGCCGTCCGCGGTGGCCGCGCTCACCACGCCGCTGTAGGCGGCGTACTGCGTGCCGGCGGCCTCCGGGGTCGCGGTGACGGTGACGCCCGCCGTGCCGTGCGCGGGCACCGTGACGGTGTCGGCGCCGAGCCGGAACAGCCCCTCGGGAGCGGGGGTGTCCGCGATGCCGCGGCTCGCGTGCTGCGTCAGGCGGAGAGTGACGGGCGCGGCGCCGGAGTTGCGGTAGGTGATCGTCCTGGTCGCCGGCGGGCGCGTGCCGCCGGTCCACTTGACCAGACCGAAGTCCAGTCCGGCGGTGTCGGCGGTGACCTCCTGGTCGACCGCCCGGCCCACGTCCAGGCGCCCCGCGCCCTGGTAGTAGGCGCCGTGCTCCATGGCACCGTCGGTCGACTGCATCAGCTGGCGCTTGACCTGCTCCGCGGTCCAGTCGGGGTGCTGCTGGAACAGGATGGCCGCCGCGCCCGAGACGTGCGGCGTGGCCATCGAGGTGCCGCTCATCGCCACGTAGCCGTCGTCGGCGGTGGTGCCGCCGGCCATGGCGGCGACGACGTTCACGCCGGGGGCGATGAGGTCCGGCTTGAGGCCGGAGTCGCCCTCGCGGGGGCCGACGTTGCTGAAGCCGGCGCGGTCGTCGTCCTCTTGGGAGGCGCCGACGGCCAGAGCCCGGTCGGCGGAGGCCGGCGAGGCCACCCTGCTGCTGTCGCCGTCGTTGCCGGCCGCGGCCACGACCAGGGCGCCGTAGTCGCGGCTGACGGCGTCGACCATCGCCTCGACGGCGTCGGTCTCCGGGGTGTCGACGTCGCCCAGGCTCAGGCTGATCACCTTGGCGCCGCGCTGGGCGGCCCAGGCCAGACCCTCGATGATGTCGGAGTCCTCGCAGTTGCCGTCCCCCGTGCAGACCTTGCCGAGCAGGATCTGCGCACCGGGTGCCACGCCCTTGTACCGGCCGCCGGAGGCCGCGCCGGAGCCGGCGACGGTCGAGGCGACGTGGGTTCCGTGGCCCGCGAGGTCGTCGGTGTTCGGCTCGGTGGTGAAGTTCGCCGACTCCGTGACGACGCCCTTGAGGTCGGGGTGGTTGGGGTCGAAGCCCGTGTCCAGCACCGCGACCTTGACGCCCTTGCCCGTGTAGCCCTTCTCCCAGGCGTGCGGGGCTCCGATGTGCGGCACCGTGACGTCGAGCTGGACCTTGGCTCGGCCGTCCAGCCAGATCCGGCTGACGCCGGAACCGAGTGCCGTGACGCCGGCCTGACCGGGGGCGATGCCCTTCCAGAAATCCCCGGCATCCGCCTGGGGTTCGACGACGGACGCGAAGGACGTGCCCGCGATGGCGTCGACCTCGCCGGCCCCGGCCGCCGCGAGCCGGCGCTCGGCCGTGGCCGCGTCGCCCGTGTACTGGACGATCAGCGGCAGGCTCTTCCGCTCCGCGTACTTCCCCTTGACCAGGGCCGAGACGTTGAACAGCGCCCGGTCGAGGCGGTCAGCCGCGAGCAGGGGCAGCGCGTCGACGGGTATGACGGTCCAGTCGTCGCCGTCCTGGCGCTTGACGAACCTGATGTGCTCGCGCCCCTTGGCCGGCTCGACCAGGACGCTCTGCTTGCCCGTGGGGTCCGTGTCCAGCGTGACGCGGTCGCCCGTGATCAGGGTGACCTGCTGCTGCGTCAGGCCGTGTGCTCCGCTCCCCGCGGTTCCCCGTGCGCCCGGGTCGGCCTGCCGTGCGTCCGGGCCGAGGCCCTGGGCGACGCCGGGGGTGGCGGTCAGTCCGGCGAGGAGTGCCACGATCGCGGTGGCCGCCACGTGCCGCGGCCGGGGACGCGGGATCCCCGGCAGCCGCTTTTCGTTCACGTGTTTCATAAGAGAACAGCGTGACGCCAAGGCGTCACCTGGTCAGCACTTTTTGATGTCCGTCATACGACACGTCACTTTTGCGCCACGCCAAGGACACCGCGAAAGCGGTCATAACGTCGCGAAGCGGAAGGCCGGCTCGACGGTTGTCCCCCTGGGCCACCCGCGCACGCGGTGTCGCGATACGGCCTTGTCGGCAGCACACTGGGGGGCGGGCGGCAACCGAGGGGGCAGTCGTGACGAAGCAGACGTCGCAACAGCGCGCACAACTGAGCACGTCCGACCGGGCCGAGGTGCTGCGGCTGCTGGAACACGCCGTCGCCGGTGGGCGGGAGGGCCGCTCGGGCGAGGCGGAGGAGGCGCTGCGGCAGGCACGGGCGGCAGTGGACGAGATCGCGGCCGCGGCGGCCGCCGAGTACGCCGCGTACACCACCGCGGTGGTGGCGGAACGCGAGGGCCGCCGCTCCTCCCTGGCAACCCCGGCGCTGGTCACCGCGGTCGCCGCCGTCGCGGCGTGCGTGGCGGACCTCGGCTGGGGCACCCCGGTCCCCACGGCGCTGGGCGCGGGCGGCGTGGTGGCGCTCGCCGGGGCGGCCGTGACCACCGCCCTGACGACGGGCGGCGGCAGCACCCGGTCGAGGGAGCTGCGGCGAGCCTGGCTGGAGGCCGTGGAACAGCGCGGCGTGCGGCCGTTCCTGGAGCGCCGGCGCGCCGTACCGGCTCCCGCGAGGGCTCCTGTGAAGGCGCCGGCGAAGCGCCGCGCCGACCGCAGCGCCGCGGCCCGGGGGCGCAGCGTCCTGGAGCAGTCCTTCGCCCAGTTGCCCTCCACCCAGGGACCGTTCACCGGCCACCGGGACCCGCTGCGGCAGATCGCCCAGTGGGTGCGGCAGGCGCGGGTCTCCCCCGGCTCCGAGCCCGTCGTGGTCGTCCTGCACGGCCAGGCCGGTTCGGGCCGCACCACGCTCGCGGTGCGCGCCGCGCAGCAGCTGCGGGACCAGTTCCGCGGCGCCTGCGTCGTCGACCTGCGCGGCGCCGCCCCCGGCGAACGCCCGCTGCCCGTACGGGACGCGCTGCTGCACCTGCTCAACCGGCTCGGCGCGCCCCGCGAACACCTGCTGTTCCGTGAGCGCACCTCCCGGGAGCAGCACCTGCGGCGCCTGGCCGAGCAGTACCAGAAGCACCTCACCGGCGTGCCCGTCGTCATCGTCCTCGACGACGCCGCCGGGCCCGAGCAGGTGCGCGCCCTGATCCCGGAACGCTCCGACAGCCTCGTCCTGGTCACGGCGGCGCAGCCGCTCACCCTCGACGTACCGGCCCGCGTGTACGCCCTGCCGGTCGAACCGCTCGGGGCGGAGGCCTCGCGGGAGCTGCTGGCCGGACTCGCGCCCGGGGCGGTCACGGCCGGGGACGACGCCGACTCCATACGGCGGCTGTGCGGCGGGCTGCCGCTCGCGCTGCGCATCGCGGGCAGCGCCCTGCCCGAGCGGGGCGCGGAGCGGCTGGCGGCCGATCTGGCGGCGTACGGCCCCGTGGGCCCCGTCGACCGGGCACTGGCGCTGCGCTACCACGACCAGCCCGAGCCGGCCCGCCGGCTGCTGCGCCGGCTGGCGCTCGCCGGGCGGACCAGCCTCGGCGCGGCGGCCGCCGCGGCCCTGCTGGGGACAGAGGAGCAGGAGGCGGCCCGGCGGCTGGCCGAACTGGCCTCGGCCGGCCTCGTCGAGCACGTGCGCGGCAGCCGCTACCGGCTGCACGACCTCGTACGGCGCTTCGCCCACGCACGCCTGCTGGACGAGGAGGACCCGGCCGAGCGGGCGGCCGCCCAGGAACGGCTGATCCGCAGCTACGCCGAACTCGCGGACGCGGTCATCCGGCTCGTCGACGGCCGCACCTCGACCCGCGCCGACCGCTTCGGGCCGCAGGGTTTCCCGTCACTGGACCAGGCGCTGCGCTGGCTGGACGAGGAGTCGAGCTTCATCACCTCGGCACTGCGGCACTGCGAGGGCGTCGACCAGCGGGTGGTGCAGCACCTGCTCGGCGCGCTGTGCGACTACTGCCTGCTCCGCGGCGACCTGTACCGGCTCGGCGAGATCAGCGAGCTGGCCCAGGCGCACCGGCGGGAGGCGGACCAGTCGATGCTGGTCCGCTCGGTCCAGTGGCGCACCGGCATCGCCGCGCGGCAGCTCGGCGAGCTCGACAAGGCCCGCTCCACCCTCTCGTCGGTGGTCGACCTGTACTTCGAGGCCCACCACCCGGCGGGCGCCGCCCGGGCCCTGTGCAGCCTGGGCATCACCCTGCACCAGCAGGGCGGCCTGCGGGAGGCGGAGGCCAAGCTGCGGGAGGCCCTGGAGCTGCAGGCCGGGGACGAGCTGCGCGCCGACCGGGCCTGGACGCAGCACGCGCTGGCGGCGGTGCTGCGCGACGCCGGCCGGCCGGCGGAGGCACACGAGCTGCTGACCGGGTCCCTGGCCCTGCACCGGGAGAGCGAGAGCGTGCACGGCGAGGCCTGGGCGCACCTGCAGCTGGGCCAGCTGCTGCTGCGGCTCGGCGACGCGGAGGGCGGCGAACGGGAGCTGCGGGCCGCGGGGGACTGCTACGCGGCGACCCGCGACCCCCGCGGCGAGGCCTGGACCACCACCCAGCTCGGCCGGGCCCGCCTGCTGGGCGGGGACGCCGACGCCGCCTTGCACCTGATGCGCGAGGCGCTGGCCCGCCACCGCGCGAACGAGGACGCCCGCGGCGAGGCGTGGTCGCTGTACCACCTCGGCCAGGCCCTGGAGGAGGGCGGCGACCTGGACGGCGCGCTGCGGGCCCTGGAGCGCGCCCGCACCATGTTCAGCCGGATGCGGGACGTCTACGGACTGGCCTGCGCCCGCCACCACTCGGCCCGCGTCTCCCGCGACCAGCGGGCGGCGCGCACCGGCAACCTGCGCAACAGCGGCTTCGCCCGCCAGCTCCTGCAGGACGCCCGCGCGGACTTCCACCGCGTCGGGGCGCCGCACGGCGAGGGCTGGTCCTGCGTGGAGCTCGCCGTCATCGACGCCGGCAACGACCGGGTCCCGGCCGCGCTGGAGCTCCTCCGGGAGGCGGAGCGGCTCTTCGCCATCGTGGGCGACCGGCGCGGCCTGGCGTGGGCGGGGTTCCTGCGGTCCACGCTGGAGCCGCTGCTCAGCCGCGAGGGCGCCGCCGAGGCCCGTGCGCTGCTGGACCGGCTGACGGACGACGCGCACACGGGCCGCGACCCCGTGCTGCACGAGTACGCGGAGGCCTACGCCCTGCTCCTGGAGCGCGGCGTGGAGCCGGGCACCCCGTGGGAGGCCTGGCGGCTGGGCATGGTGCCGTCGCGCGGGGCGCGCGAGGTGCTGGACGTGCCGGTGGGGGGTTGAGGGCGCCGGGGGCGGGGCCTCCGGGGCCGGACATCGTGGACTGGCGTGTCCGCGTGTGTGCGGGCGGTACCGCCCGGCGCGTGATGTGGTGCGGACGGCCGACGGCGTGTCCACGTGTGTGCGGGCGGTACGCGTGGTGCCCCGGATGCCGCCCGCAGATGTGACGCACCGTCCGGAACATCCGCCCTCCCCGCCCTTCGGCCGGGGGGTGGGTGTTCTGGACGCTGACATGTGTGTGGTGCAGCAGGGACGGCACGAGAAACACCGCCCGCCCTGCACATGGACGTGCGGTCCGGAATGCCCACCCGCGCACCGCGCGCACCCCCGCGGGCACGCCGCATGGCGCGGCCACGGAAATGCCGTGGTCGCGGAGCGGGTCGCAGGTCCGGCCGGCGGCCGCACCTCCCCTCGCGCCCGGAGGGGGCCGCCGGGTGGCGCCTCAGCCCGTGCGGCCGGGGCCCTCGGCGGCGGCCGCCGCGGAGGGCCGCTCCGCCGGCTGCTCCTCGAAGTCGATCTTCTGGAACTGGCGGTTCATGTTCTTCATCAGCCACCACAGGGACAGGCCGATGAGGGCGAAGATGACGAAGCCGAGAAGGCCGGGCGTCACCTTGTCCTGGTCGAGGTCCTGGACGGCGAGGGGTACGAGCTGGGCTGCGGCCGTGCCGAGTGTCGCGTTCACGCGCTCAATTCTCCCGGATGCCCGCGAAGAGGTCGTCCTCGGGGAGGGAGGTGTCCACCCGGGACTTCGCGAGCTCGTAGTCCTCGGTGGGCCAGACCTCCTTCTGGAGCTCCATCGGGACGTGGAACCAGGAGCCGTCGGGGTCGATCTGGGTGGCGTGCGCGAGCAGCGCCTTGTCCCGGATCTCGAAGAAGTCCGCGCACGGCACGCGCGTGGTGATGTTGCGCTCCGGCCGGTCGGCGGTCTGCCAGCGCTCCAGCCACTCGCCGTACGGGGATTCCAGCCCCCGGGCGAGCAGCGCCTCGTGCAGGGCGACGGTGCGCTGCCGGTTGAAGCCCTGGTTGTAGTAGAGCTTCAGCGGCGTCCACGGCTCGCCGGCCTCGGGGTAGCGCTCGGGGTCGCCGGCGGCGTCGAAGGCGATCATCGAGATCTTGTGGGTCATGATGTGGTCGGGGTGCGGGTAGCCGCCGTTCTCGTCGTACGTGGTGATCACGTGCGGGCGGAACTCGCGGATCAGCTTCACCAGGGTCCCCGCGGCCTCGTCCACGTCCTGCAGGGCGAAGCAGCCCTCGGGCAGCGGGGGCAGCGGGTCGCCCTCGGGGAGTCCGGAGTCGACGTAGCCGAGCCAGGACTGCTGGACGCCGAGGATCTCGCGCGCCTCGTCCATCTCCTTGGCGCGGACCTCGTGGATGTGCTCCTCGATGTACGGGTCGCCCTGCAGTTTGGGGTTGAGCACGGAGCCGCGCTCGCCACCGGTGCAGGTCGCGACCAGGACGTCGACGCCCTCGGAGACGTAGCGGGCCATGGCGGCGGCGCCCTTGCTGGACTCGTCGTCGGGGTGTGCGTGCACGGCCATCAGCCGCAGCTGCTCGGTCAAGGTCGGATCCTCAGTCATGGGTCATGGGTAGCGGCTTCTATAGTGACCGAAGCGAGGGGCTGTTTGATTCCAAGGCGGGATTCCCCGGGCCCCGGGAGGACTGATGATGAGCGCGGTGCGCGACGGGCTGCCCGAGGGACGGTACGGGCGCGGTGCCGACGCCGACGCGCGCACGGACCGCAGGCTGCGGCTGGTCGGCGCGGTGCTCGGTGTCGTCCTGCTGCTGTTCGTCGGCTGGATCGGCTGGGACAAACTCGCCGGCACCGAGGTCAGCGCCGAGGTGATCAAGTTCCAGGTCGTCTCCGACCAGGAGGTCCAGGTCCACCTCGAGGTCCGCAAGGACGCCGGGGTCACCGCGGTGTGCACCCTGCGCTCGCTCGCCGAGGACCACGGCGAGGTCGGCCGCAAGGACGTGCGTCTGGCCCAGGACAGCAGTCGCGTGGACACCGTCGTCGCCATTCGCACCACCGGTCGCGGGACTTCCGCGGAACTGGTCGGCTGCGTGCCCGCCGCCTGATCCGACCTGCCCGGCCGTTCCCCTCTTGACCTGGGCCGATGGCGTCCCGATGATTTTCCTCTCGCCGATTGTCGGGGGGAATTGTTACGCTCGTGGTTTCGCCCTCCCGCGAAGACGCATCTTTCTGGGTAGGGCGTTCATTTGTAAGCAAGCGAGTTCGAGTACGACGAGGAGCACCTGTGACCCAGACCAGCGAGAACGTCACCTGGCTGACCCAGGAGGCGTACGACCAGCTCAAGGCCGAGCTGGAGCACCTGTCGGGTCCCGCACGCGCCGAGATCGTCGCCAAGATCGAGGAAGCCCGTCAGGAAGGCGATCTCAAGGAGAACGCCGGCTACCACGCGGCGCGCGAGGACCAGGGCAAGCTGGAGCTCCGGATCCGCCAGCTGACGCAGCTCCTGCAGCACGCCAAGGTGGGCGAGGCCCCGGCCGACAACGGCGTGGTGGCGCCCGGCATGGTCGTGACGATCGCCTTCGACGGCGACCCGGACGACACCCTGACGTTCCTGCTCGGCTCGCGTGAGTACGTCTCCTCCGATCTGGAGACCTACTCCCCGCAGTCCCCGCTCGGCTCGGGTGTGAACGGCAAGAAGGTCGGCGAGGACGCGACGTACGAGCTCCCGAACGGCAAGAAGGCGTCGGTGAGGATCCTCGACGCCAAGCCGCACAGCGGCTGACGCCACCCCAGGACGCGGACGAGCCCCCGGCCTTCCCGGCCGGGGGCTCGTCGCGTTCGTCGGGTTCGTCGCGCGGTCACGCAGGTCGCATGCTCACGCGGTCGCCGACCGGTACTTGCGCACCGCGAGGGTGCGGAAGACCAGGATGATGACGATCGACCACAGCACCGAGGCCAGCACCGGGTGCTGCATCGGCCAGACGTCCGGGGTCTGGTAGCCGGCCGGGAGGTTGCCGAACAGCTCCCGGCAGGCCAGCACGGTGGCGCTGAACGGGTTCCACTCGGCGATGTGCCGCAGCCAGGGAGTCATCAGGTTGGAGTCCACGAAGGCGTTCGAGATGAACGTCAGCGGGAACAGCCAGATCAGACCGCCGGAGGTGGCCGCCTCCGGGGTGCGGACCGACAGGCCGATGAGGGCGCCGATCCAGGAGAAGGCGTAGCCGAGCAGGAGCAGCAGGGCGAAGGCGGCGAGCGCCTTGGGCAGGCCCTCGTGGACGCGCCAGCCGACGAGCACGGCGACGATCGCCAGCACCACGACGGTGAGGGCCGTCTGCACCAGGTCGGCCAGGGTGCGGCCGGTGAGCACCGCGCCACGGGCCATCGGCAGCGAGCGGAAGCGGTCGATGAGGCCCTTGTGCATGTCGTCGGCGATGCCCGCGCCGGCGCCCGCGGTGGCGAACGTCACGGTCTGGGCGAAGATGCCCGCCATCAGGAACTCGCGGTAGAGCCCGGGGTCGGTGGAGCCGCCGACGTTCATGGAGCCGCCGAAGACGTAGCTGAACAGCACCACGAACATGATGGGCTGCACGAGGCCGAAGATCACGACCTCGGGGATGCGCAGCATGCGGATCAGATTGCGCCGGGCCACCACGAGCGAGTCGCGGACGGACTGCACGAGCGGGTTCGTGGTGCGCGGCGCGCTGGTGGAGACCGCGTCGGTCACCGTGGTCACTGGGACTCCTCTTCCTTCTCCTCGGCGGCGTGGCCGGTGAGGGACATGAACACATCGTCGAGCGTGGGCCGGCGCAGACCGATGTCGTCGATCTCGATGCCGCGGGTGTCGAGCTCGCGGATGACCTCGGCGAGCAGCTTCGCGCCGCCGGTGACCGGTACGGTGATCCGCCGGGTGTGGTCGTCGATGGCGGGCTCGCCCTTGCCGAAGCCGTTCAGCACCTCGGTGGCGGTCACCAGGTGCTCGCGGTCGTGGACGACGACCTCGACGCGCTCGCCGCCGGTGCGCGCCTTGAGCTCGTCCGAGGTGCCGCGGGCGATGACCTTGCCGTGGTCGATCACGCAGATGTCGTGGGCGAGGTGGTCGGCCTCCTCCAGATACTGCGTGGTGAGCAGCAGTGTGGTGCCGCCGGCGACCAGGTCCTGGATGACCTCCCACAGCGCGAGGCGGTTGCGGGGGTCGAGGCCGGTGGTCGGCTCGTCCATGAACATCACCGGCGGCCTGACGACCAGCGCGGCCGCCAGGTCGAGCCGGCGCCGCATGCCGCCGGAGTAGGTCTTGGCCGTGCGGTCGGCGGCCTCGGCGAGGTTGAAGCGCTCGAGCAGCTCCGTCGCGCGGGCCTTCGCGTCCCGGGCGGTCATCTGGTAGAGCTGGCCGACCATCTGCAGGTTCTCGCGGCCGGTGAGGTACTCGTCGACCGCGGCGAACTGACCGGACAGGCCGATCTTCCGGCGCACCTCGTTGGGGTTCTTCAGTACGTCCACGCCGGCCACGACGGCGCTGCCGCTGTCGGGCCGCAGCAGGGTGGTCAGAACGCGCACGGCGGTCGTCTTCCCGGCACCGTTGGGGCCGAGGAGGCCCAGGACGGTCCCTTCAGGGACGTCCAGGTCCACTCCGTCCAGTGCCCGTACGTCACCGAAGGTCTTCACCAGACCTTCGGCATGGATGGCGCCTGGCATGCGATGTCTCCGATTCGGGGCTTGGGGTGCATGGGGACTGTCGGGCGCGCGGCAGCGCACACCGATGCATCGCGAGCATCCCAGACGCGATATATCGCGTCAAGCGGATTTCTTCGAGCTCCGCCTCAGCGCCATCCCGCGTCCACGACACCCGACACCACCATGCCGCACCCCACTGACATTCCGGCCCGACAGCCTCAGAGCAGCACGTATCCCGCCGTCCGCAGCGCCTCCGCCACGGCCGCCCGGTGCTCGGGGCCGCGGGTCTCCAGTTGCAGCTCGACCTCCACCTCGGTCAGTCCCAGCCGCGGCTCGGTGCGCACGTGCCCGATGTCCAGCACGTTCGCGTCCGTCGCGGAAAGGATCCCCAGCAGCGCCGCCAGCGCCCCCGGCCGGTCCGTGAGCCGCAGGCGGAACGACATGTAGCGCCCGGCGGCCGCCATGCCGTGCCGCAGGACGCGCTCCATCAGCAGCGGGTCGACGTTGCCGCCGGACAGGACGGCGACCACCGGCCCGTCGAAGGCGTCCGGCCGCGCCAGCAGGGCCGCCACCGGACTCGCCCCGGCCGGCTCGACCACCAGCTTCGCGCGCTCCAGGCACAGCAGCAGCGCGCTGGACAGCTCGTCCTCGGTGACCGTGCGCACCTCGTCCACCAGGTCCCGCACGATCGCGAACGGCACCTCGCCCGGGCAGCCCACCTTGATCCCGTCCGCCATGGTGGCGACCGAGTCCAGCGCCACCGGACGCCCCACGGCCAGCGACGGCGGGTACGCGGCCGCGCCCGCCGCCTGCACCCCGACGACCCGCACGTCCGGACGCACCGACTTCACCGCCAGCGCCACACCGGCCGCGAGCCCTCCCCCGCCCATCCCCACGACGACCGTGCGCACCTCCGGGCACTGGTCCAGGATCTCCAGGCCCACCGTGCCCTGCCCGGCGACGATGTCAGGATGGTCGAAGGGGTGGATGAAGACCGCGCCCGTCTCCTCGGCGTACTCCTGGGCGGCGCGCAGCGTCTCGTCCACCACGTGCCCGTGCAACCGCACCACGGCCCCGTAGTCACGGGTCGCCGCGACCTTCGGCAGCGGGGCGCCGGACGGCATGAAGACGGTGGAGCGCACCCCGAGCAGCGACGCGGCCAGCGCCACGCCCTGCGCGTGGTTGCCGGCGCTCGCCGCGACCACGCCCGCCGCACGCTCCTCCGGCCGCAGCCCGGCGATCCGCACATACGCGCCGCGCACCTTGAACGAGCCGGTACGCTGCAGGTTCTCGCACTTCAGATGCACCGGGGCGGCCACCAGACGCGACAGGTACCGGCTGCCCTCCATGGGTGTCACGCGCGCCACACCGGACAGCATCTTGTGCGCGCCGCGCACATCGTCGATGGTGACAGGGGACGGCCGCGCGGCCGCCACCGTGCGGGTCGTGCGCCGGGCGTGATGTGCGGGACTTTCCATGCTCCCAGTCTCGCAGCAGCGCCCACCGGCCGGACGAGGCGAGCGAGCAGTTTTGCCCGGCGGGGTCCCGAGATGACGCTCTCCGCGTACTCTTCTCCCAACCTTCGCAGGACCGACAGAACGCGAGCTTCCGGCCATGCCCATTCCTCCCCCGGAGACCACGACCGACCTCCTGGAGCGCCTGCAGCACGAAGTGGCGCTCTTCGCCCGCCGAGCGGAACAGACGCGCCTCGGCGGCGTCGGCAAGGCCCGCAACTCCATGGACCGGGCCGCTTACCTGCTGCTCCACCGTCTGGACAACGAGGGCCCGATGGGCGTGAAGGCGCTCGCGGAGGGCATGGGGATCGACTCCTCCACCGTCACCCGGCAGGTCGCCCCGCTCGTGGACAGCGGCCTGGTCAAGCGCACTTCGCACCCCGAGGACGGGCGCGCGGTCGTGCTCGCGCTCTCCCCCCGCGGCCGTTCGCGCCTGGAAGAGGTCCGCGCGTCGCGGCAGCGGCTCATGGAGGTCGTCACAGCGGACTGGACCCAGCAGGAGCGCGAGTTGTTCACCGACCTCCTCGGCCGGTTCAACTCCTCACTGGTGCGGTACCACGCGTCCGTCTCGCAGGGAGACGAGCAGAACTCTTGACCTGAGGTCGCATCTGTCGTCCCCTGGCGCTGTGGGAGAGCGCCGGGAGGCAGCGGAGCGCCTGCGCGAGGCCGAGTTCGGGGCCTTCGTGGCGGGCGCGGCGGGGCGGTTGCTGCACATCGCCGTCCTGCTCACGGGGGACCGCACGGAGGCGGCCGAGCTGGTGTGCGCCGCGCTGCCGCGTACCTACGCGGACTGGTTCCGGATACGCGGCGAGGACCCCTATGTCTTCACCCGCGCCGAGCTCGTCCGCCGCTTCGCCCACCGGCCCTGGTGGCGGCGCCCCCGCGGCGGCGTGCTCGCCGGCCTCGACGCGCGGGAACGGCTGGTGATCGTGCTGCGGCTGTACGAGGGCCTCGCCGCGGAGCAGGCCGCCGCGGAGCTCGGCCTGCCGCCGGAGCGGGTGCGGGCGACGGCCCTGCGGGCCACCGCGACCCTGCACCGGCAGGCGGCCCACGGCGACGCGGCCCCCCGGGTGCGGGAGGCGGCGCCGTGAGCGCCTACGGGTACGGGGGGTTCAGGGGTTCCAGGGAGGACCAGGTCCGCCGGCTGCTCGACGGGCCGCACCCCGTCGTCCCCGCGGACCTCGCCCCGCGCGCCGCCGAACGAGGCCGCCGCGCCCTGGCCCGGCGCCGCGTGCTGCGCGCCGTGCTGTGGACGCTCCTCGTGGTGGGGGTTCTCGTCGCAGCCGTTCTGGCGGCAGTGTGGTGGCCGGAGCCGCGGGAGACGATCCCGGCCTACTGGTGAGCCCTGCGGAGGCCCCGCCCCCGGCCCCCCAAAAACCTGCTCGGCCCGCACCGAACGCGCCGGATGGGGGTCCCCCGGCCGAAGGCTGGGGAGGGAGGGAGGAAACCCACCCCCGCCACCACACACGCCCCACGCAAGCGGGGGCTACGCCCCCAGCGCCTGGCGCAGGTCCTCCAGCAGGTCGTCCACGGACTCGATCCCCACCGACAGCCGCACCAGATCCGCCGGCACCTCCAGCGCGGAGCCCGCCGCGGAGGCGTGCGTCATGCGGCCCGGATGCTCGATGAGGGACTCGACGCCGCCGAGGGACTCGCCCAGCGTGAACAGCCGCGCCCGGTTGCAGACCGCGACGGCCGCCTCCTCGCCGCCCGCGACGCGGAAGGACACCATGCCGCCGAACTGCTTCATCTGCTTGGCCGCGACGTCGTGGCCCGCGTGCTCGGGCAGCCCCGGGTAGAAGACCTGGGTGACCTTCGGGTGCAGCGACAGCAGCTCCGCGACCCTGGCCGCGTTCTCGCTGTGCCGGTCCATGCGGACGGCGAGGGTCTTGATGCCCCGCATCACCAGCCACGCGTCGAAGGGCCCGGCGACCGCGCCCATCGCGTTCTGGTGGTACGCGAGTTCCTCGCCGAGCCCCGCGTCGGCCGCGACCAGCGCGCCGCCGACCACGTCCGAGTGCCCGCCCATGTACTTGGTGGTGGAGTGCACGACGACGTCCGCGCCCAGGGCCAGCGGCTGCTGCAGGTAGGGGCTGGCGAAGGTGTTGTCGACGACGAGGCGGGCGTCCGCGCCGCGTGCGATGTCCGCGAGGGCCGCGATGTCGGTGATGCCGAGCAGCGGGTTGCTGGGCGTCTCGACCCAGATCAGCCGGGTCTCCGGGCGCAGCGCGGCCCGGACCGCCGCCGGGTCGGAGGTGTCGGCGACCGACCACCGCACGCCCCAGCGCTCGACGACCTTCGCGAAGAGCCGGAAGGTGCCGCCGTACGCGTCGTTGGGGATGACCACGTGGTCGCCGGGCCCCAGTACCGTGCGCAGCAGGCAGTCCTCGGCGGCCAGGCCGGACGCGAACGCCAGACCGCGGCGGCCGCCCTCGAGCGCCGCGAGGTTCTCCTCCAGGGCGGTGCGGGTGGGGTTCGCGGAACGGCTGTACTCGTAGCCGCCGCGCAGGCCGCCGACCCCGTCCTGCTTGTACGTGGAGACCTGGTAGATCGGCGTGACCACGGCGCCGGTCCGGGCGTCGGCCGGCTGGCCCGCGTGGATCGCGAGGGTCTCGAAGTTCTGGTGCTGCTGCTCGCTCATACCGCCGAGCGTAGTGCGGCAAGCACCTCCCGGTGGGCCGGGACGTGCCGGGCGGCCCCGCGTAGGCTTGCTCACCATGGAAGTCCTGTGGGTGCTGTACGGCGTTCTGCTGATCTCCGCGATCGTGCTGGTGCCCCGCTTGCTGCGCCGCCGCGGCGTGCGGGCCGTCACCGCGCTCGATCCCGCCCGCTACGGCTTCGTGCCCCGGGAGGAGATCGACATCCGGCTTCCCGGGCCGGACGACGAGCTGACCCATGCGCTGGCGGTGACCCAGCGCACCCAGGACTGGCGTGCGGTCGCCGCCCTCCTCAAGGGCACCCCGGCGGCGGGCGAGCTGCGCTGGCAGCGGGTGCAGACCCTGGCGGGCGCCGCGGCGGTCGAACTGGCGCAGTCCCCCGGCGCGGGCGCGGCGTGGCTGCGCACCTGGCGGGTCGAGGATGCCAAGGACGCCGGCGGGGCGGCCGTGCACGCGGCGTTCCTGGTGCAGCGGGCGCGGCGCGAGCCGGCCGGCTCCCCGGACGTGCCGATGATCCTCGAGGAGGCGCGCACGGTCGCCGACGAGGCCGCCCTGCTCGCCCCGGGCGACCCTGTGCCGTACATCGTCGCGCTCGCCGCCGACGCGGACTTCACCGCCGCCTGGGAGAAGGTCGTCGCCCGGGCCCCGCACCACATGGGCGCCCATCTGACCGCCCTCGCCCGCCTCCCCGAGGACGCCGCGCGCGACTTCGCCGAGCGGGCCGCCTCCTCCGCGCCCGAGGGCAGCCTGCTGCCGGCGCTGCCGCTCTTCGAGGTCTTCGCGCACCTGCCGGACGTCATCCTCGTGCGCGGCTTCTACGAGAGCGAGGTCGTCTCGCGCGCGATCGGCGGCGCTCTCTACGCGACCGAGCACGCCTCCCCCTCCGACGCGGTGCTGCCCGTGGTGCGGCACCTGCTGGCGGCCTTCCTGCTGCGCGCGGAGCGCTTCGCGGAGGCCGTCGAGCAGTTCCGCGCCGTCGACGGCTACGCGGGCGCGGCTCCCTGGTCGTACGAGCCCGACCCGGCCGCCGCCTACACCGCCCACCGAGCGCTGGCCCTCGCCGGACAGGAGCGGCACTCCGAGCACGGCCGCGCCCGGTGACACCGGCTGGCCCCTGCGGCTCTGCGCGTGGACGGCTACGCGGGCGCCGGCACCGGGGCCGTCACGCGGCCGGTGCCGGGCCGCTGCTCGCGCGCACCTTGAGTTCGGGGCCGAGCAGGCGGACCTCCTCCGTCGCGCTGCCGGCCAGCTTGGCGATGACGAGCTCGACCGCGTGCCGGCCCATCTGCTGCGCGGGGATGGCGACCGAGGTCAGCTGCGGGGCGGCCTGGGTGGCCACCTGGTCGGGGCAGACGGCGACGACGGAGACGTCCTCGGGCACGGCGCGGCCCTGCTGGCGCAGGAGCGCGAGGAGGGGGGCGATGGCGGACTCGTTCTGGACGACGAGTGCGGTGGTGTCCGGCCGCTCCTCGAAGATGCGGGAGAGCGTGCCGGCGGTGGACTCGTAACTGCCCTCGCAGGGGCGGTGGATGAGCCGGATCCCGCGCTCGGCGGCGCGGGCGCGCAGGCCCTGGAGGGTACGCTCGGCGAAGCCGGTGTGGCGCTGGTAGACCGCGGCGGCCTCGCCGACGACGGCGACAAAGCGGTGGCCGAGGTCGGCCAGGTGGTCAGCGCACAGCGCGCCGGTGGCGACGAAGTCGAGGTCCACGCAGGTGAGTCCGGTGGTGTCGGCGGGCAGCCCGACGAGCACGGCGGGCCGGTCCCCGGCGCGCAGCAGCGGGATGCGCTCGTCCTCCAGCTCGACGTCCATGACGATCATGGCGTCGGCGAGTCCGCTGGCCGCCACGCGGCGGACCGCGGTGGGCCCTTCCTCGCCGGTGAGCAGGAGTACGTCGTGGCCGTGGCGGCGGGCCGTCGTGGCGACCGCCATCGCGATCTCCATCATCACGGGGACGTACATGTCCGTACGGAGCGGCACCATGAGGGCGATGATGTTCGAGCGGCTGCTGGCGAGAGCTCGCGCTCCGGCGTGCGGGTGGTAGCCGAGTTCCTTGATGCTCCGTTCGACCCGCCGGCGCGTCTCCTCCGAGATCGAGCGTTTGCCGCTCAGCACGTACGAGACGGTACTGGCGGAGACCCCCGCGTGGCGGGCTACCTCGGCGAGTGTGACCATCCGGATCTCCGTCATTCCGCAGAGTGTCGAAGCGCTTCGACACAAGGCTAACGGAGATCGTCAAGGTCTGTCCAGGACATATGTCGAAGCGCTTCGACAGGAGCGCCCTCGATCGCCGCACCCCTCACACGCTACACACCTCGCGAAGCGGCCCGTACGGGGACGGCAGCGGTCCCGCCCGCGTCTGGCGGAGTTCCGGGATGAACAGGCCGAGGCATGCGGGACCTTCACCGGGGAGCCGACGAGGCCCGGCCGGCACGGGCCCGCGTCCGATCGCCCGGCCGGCCGCGCCTCGACTCTCGCGTTCCCATCCGTCGGCGGACGGCCGCCCCTTCGCCCCTGCGCGCCCGGTGTCCGCTCCCACTCGAGCGCGGTCGACGGCGCTCGGGGCCGCCCCGGCGCAGGGCCCGTCGGGCGTCACGGGCAAAGGGCAAGCGCCCTGGCGCCGCGCGGATCACGAGCGTCCCCACCGGTGACGGCTCCACCGCCGGCCCCGAGGCCGGGCCGCCGGCCCGGAACGAAATCCTCCGTTTCGGGCCGGTAGCCCGCTTTTGTACGCGTCGCGTCACAATCCCCGCCCCACCGCTCAGATGTTCGCCGAACGACTGCCAGGATGTGCCGGATCCCATTCCACCAACCCATGGAGTTGCGTTGAGACTCGGCATCACGAGGGCTCACCGGCTCGGAGCCGCGGTCCTGGCCTCCGGCGCCCTCGTCGTCGCGGCACCGCTGGCCGCTCCCGCGTACGCGGCGCCCGCGCCGCCGACGGTGACCGCCAAGGGCGCCTACCTGCTGGACAACACGGCCAACAAGAAGCTGTGGAGCAAGGGCGCGGACACCCGGCGGCAGATGGCCAGCACCACCAAGGTGATGACGGCCGTCACGGTCCTCGGCACGGCGAAACTCGACCTGAACAAGAAGGTCACCATCAAGAAGGACTACCGGTCCTACGTGACCCGCAACGGCGCCAGCACCGCCGACCTGAAGACCGGGGACAAGGTCACCGTCAAGCAGCTGCTCTACGCGATGATGCTGCCCTCCGGCTGCGACGCGGCGATGGCGCTGGCCGACACCTACGGCACCGGCACGACCGTCTCGGCGCGCACCAAGTCGTTCATCGCGAAGATGAACAGCAACGCCGTCAAACTGGGCCTGAAGAACACCAGGTACGACTCCTTCGACGGCATATCGGCGGCCGGCAAGAACTACACCACGCCCCGCGACGCCGCCGTCCTGGCCCGCAAGGCGATGAGCTACAGCACCTTCCGCGGGATCGTGAAGTCCCAGAAGACGGTGCAGAAGGCCACCAACGGCCGCACATACACCTGGTACAACACCAACAAGCTGCTGGGCTCCTACAGCGGCGCCGTCGGCGTCAAGACCGGCACCGGCACCTCCGCGGGCCCGTGCCTGATCTTCGCCGCCACCCGCAACGGCCGCACGATCATCGGCGTCGTCCTCCACAGCAGCTCGGGCAACGCGCGTTTCACGGACGCGACGAAGATGCTCAACTACGCTTTCAAGACCAGCAGTTCCTCAGCCGCGGGCACCCTGAAGCTGCGCAAGCTCCCGGCCGGCGCGCAGAGCGACTGACCGGCCCCTTTGCCCGGAAGGTCCCCGGTGTCCCCAGGCAGGCCCGGGGGCCTTCCGCCTTCCCGGCGCGATGCGCCGGCGGCCGCCTCAGGCCGCGGGGGTCCGCTCGGTGACGGTGACGCGGCCCTGCCTGATGGTGGCGACCCGGGTGGCGCGCCGGGCGACGGCGGAGTCGTGGGTGACCATCACGAAGGTCAGTTTGTGCTCCTTCCATAGCCCTTCCAGCAGGACGAGGATCTCGTCGCGGGTGCCCTCGTCCAGGGCGCCGGTGGGCTCGTCCGCGAGCAGCACCTTGGGGCGCTTGACCAGGGCCCGGGCGATCGCCACGCGCTGCTGCTGACCGCCCGACAACTCGCCCGGCAGATGGTGCAGCCGGTCGCCGAGGCCGACGGAGGCGAGGGCCTCGGCGGCGCGGGTACGGCGTTCCGAGCTCCTGACGCCCAGCGGGACGAGGGCGGTCTCGACGTTCTCCTGCGCGGTCAGGGTCGGGATCAGGTTGAAGCTCTGGAAGATGATGCCGATGTTCTGCGACCTGACGCGGGTCAGCCGGGCCTCGCTCAGCCGGGACAGGTCGACGCCGTCCAGCTCCACCGAGCCCTCGGTCGGGCGGTCGAGGCCCCCGAGCATCTGCAGCAGCGTCGACTTGCCGCCGCCGGTCGGGCCCTGGACGACGAGCTGGTCGCCGTCCTCGATCACGAGGTCGACGCCGCGCAGCGCGTCCACGGCCTCCTTGCCGCGTGAGTAGCGCTTGGTGACGCCGCTGAGCTGGTACATCAGGGGACTCCTGAAGTCGTGAGGGGAGGGGCGGGGGCCGCGCACGCCAGGGGGAAGGAGCGGAACGCGGCCCCCGGTCCGGGGGGCGGATACGGCGGCGGGTGCGGGCTACGCGACGCGGCGCAGGGCGTCCGCCGGGCGCAGCCGCGAGGCCCGCCAGCCGCCGAAGGTCCCGGCGACCAGTCCGCCCGCCACCGCCAAGGCCACGGCCAGGACGATGGTGTTGACGCTGACCGGTGCGTGCAGGGCGATCTCCACGGCGTCACCGGCCGCACGCCGGGCGGGGCCCGCGAAGCCGGCGGGGCCGCCGGGACCGCCGAATCCGCCGCCGGGACCACCGAACCGGCCGCCGCCGCCACCGCCGACGGTGGCGTCCAGCGTGGGGCCGATCGCCGTGATGAGGTAGGCGCAGCCGAGGCCCAGGGCGATGCCGAGGACGCCGCCCATGAGGCCGTTGACGATCGCCTCGCCCATGACCTGGCGGGTGACCCTCCCGCTCTTCCAGCCCAGGGCCTTGAGCGTGCCGAACTCGCGCACCCGGCGGGAGACCGCGGCGGAGGTCAGCAGTCCCGCGACGAGGAAGGCGGCGATCAGGACGGCGACGGAGAGCCATCTGCCGACGCTGGTCGCCAGCTTGGACGCGGTCGACAGCGAACCGGAGACGGCCTGGGCCAGGTCCGCGGAGGTGGTGACCGTGGTGCCGGAGACATTCTTCTGGATCGCGGACTTGACGGAGGCGATCTTCTGGGAGTCGCTCGCCCGGACGTAGATCGTGGTGACCTTGTCCTTGGCGTCCGCCAGCGTCTGGGCCCGCCCCAGCGGGATGTAGACGTCGGCGGAGGACGAGCCGCTGTCGGCGGTCGCGACGCCGATGATCTCGAACGTGGTGCCGGAGACCGTCAGCGTCTTTCCGACGGAAAGCTTCTTCCGCTTGGCGTACGCGCTGTCGACCACGGCGACCTTGGCGTCGTCCTGCGCTTCGGTGAAGCCCTTCCCCGAGGTGATCTTCGACGAGGTCAGCGGTCCGAGGCCGGGGTGCGCGACGTCCGTGCCGAAGACGGTGAAGCTGTCGATGCCGAAGTCGGCGCCGCCCCCGCGCACCGTGCCCTGCGGCGGGCCGCCGCCCCACCGCCGGTTGCCGCCACCCGGGGCCTGCTGGAACTCACCGCGCTGGAACCGGCCGTCGACCTTGAGAACGACCAGGCTCAGCCCGCCGACCGCGTCCTCGACCCCGTCCTGCCCCGCTACCCGGTCGACGACGGAGGACTCCAGCGACTGGAAGCCCTGCACCATGACCCGGTCGCTGCTCTGCTCCTTCTCGTCGCCGCGCGCGTCGAACCGGAAGCGCGGCCGTGCGTCCGAGGCCGCGTCGGGGTCGGCGGCCTTGGTGACGGTCATGTCGGTGCCCAGGCCGTACAGCGACTGCAGCACCTTGCCCTGGGCCTGCTGCATGCCCGCCGACACCGAGTCGACGGTGATCACCAGGGCGATGCCCAGTGCGAGGCCCGTCGCGATGACGAACGCCGCCTTTCTGCGGCGGCGGAGTTCGCGCCGGAGGTACGTGAAGAACATGCGATTCCTCGCCGGGTCGGGAAACGGGAGGCGGGGGAAGGCCGTTGCCTTTCGCTCCGCTGCCGTGACGGTAGGAACGAGCCGTGATGAGAGGCTGAGCGGCGGATGAGAGCACCATGAGAAACCCCTGCCGGGGGCGAGCCGGCCGCAGCTCCGTGCCCCCGGCCCACCCGGCGGATGCGCGGCGACGGGAGCCGGGGCGCAGGCAGGTCGGTGTCACGCAAGGCCGGGTGTGCCGCCGCCAGTCCGGCACCGCCCACGCCACGGACGAGTCCCGGGCACGCGTGGCCGAAGCACTCGGTGTGTGGGCGGCGAGTGCGTCGCAGTCGTCGAGGCTCCAGGCCTTGCGGGAATGGGGACGTTCGCGCGAGACGCGCACGAGGGGGCCGCGCCGCCACCACCAGGGCCCACACCGTGAACGTGATCCCGCGCGGGCCTGGGCGCGGGCGGTGCCGCACAGGGAGATCGCCCGGATGCGCGCCGACATCGCCAAGAGCGTCGAGGACGACGAGCCGGCCTGCGCGCGGCGAGGGGCACGGACTCACTCCCCCGAGGCGCGCCGCACGGATGGGACGCCGGTCCGCCCCGTCGACCGCCAACGGGTGCGCCGCCGGGGCGGACTCCACCGGATGCCGGGACTCCAGGGGCCGGTGGGCCGGTACGGAGTGGTGGTGGCCAGGGGCCGGTGGGCCGGTACGGAGTGGTGGTGGCCAGGGGCCGGTGGGCCGGTACGGAGTGGTGGTGGCCGGGGGCCGGTCGCGCAGCGGACCCCACAAGGACTTCCCTCAAGGACGGGGACTTCCCCTCCCGTCCCCCTCTGTCACGCGATCGGGTGATATCAGCGAAAGCGGCGGGGACGGGGCGGTATGGTCGCCGCAGACAACACCACACAGACGACGGCCCCGGCAGGGACTGCAATCCCGGCCGGGGCCTGACCAGTTAAGGAAGAACACCCTTCCCCATGGCTGACACCCAGTTTAGTGCCCCCGCACGCCCCCGCGCCGGGACTCCGGCCGCCGGCGTCGTCCACGTGCGCCGCCGCCTCACGGCGAACTTCACCGTCCTGTCCAACCGCCTCGCCCAGCGCCCCGGAAGCGCCGTCACGGTCGGCGTCGGCGTGTATCTGCTCTCCGTCCCGGACGGCGTGCCCGTCAGCATCGACGCACTGCGGGCGCACTTCACCGAGAGCAGGGAACGGCTCGCCCGGGCCCTGAACGAGCTGGAGGCGGAGGGATTCCTGGAGCGCGTCGTCGTACGCGAGGAGAACGGACGGATCCGCACCCGGACGTATGTCCACGACGTCCCCCGCGCGGAAGCGGCGGCGGCGCCTGAGGCCCCCGCGCCCGTATCCGCCCCAGCCTCCGACGCACCTCCCGGAGGCATCGCGCGGAAAGCCGTCCCACAGACCCCTCCGCCCGCCGAGGACGGCCTCGGGGGTCTTGGCGAGGACGGACTCGCGGCGGCGGCCGAGGCCGTCCTCGCCTCCCTCCGCGTACGCGATCCCCGCCTGCTGCTCTCCCGGCACGACATCGCCCGCCTGTCCCCCGGCGTCGCCGCGTGGCTGCGGCTCGGTGCCGAGCCCCAGCGCGTCGCCGAGGCCCTGGCCGCCGATCTGCCCGCCGTCTTGACCCATCGTCCGGCCGGTCTGCTCGCCTACCGCCTGCGCTCGTGGGAGCCGCCCGCAGCCGCCGCGCCGCCCCCGGCGGCCGTCCCCTGGCAGTCCTGCGACTCCTGCGAACGCCCCTTCCGCGGACACGCCCCGGCCACCTGCCGGGAGTGCCTGGCGGAGGCGGCATGACGCCGTCGGAAGGACACGCAACCGGCCGTCGGCTTCGCGGAGCCGGACGTCGACCTCGCTCAGGTCGTCCGCGACGCCATGGGGCTCAAAGCCGTCGCGCTCGTGCATGCGGACCAGATGGGCGGACGAGGGCGGCAGGAAGGGGACGGTGAAGCCGACCGGCGCCGCGTTCCTCCGGGCGGCGGCCTCCCCTCCGCGGGACACTTTCGTCCAGGACATCCGGATCCACTGGACGGTGATGTCCACAGCCTCAGCCTTCCCCGCCGTTTCGTCGCAGATCGCACGTCACGCGCGCGGCGCCGCCTTAAATCCGCGCCCCGCGACCGGCCGGCACGGCGGACCGGGCGCATCACCGGACCTCCCCCCGCCGAAGACCATCGGCGGCCTGCTCACGCCGGTGTCAGCCGCTTTGCCATGACGCGCTCCGGACGCCCGTCCGGCATGGACTCGCCCGATACACCGGTGTCCGCGAAGCCGTTGCGTGTGTAGAGCGCCGTCGCCGGGGCGTTGCCCTCCGCGACGGCGAGGTGGAGCGAGGCGGCGCCCGCCGCCCCCGCGGCCCACTCCTCGACGGCCTTGATCAGGCGGTCGGCGACGCCGCGGCCGCGGGCCTCGGCCGCCACCCACATCGAGATCAGCTCGGCGGTGTCCGGGACTTCGCCGGGAACGCCGCTCGCCATGCCGCAGGGCGTGCCGTCGACATAGGCGACCAGGTTGTACGAGCCGGGCAGGCAGAGCCGGTCGCGCCAGCGTTCCTCGCGGTCCCCGTCGCCCTGCCAGTCGGCGAGCCGCGAGCCGAAGGCGTGCGGCGCGTCGGCGAGGGCGGAGAGCCGCAGTTCCCGCCAGAGCGGCCAGTCGTCGGCGGTGAGTACCTTCAGTTCGATCATCCCCGCAGGGTGCCGCCGGGCCGGGCCCGGCGGCAACCCTGTTTCACGCGGGGCTCAGCGGGTGCCGAGCAGGTGGTCCATGGCGAGCTGGTCCAGCTGCTCGAAGGCGGAGCCGCGGGTCGCGACGGCGTCGGCGTCGAACTCCTCGTAGGCGCCGCGGTCGGCCAGCAGGTCGGCCAGGGTCTCGCCCGCGCCGAGGGTCGGCTGGGCCAGCTGGTCCAGGCGGGCGGCCTTCAGGGCCTCCTGCACGGCCGGGTCGGCGCGGAACGCGGCGGCGCGCTCCTTGAGGATCAGGTAGTTGCGCATGCCGCCGGCCGCGGAGGCCCACACGCCGTCCATGTCCTCGGTCCGCGGGGGCTTGAAGTCGAAGTGGCGCGGGCCCTCGTAGCCGGCCGACTCCAGCAGGTCGACCAGCCAGAACGCGGAGCGCAGGTCTCCGGCGCCGAAGCGCAGGTCCTGGTCGTACTTGATGCCGGTCTGGCCGTTGAGGTCGATGTGGAAGAGCTTGCCGTGCCACAGCGCCTGGGCGATGCCGTGCGGGAAGTTCAGCCCGGCCATCTGCTCGTGGCCGACCTCGGGGTTGAGGCCGACGAGCTCGGGGTGGGCCAGCTCGTTGATGAACGCCAGCGCGTGGCCGATGGTCGGCAGCAGGATGTCGCCGCGCGGCTCGTTCGGCTTGGGCTCGATGGCGAAGCGGATGTCGTAGCCCTGCTCGATGACGTACTCGCCGAGGAGGTCGAAGGCCTCCTTGAACCGGTCGAGGGCGACCCGCACGTCCTTCGCGGCGCCGGACTCGGCGCCCTCGCGGCCGCCCCAGGCGACGTAGACCTTGGCGCCCAGCTCGGCGGCGAGGTCGATGTTGCGGATGGTCTTGCGGAGCGCGAAGCGCCGCACCTCGCGGTCGTTGGCGGTGAAGCCGCCGTCCTTGAAGACCGGGTGCGTGAAGAGGTTGGTGGTGGCCATCGGCACCTTCAGGCCGGTGGCGTCCAGGGCCTGGCGGAAGCGCTTGATGTGGTTCTCGCGCGCGCTGTCGTCCGAGCCGAAGGGGATCAGGTCGTCGTCGTGGAAGGTCACGCCGTACGCACCGAGCTCGGCCAGCTTGTTGACGCTCTCGACGGGGTCGAGGGCGGGGCGGGTGGCGTCGCCGAAGGGGTCGCGGCCCTGCCAGCCGACGGTCCAGAGACCGAAGGTGAACTTGTCCTCGGGGGTGGGGGTGTAACTCATCGCGGCGGCTCCTATTCGTAAGACCACTGAACAAATTAATATGCCAGGGCCGCTTTGTGAAGGGAGCCGCAGGATGGGTAACGGACCGATCGCGCTGGGTGTGGACAGCTCCACCCAGTCGACGAAGGTGCTCGCCGTCGACGTCGAGACGGGTGAGGTGCTGGCCAGGGGACAGGCCCGGCACACGGTCAGCGAGGGAGCGGGGCGCGAGACCGACCCCGAGGTGTGGTGGCGCGCGCTCGGCGACGCCCTGGCCCAGATCGGGCCGTACGCCGAGCGCGCCGACGCCGTCTCGGTCGGCGGCCAGCAGCACGGCCTGGTCGTCCTCGACCAGGCGGGCCGGCCCCTGCGGCCCGCGCTGCTCTGGAACGACGTGCGCTCCGCCCCGCAGGCGGCCGCCCTGGTGGAGCGGCACGGAGCCGAGTACTGGGCGCGGCGCTTCGGCAGCGTGCCCGGCACCAGCTTCACCGTGACCAAGTGGGCCTGGCTCACCGAGCACGAGCCCGAGACCGCCAAGGCGGCCGCTGCCGTGCGCCTCCCGCACGACTTCCTCACCGAGCGGCTCACCGGCGCCGGTGTCACCGACCGCGGCGACGCCTCCGGCACCGGCTGGTGGGCCACGGACACCGAGGCGTACGACGAGGAACTGCTCGCCGGGATAGGCCTCGACCCGGCGCTGCTCCCCCGTGTCCTGGGCCCCGGCGAGAGCGCCGGCGTCACCCTGTCCGGGCTGCCGCTGCGCGAGGGCGTCGTGGTCGGCGCGGGCACCGGCGACAACGCCGCCGCGGCGCTCGGCCTGGGCCTGATGCCCGGTCAGCCGGCGCTCAGCCTCGGCACCTCCGGCACGGTCTACACGCCGGCCGCCACCCGGCCCACCGACCCCGCCGGCATCGTCGCCGGCTTCGCGGGCGGGCACGGCGACTGGCTGCCGCTGGCCTGCACCCTCAACTGCACCCTCGCCGTCGACAAGGTCGCGGCGCTGCTGTCGCTGGAGCGCGAGGCGGTCGAGGCGGGCGGCAGCACGGTGCTGCTGCCGTTCCTCGACGGCGAGCGCACCCCGAACCTGCCGTACGCCTCCGGGCTGCTCACCGGGCTGCGGCACGACACCACCCCGGGGCAGATCCTCCAGGCCGCGTACGACGGTGCGGCGTACGCGCTGCTCACCGCCCTCGACCAGGTCCTCGCGGTCGACGGCGCGGGCTCGGACGAACCCCTGCTGCTGATCGGCGGCGGCGCCCGGGGCACGGCGTGGCGGGAGACCGTGCGGCGGCTGTCGGGACGTGCCGTCCAGGTCCCCGTCGCGGACGAACTGGTCGCGCTGGGCGCGGCCGCGCAGGCCGCCGGACTGCTCACCGGGGAGACCCCGCAGGCGGTCGCCCGCCGCTGGGACACCACGGCCGGACCCTCGTACGACCCCGTCCCGCGCGACGAGGCCGCGCTCGAGCGCCTGGCGACGGCGCTGGCCGACGCGTTCGACGTGCGGTGAGCCGCCTGCCCTCGCCCGCCCGGCCCGCGCGCCGGGCGTGCGAGGGTGCGGACGGGACGACGCCGACCAGGGCGGATGACGGGCGAGAGCGGAAGGAGACCGGGGCGTGGCGGAACGGCCGGGATCGCAGGCGGGACTGCGGCGGCGGAATCTGGCGCTGGTGATGCGAGCCGTGGCCGAGCACGGCGAGGTCTCCCGCGCGGCCGTCGCCGCGGAGATCGGCCTGACCCGCGCCACCGTGTCGACCCTCGTCGACGAGTTGCTGGCGAGCGGCCTGCTGGTGGAGCTGGGCACCCAGCGCCCCGGCACGGTCGGCCGCCCCGGCACCGCCCTGGCGCTGAACGACAGCGGTCCCGCGGGCCTCGGCGCGGAGGTCGGGGTGGACCACCTCGCCGCCGTCGCGGTCGACCTGCGCGGCACCGTGCGCGCCCGCGCCCGCCTCGAGTCGGACAACCGCGGCCGCCCGGCGCCGGATGTCCTGCGCGCGCTCTCGGCGCTCGTGGCCGACGTGCGGCGCCAGGCGCGGGCGGCCGGCCTGAGCCCGGCCGGGCTCACGCTCGCCGTGCCGGGCCTGGTGGGCCGGGACCGGCAGGTCGTGGTGCGGGCGCCGAACCTCGGCTGGGAGGACGTCGACGCCGCGGGCTGGTTCGCGCGGGCCGGGGACGAGGGCCTCGCCGCTCTCGCCGTCCCGGTCGCCGTCGAGAACGAGGCCAACCTCGGCGCGCTCGCCGAGCTGTGGCTGGGCGGCCACGAGGGTGTCACCGACTTCGTGCACGTCTCGGCGGAGATCGGCATCGGCGCGGCGCTGGTCGTCGACGGCCGGCTCTTCCGCGGGGCGCGCGGCTTCGCCGGCGAGCTCGGCCATGTTCCCGTGCGTCCGGCCGGCCCGCGCTGCTCCTGCGGGGCGCGCGGCTGCCTGGAGCAGTACGCGGGCGAGGACGCCGTGCTGCGCGCCGCCGGCATCGCCCCGGAACGGCCGGACGCGCTGAAGGCCCTTCAGTCGGCCGCCGCGGATCAGGATCCGGCGGCGCTCAAGGCGCTCGCGGCCGCCGGTCAGGCCTTCGGGACGGCGCTGAGCGGCGCGGTGAACCTGCTGGACCCGCAGGCCGTCGTGCTGGGCGGCACGCTCGCCGCGCTGGCGCCGTGGCTGCGCCCGGCCCTCGAGCGCGAGCTGCACCGCCGCGTGACGGACCGCCAGTGGCGGGCGGACGCGGTGCGGGTGTCCCGGCTGGGCCGTGAGGGCGTGCTGCTCGGGGCGGCGTACAGCGTGGTGCGCGCCGTCCTGGACGACCCGCACGCGCTGCGCCCGCGGTAGTCGCCGGGGCGGTTCCGCAGGGCTGTGTTCCCGTCATGCGACAACCTCGCCACAGCTTGTCACGCTCGCGGGGGCCGTCACCTTCGCCGGTTACGATGCGCTGCGCGGCGCTGCCGGGGGGCGGCGCCGATCCGTGTTCCGGAGGGGGATCCCTGTGCTCGTGCTGTCCATCCTGCTGCTCTTGGCGGCGGTCGTCCTGTTCTTCGTCGCCCGGGGGCAGAGCGCCGGCGGCTGGCGGCTGGGGGCCGCCCTCAGCGCCGTGGCAGGCGTCCTGGCCGGCGCCTTCGCCAGCGTCCACGTGGTGAGCGCGTACGAGGTCGGCGTACCGGTGACCTTCGGCAAGGTCGGATCACCGCTGACCTCCGGCATCCACTTCAGGTCGCCGTTCACCGACGTGACGTCGTTCTCCACCCGCCCGGTCGACCTGAACCTGAGTGACAAGGACGTGGTCGAGGTCCGCTCCTCGCAGGGCGGGGTGCTCTACGCCGACGTCACCATCAAGTGGGCCGTGGTGCCCGACAAGGCGGTCGCGCTCTACCGGCTGGCGGGCAACGAGGAGGCCATCCAGTCGCGGTTGGTGCTGCCGGACAGCCGCGAGATCGTCCGCAATGTCTTCGCCACGCACACCAGCGAGGAAGGATACGCCTCGGCCCGGGAGCGGATCGGCTCCGAGATCGACGCCCAGATCAAGCAGCGCCTCGCACCGCGCGGCATCGACGTCACCGCCGTGAACCTGCGCAATGTGCGCCCTTCCCGGCAGTTGCAGGAGCAGATCGACAAGAAGATCCAGCAGCAGCAGGCCACCGAGCGGGCCGTCGAGGCGGCCAGGACGGCCAAGGCGGAGGCGGAGCGCAAGCGGATCGAGGCGGAGGGCATCGCGAGCGCCAACCGGATCATCGCCCGGTCGCTGAGCGACAAGGTGCTCTACAACCAGTGCCTGGACGCCTACCGGGAGGCCGCCAAGTCCCACCCGGTGTACGCGGTGCCCTGCGGCACGAACGCGGCCGGCTCCCCGGTCATCGTGGACGGCACCAAGAACTGAGGCCGCCCGCGGGGCCCGGTGCGGCCCCGGTGACGGCGAAGGGGCCCTGAACCGTGCGGTTCAGGGCCCCTTCGCCGTTCGGGCCGGGAGCGGTCAGACCGCGCTGCCCGCCTTCCAGGCGCTCCAGTTCATGTTCCAGCCGTTGAGGCCGTTCGCCGGGTCGACGGTCTTGTCCTTGGAGTTCTTCACGATCACGACGTCGCCGATGATCGAGTTCGTGTAGAACCAGTAGGCGTCGGTGGCGGTGTCCTTGCCGCCCTTGGTGTCGTTCAGACCCACGCAGCCGTGGCTGGTGTTGGCGTTGCCGAAGATCGAGTCGGCGGCCCAGTAGTTGCCGTGGATGAAGGTGCCCGAGGTGGTCAGGCGCATGGCGTGCGGCACGTCCTTGATGTCGTACTCGCCCTTGCCGTCGTCGTCGGTGAAGCCGACGGTGGCGCCGTTCATCCGGGTCTCGGTGTACTTCTCGGAGATCACCATCTGGCCGTTGTAGGTGGTGTTCTCGGCGGAGCCGGCGGAGATCGGGACGTTGCGGATCACCTTGCCGTCGCGGACGACCTTCATCCGGTGGGTGGCGGCGTCGACCGTGGAGACCTGGCTGCGGCCGATCTTGAAGGTGACGGTCTTCTTCTGCACGCCGTAGACGCCGTCGGCGCCCTCGACCCCGTCGAGGTCCAGCTTCAGGGTGACGGTGGAGCCGGCCTGCCAGTAGGCCTCGGGGCGGAAGTCGAGCCGGGTGGAGTTGAACCAGTGGCCGACGACCTCCTGGCCGCTGCTGGAGGACACCGTGATCGCCGACTGGACGGCCTTCTTGTCCTCGATCGCCTTGGTGAAGTTGATCGAGACGGGCATGCCCACGCCGACGGTCTGGCCGTTCTCGGGCGTGTAGTAGCCGATGAAGCTGTGCTCGGGGCTGACGGTCGTGAAGGTGGAGTTCTCGGTGGCCTTGCGGCCCTCGCCGTCCTCCGCCTTGGCGGCGATCCTGTACTGGGTGGCGCGCTCGAGCTGGGCGTTGGGGGCCCAGCTGGTGCCGTCCGCCGAGATCGTGCCCTCGACCTTGGAGCCGTCGGCGACGGAGGTCATCACGACGCTGGTCAGCTGGCCGTCGGTCACCTGCACCTTGGCGCCGGTGTTGATGCTGACGTTGTCGGCCCCGGACTTCGGCGTGATGGCTATTCGGGCGTCCGACGAGTCCTTGGCCGCCTGCGCGTCCACCGATGACTGCGACGTGACGTCCTTGCCGGAACCGGAACCGCCCGACGTGTCCGCCTTGTCGCCCCCGCAGGCGGTCAGAGTGATCGCCCCGACGGCGAGCAGCGCCAGAGCTGCCAGTCCGGTTCGCCGCTTGCGCGAGGGACTCGTGTCGGTGGCTGTGCCGGTTGCGGCGCGCTTCACACAGATCTCCAATGTCTTCAGGTACGCGTTTCCCCCGGCCCGCTGGGGTCGCGGGCCACGGCCCTCGAAGGAGCCTTACTCGTACGTTCAGGAACTGCCAGGGTCTTTCGTCCGTTCCCCCACCCCGCGGAGTGTGGGGAAGAACACGTGCATGACGCATGGACAAGGGCGCGGCCCCGCGGTCCGTACGGCGCCCCGGGCCCGTTCAGGCCCGGGGCGGATGCGTCACGCACTGACCTAGACGCGATCAGCGCCCGCGCGGTTCCTGTCCGTCGATGCCGGGCGCGATTCCGGATTCCTCGTCCTCGGTGTCCGTCTCGTCGTCATAGAGGTCCCACTCGTCGGATTCGGGGTCGTACTCGGTGTGGGCGCAGGACCAGGACGCCTGTACCAGTTCGATCCCCGGCACGCTGGTGACCAGGTCGAAGGGATCGACGAGGTAGGCCAGCGCCTCCGACTCGTCCTGCCGCACCGATGCCTCGGCGTGCTGCCGCTCGTCGTCCGGCATGTACTCGTCGCCGCTGATCTGGTCCAGCGCGGCCTCGGTCAGCTCGCCGGACCCGGTGATCTCCAGGACCAGTTCCACCTGGAGCCGCACGTAGCGCGGCCCGCTCTCCCCGGCGGGGATGTCAGTAGTGCTCATGTGACGGAGGGTATGCGGGCGAACGGCCGCCGTGGCGCAGGCAGTCCGCGCCGGCGCCCCAGGACGCCCGAAGCAGCCCCCGGGCAGGCCGCGGCGGGCAACCGCCGCGGGGCCGACTATCGTGTTCATGGACATGG
>NZ_CBDRBL010000072.1:0-35773 GCF_965342175.1 Actinacidiphila sp. bgisy167
GCACTCCGCGCACCGCTCCAAGAAGGTCCGCGACTGGCTCGCCGCCCATCCCGACGACGTCGAGCTGCACTTCCTGCCGCCGTACTCGCCCGAACTCAACCCTGACGAGCTGGTCAACGCCGACCTCAAGCACAGCTTGCCCAAGCAACACCGGGCCCGGAACCAGGCCGAACTTGCCGCGGAGGCCCGCCGGTTCTTCCGCAGACGCCAGCGTCAGCCACACATCGTCCGCGGCTACTTCGGCGGCCCACACGTTCGCTACGTCCTGGACGAGAACTCCATGAGTTTCTGATCAATAGGCAACAGCTATTCGGATTGAACGGTACCTATTACCCCAATGTCATGTTTCTGGTCGGCTTTGACGTCGCCCAGAGCGGTGGCCTGTTGCGAGGCTTCAGGGAGTGGCTGATCGTAAGAATGGGGCAGTGGTCCCCACTCGTATGGGAGGCGCTTGTATTTCAGCAGGCTTTCCCTGGCGGGAGCCTGACTGTCAAGAGGAGCTTGGAGCCGGAACAGGACAAGCATGCTGTAGATTTCCTATACGCGTACATCCTTGAGTTCCTGGACGTGCGAGACAACCCTGAGAGGCTGGCTCGCATGTACACGGAATACTACTCTATGTGCCCAAAGGGCGAATTGGAGTAAAGGTTAGGCCAGCGCCGGAGTTCGACGGGTTCGATAGATCGTCGCAACATGGGGAATGTCGGGATTGCCCTTCGATGGCTCGGGGAAACGCTTGGCTGGCCCGGCCAAGCGTCTTCCATAACCTGGCGTTCAGCGCGACAGGGTGGGGGACTGGCCTGGGGTCTGCTGCAGGGTTTGGGTGACGGCCATTCCGGGCCCCCGTCCGTCAGGCGAGGTCGAGGATCCTGACGGGGTGGCCTGCCCACTGGTGCGAGGCGGCGGTGGCGACGAACGCGCCGTCGGGGCGTTCCGGGGTGGGCAGGGCGGTGTGGCGGGTGTGGGCGGTGGCCCAGGTGGTGTCACGGGCGAGGACCAGGGCCGCGGGCAGGTCGAGGTCGACGACGGTGATGCCGGGCAGGGCTGCGATGTGCTCGGCGGTGCCGGGGCGGGTGCGGTCGGCTTCGACGAGGGCGCAGGCGGGTGCGTACAGGTGCCAGCCGGCTTCGGCGTGCGCGCGGTGGATGAGGCGGGACGCGAGGAGGTTGCCGCGGCCGGCGGCGACCATGGCGGTGTCGTCGAGGACGATGTGCACGCTCTGGTTCACCGGGCGGCCGCGGCACGGGCGAGGCGGCGGTCGAGTTCGGCGTCCAGCTCGTCCTGCTCGGCGGGGGTGGGGGCGTAGCCGTTCCAGGCGTGCAGGGCGGCGCGGGCGGCTTCGGCACGCTCGGCCCGTTCGGTGGGGGTGAGGAGGGTGTCGGCCATGCGGGCCAGGTAGGCGCGGAGCGACAGGCCTTCCGCGGCGGCGATCTCCGCCAGCCGGTCCCGCGCCTCAGCGGGGATACGGACGTTCGCATCGGACACCGGGGTCTCCTTTCGTGGTGGTGCACGACAGCATAAGGGGTACGGGTACGTACCCGTGTGCACTCTGGGGTTGAGGCCGGCACCGAGGAGTATGCGGCACCGCGGGGGGCCGCTCGGCCTCGCCGATGCGTTACCGCAGGTTGCTTCGGGACGGCGGCTGGTGCGCTCAGGCCGACGGGGCGACACGTGCGGCCCGGAGCACAGCGGGCTTTCCGGCAGGACAGGCCGCCCACCATGATGCGCCGGTCAAGGCGCGAGGAACGGTCAGCCACGGCGGCACCTTTGAGCGCGGTCAGCGGGGAGGCGCTCCCCTGCTCCTGGACTTGCTGCGGCGCCCGACAGCCGGCGCGAGACCGTCGCCCCGCGTCAAGCACGAGCACGAGGCGCCGCAGCCCATCGGTGCCGTCGTCGCCGCGGCCGCCCTCACCGCACGCCGTAAGGTGCGGACATGACCGGCAGAAGGCAGCACGTCCTGGTCCTCGGGGGTACGACCGAGGGGCGCCGCCTCGCGGAGGCGCTGGCCGCCGACCCTGCGGCATGGCGGGTGACCAGCTCGCTCGCGGGGCGGGTGGAGCGGCCGCGGCTGCCGCCCGGAGAGGTGCGCACCGGCGGCTTCGGAGGGCCCGCGGGGCTGGCGGCGTGGCTGCGCGCGCACCAGGTCGACGTCGTCGTCGACGCCACCCACCCCTTCGCCGCAACGATGTCCTTCAACGCCGCCGAGGCGGCTTCGGCCACCGGGGTCCCCCTGCTCGCCCTGCGCCGCCCCGGCTGGCTCGCCGGCCCCGGGGACCGCCGGCACCCGGTGGCCTCACTGGAGGCGGCGGCCCGGGTGCTGCCGGGGCTCGGGCGCCGCGTCTTCCTCACCACGGGCCGTACGGGTCTGGGGGTTTTCGCCGGGCTCACCGGCCTGTGGTTCCTGGTGCGCTCGGTGGACGCCCCGGTGCCGCCGCACCCGCCGCGCATGGAGGTGCTGCTCGACCGGGGCCCGTTCACCCTGGACGGGGAGCTGGAGCTGATGCGCCGCCACCGTGTCGACGTGCTGGTCACCAAGGACAGCGGAGGCGGCGCGACCGCGCCCAAGCTCGCGGCCGCCCGCCGACTGGGCCTGCCCGTGGTCGTCGTCGAGCGACCGCCGGTGCCCGGGGGCGTGCCCGTCGTCCCGGACGTGGCCGGCGCGCTGGAGTGGCTCCGCGCGCGCGCTCTCTGAGCGCCCGGGTGCGGGGGCGGGCCGCTACGGGCGGTGCGTCCCGTCGGCGGCCCTGCCCCGCGCCGGGGACGTGTGGACGGGCGCCGGGGCGGGCCGCCCCGGCCGCGGTTCAGGCCGGGTACCTCCGGGGCGTCCACACCACCGTGGTGCCGTCGCTCCGCCGTACCGCCCTGGTCTGCGAGGAGCCGACCAGCAGCACGCACCGCATGTCGACGGTCGCCGGGTCCAGGTCCTCCAGTGTGGTGACCCGCACGGCCTGCTCCGGTCCGCCGACGTCGCGGGCGACGACCACGGGGGTCCCCGGCGCACGGCCCTCGCGCAGCACCTTCAGCGCGGTCTCCAGCTGCGTCCTGCGGCTGCGGGAGGCCGGGTTGTAGAGCGCGAGCACGAGGTCGGCGGCGGTGGCGGCGCGCAGCCGCTCCTCGACGACCGTCCAGGGCTTGAGCCGGTCGGAGAGCGAGACGACCGCGTAGTCGTGGCCGAGGGGCGCGCCCGCGAGCGCCGCCGCCGACTGGGCGGCGGTGACGCCGGGCACGACCCGGACGCGCACGCCCAGGTAGGGATCGGCGGAGGCGGCCTCCAGCACCGCCGTCGCCATGGCGAAGACGCCCGGGTCGCCCGAGGACACCACGGCGACCTTGCGCCCGCGCCGGGCCAGATCGAGGGCGAACTCGGCGCGTTCGGCCTCGACGCGGTTGTCGGAGGCGTGCCGCTGCTGCCCGGGCCGGACCGGGACGCGGTCCATGTAGGTGGTGTAGCCGACGAGTTCGTCCGCCTCGGCGAGCGCGGACCGTGCCTGCGGCGTCAGCCACATCGGCCCGGCCGGGCCGAGACCGACGACCACGACCTCGCCGTCGGCGGGGGACGGGTCGGGGTCGGGCCGCTCGTCGACGCGGCTGGGCAGCACGGCGACGGCGAAGTACGGCACCGACTCCGGGTCCACGTCGGCGAGCCGTTCCCGGCGCTCGGCCTCCATGGTGGCCCGCTCGACGTAGTGCGCGTCCTCCAGCCGGCCGGCCGCCTCCAAGGCCCGGCGCACGGCGGGGAAGGTGCGGCCGAGCTTCATCACGGCCGCCGCGTCGGCGGTCGCGAGCCGGGCCGCCAGCTCCTCCTCGGGCAGCGTGCCCGGCAGGATCGTCAGCACCTCCTCGCCCTCCACCAGGGGCCGCCCGATACGGGCGGCCGCCGCGCTGACGGACGTGACGCCGGGGACCACCTCGGCCGGATAGCGGTCCGCGAGCCGCTTGTGCAGGTGCATGTAGGAGCCGTAGAAGAGCGGGTCGCCCTCGGCGAGGACGGCGACGGTGCGCCCGGCGTCCAGGTGCGCGGCGAGCAGCTGCGCGGACTCGGCGTAGAAGTCGTCCAGCGCGCCCCGGTAGCCGCCGGGGTGGTCGGTGGTCTCCGTCGTGACGGGGTACATCAGCCGCTCCTCGATCTGCTCGGGGCGGATGTGCGCCGCGGCGATGGAGCGGGCGATGCTGCGGCCGTGCCGGGCGCAGTGGTAGGCGATGACGTCCGCGGAGCGGATGACCTCCACGGCCCGCACGGTCATCAGGGAGGGGTCGCCGGGGCCGAGGCCCACTCCGTAGAGACGGCCGGTCACAGGATTTCGCTTTCGGTCGCAAGGGCGTTGAGGGCGGCGGCGGCCAGGGCGCTGCCGCCGCGCCGGCCGCGCACGACCAGGTGCTCCAGCCGGGAGGGGTGCGCGGCCAGGGCGTCCTTGGACTCGGCCGCGCCGACGAAGCCGACGGGCACGCCGATGACGGCCGCCGGGCGCGGCGCGCCCGCCTCGATCATCTCGAGCAGCCGGAACAGGGAGGTCGGGGCGTTGCCGACGGCGACGACGGCGCCCTCCAGGCGGTCCCGCCACAGCTCCATGGCCGCCGCGCTGCGGGTGGTGCCGAGCTCGGCGGCGAGGCCGGGGACGGCGGGGTCGGAGAGGGTGCAGACCACCTCGTTGTCCGCCGGAAGCCGCTTGCGGGTGACGCCGCTGGCGACCATCTGGACGTCGCAGAGGATCGGCGCCCCGGCGCGCAGCGCCGCACGCGCGTCCGCGACGACCGAGGGGCTGTAGGCCAGGTCCCGTACGAGGTCGGTCATGCCGCAGGCGTGGATCATGCGGACGGCGACCTGCGCCACGTCCGGCGGCAGGCCCTCCAGTTCGGCCTCGGCCCGGATGATGGCAAAGGACCGACGGTAGATCTCCGGTCCGTCCTTCTCGTACTCGATCACGTCGTCCTCGTCGGTGGTGGGGTGCTGGTGCGGCGGGCGGTGTCCACGGCGGCGGGCAGGTCCCCCGTCGCGGCCGCGGGGACCGTGGCCCCGGCCGCGGTGACGCGGTAGCGGCCGTCGGCGCCGGCGACCACGTCGACCCAGGCGCCGTCCGGGTGGCCGCAGCGGCGTTCGCAGCCGGAGAAGTGCACCGGCAGGAGGCGGTGATCGGGCTCGGGGCGGGCGTCGCGCAGCGCGGCCGCGACGTCGGCGCGCACGTCCGCAAGCGACTTGGCGCACCCGGGGCGTCCCGCGCAGGCGGTCACGCCGCGCCACGGGGAGTCCTCGCCGGTCAGGAACCCGGCTTCGGCCAGGCGGTCCAGCGCCTGCCGCGCGGCGGCCCGCGGCAGGCCCGGCAGCACAGCACTCCGCCAGGGGGTGACGCGCACCTCCCCGGAGCCGGAGGCGGCGACGCGCGCGAGGAGCCGCCACGCGCCGGTGGTGAGACGGCCCAGGCGCACGCCCACGGCCACCGCGCAGGTGTCCGCGTCGGGGTGCGGGACGAGGCCCGGCAGGGGCGGGCGGCCGGCGCTTCCGCTCGCGGTGGCCTTGGCGGGGCGGGCGGGCGGGGCGCCTTCCGCGCGCAGCCGCGCGGCGAGCGCGGCGCCGTCCGGGTCGATGTCGGCGATCCGCCAGGCGCGGGCACCGCGTTCGGCGGCGAGGGTGAGGAACGCCTCGGCCGCGCGCACCGCCCAGCGCGGGGCGTCGACGGACGGCACCTCCGCGACGGGCCGCCCGGCCAGGCGCAGTTCGGCGGTGGCGGCGCCGGGCCGCGCGACCAGCGTCACATCGGCGCCGAGTGCGGCGGTGTCGCCGCGGCCGTCGTCGAGGGCGAAGAGGAAGCGCCCGGAAAGCCCCGCGGCGGCCGGGCTCGCGCACAGCAGGGCGTCCCATTCCCGTATCCAGCGCCGCAGATCGCCGTGCCCGCGGCCGTCGAGCCCGCCGAGGGGTGAGGCGACGAGGTTGCGGGCGCGTTCGTGGGCCCATGAGGGCAGCAGCTCCGCCTCGCCGAGCAGCGCCGCCAGTTCCGTCCCCGCGTCGGGGTCGCGCAGCCCGCGCACCTGCAGATTTCCGCGTGAGGTCAGGTCGATGCGGCCGTCGCCGAGGTGATCGGCGGCGGCCGCCACCGCTTCGGTCTGACGTATCGTCAGTATTCCGCCGGGGACGCGGATCCGGGCCAGCGCGCCGTCGTCGGCGGCGTGCAGCCGCAACGCGCCGGGGCAGGCGTCGTCGCGTCCGCGCCCCGCCGTCGCTGCGGCGAAGGCGCCGCTCACGGGGGGCTCGGAGGGCGACAGCATGGCCGCGAGCATACCCTCGGGCCCCTCGCGGGCGTATGGCCCGCGACGCCCCCAGGCGGCAGGCCCAGCGCTTACCATGCTGCGTGGGCAGGTCACCCAGCCGCGCCCACGCCATCGACGGCATCAGCGGAGGAAACCGGTGCGATTCCGGTGCGGTCCCGCCACTGTCACCGGGGCCGGAGCGCGTCGCGCCGGGCCACGGGAGCCAGGAACTCCCGCCGTCCTCCACCGGCCCGGGGCGCGGACCCCGAGGAAGGCACGTCCGACGTGATCCTGCTGCTGTCGACCTCCGACACCGATCTGCTCAGCGCCCGCGCCGCGAACGCCGCCGGCGGTCCCGTGCCCCTGCGCTTCGCCAACCCCGCCCGGCTGCCGCACGATGCGCTGCCCGGTCTCCTCGACGGCGCCGACCTGGTCGTCGTACGGCTCCTCGGCGGACGCCGCGCCTGGGAGGAGGGCCTGGACGCGCTGCTCGCGGGGCCCCGCCCGGTGGTCGTGCTCACCGGTGAACAGGCCCCTGACGCACAGCTGATGGAGCTGTCGACCGTCCCCGTCGGCATCGCGGCCGAGGCCCACGCCTACCTCGCGCACGGCGGCCCGGCCAACCTGGCGCAGCTGGCCCGCTTCCTGTCCGACACGGTGCTGCTGACCGGCCACGGCTTCGAACCGCCCGCGTCGGCTCCCTCATGGGGCCCGCTGGAGCGCGCCGCCGCGGCCGGCGACGGCCCGCTGGTCGCCGTCCTGTACTACCGGGCCCACCACATGAGCGGCAACACCGCCTTCGTGGAGGCCCTGTGCACCGCGATCGAGCAGGCCGGCGGCCGGGCGCTCCCGCTGTACGTGGCCTCGCTGCGCGCCCCCGAACCCGGGCTGCTCGACGCGCTGCGCGGCGTCGACGCCGTGGTCACCACCGTGCTGGCAGCGGGAGGGGCGGCGCGAAGCGCCTCCGGCAAGGGTGGTGGCGGGCGACGGGCGGGCGGGACCCGTCCGGCCGACGCCTCGGCGGGCGGCGACGAGGAGGCCTGGGACGGGGGCGCGCTCGCCGCGCTGGACGTGCCCGTGCTGCAGGCGCTCTGCCTGACGTCCTCCCGGGAGACCTGGGAGGGCAGCGACGAGGGCGTGTCCCCGATGGACGCCGCGACGCAGGTCGCCGTCCCCGAGTTCGACGGCCGGCTGATCACCGTCCCGTTCTCCTTCAAGGAGGTCGACGCGGACGGCCTGCCTGTCTACGTCCCCGACGCCGAGCGCGCCGCCCGTGTCGCGGGCATCGCCGTCCGCCACGCGCGGCTGCGGCACATCCCGGTCGCGGAGCGCCGACTGGCGCTCGTGCTGTCCGCGTACCCGACCAAGCACTCCCGCATCGGCAACGCAGTGGGCCTCGACACCCCGGCCAGCGCGGTCGCGCTGCTGCGCCGACTGCGCGCCGAAGGCTGGGACTTCGGGCCCGAGGAGGAGATCCCGGGCCTGATCTCCGGTGACGGCGACGAGCTGATCCGCGCCCTGATCGACGCGGGCGGCCACGACCAGGAGTGGCTGACCGAGGAGCAGCTGGCCGCCAACCCGGTGCGCATCCCGGCCGCCGACTACCGGCGCTGGTTCGCCGCGCTCCCGGCGGAGCTGCGGGACGCGGTGACGGAGCACTGGGGCCCGCCGCCCGGCTCGATGTTCGTCGACACCAGCGCCAACCCCGAAGGCGACATCGTGCTGGCCGCGCTGCGCCGCGGCAACCTGCTGATCCTCATCCAGCCGCCGCGCGGCTTCGGCGAGAACCCGATCGCGATCTACCACGACCCCGATCTGCCGCCCTCCCACCACTACCTCGCCGCCTACCGCTGGATCGCCACCGCGCAGGCCGACGGAGGCTTCGGCGCCGACGCGATGATCCACCTCGGCAAGCACGGCAACCTGGAGTGGCTGCCCGGAAAGAACGCGGCCCTGTCCGCCGCCTGCGGCCCCGACGCCGCCCTCGGCGACCTGCCGCTGGTCTACCCGTTCCTCGTCAACGACCCCGGCGAGGGCACCCAGGCCAAGCGCCGCGCGCACGCCACCCTCGTCGACCACCTGGTGCCGCCGATGGCCCGCGCCGACTCCTACGGTGACATCGCGCGCCTGGAGCAGCTGCTCGACGAGCACGCCTCGATCGCCGCCATGGACCCGGCCAAGCTGCCCGCCGTCCGCGCCCAGATCTGGACGCTGATCCAGGCCGCACGGCTCGACCACGACCTGGGCCTGGAGGACCGGCCGCACGACGCCGAGTTCGACGACTTCCTGCTCTATGTCGACGGCTGGCTCTGCGAGATCAAGGACGCCCAGATCCGTGACGGCCTCCATGTGCTGGGTCAGGCCCCTTCCGGCGCCGAGCGGGTCAACCTCGTGCTGGCCATCCTGCGCGCACGCCAGATCTGGGGCGGCGAGGCCGCGCTGCCGGGGCTGCGCGAGGCGCTGGGCCTGGACGAGTCGAAGGCGACCCGGCTGAGCGCCGACGCCGCAGAGGAGCAGGCCCGCGCGCTGGTGCAGGCCATGGAGGACGCCGACTGGGCGCCGGAGTCCGTCGCTGGGGTCGCGGAGGGCCTGCCCGAGGACGTCGCCCGGGTGCTGGACTTCGCCGCCCGGCAGGTCGTGCCGCGGCTGGCCCGTACGACGGACGAGACCGAGGCCGTCGTGCACGCCCTGAACGGCGGATTCGTGCCCGCGGGCCCCTCCGGCTCACCACTGCGCGGCCTGGTCAACGTGCTGCCGACCGGCCGCAACTTCTACTCCGTCGACCCCAAGGCCGTGCCCAGCAGGCTCGCCTGGGAGACCGGGCAGGCCCTCGCAGACTCGCTGCTGGCCCGCTACCGCGAGGACAACGGCGACTGGCCGCGGTCGGTGGGCCTGTCCCTGTGGGGCACCAGCGCGATGCGCACCGCGGGCGACGACGTCGCCGAGGCGCTGGCGCTGCTGGGCGTGCGGCCGGTGTGGGACGACGCGTCCCGCCGGGTCACCGGCGTCGAGGCCGTCCCCGCGCGGGAGCTCGGCCGTCCCCGCGTCGACGTCACGCTGCGCATCAGCGGCTTCTTCCGGGACGCGTTCCCGCACGTCGTGGGCCTGCTGGACGACGCGGTGCGGCTGGTCGCGGGCCTCGACGAGCCGGACGAGGACAACTTCGTGCGCGCCCACACCCGCGCCGACCTCGCCGCGCACGGCGACGAACGCCGCGCCACCACCCGCATCTTCGGCTCCCGGCCGGGGACGTACGGGGCGGGCCTGCTGCAGCTGATCGACAGCCGCGACTGGCGCAGCGACGCCGACCTCGCCGAGGTCTACACCGTCTGGGGCGGCTACGCCTACGGGCGCGGCCTCGACGGGCGCCCGGCCCGCGAGGAGATGGAGACCGCCTACCGGCGGATCGCGGTGGCCGCGAAGAACACCGACACCCGCGAGCACGACATCGCCGACTCCGACGACTACTTCCAGTACCACGGCGGCATGGTCGCCACCGTCCGCGCGCTGACCGGCCGTTCCCCCGAGGCGTACATCGGCGACTCCACCCGGCCGGAGACGGTGCGCACCCGCTCCCTGCTCGAGGAGACCTCCCGGGTCTTCCGGGCCCGCGTCGTCAACCCCCGCTGGATCGAGGCGATGCGGCGGCACGGCTACAAGGGCGCCTTCGAGCTCGCCGCCACCGTCGACTACCTCTTCGGCTACGACGCCACGACCGGCGTCGTCGCCGACTGGATGTACGACAAGCTGGCCCGCACCTACGTCCTGGACCCGGAGAACCGCGCCTTCCTCCAGGAGGCCAACCCCTGGGCCCTGCACGGTATGGCGGAGCGGCTGCTGGAGGCGCAGTCGCGCGGGATGTGGGCCGAGCCCGACCCGGAGGTCGTCGAGCAGCTGCGGCAGGCCTTCCTGGAGACGGAGGGCGACCTGGAGGGCGGGGCGTAGGGAGCCTGCGGGCGCCGTCGGCTCCGCCTCCCTCCGTCCTGCCCCTGCCCCGCTCCCGCCCGCCGCCACCGGGAGCGGGAGCCGCACCCGACGGGTAACGCCCGGCGAACATCTGACGGCCGGTCGGGGAAGCCGCCGTCGGCGCCCGCGGCCCGCCGTACGGTGAGCGGTGGCGGCTGAGGGCACCGGGGGAGCGGGGCGACAGGTGGGCGACTGGCTGAGCGCCGACAACGTGGTGGCGGTGCTGACCGCGCTGATCGGCGTGGCGGTGTCCGTCGGGGTGGTCTGGTACGAGCGCCGGGTGCCGCGTCGGCGGCGCATCGGCTACCGCGTCCAGATGGACACCCCCATCGGCAGCGACGACCCCGACGGAGGGGGCGGCGCCCCCAACGTACGGCTCGGGCTCTTCAACGACCTCCCCGACATGTCGGACGCCACACTGGTCCTGATCCGCGTCGAGAACGACGGCGGTGCGGCCGTCACCGACACCGACTACACCAACCGCGATCCCGGCCGCGCGCTCACCGTCGTGTTCGCCGGCCGTACTGTGCGGGGCGTCGCCGTCACCGAATCCGACTCCGGCCCCCTGATGGACCACTTCGCCCCGGCCGGGGACAACGGCGGCATGCGCCACCAGGGCAACGTCATCCACCTGCCGCGGGTGCCCCTCAACCGGGGCCAGCACTTCAAGCTGCTCGTGCTCCTCACCGGCGGCCATGTCGGCGGCGACGTACGGGTCACCGGAGGCATCCGCGACGGTGTGGTGGTTCCCAACAAGGCCATGCCGGTCGACTCCGCACCGCCGCTGTTCAGCCGGGCCGCCCGGTGGCTCACCATCCTGCTCTCCCTCTGCGTGACCGTCCTGGCCGGCATCATCGTCGTCCGCGAGGACGCGCCGCCGCCCATCGGGTGCGCCACCGGACAGCTCACCGTCACCGGCTCCACCGCCTTCGCCCCGGTCGTCAGCGAACTCGCCCGCCGCTACACCGCCGACTGCCCCGACGCGCGGATCACGGTCGACGCGCACGGAAGCAACGAGGGCGTCCGCGAACTGGCGGACAGCCGGGCCCCGGACGTCGTCGCCCTCTCCGACGGCCCCAAACCGGAGGGCGCCTCCCGCCTGGAGGAGCAGCGGGTCGCCGTCGCGGCCTTCGCGCTGGTCGTGAGCGACGACGTTCCCCTCACCAACCTGAGCACCGACCAGATACGCCGGGTGTTCAGCGGCTCCGTCGTCAACTGGAGCGAACTGGGCGGTCCGGACCTGCCCGTTCTCCTGGTCAGCCGCAACGCCGACTCCGGCACCCGCGACCTGTTCCGCCGGCACGTCCTCGACGGCCGCGGCGAGCCCGCCTTCACCTCGCGTGACTGCCTCCACCGCAACTCCCCCGAGGACAGGGTCGTCCGCTGCGAGCTGGACAGCACCGACCAGGTCATGGCGACGGTCGCCCGCCTGCCCGGCGCCATCGGCTACGGCGAACTGCGCGCCGCCACCGCCGCGACGGGCCTGCACGCCCTGGCCGTCAACGGCCGCACCCCCACCCCGGCCGCCATCGGCGACAGCAGCTACCCCTTCACGGAGATCGAGTACGCCTACACCTACGACCGCCCCGCCATCGGCTCCCTCGCCGGCAGCTTCCTCACCTTCATGATCCGCGGCGCCGGCCAGGACGTCGTGACCGCCCACGGCCACCTCCCCTGCTACAGCCCCGCGGGCCTGGAACGCTGCCGGCCGTGAGGCCCCCGGCCCTGGACTGCGGGGCGGGTGGCGGCGTTACCGTGGAAACTCCCATGCGCGCTCGTGCAGACCCGGAAGCGAGAGCCGACATGACGACACTCCCGCACCCCGCGGACGTGGATCTGCTCGCAGGAATGCAGGTCGACTACACCGACCAGGACGACCCCGTGCTGATCCGCCCGGACGGCTCCCCGGTCGAGACGTGGCGCGAGAACTACCCGTACTCCTTCCGCATGGAGCGCAAGGAGTACGAGTGGCACAAGCGGCTCCAGCAGATAGAGCTGCTGAAGCTGCAGAGCTGGATCAAGGAGACCGGCCGGCGGCTGGTGATCGTCTTCGAGGGGCGCGACGCGGCCGGCAAGGGCGGGACGATCAAGCGTTTCACCGAGCACCTGAACCCGCGCGGGGCGCGGGTGGTGGCGCTGGAGAAGCCGACCGAGCGCGAACGCGGGCAGTGGTACTTCCAGCGGTACGTCGAGCACCTGCCCACCGCGGGGGAGATCGTGCTCTTCGACCGGTCCTGGTACAACCGGGCCGGGGTGGAGCGGGTCATGGGCTTCTGCACGGAGGACGAGTACCAGCGGTTCATGCGGCAGGCGCCCGCGTTCGAGCGGATGCTCGTGGACGACGGCATCGATCTGGTGAAGTTCTGGTTCTCCGTGTCGCGCGACGAGCAGCGGACCCGCTTCACCATCCGCCAGGTCGACCCGGTGCGGCAGTGGAAGCTCAGCCCGATGGACCTGGCCTCCCTGGACCGGTGGGACGACTACACCGAGGCCAAGGTCGCGATGTTCCGGGAGACCGACACCGAGCAGGCGCCCTGGACGGTGGTGAAGAGCAACGACAAGAAGCGGGCCCGTGTGGAGGCGATGCGCACGGTGCTGTGCCGTTTCGACTACTGCGACAAGGACGAGGAGGTCGTGGGCGTGCCCGACCCGAGGATCGTCGGCGCCGCCGCGAACCTGCTCGAGGCCGGCGAGGCCTGAGCCATCCCGCGGGCCGGTGCGGGAAAGGCCGGCCGGGCCGTTTCGGCCGGCCCGGGCGGCTCTCGGGGGACGGCGCGTTCAGCCGCCCGCGACCCGCACGGTCACCGTCCAGTCCCGCAGGGCCAGGCAGGCGACCTGGTCCGGGGCGGTGGGAGTGGGGCACAGCGGCTGGGTGGCGTGCAGCCGCGCCGTGCCGGGGGCGACGGCACGATAGGCGGCGATGGTGTCGCCGCGGGGGGCGCCGATGCCCGCGTTGATGGGAGTGAGGACGCCGCCCTCGCTGGTGACGGGGGACCACGGGCGGTCCGGCGTGCCGTCGAGGGTGACGCGGATCGTGCCGCCGGGGGTGACGCAGACGGTACGGCCGGTGTCCCCGGCGGTGAGCGCGACCGCGGCCGCGCAGGTTCTCGGCGTACCGGTCCCTGTCCCCGTCCCGGTACCGCTCCCGGGACCGGCGGTTCCGGTGCCGCTCGGGGAACTGCTGGGGATCGGGCCCGTGGGGCCGCCGCCGGACTGCGTGCCGCAGCCGGCCAGCAGGAGTGCGGTCACCGCCACGGCCGCGGCTGCCGTATGACGCATGGAGGCATCCTTTCCGCTCTGACGTGTCTGACGCGTCTTTGACGTAGCGCGGTCGCGAAAGGGTCCCCGCCGCCGCCCGGCACCCGCCGGGCTCCTCTCTCGTCCGCCGTCCGCTCCTCGACCCTGTCGCGGCGCCGTCGACCTGATCGTCGGCGGGCAGACCACGGCTGCCGGGGAACGGGACGAGTCCGTGACGTTCCTGCGCCCCCTGGGCGCGCCGGTGGCGGCCCGCGTCCTGCGTTTCCACGCCGACGACCCACCCGCCGTCGTCGCGGCCTGGGGGTGGGCGCGGCGCCGGGGCTCCGGTAACGTAACCGTCCCCAGCAGCGGACGTACCGAGGAGGTGAGACCCATAACCGCCATGTCAGGTTGGGTGCTCTCCTCCCGCGGCCTCCAGGTCCGGACGACGTCCTAGGCCGTCGAGAGCGCCCCGCGGCGCCCCGAAAGGCCTCCATGTCCTCCGCTCCACCCGCGTCCTCCGGTTCCTCCCCCTCCGGTTCCTCCGCCTCCGGCTCTTCCGGTCCGCCGCCCGCCGGCTCCGCTCCTTCCGTGCCGGGCTCCCCCTCCGCCGTCGTCTCCGCGCTCCGTGCGGCCGGCTGCGTGTTCGCCGAGGACGAGGCCGAACTGCTGCTGTCCACCGCCCGGACACCCGCCGAACTCGCCGCCATGGTGGAGCGCCGGGTCGCCGGGCTCCCACTCGAACATGTGCTGGGCTGGGCCGAGTTCTGCGGGCTGCGGATCGCGGTCGGCCCCGGGGTCTTCGTCCCCCGCCGCCGTACGGAGTTCCTCGCGCGAGAGGCAGCCGCGCTCGGGCGCGCCCTGGGCCGGCCCGGCGCCGTCGTGGTCGACCTGTGCTGCGGCTCGGGCGCGGTGGGCGCCTTCCTGGCCGCCACGCTCGACCGCCCCGTGCTGCACGCGGCCGACATCGACCCGGCCGCGGTCACGTGCGCCCGTCGCAACCTCGCGGCGGCGGAGGGCGACGTCCACGTCCACGAGGGAGACCTCTACGACCCTCTTCCCGCGCGGCTGCGCGGCCGCGTCGACGTCCTGGTCGCGAACGTGCCGTATGTCCCCAGCGCGGCGGTCGCCCTCCTTCCCCCGGAGGCCCGCGATCATGAGTCCCGTGTCGCCCTCGACGGCGGGGCCGACGGCCTGGACGTCCTCCGCCGGGTCGCCGCGGCGGCGCCCGCGTGGCTCGCGCCGGGTGGGCGGCTCCTCTTCGAGACCGGCGAGGAGCAGGCCGGGGCGGCGGTCGCCGCGGTCTCGCGGGCCGGGCTGGAGGCGCGGGTGGCCGTGTCGGAGGAGCTGTACGCGACGGTCGTGATCGCCGCGGCCCCCTCGGCATAGCGCGGTCGGAGCGCCTCGTCGCCCCCGGGCCCGGTGCGCTCGGGGGCGGCCGCCGGCTCTGCGGACCGGAATTCCTCGCTCCGTGTTCATGCGCTGTCACCGCAGCGTCGATATCCGGCCCGATAAGTGACGCGGGCCACATGGCCTGCGTCACGTAATGGGCGATTTGTTCGGTCCGGTATGTGACGTGGCCGACATGGCGTACGCCACTTTCGGGGTTCCTTAGTAGATCGCGTCGCATCATCCCCTTCCCGCGCCTGAGCGCCGGGACTTTCGTCCCTGGTCCCACAACTAATCCCCTTAGTAGCAGGGGTGCATTGACCTCGGGATTTAAGTCGGCCAACAATTCATGGCGTACCCCACGGAAGAGGAATTACTCGAATGCAGATCTCCGCTATGTCGAAGCTCAACCGCGTCGCCAAGGCCAAGAAGATCTCCCTCGGCTGCGCCGCCGCCGGCGTCGCCGTCGTCGCCGGTGGCGTGGCCATGGCCCCCGCCGCCTCCGCCGCCCCCGCGGCGCAGTCGGGCTCCGTCAGCACGTGGATCAACGAGTCCCTGGCAGTGATGCGCGCCCACGGCATTCCGGGCACCTACAACGGGATCTACAAGAACCTGATGCGCGAGTCCTCGGGAAACCCGAACGCCATCAACGGCTGGGACTCGAACGCGGCCAAGGGAATTCCCTCCAAGGGTCTGATGCAGGTGATCGACCCGACCTTCAAGACGTACCACGTTCCCGGCACCTCGTGGAACATCTACGACCCGGTCGCCAACATCACTGCAGCCTGCAACTACGCGGCTCACGTCTACGGCACGATCGACAACGTCAACTCGGCGTACTGATCGCCTGCGGAAAGCTTTTCCCGGAACTCCCCCGGCGGCCACGACCGCCCGGGGGTTTTCCCCTTTTCTTGTCCGGCGTTCCGCCTCGCCCCGCTTCCCGCCCGTCAGCGGGTGGCGGAGGCCCGGTGAGGTGCGCCGGTAGGCGCACGCGCCCCAGGACCTCGGGCGTACGACGGTGCGAGCCGGTTCTCGCCGTGTCCGGAGGGCGCGACGCGGGCAGGCCGCACGAACACCGGGGCAGGGCTCGAACCTGCGTCCCCCCGGTCCCGAGCCGGGCGCTCCACCATTGAGCTTCCCGGTGCCCGTGCGGCCGACGAGGGCAGGGCTCGAACCTGCGTCCTGCCGGTTAAGAGCCGGCTGCTCCACCACTGAGCTTCCTCGTCGGTGCCACGATCCTGGCCGCCCCGGCGACCGGGCGTCAACGCAATTGGCCGTCGAGGCGCCTCGGTCACACCCGGACGCCGAGGTCCTCCGCCGCCGGGCGGGGCGGACGCCCCGAGAAGAGGCCCGCCGACCGCAGGACGCCGGCCAGCACCGGGTCGCCGACCTCCACTCCGTGCACGAGCTCCGGCGTGGGCCGGAAGGGCGCCGGGGCCGCCGCCGGCCGCGGCTGTGTCCAGCCGCCCGCGACGGGGTCGACGCCGTGACGCCGGCAGACCTCCTCCACCAGCGAGCGCGGGCACTGCGCCTCGCCGCGCAGCACCTCCCAGGGCGGCGGCAGCTCGGCCCACACCGCGGTGTCCGGATGGAGTCCCCCGCCGGTCGAACGGTGCCAGGCGGCCACGTCGGCGGCGACCAGGAGCAGCACCTTGCCGGGGCAGAGCCGCTCGACGAGCTCTTCGGCGTCCATGGCCCGCAGGAGCGCGAACCAGTGGGTCCGGGCCTTGGTCCAGGCCCGGGCGGTCTGGTTCCAGGTGGTCGAGTCGTCGCCGCGGCGCACGATCATCGTCGCCCGGTCCAGGGGCTGCCGCCGCCATGCGGTCTCGAGCAGCTCGGCGACGTCCAGCAGGAAGCGGTACCAGATCCCGAGCAGCCGCCCCCGCTGTCGGTCGTCGAGGTGGCCGAGCACCTCGGCGGTGGGGTGGACGTGCGCGACGGCGTACCAGTTGGTGTGGTGCGGCTGCCGCCGCAGTTCGCCGAACAGGGCGTCCGCCACCTCGTCGTACGCGCGCTGCTGCCCCGAGACGGTGAACTCGCTGCGCAGGTTGGCGCGGGCGGTGAGGTAGGCGACGAAGGCCGCGGTCGGGGCGTCGGCCGCGAACTCCTCGTAGGCCAGCCGATAGGCGAGTCCGCTCTTGCCGGCCAGCGTCACCTCCCGCTTGCGCTGCTCGACCAGGATGCGCGCCAGCTTGGCCTCCATGCGGCGCAGCAACCGGAACCGCTTGTTGTACTGCCGCTTCGACATCTCCCCGAGCCCGGCCTCCGCGCGCCCGGCCCGGTCGAGGCGGTCGCTGAGGAAGTCGCTGGCCCCGAAGCGCTTGGCGATCCGCTCGCCGGCCGCCCGGATCGCCGCCTCCACCTGCGCCGGATCATCCCCGGAGGCGTCCGGCAGCCCGGGGAACAGCTCCGCGGCGCGGGCCAGCTGGAGCTGGGCGCCGACGGGCCGGGCGAAGTCCTCCGACATCGAGGTGTAGCCGTGCCACAGCGCCTTCAGCGAGCCGCTCGCGGCCTTCTCCAGCGCGCGCCGGGTACGGCGGGCGGGCTGACGGACGGTGCCGTCGAGCAGCCGGAGGGCGAGGTCGGCGATGTCCTCGGGTCGCTTGCGCCGGTCGAGGGACGCGTGCAACTCCCGCAGGACGGAGGTGTTCTGGGACATGCGCCCAGGCTGACGCACGCGGCGGCGCGAGCACCACCGGTTAATCCTCTGATCGTCAACTTCTGGTTGACGACCCACGTGCGTCAACCTATAGTTGACGCATGACGCAGCAGATCCGGCTCGATGACCTGATCGAAGCCATCAAGAAGGCCCACAGCGACGCCCTCGACCAGCTCGCGGACGCCGTCATCGCCGCCGAGCACCTGGGCGAGGTCGCCGACCACCTCATCGGGCACTTCGTCGACCAGGCCCGGCGGTCCGGCGCCTCGTGGACCGACATCGGCAAGAGCATGGGCGTGACCAAGCAGGCCGCCCAGAAGCGCTTCGTGCCCAAGGACCCCGGCGCCCCCGACCTCGACCCCTCGCAGGGCTTCTCGCGCTTCACCCCGCGCGCCCGCAAGGTCGTCATGGCCGCCCACGCCGAGGCGAAGACCGCCTCGAACCCCGAAGTCCGCCCCGAGCACCTCGCCCTCGGGCTGCTCAGCGAACCCGACGCCCTCGCTGCCCGTGCCATGGCGGCCCAGGGCGTCACCCTCGACGCCGCCCGCGCCGCCCTGACCGCCTCCCTCCCCGAGGCCGTGGCCGAGGCGCCCGAACTCGTCCCGTACGACCTCGGCTCCCGCAAGGTCCTCGAACTGGCCTTCCGCGAGGCACTCCGCCTGGGCCACAACTACATCGGCACCGAGCACCTCCTCCTCGCCCTCCTCGAACTGGAGGCGGGTGACGGCCCGCTGACCTCCCTCGGCCTCGACAAGACCACCACCGAGGCCCACGTCGCCGCGGCGCTGGCCGAGCTCGTGGAGGGCACGCACGAGGAGAAGTAGGGAGGCCGGACCCGGGCCCGCAACGCCGTTCCGGGCGGTGCGCGGGTGGCGCGCAGGCGGTTCCCACGGCGCCTCGGGAGCGGTGCGGGAGGCCCCCCGCCTCGCCCGGCCCCGGCCCCGGCGCGGGCCCCGGTGCCGCGTCGGCATCTCCGCACCGGTGCTGGGCGGTGCGCCGGTACGCCGGCCGGGGCGGCCGGCGCCCAGGCGGTGCGGGGACGTCGCCGTTCCAGCAGCGGGCAGGCGTCAGTGCGTATACGCGGGCCCACGCGGTGCGGGGACGTCGCGTGGGCCGTGGTTGCATGAGGCGTCACGGCCCCACCTGGGAGGAACAGAACCCTGAACACCACGACCGCGGAGGCGCTGTCCGTCGCGCTGCTGCTCCTCGTGCTCGCCGGTGCGGTGATCCGGCCGTTCGGCCTTCCGGAGGCGGTGATCGCCGTCCCGGCCGCCGCGGTGGCCGTGGGGAGCGGGGCGATCCCGCTGGAGCACGCGCGGGAGGAGGCCGCCCGGCTGGGGCCGGTGATCGGGTTCCTGGCCGCGGTCCTGGTGCTGGCCAAGCTCTGCGACGAGGAGGGGCTGTTCCGCGCCGGCGGGGCCTGGATGGCCGAGGTGGCCCGGGGACGGCCGCGGCGGTTGCTCGGGGCGGTGTTCGTGCTCGCCTCGGCGGTGACGGCGGTGCTGAGCCTCGACGCCACGATCGTGCTGCTGACCCCGGTGGTGTTCGCGACCGCCGCGCGGCTGGGGGTGCGGCCCAAGCCCCACGTGTACGCCTGTACGCACCTGTCCAACACCGCCTCGCTGCTGCTGCCCGTCTCGAACCTGACGAACCTGCTGGCGTTCGCGGCCAGCGGGCTGAGCTTCACCCGCTTCGCCGGGCTGATGGTGCTGCCGTGGCTGGTGGCGATCGCGGTCGAGTACGTCGTCTTCCGCCGCTGGTTCGGCGCCGACCTGGCGGCCGCCGTCCCCGTCCCGGATGGTGCGGGGACCCCGCCGCTGCCGGTGTTCGCCCTGGTCACGGTGGTCTGCACACTGGCGGGCTTCGTCGTCACCCCGGCGCTCGGCATCGATCCGGCGTGGGCCGCCGCGGCCGGGGCGCTGGTGCTGGCGCTGCGGGCGGTGGCGCGGCGGCGGATGACGGTGCGCGCCGTGGCAGGGGCGGCCGGGGTGCCGTTCCTGGCGTTCGTGCTGGCGCTGGGCGTGGTGGTTCGGGCCGTGGTCGACAACGGGCTCGCCGACGCGCTGGGCCGGATCGTGCCGGGCGGCACCGGGCTGCCCGCGCTGCTCGGCGTCGCGGCGCTCGCCGCCGTCCTGGCCAACCTGATCAACAACCTGCCCGCCGTGCTGGTCCTGCTGCCGCTGACCGCACCCGCCGGGCCCGGCGCGGTCCTGGCCGTCCTGCTTGGGGTGAACATCGGCCCCAATCTGACCTACGCGGGTTCCCTGGCGACCCTGCTGTGGCGGCGTATCGTGCACGAGCACGAACACGACGTGGACCTCAAGGAGTTCACCGTCCTCGGCCTGCTCACCGTGCCCGCGGCGCTGGGCCTGGCGGTGGTGGCGCTGTGGGGTTCGCTGCACGTCCTCGGAGGCTGATGTCCGTGATCGTGACCGCCTGGGTCACCGAAGGAACCTGGCCCGCCTGCGTCGACGCCGTCCGCATGCACGCCCCGGAGGACGCCGACGTCCTCCTGCTGCACGTCAGCGGCCTGGACGTCCCCGGTCTTGCGCACGCCGCCTACGCCGGGCTGCTGGGCCGCGGCCACCCGGAGCACGACCCGGGCGCCCGGCTGGAGGACCTCGAGGCGGAGTGCGCCGCACGGCTGCTGGACGCCGCCGCCCGGCGGCTGGGCCGCCCGTGCCGGCGGGAGGAGCGGGAGGGCCGGGTGGAGCGGGAGGTGGTCGCCGCCGCGGCCGGGACCGATCTGCTGGTGATGGCCCGCGACGGCGACCCGGCACGGCTCGGGCCGCGGAGCCTGGGCCCCGCGGGGCGCTTCGTCGTCGACCACGCGCCCTGCCCGGTCCTCCTGGTGTGGCCCGAGGCCGCCCCGGACGTGACGACGCTCCCCCCGCCCCCGCCCCACTGACCGGGGCTCAGCGCGCGGCGCCCGGCAGCTGCCTGACGCCGTCGACGGCGGCGCGGGTCAGTACCGCGCTGGTGAAGACGACCGTGCCGCGCGGCACGACCCCGTCGGGGTCCGGCTCGGCCTGGACGGTGCGCTCGCCGAGGAAGACGTGGGTCTTCCGGTCGAAGATCCACTCCGTGCGCTGCCCGCTGGCCTCGTCCAGCCGTGCCACCGCGACGCCGTGCCGCCCGGTGGCGTCCACCGCGTCGTCCACGGCGACCACGCCGGGGATCCGGGCGGCAGCCTTGTAGAGCGCCGCGGTCAGTGCGGCCGGCGGGTAGCTCTCGCCCAGCAGGTCGCCGATGGTGGTGAAGGCCTCCTGGTCGGGGCTGTCGCCCATGCCCTTCGTCTCCTCGTAGATCCTGGCCAGGAGCGCGCGGGGGTCGGTGGGCAGGGTGGCGAGGTAGTCGTAGCTCGGCGCGTTGAGGGTCGGCCGGGGTACGTCGCCGTGCTCGTCGGCGCCTGCCAGCGTCCTGCCCCCCGGGCCGGTGGTGCCGGGCTCGATCAGCCAGCCGTCCCTGCCGTCGCGGGACTCCCATGACTGGCGCCGGTGCAGCGGGGTGCCGGCCAGGCTGGTCGTGCCGTGCACGTGCCGCACGACGGTGCCGGCCGACTTCGACTCGATGTAGACGTACTGGCCCTCGCCCACCGGCGCGGCGGGCGACTCGGCGGCGGCCAGCGAGACGGTGTCCAGCAGGCGGGCGGCGCCCTCCGGGTCCGCGGCGCCCAGGCGGGTGGTCAGGGCGGGGCCCGTGGCGGGGGTCCTGGAGCCGCCGCCCGCGCCGGTGGGGTCCGCGCCGCCGAACACGTACAGGCCGGTCGCCAGGGCCCCGGCCAGCACGCCCGCGGCCAGCGGGACGAGGACCATGCGGCGCAGGAACGGGTTGCGGCGCGCGGGCGCGCGGGTGGCGGCGGGGGACGGGCCGCGGCTCGCGGTGAGGTCCTCGTGGATCCGGGTCATCAGGCGCTCCTTGTGCAGCTGGTGACGGTCCGCCGGAAGATCCCGCTCCACGCGCGGCAGGAGACGGGCGGTCTCCTCCCATTCCGAGGGATGGGCGTTCATCGGGTTCCTTCCTGTGCGGGCCGGACCGCGTTCGCGCGGTCCCCTTCTGTCTGTCGGCGGCGAGCCGCGGGTTCCCTTTCCGCGTCGGCGAGCCTGCGCAGCCTCGTGCGGGCCCGGGACAGGCGGGAGCGCACGGTGCCGACCGGGATGCCGAGGGCCTCGGCGGCCTCGGCGTACTCCAGGCCCTCCCACAGGCACAGCGTCAGCACCTCGCGCTCGGGGCGGCGCAGCCGGGCGAGGGCGGTGAGCACGACCGCGAGACGGCGCCGGTCGTCGACCCGGCCGGCCACCAGGTCGGCGTGGTCGGGCACCTCGAGCGCGGCCGCCCCGGCCTGGGCGCCGGCGGCGATCGCGGCCCGGTAACGGCGGTTGCCGCGGCAGTGGTTGCGCGCGAGGTTGGTGGCGACACCCAGCAGCCACGGCCGCAGCGAGCCCCCCTCGGGATCGACGCGCTCCCGCAGCCGCCAGGCCTCCAGGAAGGTGGCCGACATCACGTCCTCGGCGACCGACCAGTCGGCGGTCAGCCGGAAGGCGTGGTTGTAGACGGTACGGGCGTACGCGTCGAACAGCTCCGCGAAGGCGGCGGGGTCCCCGTCCCGTACCCGGGTACGTACTTCAGTGGTCACCTCTGTCGGCTGTCCGTCCGGCCCCCGCGGGTTCCCGTGACCCGCGTCATGCCGCGACCCCGCCGGGGGGCGCGGGCTCGAAGGGCATCACCTTGTCCTGCCCGGGCCCCACCACGTGGACGGTGCTCTCGGGGACCTCTTGCCAGACGTCCGGCAGGTCGCCCAGGGGCTCGGACACCACGAGCCGGGTCTCCTCCGACGCGCCCCGCAGGAACCACAGGTCCGGGTGCAGCTCGCGCAGCGAGTCCACCTTGCCGCTGTGGAACAGCGACCGCGACGCGTGCTCGGTGGAGTAGCGGAAGGCCCACAGGCTCTCCCCGTCGGAGACCGCGACCGTCATCTGGACGGGGAACTCGACCCCGTGCTCGCGGCCGGTCCGCTCCACCAGCCCCGCCATCCGCGCCACGGCGCCGGGTACGTCCTGGTCGAGGCCGAAGGTGAGCGCGAGCAGGAACATCACCTCGGTGTCCGTCGAGCCCTCGATGGCGGAGAACAGCACCGGGTCGACGGCGAGCGAGAGGTCGCGGCGCAGCCGGTGGAAGTCGGTGATCTCGCCGTTGTGCATCCACAGCCAGCGGCCGTGCCGGAAGGGGTGGCAGTTGGTCTGCTGGACCGCGGTGCCCGTCGACGCCCGTACGTGGGCGAAGAACAGCGGCGAGGTGACGTGGCGCGAGATCTCCCGCAGGTTGCGGTTGTTCCACGCGGGCCCGACGTCCCGGACGATCGCCGGGGTGTCCAGGTGGTCCGTGGCGTACCAGCCGATGCCGAAGCCGTCCCCGTTGGTCGTCTCCACGCCCAATCGGGAGTGCAGGCTCTGGTCGATCAGGGAGTGCCGCGGTTTGTAGAGCATGTCGTCGAGCAGCATGGGCGTTCCCGTGTAGGCGAGCCATCGGCACATGAGCACCTCTCCCTTCGTCTTGCCGGCGACCTCCGGGGGGGGGCCGGCCCTCCTCAGGCGTCGGTCAGGGCGACCTCCGCCCAGATCGTCGTGCCCTCCTGGGTGTGGCGCGTGCCCCAGCGTCCGGTGACCTGGGCCACCAGCAGCAGCCCCCGTCCGCCCTCGTCGAAGACCCGGGCCCGGCGCAGGTGGGGGGCGGTGCCGCTGCCGTCGGAGACCTCGACGACAAGGGTGGAGTCGTGGGGTGGTGTCGACGGCGGTGAGCTGGACGCGCGGGGTGTGCCGCAGCGGGTCGCTGAGCGGGGGAGAGCGTGATCGTCCAGGTGCGCGGCACCGGTGCCGCGCGTGAGCGGACGCGCGGGTGGAGGTCGCTCGCCTCCCCGCTGGCCAGGACGCGCCGCACGCCCTCATCGAGGGCCTCTCCCGCGCTGCCGGGCAGGAACTCCGAGGGGCGTTGGCCCCGCAGTTGCTCCTCGGTGCGTCCGGCCTCGCGCCGCATGCCCAGGCTGGTGCGCAGCGTCCGCAGCTCGTCGTCGAAGATCGCCATGGGCAGGATGGCCTGGTCGAAGGCATCCTCGACCAGGCCGTCCACCGCTCCCCAGCGCCGCCGGTCCACCGGCGAGAGCACGATGAGGCGCTGCGGCCGGCCGAGCACGTCCAACGACGGGTAGATGCGCACGGAGACCTCCAGCGGGCGGCCGTCCCGGCGGCGCAGCAGCGAGCTGCCGCCCCGGCCGAAGGGCGTCGCGAGGAACCACTCGGTGGAGCGGTCGGCCTCCGTGCCCAGGAGCCGGACCGCGGGCCGCCCCACGACCTCGGCGTGCCCGTACCCGAGCAGTCGCTCGGCCTCGCTGCTCCAGCCCGTGACGACGCCGTGGGCGTCGACGACGGCCGTGGCCGGGACGGTCGGATCGGGCCGGGGAGGGAAGCCGCCCTCGGCATCGTCGTCGCCGCTCGAGTCCCGCATCGCCATCCGTCGCCGTTCTCGCCCGTCCTCTCCGGCCCGCCTCCAGCACGGGGCTGCCCGGCCCCACCTCCACATCTACCGCTCCTGGTGCGTGCCCGCAGGTCGGCGCGAGGACGCCGCGGCCGCTGTGTTCCGCCTTTTCCTCCACAGCCTGTGGACGAAGAGGCGGATCGCCCGCGCCCCTTCCTCCGTACGACGGGTGTCGCATCGGGTACAACCATGCGCCGTCGTCGGAGGTCTGGTCGGTTGCCCCGGCCCTGCCGCGGGGCGACCGACCAGACAGGCGACGACCGGGGAACGCCGCGGGGGGGCGGCGTCCGGGCGCGGACGGAGGACCCGTACGACCATGGACAGGCACGACGGAAGCGGCATCGACCCCGCCGACCAGTGGGTCCTCGACCCGGACACCGGCGCCTACCGGCTGCGACTGCCCTCCGACGCCCCTCCGGCCCCCACGGTGCCGCGGCAGGGCGGGCGGCAGGTACCGCGGCAGGGCGGGCGGGCGCGCCCCGAGGAGCGGCCGCCCGCTCCCGCCCCGGGCGGACGGCGCCGCGCCGGCGCCCCGCCCTCCCGCAGGGCGAAGCGGTCCGTGAAGCGCAGGGTGCTGATGTGGACGGCGGGGACGCTCGGATTCCTGGTGCTCGGGGGCAGCGCCGGCGCCTACCTCCTCTACCGGCACTTCGACGGCAACATCGCCACCGTGGACGTCGGCACGGCCGGCAGCAAGAACGCGACCAGCAAGGAAGCGGTGAACATCCTGGTCATCGGCACCGACAGCCGCCAGGGCCTCGGCGCGAAGTACGGGGACGCCGGGAGCGTCGGCCACGCCGACACCACGATCCTCTTCCATGTGGCGAAGGACCGGTCGAACGCGACCGCGATGAGCATCCCGCGCGACATGGTCACCGGCATCCCGGACTGCCCGACCAAGCAGAAGGACGGCTCCACCAAGACGATCCCCGGGACGCCGCAGGGGCGGTTCAGCCCGCGCTTCAACGAGAGCCTGGGCCAGTCGGGCCGCGACCCGGGCTGCACCATGCGGACCGTCACGGAGATCACCGGCCTGCCGGTCGACCACTTCGTCCTGGTCAACTTCGAGGCCGTGAAGACCCTGTCCACAGCGGTCGGCGGGGTGCCGGTCTGCCTCACCCACCCCATCAAGGACACGACCCGCGACGGCGAGGGCTCCCATCTGGACCTGCCGGCGGGGCCGAGCAAGGTCCAGGGCGAGCAGGCCCTGGCCTTCGTCAGGACCCGGCACTCCCTGAAGAACGGCAGCGACCTGGACCGCATCGACCTGCAGAAGCAGTTCCTGGCGTCGATGATCCGCCAGATGAAGTCCGGCGACACCCTCACCGACCCCACGAAGCTCTTCAAGCTGGCGAACGCGGCCACCAAGTCGCTCACGGTGGACACCGGCATCGGCGGCGTCGCGAAGCTCACCGAGCTCGCCAAGGACCTGAGCCGGGTCGATCCCGAGCACATCACCTTCACGACGCTCCCGGTCAAGGACAACCCGGCCGAGGGGACGAGGCACGCGACGGTCGTGGTGGACGACACAAGGGCGCCCGCGCTCTTCAAAGCGATCAAGGACGACGTCTCGCTGACCAAGCCGAAGAAGAAGCCCGCGGCCGCCGACAGCAAGCTCCGCGGCCCCAAGGCGGACCCGTCGCAGGTCCGGGTGGACGTGTTCAACGGCGGCGGCCCCCAGGGCGCGGCTCAGGAGACCCTGCAGTGGCTGCAGAACACCAAGGGCGTCACCCACGCCACCAACGGCGGCAACGCCGGCGGCGGCAAGCAGGACCGCACCACCCTGGAGTACGCGCCCGACCAGGCCGACCAGGCCCGGGCCCTGGCCGCGATGATGGGGCTGCCCGCCTCCGCCCTGCGCCCCGCGGCGGACGACCCCGCGGCGGACGACGCCACCGGCGCGGACGACGCCACCTCCGGCGCGAACATGACCCTGACCCTCGGCGGCGACTACCTGGGCGCCGGGAATCCGCTCGCCGAGCCGGACCGGCTCCCTGAGACCATCCCGCAGTCGCGGGCCGACAAGCAGGAGTGCGTCGGCTGAGCCCCGGCGAGCCGCCGCCCGGGCCGCGCCGACTCGGCGTCGACCCCTGACGCTCGCTCGGCGCGCGCCCGACCCCCGCCGGCGGCGGTCGCTTCCGTCGCCGCGGCCCGGGGCCGCTCAGAGCCGTCCGACGTCCACCACGGCCCGGGCGAAGGCGGCGGGCGCCTCCTGCGGCACGTTGTGCCCGATGCCCGGCAGTGTGCGGTGCGCGTACTTCCCGGTGAACTTGGCCCGGTAGGCCGAGCCGTTGCCCGGCGGGGTGAAGGGATCGACCGCCCCGTCGAGGGTGATCGTGGGCACGGTGACGACGGGCTGTCGGGCGAGCCGCGCCTCGATGTCGTCGTAGCGCGGCTCGCCCTCGACCAGGCTCAGCCGCCAGCGGTAGTTGCCGATGACGATGGGGACGTAGTCGGGGTTGTCGAAGGCCGCCGCGGTGCGGTCGAACGTGGCGTCGTCGAAGCCCCACGTCGGGGAGTTGAACGTCCAGACGAGCCGGGCCAGATCGTGCCGGTTGCGCTCCAGGCCCTTCCGTCCCCGTTCCGTGGCGAAGTAGTACTGGTACCACCACGCCCATTCGGTCTTCGGCGGCAGCGGCTGCTTGTTCGCCTCGCGGTCGGTGATCAGGTAACCGGTCACCGAGACGAGCCCCTTGACCCGCTCGGGCCACAGCGCCGCGATGATGTCGGCGGTCCGCGACCCCCAGTCGAAGCCGGCGAGGACCGCCTTCTTGATGCCCAGGGCGTCCATGAGCGCGAGGATGTCCAGGGCGAACACCGCCTGCTGCGCGTCGCGCGGCGTCGAGCGGGACAGGAAGCGCGTCGTCCCGTGGCCGCGCAGGTAGGGGACGATCACCCGGTACCCCTTCGCGGCCAGCAGCGGCGTGACGGCGGCGTAGCTGTGGATGTCGTACGGCCAGCCGTGGAGGAGGATCACCGCGGGCCCGTCGGCCGGTCCGGCCTCCACGTAGCCGACGTCCAGCACCCCGGCCTCCACCTGCTTCAGCGGGCCGAACGCCTCGGTGCCGCCCGGCCGTTCCTTGCCGGGGTCCATAGGCGGCGCCGGCTTGTCCCCGGCCGGGCCGGTCGTCGCGCATCCGGTGACGATCCCCAGCGCGGCCGCGACCGCTCCCGTGCCGGCGATCGTGCCGAAGGTCCGCCTGTCGATCATCTGATGCCTTCCGTGGGACGCGGGCCCGGGCCCTGGGGCAGGCCCCGCACCGAGGTGGGTCACGCACTGGGGTACGCCATGCCCTCTGCCGCGCCGCCCGCGTCGCCGGACCGGCGAACGTCATCCGTTCGGCACAGGTCCCGGCGGGCGCGGTGAGGGCCGGACGGGTGAAGTCGGCGGCGTGGCGCAACCGGTGGGCGCGACGGGGCTGTCCTGCACGGCGAGTCCGGTCGACACCGTCCGAGGTCCGAGGGGAAACACCATGAGCCTTCTCGATACTCCGCAGCAGTCACTGGGTGGCGCCCCGCTGGGGGCACACCTGGCCGCCGTCGACGCGCGCTGGGTCGAGCTCCACGCCGCGCTCATCGCGGCCGGGGTGCCACCGCTCCCCGGGGACAGCGACGCCGTGCACACCCTCGCCCGGCAGCTCGACGACGCTACCGTCAGCGCCGTCGTCGCCTGGATCGACAGCGCCGCCTCCCGCTGAACCCGGCCCGGCCGCGGCCCTTGTGACAGTCATGTGACGGGAATTGTGGCGTCCGCCACGGCCGGGAGGGGCGGCGGCCTGATGGCATCGCCGGATGCGCACCCCCGCATTCTTCCTCCCGGCCGTGCTCGCCGGTGCCCTGCTCCTCGCCACGGCCTGCGATAGCCCGCACCGAGACGACCGCGGTGCCTGCGCCCCCTCGGCCGTGCCGGTCAGCGCCGAGCCCGAGGGGGACGGCGACGTCGAGATCACCGCCGTGAGCGGCCGGCCCGCCCACTGCCCCGGCCCCCCGTTCCACGTCGTGTTCCGCGTGACCAACCACGCCGGCGAACTCCTCACCTACACCGTCACGTTCGGGCTCACCGCAGGTGCCGGGCGGGCCCTGGCGGACGAGCCGCACACGGGTGTCCGCGGTTCCGCCCGGCCGCACGGTGCGGAGTGAGGCCGACCTGGCCGCACCGCTCACACCGCGGTCCACCGTGGAACGGGTGCGCGTCGTCAAGGTCAGGAGCGTCCCGACGGACGAGGCGCCCGCCGCGGCAGGCGTCTGCCCGCTGTCCGGGCTGCGGCTCACCGCCGACGACGGCGACGCCGCCATGGGGCTGCGGGTGGTGGGGCTGCGCCTGGAGAACTGCTCGTCACATCTCCGCCGCGTCGAGGGCTATCCGCTGGTCCAGCTCCTCGACGAGGAGCACGAGCCCGTCACGGGCGTCGAGGTCGTGCGCGGTGGCGGAGGTGTCGCCCTCGTGCCGGGCTTCGACGACGCGCCCCGCCCCGTCACCCTGGAGCCGGGACAGAGCGCGACCGCGGGCCTGATGTGGCGCAACACCGTCACCGACGGCACGCCGGTGCTGGCCCCCTATGCGAGGGTGCGGGCGACACCCGGCGCCCCCGCGGTGATGGTGGTCCCGGAAATCGACCTCGGCACCACGGGGAAGCTCGGCGTCAGCGCCTGGAAGGCCGATCCGGCGACCGCGGCCCCGGCCTCATGAACCGCTGATCCCTCCTCCCGTCCGCACGAAGGCCCCGGCTCCCCGGGGCCTTCGTGCTGTGCGGGCCGCGCCGTCCCCCCGCGCGGATGTCACGGTTCCGTCCCGAGGCGCGCTGGCGGCCACCTCATTTGACACGGCTCGCCTCGCCCTCTCATCATCATTCCACTAATCGAGTAGCTAAAGGGTGTTGAAGCCTCGTGGAGTTCCGCATCGACAGGCGCAGCGGGATCGCCGCCTACCAGCAGATCGTCCAGCAGACCAAACAGGCCCTGCGGCTGGGCGTCCTGATGCCGGGGGACCGGCTGCCCACCGCCAAGGAGGTCGCGGAGACCAGCGCCGTCAATCCGAACACCACGCTCAAGGCCTACCGCGAACTGGAACGCGAGGGGCTGGTCGAGCCGAGGCCGGGACTCGGCACCTTCATCCGCCGCTCACTGGCCCGCCCCCAGGCGGGCGCCGACTCCCCGCTGCGCGGGGAACTGGAGGCGTGGATGACCCGGGCCCAGCAGGCGGGTCTGGAACGGGAGGACGTCGCCGCGCTGGTCGCGGCCGTCCTGCAGGAGCGGTACGCCGGTGCGACGGCGGCCGACGGGACACCGGAAGGTCGGGAAAAGAGGATGACCAGTGCGTGACGCCACGGACCCCATGGACAGGGGCGGCCCGGTGGAGGAGTCGGCGATCGAGGCTCATGGAGTCGGCCGCAAGTACCGGCGCGGCTGGGCCCTGCGGGACTGCTCGTTCCGCTTGCCGGCCGGCCGGATCTGCGGGCTCGTGGGCCCCAACGGCGCGGGCAAGACGACGCTGATGTCGATCGCCGCCAATCTGCTGGAGCCGACCGAGGGCACCCTCACGGTGTTCGGCGCGCAGCCCCAGTCGGCGGAGGCGGGACGCCGCACGGCGTTCCTCGCCCAGGAGAAGCCGCTGTTCCGCCGGTTCACGGTGGCCGAGACGCTGCGGCTGGGCCGCGAGCTCAACCCGGGCTGGGACCAGCGGGCCGCCGAGCAGATCGTCCGGGCGGGCAACGTGCCGATGGACGCGAAGGTCGGCACCCTCTCCGGCGGTCAGCGCACCCGCGTGGCCTTCGCCCTCGCCTTCGGCAAGCGGCCCGATGTGCTGCTTCTCGACGAGCCGATGTCCGACCTCGACCCGCTGGTGCGCCACGAGCTCATGACCACCCTGATGGCCGAGGCCGCCGAGCACGGCACCACGGTGCTGATGTCCTCCCACATGCTCAGCGAGCTGGAGAGCGTCTGCGACTTCCTGCTGGTCATCTCCGGCGGCGGCCTGCGGGTGGCCGGTGACGTGGACGAGATCCGCAGCGCCCATCTGCTGCTGCAGGGCGTCGCCGACGGTGGCGCCGGCGTTCCGGCCGAACTGGCCCGCCACACCGTGATCGAGTACCGCACCAGCGGGCGGCAGGCCACCGCCCTCATCCGCCCGGACGGCCCGGTCGGTGACCAGTGGCAGTCCCACAGCCCGCAGTTGGAGGAACTCCTGCTCGCCTATCTGCGTTCGCCGCACGTGCCGCCGCTGATCAGTCCGGTGGCCCAGATACCGGGTGTGTCGTACGGCACGCAGGGTCGGGGGGCGGCGGCATGAGCAACCTGACCGCGACCTCCTCCGCACCGTCCGAGCCCGCCGCCGCCGACCGCGGCGCCCGCCGCCCCCGGCTGAGCGGGATGATCTGGCTCGTCTGGCGCCAGCACCGTGCCGCCTTCTGGACGCTGCTGGCCCTGACGGCCCTCGCCGTGGCCTGGATGCTCTACCAGCGCGCCGGCCTGCTCGACCACCTCGCCGCGAAGGGCTGGCCCGCATCGGGTCCCGACCGGTGGATGGAGGACATCAGCCCGTACAGTTCCGAGCTCCTGAAGGCCGGTTACGGGCTCGGCTTCGTCCCCGTCCTTCTCGGGGTCTTCCTCGGCGCCCCGCTGCTCGCCGGCGACCTGGAGAGCGGCACGGCCAAGCTCGTCACCACTCAGGCCGCCCGGCCCGCCCGCTGGCTCGCCGCCAAGATCGGCATCAGCGCCCTGGTGGTCGTGGTCTGCACCGTCGCCCTGTCCTTCGCCTTCGGCCGGTGGTGGGCGCCGGTCAGCCGGCAGAGCTCCGTCATGGACTGGACCTCCGGCCAGGCGTTCGACACCACCGGGCCCGTGCCTGTCGCACTCGCGCTCTTCACCGTCATCGGCGGCGTCGCGATCGGCCTGCTCCTGCGCCGCACTCTGATCGCCATGGTCGTGACCTTCTTCTTCGCGGTCGCCGTCCAGGTGGCCTGGAGCTCCTACCGGCTCGATCTCGGCCATGTCCTCAGGATCACGACCGACACCGGTGTCGACGTCGGCGCCCCGAGCCCGCCCGCCGCCGCCTATCAGATCGACCAGTCGTACGTCACGGCGTCCGGGGAGACCCTCGGCTGGAGCACCTGCGTACACGCCGGGCCGGAGGAGGCCGTCGCGGCCTGCCAGCAGCAGAAGGGCATCGTGGGCTGGGCGGTGGACTACCTCCCCTTCTCGCAGATGAGCGGCATGCAGTGGCTGGGCGCCTCGATCCTCTTCGCCCTGACCGCCGCCCTCACGGTCTTTGTCTTCCTCTGGGGCCGCAAGCGCGTCGTCTGATGACGTGCACGGGTTGGGACGGCACGACCTCGGGGGACGCGCGGAGCGTCCACCCGGGGTCGTGCCGTCGAACGGCTGGGGAACCGCGGTCGGCAGGTGCACGCATCCGCCGAAAGTCTCGCGCGGACGACAACCCGGGACGTGGTCGCACGTCTGGGAGGTCAAAGGCACTGCCCAGGCGTGCCCGCTCAGCGTTCCCCCTCGAAGGAAGCCCATGCCAGCACCGCGACTGCGACCCCGCCCTCGACTCCGCGCCCCAGGCGCGGCCCCGACGCTCCGTGCGATCGTCCTGACCACCGCGTCCCTGGCCTCGCTCGCCGCCCTGACGGCGTGCGGGGGCCCGGCGTCCGAACCGGCCCGCGGCGCGGACCGCCAGGTGGCCTCCCTGCCGCCGTCGACGGACCGGCCGCCGGGCCAGGGCGCGCCCTCCGACCGCGCGGCGGGAGACTCCGGTCGTCCGCAACTGCGGCTGGACGACTCCCCCGAGCGCCGCAACCGCCTGATCGCCGCCTGGGACAAGTGCCTCCTGGAGCACGGCGCCAAGACGGGCGGTACCGGAGCTGCGCCGCCTCCGGGCGCGGAGCCGGGCGGGGAAGAGCCGGTGTTCGTCGCGGACCCGATTCCCGAGCGCGCCAAGAACGCGTGCGCCGACAAACTGCCCATCGGCCCGCCGGAACAGGATCCGGCCCTCAACCCCCACTACCGGGAGGACTGGCAGAAGGACGTCAGCTGCCTCCGCTCCAACGGGATCATGGTGCACCTCACCAGGGACACCAGCCTCAACCCGAACGGCCTCGGCTGGACCTATGACGACGACTACGTCGACACCCGCCAGGACACGTCGTCGATCGAGCAGGACTGCGAGCGGAAGGCCTTCGGTGGCGGCGAGTAGAGCGGCGCGGACCTCCAGGCGCACCACACGGCGGGCCCTCACCGTGGCGGCGGTCCTCCTGGTCACGGCCGGCATGGCCTTCGGCGGCTACTCCCTCGCCTCCGGGGCGAAGCAGCCCGCCGCCTCCGCCGGCAAGGTGGCGCGATCCGCCACCGTCAAGGTCGTGCGCACGGACCTCGCCGACACCCAGACGCACCGCGGCACCCTCGGCTACGGGGCCGACATCGCCGTCAAGGGCACGGGGGAGGGAACGGTCACCGAACTCCCGCCCACGGGGCGGACGGTCAAACGCGGCCGCCAGCTGTACGCGGTGGACGACCGCCCTGTCGTGGTCTTCTACGGGAGCACGCCCCTGTACCGCACCCTGGACAAGCCGACGCTGCGCGGCAGGGACGTCACCATGGTCGCCGACAACCTCGAAGCCCTCGGCTACGACATCGGCCCGCGCGTCGGCGCCTCCTCGGGGGGCGCGATGGGGACCATCACGGGCGCGGGCCGCGCCGACCGGATCGGGGACGTCTGGACCAAGAGCCTGTCGGACGCGGTCAAGCGGTGGCAGCGGTACGTCGGCATGGACCCGACGGGCACGCTGGACGTCGGGCAGATCGTCGTGGTATCCGGGCCGGTGCGGGTCAGTTCGGTGCAGGCCCAGCTCGGCGACCCCGTCGGCGAGCCCCTGATGACCGTCACCCGCACCTCCAAGTCCGTGAGCGTGCCGGTGCAGGCCACGGACACCGACGGCATCTCGACCGGCGCGAAGGTCGTGATCACCCTTCCGGACAACAGCGAGGCGCCCGGGACCGTCACCTCCATCAGCCAGACCGTCCAGGGCGGAGGTGACTCGGCCGGCGGCCAGAACACCCCTCCCACGCTCCTCGTCACCGTCACACCGGCCACCCCGCCGAAGTACGACGCGGCCAGTGTGCAGGTCCGCTTCACCGCCTCCACCAGGAAGAACGTGCTCGCCGTGCCCGTGGGGACGCTCGTCGCGCTGAGCGGCGGCGGCTACGCGCTGCAGAAGACCGACGGCGCCTACCTCGCCGTCGAGACGGGACTCTTCGCGAACGGCATGGTCGAGGTGAAGGGCGACGGAGTGTCCGAGGGGCTTCGTGTGGAGACCGCCTCATGACCCTCGGCGACCTCGGCGGCGGCCCCGCCGACACCCTGCGGCTGCGGGCGGTGGGGCCGCCCCACCCGTCCCCGCAGGCTCCGCCGTCTCCCGGAGCCCGGCACGCCGGCCGCCGGGACGAGCCCGTGCTGCGGGTCGTGCGGGCGAGCAAGACCTACGCAGGCGGCGTCCGCGCCCTGGACGACGTGTCGTTGACCATCCGCCGCGGCGAACTCCTCGGCATCGTGGGGCCGTCCGGATCCGGCAAGTCGACGCTGCTCAACATCATGGGGACCCTCGACCTGCCGAGCCGCGGCACGGTGGAGATCGCGGGACGCGACGTGGCCCGACTCCGCGACCGCCGGCTGTCCGTCCTGCGCGGCACGTGGCTCGGTTTCGTCTTCCAGCAGTTCCACCTCACCGACGGGCTCTCGGCTGCGGAGAACGTCGCCACGGGACTGCTCTACGCGGGCGTCCCGCGCCGTCGCCGCCGCCCCCTCGCCCTGGAGGCGCTCGGCCGGGTGGGGCTCGCCCACCGGGTGGACCACTCCCCACACCAGCTCAGCGGCGGTGAGAAGCAGCGCGTGGCCATCGCCCGCGCCCTGGTCAACGCCCCGTCGCTGGTCCTGGCCGACGAGCCCACCGGCGCCCTGGACACCGCCAACGGCCGGGCCATCCTGGATCTGCTCGAGAAGCTCAACGACGAGGGCACCACCATCGCCGTGATCACCCACGACCGCGACATCGCGGCCCGGCTGCCCCGGCGCGTGGAGATCCGCGACGGCCGGATCACGGACGACACCGGCGCGGAGGCGACCCCATGACCGAAGCCGCGAAGGACGAACCCCTGCGCGGGGTACGGCTGCCACCGGGCGACTTCCTGCGCCTGGGGTTCCTGGGCATCCGGATCCGTGTGATGCGGGCGGCGCTGTCCGCCCTCGGCATCTCGATCGGCATCGCCACCATGATCGTCGTCACGGGCATCCCCGCGTCCAGCCAGCGCCACCTCCTCGACGAGCTGGAATCCCTCGGCCCCGACATCCTGCAGGCCCAGGCGGTCGGGCAGCAGGACGAGCGGCCTTCGCTGCCGAAGGAGGCCGCCGCGATGGCCGGCCGGATCGGCCCGGTCACCTCGGCCACCGCCGTGGCCAACACCAACGCGCGCATCCTGCGTTCGGACCGGGCGCCCGCCGACGACGGCGTCGGCATCACCGTTCTGGCCAGCCAGGACAACCTGCTCTCGACGGTCCACGGGGCGGTGCGCGCCGGCCGGTTCCTCGGCCCGGCGACCGACCGGTTCCCCACGGTGGTCCTCGGCAACCAGGCCGCCGCCTGGCTCGGCATCAGCCGGCTGGACCCGGGCGGCCCAGCGCCCCTGGTCTCCATCGACCGGCGTGCGTTCTCAGTGATCGGCATCCTGGGCCCCATGCCGCTCACGCCCGAGCTCGAGCAGTCGGTGATGGTGGGCTGGCAGGCGGCCCACACCTACCTGAACTTCGACGACCAGCCGACGGTCGTCTACGTCAAGGCCGACGAGGACGCCCTGGAGGACGTCCGCGGGGTGCTTCCCGCGACGCTCGACCCGCAGGCGCCCGGCCTGGTCCAGGTCAGCCGGCCCTCGGAGGTGCTGGCCGCCAAGCGAGCCACCGAGAACACCTTCTCCTCGCTCTTCCTGGGGCTGGCCGGGGTGGCGCTGCTGGTGGGCGGCATCGGAGTCGCCAACACGATGTTCATCTCGGTGCTCGAACGCCGCAAGGAGATCGGTCTGCGCCGCGCCCTCGGCGCCAGCAAGGGCCAGATCCGCGGGCAGTTCCTCGTGGAGGCGGTCATGCTGTCGGCGTTCGGCGGGATCGCCGGGACCTCCGTCGGCTCCCTGGCCGCGATCGGGTACAGCCTGCACCAGGGCTGGACGCCCGTCCTGCCGCTCCCGGTCGTGGCTGGTGCGGTCGGCGGCGCGGTGGTCGTGGGCGTGCTGGCGGGCGTCTACCCCTCCGTCCGGGCCTCCCGGCTTCCGCCCACCGAGGCCCCGTCAAGGGGGAGGTCACCTCGGCCGGACACCGCGACGGACCCACCCGCGTGTGCCGCACCGTGCGCGGCGGCACACCGGCCATACCCTCGCGACTCAATCGGGCGCCACGCTCACGGACACGATGGTCCAGGACTTGACGTTGGAGCGGCACCCCCGTGCGCGAACTTCAGGTCGGCCTCAAGGACGCGAAGGTCATCGGCGTCGTCGACGACTCGCTGACCGTGGCCCGCTATGACGCTTCGCTCGGGCAGAAGGCGTCCGGGGCATCCATCTGGAAGGTCGTGGCCGTCCCCTTCGACGGTTCCGGCGAGCGGACTCTTCTCGCCCGTGCGGTGGCGGACCGTGTAGCCGTCCGGTCGGACGGCGGCGTTCAACTCGTCGGCGGACAGTCCGCGGAGGACTACGGCTCTTCCTGGA
>NZ_CBDRBL010000073.1:0-35348 GCF_965342175.1 Actinacidiphila sp. bgisy167
CAGCGCACGGGCGCCGACCGATGTGTGCGCCGCCCACACTCGTGTCGCTGCCCGTGGTGGCAGCGCACACTCACTCTTGTGGCGGATCCGCGGGCTCGAACCAGGTGGGGCCCTCGGACAGCGCGTGCTTGAGCCGCAGCCGCCCGTGGTTGCCGAGATCGGGCAGCCCGTCCACATCGAACCAGCCGACGTCGAGCGACTCGTCGTCCGCGACCCTGGCCTGTCCGCCGACTGCACGGCAGCGGAAGGTGATGTCCACGTATTGGCAGCGGTCCCCGTTGGGGTAGAGCACGGGCTCGATCGTCTGGACGAGGACGACGCGCTCGGCGACCGCGCGCACCCCGGTCTCCTCCAGCACCTCGCGCACGGCGGTGTCGGCGGGTTGCTCGCCGGGTTCCGCGATGCCGCCGATGAGGGACCAGCGGCCGTTGTCGGCCCGACGGTTCAGCAGGACCCGGCCGTCGTCGTCGAGGACCACCGCCGTGACACCGGGCAGGAGCAACTGCCGGTGCCCGACGAGGGCCCGCAGCTCGCGGATGAATTCGGGAATCGGCACGCCCCCGAGCCTACGTCCTGGGTCGCGCCACGCCCTCCCCCGCGGTGCACGCCCGCGGTCCGGGCACGCCGTACGGGCCCTGGCGCACACCAGGCTCCGCGGCGGATCGTCGCGCTCCGGGGGAGGGATCGCTACCGCGTCGGCCCCCGCCTGCCGCGCCGTGCGGTCCCTGGTCGTCGCCGCGGGACCCTCGGCCTGCCGGGAGGGAGCACACGCCGCCCCCTATCGGCGGGGCCTGCGCCCGGTGGCCGTCGCCGCCGCGGCCGCCCTCGCCGTGGTGCGGGAGATCGTCCTCCCGGCCGGCTCTCCGGCGGCCGGGTTCCGCTATTCGTCGGTTCCGCAGCGGCATTGCGGCGTGTCGCGTGTTCGCGGCGTGTCGCGTGTTCGCGGCGTGTCGCGGAGCGTGCGGCCCCGCCCCGGCCTCCTCGAAGACCTGGAGAACAGCCGGTGACGACTGCCGCCGGGACGACTCACGCGACGGCGCGGCGACCGTCGTCCTCGGCATGGCCCGGACGGGTGAGTCGGGCAAGGTCGCGCTCTGGGTGAACGCTTTCGGCCACCCTATGGAACGTGCCGCTCGCCGGGGCGCCCGGATCCCACGCCGGCCGAGCGCACCGTGCATGCCCTGCGCGCGCCGCCGCACCGGCGAATCAGCGGTGCTCACGGTGAGCGCCCTGGGGCTGCTGCTACGGCCGCACGGCCAGCCGGCTGCGGATGGCCCGGACGGCGCCCTCGGCGTCGTCCACGGTGACGGTGAAGTGCCGGCCGCTGCCCAGGTCGATGACGACGCCAGGCCCACGGCGGACGACGACGGCGGTGCCTTGCTCCGGGCGCCAGCGGTAGCCCCAGCCACCCCAGTGGCGGGGACTGACGACGGGGGCGAGACGGGCGTCGACGATCTCCTCCCACAGGAAGCGGCGCCTTGGCACGCCGATGTGGCCGCAGCGCACCTGGAGCCCGTCTCGGTCCACGTTCACGCGCACGTGCGTGAACGCGACGGTTCCGAACAGCACCAGCAGCCCCACCGCGATGCAGCCCACCACCGACATGACCAGGGGCACGGAACCCGAGGTGTACGGAGCGGCCACGGCGAGCTCGATGCCGAGCGCCAGGCACGCGGCCCCTGCGGCCGCGAGGAGCCACTGGAAGCGGTTGCTCGCGTGGCCCGTCCACATCTGGGGTGTACGCGCTTGGTCACGCTGCGCGTCCGTCATACTTCGCAGCCTACTCACCTCTCGGCGACTTGGCACCGCTGTCCGGCGGGAGACTGCCGAGGACTCCACGCCCGGAGGACGGCCGGACGGGCTCTGGAGGCCGCGCGACCTCTCAGCGCACCTCGGCCGCGGCGGCGACACCGGAACCCAGGGCGCGGCCCTCCGCGTAGGCCGACGCCTCGGGTGTGACGGTGCCCGCCCGGCCGCTGAGGATCACCGCGAGACCTCCGGTGGGCGCCGCGTCCGGCCGCGGCTCGGCGCCGATCCGGCGCAGCGTCTGGGCGGCGACCGCGTCGGCCGAGCCGTAGAGCCGGGCGGGCCCGGCCAGGGCGGCCAGGATGCGGTCGGCGACCAGTTCGTAATGGGTGCAGCCCAGGACGACCGCCTCGACGTCGGAGGGCGTCAGTGCGGCGGCGGCGGCGATGGCGGCGGCGGTGGCGGCCTCGTCCGCCCGGTCGACGGCGTCCGCGAGGCCGGGACACGGCACCTCGGTGATCTCGGCGCCGTTCCCGAAGGCCGCGATCAGATCGCGCTGGTAGGGGCTGCCGGTGGTCGCCGGGGTCGCCCAGATCGCCACCTTGGCGGCGTCGGCGGCGGCGGGCTTGATCGCCGGAACGGTGCCGATGACGGGGATCGCCGGCTCGAGGGCCGAGCGCAGCGCGGGCAGGGCGTGCACGGTGGCGGTGTTGCAGGCCACGATCAGCGCCTGCGGACGATGCTCGGCGGCGGCGAGGGCACAGGCCAGCGCGTGTGCGGTGACGTCCTCGGGGGTGCGCGGGCCCCAGGGCATGCCGTCGGGGTCGCTGGAGAGCACCAGGTCCGCGTCCGGCCGCAGCCGGCGGATGGCGGCGGCCGCGGCGAGCAGGCCGATTCCGGAGTCCATCAACGCGATCTTCACGGGGCACCACCTTACGTGATGCGATTGTCGGCCCGCTTCGCGGCCGTGCAGGGAAATGCCGCGCACGGGAGGGCGGCGGCGGCAGACTGCGGGGGTGACGTGGCTGACGTGGGTGTCCGTGGTGTCGTTGCTGGCGTGGGTGTGGCTGCTGCTGGCGCAGGGGCTGTTCTGGCGGACGGATGTGCGGCTGCCCGCTGTCGCGGCGGAGCCGCGGGAGTGGCCGGACGTGGCGGTGGTCGTCCCCGCGCGGGACGAGGCGCAGGTGCTGCCGCTGAGCCTGCCGAGCGTTCTGGCGCAGCGCTACCCGGGTCACGCCGAGGTCGTCCTGGTGGACGACGGCAGCACCGACGGCACCGGGGAACTCGCCTGGGAGCTGGCGCGGCGCGCGGACGGGCTGCCGCTGCGCGTCGTGACGCCGGGGCCCGTCCCGGCGGGCTGGACGGGGAAGCTGTGGGCGGTGCGGCACGGCATCGAGGTGGCCGCCTCCTCCGGCCGCCCCGAGTTCCTGCTGCTGACGGACGCCGACATCGCGCACGGCCCGGACTCGCTGCGCCGCCTGGTGGCCGCTGCGCAGGGCGACGGCCTGGACATGGTGTCGCAGATGGCCCGGCTGCGGGTGGCCACCACCTGGGAACGGCTGGTCGTCCCGGCCTTCGTCTACTTCTTCGCGCAGCTGTACCCGTTCCGCCGGGTGAACCGGCCGCGCGCCAGGACCGCCGCGGCCGCCGGCGGATGCGTGCTCATCCGCCGGACGGCGGCGGAGCGGGCGGGCGTGCCCGACACGATCCGGCACGCGGTGATCGACGATGTCGCACTGGCCCGCGCCGTCAAGCGCTCCGGCGGGCGGATCTGGCTGGGCCTGGCCGACGACGTCGACAGCGTCCGCCCCTACCCCGGTCTCGCCGAGCTGTGGCGCATGGTGTCGCGCAGCGCGTACGCGCAGCTGCGGCACAGCGTGGTCCTCCTCATCGGCACGGTGCTCGGGCTGCTTCTGGTGTACGTGGTTCCGCCGGTCGCCGCGGTCGGCGGGGCGCTCGCCGGAGAACGGTGGCTGGGCGCGGCGGGCGCGGCAGCCTGTGCCCTGATGTGCGGGACCTATCTGCCGATGCTCCGCTACTACCGGCAGCCGCCGTGGTCCGCGGTGCTTCTGCCGTTCACGGCCGTCCTCTACCTGCTCATGACGGTCGACTCGGCGGTGCAGCACGCCAGGGGCCGCGGAGCCGCCTGGAAGGGCCGCACCTATGCGCGGCCGAGGCCCGACGACGCTTCGGCGTAGACGGCGCCAGGCCGGGCCCCGCGGCATATCCGGGCGCCTGTCGGGACGGCGTTCGCCGGAATCCGGCGAACGCGCCGTTTTCCTTCGTGCGAGTGACCTGTTGGTGCGCTGATGCAGTGGATCCCTCACCGTGCGAGACCGCCCGGCCGGCACCCGGTCGCGCCCGTGTTTCCCGGGCAAGAATGGACGACAACACCCCAGGCCCCTGCCGCCTTTACGGGATCCGTACGGCAGCCGGAGACCGATTTCCTCCGATTCGATCGCAATACGGCTCAGGCGTCACCCACTGCACAGGAAATGTCCTGCTAATCGGTCTCCCCAACCAGCACATCGTGGGCTTAACTTATGGGCTATGACCTCCCCCCGCGGTTCTTACAGCGGTGGCTACTCGTCGCCGTTCTTCCCGGACACCCCCATCTACGACAGCCTGGTCGCAGAGCGGGGCACCCCGCAGATCGCGCCGATCCGCGTCCCGTCCGCGTACGAGACCACCGGCAGCAACCTCCCGGCCCTGCCGGCCGCCCTTCCCGCGCTGCCCGCCGGGCCCTCCCACTACCCCTCCCCGCCGGGCGCGCCGTCGTACTCCGGCCATCCGGCGCCGGGTTACCAGCAGCCCCCGCTGCAGCAGGCGCCTGCGCCCTACATCCCGCAACAGGCCACCGCGCCCCGGCCCGCGGCCTACAACGGCGGGTACCCGGCGCAGCAGGCCCCGCAGCAGTACCAGAGCCCGGCCGGCTACGAGCAAGTACGCCCCGCCGCGGCCCCGCGTCCCGCGCCGCCGCGGCCCGTGGCGCCGACCGGCTACGAGGAGCAGCCGTACCAGCGGCGCAACCTCGGCCAGGGCTACTACTCGGGCTGACGCCCGCGGACGGCCCGGTCCCCGCCGACGGGTGACCGCGCCGCCTGGCACGATGGCGGAATGACGACTCCGACGCCGACACCCCGCCTCAGCTCACTGCACGTCCACCCCGTCAAGTCACTCGGTGGGCAGCGGTTGTCCGAGGCCATGGTGGAGCCGTGGGGGCTCGCCGGAGACCGCCGGTGGATGCTCACCGACGCTGCGGGACGATGCGTCACGCAGCGGGAGCAACCCCGGCTGGCCCTGGCGCGCGCGGAGCCGTCCCCGGAAGGCGGGCTGCTGCTCACCGCTCCGGGCATGCCGGTACTGGATGTCGCCACACCGCGACCGTCCGCGACGGTCGCGGTGCACATATGGGGCGACACGGTGGAGGCCGTACCCGCGGGCGACGCGGCCGCCGCCTGGTTCGGCGCGTTCCTGGGCGCGGAGGTCACCCTCGTGTACCTCGACGACCCCGCCCGGCGCCGCCCGATCGACCCGGACTACGCACGCCCCGGCGAGACTGTCAGCTTCGCGGACGGCTTCCCCCTGCTCGTGACGACCGAGGCGTCACTGGCCCACCTCAACGCGCTGATCGCGGCGGGCGACCACCCCGGGGAGGGGCCGCTGCCGATGGACCGTTTCCGTCCCAACGTCGTGATCGCGGGGACCGATCCCTGGGCCGAGGACTCCTGGTCCCGAATTCGCGTCGGGGACGTCGAATTCCGTGTCGCGAAGCCCTGCGGGCGGTGTCTGGTGACGACGACGGACCAGCGCACCGCGGTGCGGGGCCGGGAGCCGCTGCGCACCCTCGCGCGCCACCGCCGATTCGGGGGCAGACTGGTTTTCGGACAGAATCTCGTGCCCGTACGGCCCGGAACGCTCCGGGTGGGCGACGCGTTGACGATTGTGGGGTGAATGCTCCCGAGACCGCGGCACAAACCCGGTCCCCGGAAGGGCTCCGGCGTCACAGATGCTCCCTTCCTCCGGTTCGTGCCCCGCATGTGCCATGCCGCATGCGGCACTTGGACGGCGAAGGGGGTGCGCGACCGATGGCGGCCACGCACGTACGGTGGTGGCGTTGGCGGAAGAACAGCCTGCGTCGCCGTTCCGACGTGTTCGAAGGCTTCGCGAGCGTGGTGGCCGGGTGTGCCATCGTCCTGGGGGCGCCCGCCGCCGGACTGACCGCGGGACTGGCCGTCGACCGCTCCCTGCAGCACACCGTCCGCGTCGAGCAGGCCAACCGCACCCAGGTCGGTGCCGTGGTGATCCAGGCGGGGCCCCGTGAGGCGGCCGACCCGGATCCCGAGTCCGGCCGTGTACGCGAGGCCCACCGCGACGCCGTGGTCCGCTGGACCGCACCGGACGGACACGTCCACACCGCCCAGGTGCGCGTTGACGCCGCCCGCGACAAGGGCGACCGCGTCACCATGTGGACCGACAAGTCCGGTGTTGTGCCCATGCCGGCGCCCCTGGACGCCCACTCCGCCGCCACGCACGCGATGCTCGCCGGCATCGGCACCTTCTTCGCGACGTGCGTGCTGGGGGTCATGGGCCGCCAGCTGCTGATGTGGCAGTTGATGCGCCGCAGGCTCGCCGAGTGGGAGCGCGAGTGGGCCGCCGCCGGGCAGAGCTGGGGCCGGGCCGGGGCAGGAGGCTGACCACACCGGGTACGTCCGTCGGTGCCGCCCGGCCACCCGCAATCGGCCTCATCCGGCATGATCCGTCAGGTGATCCCTCACCAACTGGGTGATGGCCCCCGCCCGGCGCGCGCTACCGTTGAGGCCCCCAGGTCGGCGCAGTGCAAGAGGACGGGGCAGAGCATCTCCATGGCACAGGGCGTGGTTCAGGTGACGCACACGAGCAGCTCGCGGTGGCGCCGCCGCACGGGAGAGTACGAGAGCCTCGCCGCGGCCCTGGAGGCGGCCACCGAGGGCGACGTGCTCTCGGTGGTCCCCGGGACGTACCGGGAGAACCTCGTCGTGGAGAAGGCCATAACGCTCCGTGCCGCCGAGGGACCGGGCTCCGTGCGGATCGCACCGTCGGCCGGTGTCGCGCTGACCGTACGGGCGGCCGCGACCGTCCAGGACCTCTCCGTCGAGGGTCAGGACACATCCGCCGCCGCCCTGCTCATCGAGGGCGCGGCGCCCGAGCTCACCGGGCTGCGGGTCAACACCCGTTCCGCCGTGGGCATAGAGGTCCGTGACGGGGCGCGGCCGACCGTGCGCCGCTGCACCGTGGACAATCCGGCCGGGCTGGGGATCAGCGTCCTGCAGGCAGCGGGCGGCCTGTTCGAGGACTGCGAGGTGGTGGCCGCCGGCCAGACCGGCGTCTCGGTGCGCGGCGGGGCCTCCCCGAGGCTGGAGCGCTGCAGGATCCACAATTCCTCCGGCGCGGGCCTCGCACTCACCGGAGAGGGCACGGTGGCCGAGGCGGTCGGCTGCGAGGTGTACGAGGTCAAGGGCACCGGCGTACAGGTCGCCGCGCGGGCTGCCGGCCACCTCACCGAGTGCCGGGTGCACCGTACGACCGGCGACGGCATCACCCTGGACACCGACGCGGTGCTGACCCTGTCCGACTGCGACATCCACGACGTTCCCGAGAACGCCGTGGATCTGCGTTCCCGTTCGGTGCTGACCCTCACCCGCACCACCGTGCGGCGCTTCGGCCGCAACGGCCTGTCGGTGTGGGACCCGGGGACCCGGGTCGACGCCAACCAGTGCGAGATCCACGACAGCCAGGGGGACTACCCGGCGGTCTGGGTCAGCGACGGAGCCGCCGCCGTCCTCGACTCCTGCCGCGTGCACACCGTGCCCGACGCCCTGTTCGTGCTCGACCGGGGGTCGCGCGCCGACGTCGTCGACAGCGACATCTTCCAGGTCCGCAACACCGCCGTCTCGGTCAGCGACGGCGCCACGGTGCAGCTCGACGACTGCCGTATCCGCGAAGCCTCCACCGGAGCGTGGTTCCGCGACCACGGCAGCGGCGGCACGCTGTCCGCCTGCACCATCGACGACACGGCGACGGGTGTCATCGTCACCAAGGGCGCCGACCCCACCTTGGAGCGCTGTGTCGTCACCCATCCCGCCGAGGCCGGTTTCTATGTCTCCGCGGGCGGCCGGGGGACCTTCGCCCGCTGCCGGGTCACGGGCAGCAGGGGCTACGGCTTCCACATCATCGACGGCTGCCGCTCGACGCTCACCCGCTGCCGCACCGAGCGGTGTGCCCGCGGGGGCTACGAGTTCGCCGAGCCGGGCCCGGTGACGGAGGACTGCACCAGTGATCAGAGCGGAGAGCTCCGCACCGCTCCGGCATCGTCGGGCGCTCCTGCCGCAGACGTCCAACGAGTGCCTGCGGCGACGACTTTCGGGCTGCTCGGCGGGCTGCCCGTGACCCCGACCAGCGGCGCCGAGCCCACGGCAGCGCCCGTGCCGGCCCCGGCGGCCTCGGTAGCCCCGGCGGTCCCCGCGACGGGCGGGAGCACCCGTCACTCGGACGAGGTGCTGGCCGAACTCGACGCGCTGGTGGGCCTGGAGAACGTCAAACGCGAGGTGCGCTCCCTGATCGACCTGATCGCGGTGGGCCGCAGACGGCTCGAGGCCGGACTCAAGGCGCCCTCTCCGCGCCGCCACCTGGTCTTCACCGGCTCCCCCGGCACGGGCAAGACGACCGTGGCCCGACTCTACGGCGAGATCCTGGCCGCCCTGGGGGTGCTGGAGCGCGGCCATCTGGTGGAGGTGGCCCGCGTCGACCTGGTGGGCGAGCACATCGGCTCGACAGCCATCCGCACCCAGGCGGCCTTTGAGCGCGCCCGCGGCGGCGTGCTCTTCATCGACGAGGCGTACGCCCTCGCTCCCGAGGACTCGGGCCGGGACTTCGGCCGAGAGGCCATCGACACCCTGGTCAAGCTGATGGAGGACCACCGCGACGCCGTCGTGGTGATCGTGGCCGGGTACACCGCGGAGATGGAGCACTTCCTGTCCGCCAACCCCGGTGTCGCCTCCCGCTTCTCACGGACCATCACCTTCGACGACTACACGCCGGTGGAACTGCTGCGGATCGTGCGGGCCCAGGCCGAGGAGCACGAGTACCAGCTCTCCGAGGACGCCGGCGAGGCCCTCTACACGTACTTCACCACGATCCCGAAGGGTCCTGCATTCGGTAACGGCCGCACGGCCCGGCAGACGTTCGAGGCCATGGTCGAGCGCCACGCGGGCCGGCTCGCCAGGATCAGCGAACCGAGCCATGAGGAGTTGCAGTTGCTCTACCCGGAGGACCTCCCCCCGCTGCCCTGACCCTGTACGGGCAGCATCCCCTCCGTGTCCCGGTACTCCGTGTCCCGGTACTCCGTGTCCCGGTACGACGAGCCGAGCAGGCGGGCACGCTCGGCGGCGAAGGCCGGGTCGGCCTGGTAGTCGAAGTGGGTCAGCAAGGGCGCCGGCAGCGGATGCTCCTCCGTCCGGCCGTACGCCACCGGGTCCGGCAGCGGCGCGCGGTCGGCCGGTGGCCCGGGTTCGTCGAGGTGGACCGGACCGCCGATGGGATCCGTAAGGCGCCACAGATTGCGCCAGGAGTGCACTTCCCCGCGGAGCGAGGCCAGGGCGCTGGGACCGAAGTAGGCGGGGAACCAGCGCCCGTACAGCCGGCTCAGCGGGGAACCGTAGGTGAGCAGCGCGATCCGCGTCCGGGTCGCCGGATCCAGCTGCCATATCGCGGCCGCGGCCAGGACGCTCCCCTGGGAGTGACCGGAGAGGATGATCCGCCCGCGGTGTGCCCTCGTCCAGGTCGTCATGCGCCAAGTGAGGTCGGGCACGACGCGCTCGGCGTAGCAGGGCGGGGCGAAGGGGTGCGCGGCGCGCGGCCAGAAGGTGCCGACGTCCCAGAGGATGCCCACGGTGCGACGTGCCCCGGCGTCACGGTAGGCCCGGCGGCCGAGGGCGATCAGGGCGACCACTCCGGCGCCGACCAGCCAGGAACCGAGGCCCTGGGCGGTCTCCGCGACCATGCGCACCCATCCTGGCGCGCCCGCGACGGCCCTGCCGGGGACGGTCCCGCTCAGCCAGGCCCCGCCGAGCGCCCCCGCGCCCAGCAGGAAGGCGACGCCCCCGACGACCCCGATGAACACGGCAGCTTGGTCGGTGAGTTCCGCCCGGGCCCGCGCCGTGGCGATCTGACGGCTGCGGGCGGGCTCGTGCACCTCCCCCGGGTAATCGGACTCCACCTGCGGCACCAGCGTGCGGGCCCGGCGCAGCAGCGCCCTGCCGCGCACGACGACCACGACGGCCAGGACGAGGAGAAGCACCGGGATCGCCGCGGCCTGCCAGGACAGCAGCACAGGCGGCCCGGCGACGGCGCCGCTTCCAGGCGTGGCGCCACGGTCCAGCCAGTCGGCGACCCGTTGGGTGATGCCTCCGGTGAGCACGCCGCCCAGGCAGCACGCGAGCAGTGCCACCGCAGGGCCGCCCAGTCCGCGCAGCTCCGCCCGGCCACCGCCGGAGCGGTGCATCAGATGAGCCACGGACGCGAGCGCCACGAGTAACAGCCCCTGGATCAGAGTGAGCCAGCCGAATGCGTCCCCCGCCGGCAGCCGTCCGCCGGCGGTCCAGCCCGGGCGGTGCCAGCAGGCGTATCCGGTGGCGGCCAGCAGGGCGGCGGCCGTACCTCCGAGCATCGTCCGCGCCGACCGTTGGTCCAGGGCCCTGTCCGGCGCTTGCTCGCTGCGTCCCATGCCGCAGGTCACGGCCACCACCGCGGCCGTCAGTCCGACCAGCACTCCCGTCAGCGACCAACCTACGGCGGCGAGTGTCCCGATCTTTCCGGCGTCCATGTCCCGCTCCAGCGGGGGGACGACCAACGCGACCGAGACCGTGAGCATGCCGGCCGCCGTGTGGGCCGCGCGGAGCCGGGCCACCAACCGCCGCCCGTACCAGAAGCCGCGCCGGGCGAGCGGCGTGACGTCCGACCCCTCAGGCTCTTCCGCAGGCGCGCCAGGAAGGGGCCGCTGCGACTCGTAGGCGTACCAGGTGCGCCGGGACAACCACCACAGCAGCAGGGTCAGTCCGGCGGGCAGCGCGGCCCCGGCGGCGATCCGGCGCCCAGGCTCCCTCGCGGCCAGGAAGGAGAGCCAACTCTTCCCGCCAGCACAGGCGGCGTTGCCGGCGCACTGCCAGGCCACCAGATCCATCGCGACCTCACAGGCCGCGGCCACCAGCAGCACCGTGAGCGACAGGGCCAGCAACCGCACCAGCATGTCGTAGGCCCGGTCCACGCCCGGCCGGGTGACCGGCGGCCGCATCCAGTGGGCCAGGTTGGCCACCATGAAGGGGAGCAGGAGCAGCCACAGCGCGCGGCTGCCGTCCCCGGACGTCAGATTGCACCACGAGTAGGCGTCCGGCACCGGGCCCCCGGCGTAGGCCTGCGGGCGGCGCTCGGCATCGGCGTCCTCGGCACGCCGGTAGATCCCGGCGGTGTCGTCACCGCAGACGCGCGTGATGCGCGGGTCCCTGAGCATCCTCTCCGGCGTCGTCCCACCGACGCCGTGGACCAGCAACTCGAGCGACAGCTCCGTTGGTTCTTCCGCATCCGACCGCATCGCGATCGCCTCCCCGCACATTCCCCGTGACGCGCGTACTGCATTGCGCGTATTCAGAATCGGGCATACATGCCAGTGATGGACAGAGCTGTTCACGAATGCCACCCGAACGTGTCACGGGCGGCGCGTGTGGGACCGGTCACCCCTCGCCCTCCGGCCGGTGTCCGCAGGGCGAGGTCGTGGAAGGATAGCGAGACTGCCGGCCGGCAGCATCGGACCACAGCGGAGGACAGGACGGGACCTCGGGTGAGCGACAACCAGAACCTGCTCGCGGAACAGCGGCGCGCTCTGATCCTGGACGAGGTCCGGCGGCGCGGCGGGGTCCGCGTCAACGAGCTGACCCGGAAGCTGAACGTCTCGGACATGACCGTCCGCCGGGACCTCGACGCGCTCGCCCGGCAGGGCGTGGTCGAGAAGGTCCACGGCGGCGCCGTGCCGGTCGTCCCGGCCAGCAGTCACGAGCCGGGCTTCGAGGTGAAGGCGGGCCTCGAGCCGGGAGCGAAGGAGGCCATCGCCCGCGCCGCCGCGCGCCTGGTCACCCCCGGCAGCGCCATCGCGCTCACCGGCGGCACCACGACGTTCGCACTCGCGCACCACCTGCTCGACGTACCCGACCTCACCGTGGTGACCAACTCCGTGCGGGTCGCCGACGTCTTCCACGCGGCGTCCGGCGGCGCGACGGGCGGCGAGGGCGCCGCGACGGTCGTCCTCACCGGCGGCGTCCGCACCCCCTCGGACTCCCTCGTCGGCCCGGTGGCGGACCGGGCGATCGGCTCGCTCCACTTCGACCTGCTCTTCCTCGGCGTCCACGGAATCTCGGTCGAGGCGGGACTGTCCACCCCCAACCTCGCCGAGGCGGAGACCAACCGGCGCTTCGTGCGATCCGCGCGCCGTGTGATCGTCGTCGCCGACCACACCAAGTGGGGCACTGTGGGCCTGAGTTCCTTCGCTGCTCTGGAAGACGTGGACACCCTCGTCACGGACGCGGGCATCCCCGATGTGCTGCGGGTGGAGATCGCCGAGCATGTGTCGGACCTGGTCGTCGCCGGCGAGCCGGGGGAAGCCGAGTCCGGCGAAGCCGTCGGCGCGGGCCCGGCGAGCAGCTGACGCCCGAGCGGTCGTCGTGCGTCGGCTGCCGGCGCCCCCGGGGACCCTCGTCATCCCCTGGTCGACTCCTCGTCGCGGGCGTGCCCGTCGCCCGCGTTGGCGTCGGCGTACGCGGGGCGCTCGCCTTGCCGAGCCCGCTTCCCGGAGGCGAGCGCACGGTCCGGCCGCCGGTGGGAAGCGTCTGGTAGGACACGGACGGCATGATCAGTCAGGCCAGCGCCCCGTGGCCAGGAACGCGTCGATGGTGGCGGCGTAGCTCCCGGTGTCCAGCCCCTGTTCGGCGACCCAGGCGTCGGAGTAGTACTTGTCCAGGTACCGGTCGCCCGGGTCGCACAGCAAGGTGACGACGCTGCCCGTGCGGCCCGCGGCGACCATTTCCGAGACGAGCTTGAAGGAGCTCCACAGGCCGGTCCCCGTCGACCCCCCGGCTCTGCGCCCGATGGCCGTCTCCAGGGCGCGCACCGCCGCCACGGAGGCGGCGTCCGGCACCTTCATCATCCGGTCGATGGCGCCGGGCACGAAACTCGGCTCCACCCGGGGACGGCCGATGCCTTCGATCCGCGAACCCCGCTCACAGCGCACCGTGTCGTCGCCGTTCACCCAGCCGTCGAAGAAGACCGAGTTCTCCGGGTCCGCGACGCACACCAGGGTGTCGAACTGCTTGTAGCGGATGTAGCGGGCGATGGTCGCCGACGTGCCGCCGGTGCCGGCGGTCGCCACGATCCACGCCGGGCAGGGATTCCGCTCGAGGCGCAGCTGCTGGTAGATCGATTCGGCGATGTTGTTGTTGCCGCGCCAGTCGGTGGCGCGCTCGGCGTAGGTGAACTGGTCCATGTAGTGGCCGCCGGTCTCCTCCGCGAGGCGGGCGGAGACCTCGTACACCGTCCTCGGGTCGTCCACCAGGTGGCACCGGCCACCCTGGAACTCGATCAGCCGCTGCTTCTCCCAGCTGGTGGTGCGCGGCATGACCGCGATGAACGGCACGCCGATCAGGGCCGCGAAGTACGCCTCGGACACCGCGGTCGAGCCGCTGGAGGCCTCGATGACGGGTTTGCCCGGCCGGATCCAGCCGTTGCACAGTCCGTAGAGGAAGAGCGAGCGGGCCAGGCGGTGCTTGAGGCTGCCGGTCGGGTGGGTCGACTCGTCCTTCAGGTACAGGTCGATACCCCAGGCGTCGGGGAGCGGAAAGCGCAACAGGTGCGTGTCGGCGGAGCGGTTGGCGTCCGCCTGGACCTTGCGCACCGCCTCTTTGAGCCACCGCCGGTAGTGCGGGTCGGTCCGGTCCACGTCGGCGGCGGGCACGGCCTGCGCCGTCCCCGTACGGTCTTCAGGGGCGTCCTTCTCGTTGCCGCTCACCTGCGCCGCCTTCCCTTAGCGCCACTGCTCCGATGATAGGCAGCCGCTGGTACGGCGCCCCCGGAACGGGCAGACTTGCAACGGACGAAGGAGGGGATGCGCCGTGGCCGAAGCGGAGTTCACCGCCACAGGGGTACGCATCGGACGGCGCCTGCGGTCGCTGACCCGGGGCGGGCAGGTCCTCATCCAGGACGGGCGGCTGGTGCTGCTCACCAGCCGCGGGCGGGAGATCGACAGTGCCCCGGTGGAGGACGTCCACGCCCTGACCCCGCGTTTCGCGGTGCGGCGCCGCACCTTGACCCGGCTCAACGGAACGGGCTATCTGCTGACCTTGCGCAGGCAGGGCGCCGCATCGGCAAGTCGCTTCCTGGACGCTCTGCGAACCGCTCGTGAGCGGGTCGCTCGCCATTGATCCGGACGGAACGGCACTCTCCGCGTTCGTGGAGTTGCGGTAAGCATCCATCGGGGTGATCCTGGGGTGGCGTCACGGAGTCACTGCAGCAGTCACTCACAGCAATCCCGCAAAGGTGTTCCCATTCCATGCGGGCGGGGCACGCCCCGGTCACAGGGGCTGCCCTCGCCGCGGAGGGAGTCGCAGCCGTGATCAGCTCAGAAGGCAGTAAGCGGCAGTGCGCTCTGGAACTTGAGGCACTGCCGTCCCGGATCCAGCAGGTACGCCGTATCGTCGCCGCCCAGCTCCGCTACTGGCGGCTGGACCCGCTGATCGACCCCACTCTGCTGGGTATCACCGAACTGCTCGGCAACGTCCACCGGCACGCCCGGCCGGACAAGCGCTGTTCCGTCGAGTTGAGCTTCGCCTCCGGCTGGCTCACCGTCGCCGTCTCGGACAACGATCCGCGCCTGCCGCGGGTCCGCGAGTTCGAGCCCCTGGCCACCTGCGGCCGCGGCCTCGCCATGGTCGTGTCGATGAGCGACAGCTGGGGTACCGAGACCCTCAACGACGGTGGCAAGGTCGTATGGTTCACGCTCCGGGCCGAGGCCACGGTCTCGCCCAGGACGATGACCGAGCAGCTGTCGGCCGCCGTCGTCCGCAAGGTCGCACCGCGGACGCTGCCGGTCCTGCCCGAGACGCCGGAGGCCTGGCCCCCGGCGCTCGATCGCCTGGTTCCGGCCGCGGGCGAACCGGTTCTGGCCTGACGCCCGGCCGCCGCACCCCTCGAGGGCACGGCGGCCGTGGCCCTCCGGGCCGTCGTCGGCGGAGCGCTTCCGCGACGATGGCCCTCCTTTCGTGCGGCACGCGGCACGGATCGGACGCGCCGACGGCCGGGGCACCTCTCGCCCGGGCGGCGAAAGAGCTCGCGGCGGCGTCCGTCGCCGCGCTTCCGCCGGATGCTGCGGTGTTACCCGACCGACGCCCTGAGACGGAGCGCGCGATGCCGCAGGGCGTCGTAGGCCGGGCGTTCCCGGAGCAGGGCCCGTGTCAGAGGGTGCGCCTACCATGCGGGTCATGTGGCGATGCACAGGTCTGCGATGGGTCTCCGGAGGTCCGGCGTGGACCTGGTGGCACCCTCGCCACGGGGACCGGCGCAGCCCCGTGCGCCGCGGCGAAGCGCTGGCTCTCGCCGTCGAGCCGCATGCGGTGCGGCAGTGCGCGGGCGTGTGGCGTTCCGGGCGCTGGACCCCTTGCCCGCGGGCCGCGGAACTCCCCCCGCAGGCGCGCCGTGACCAGTGCGAGCAGTGCGCGGCGCTGGACCGCTCCCGTTCGGTTGCCGCGGACACCCTGCTGGACGACCCGCGGCCGTTCGCGGTGTATCTGGCCTGGTTCGGCCCGGGGCTGGGCAAGGTCGGCATCACGGCGGCCGAGCGGGGCAGCGCACGACTGCTCGAACAGGCCGCGATCTGCTTCACCTTTATCGGCCACGGCCCGCTGATGGCCGCTCGCCGCGCCGAGGCGGTCCTCGGCTCCGCGCTGGGCATCCCCGACCGGGTGTCGTCGTCGGCGAAGCGTGCCGCCCGCGTAGCGCTGCCGCCCGCAGCCGTCCGAGAGGCCGAGCTGCGGACGCTCCACGAGGCGGCGGCCGCCGTGCCCGACTGGCAGGACACCCTCACGGCCACCGGGTTCCGGCCCGTGGACCACGCGGCGGTGTTCGGTGTGGAGCCCGACCCGCCCCGGGCGACCGCCGTGGTGACCGGGCTCGCCTCGGGTAGCGCTCTGACCGGCACCGTCGCGGCGGTTGCCGGGGGCGATGTCTACCTGCGTGCCGCCGGGCAGTCCGGCGGCGTACTGCTGCTCGACACGCGTCTGGTTCCGGGGTGGCCGCTGACGGCGTCGGCCGCGGGCCTGCCGGCACCCCCCGTCCAGGCGGTGCCACCGGCCACCTCGCCGCCGGAGCCGCTTTTCTGAGGCCCCGTCACGTATGCGGAAGGCTAGGCCCCGAGCGCCGCGAGCGGGTCGTCCAACACGGGCTGCCAGGCCAGTTCGGCGGCGCCCACAAGGCTGTTGTGGTCCAGGGCGCAGGCAAGCAGCGGGACGCCGCCGCTCCGGCCCCACAGGCTGCGCTCGGCGACGACGGCGCGGAGCCGCTCGGGGTCCGTGTCGAGCAGCCAGCGGTGCAGCCCGCCGAGCAGGATGCGGTCGGGATTGAGGACGTTGACCAGTCCCGCGAGTCCCTGCCCGAGGCGGTCGATGAGGCGGTCGGCCGCGCCGCGCACTGCCGGGTCGTCGTACTCCTCGCGGAGCAGCGCGCGGCACTGGTCGGTCAGCGAGCCCTCGGGGCCGGGGACACGGGCGGCGGCCTCCAGGAAGGCCAGAGGGTCGACCTCGACATCGAGGCAGCCGCGGCTGCCGCAATGACAGGGGCGGCCCTCGGGGTTGACGGTGAGGTGGCCGACCTCGAGGGCCAGTCCCGCGCTGCCGGTGTGGAGCCTGCCGTGCAGCACGAGGGCGCCGCCCACACCGCGGTGGCCGGTGGCGACGACCAGCAGGTGTTCTGCGCCCTGCCCTGCGCCATGCCGGTGCTCGGCGAGCGCGGCGACGTTGACGTCGTTGCCGACGAAGCATGGTGGCGCTGCCCCGTTGGGGGCGATGATGCCGGACCGCTCGATCTGCTCGCGGAAGAGGTCCAGCACGGGAGCTCCCGCGGCCCACGCGAGGTGCAGCGGGTTGAGCGCGGTGCCCTCGGGCTCGGCGATGGCGGACGGCACCGCGAGTCCCGCGCCGGCGCACTCCCGCCCGGAGGCGCGCAGCAGCTCCGCGCCGGCCTCGACGACGGCTCCGAGGACGCGGGCGGGGTCCGCGGGCACGGTCATGGCGACCGGTCTGGACGCGAGGATGTGACCGCCGAGTCCGACCAGGGCGGCGCGGAAGCCGTCGGCGTGGATCTGGGCGGCGAGGACGACGGGCGCCTCGGGGTTGACGGCGAGCCGGTGCGAGGGCCTGCCCTGCGCCCCGGCAGGGCCGCCCGGCCGCGTGTCGACACGGATCAGGCGCAGTGCCTCCAACTCGGCGGCGACGGCACCCGCGGTCGCCCGCGTCACACCGAGTTCGGCGGTGAGTACGGCGCGGGTGGGCGCACGCCCGGTGTGCACGAGCGCGAGCGCGGGGCCGAGCGCACCGCGGCCCCGCTCCAACCTGGTCCGAGTCTGGGTCACAGCTCTATTCTCACTTTGTGCCGGGGGTAAACAAAATACGGAGCGTACTCGCCCAGCAAGATCGCGCAAGTCCGACGCTACCGCTTCGGCGCCTTTGATTCGCCTCATCGCGGTCTTCGCCCGCGACGGATTCGTCCCGGCAGGCCGGGCTGTTCGCAGCCCCGCCGGGGGAGCAGGCAGGCGCCCCCTCGGCGCTCGTTTCGGCGTGTCGAGGGGGCGGTCGTCACTACCCGTTCCCACGTGGCGCCACGGATCTCGCCCCTCCCTTGTCGCCTTGGGATCCGGCGGCATGGCGGCATGAACGTCACCGCGAACAGCGTCACCGCCCGGGCTGCCGACCGCACCGCACCGCCGGCGACCACCGCTCCACCGGCCCGCAGGACCCCGCCCCCGCCCTATCGTTGGCTGATGCGCGCACATCCTGTCGACCGCCCAGCCGACCTCGATGTCGTCCGTGAGTCCTATGACCGCGTAGCCGACAATTACGCCCGAATGGTGGTGACGACGGGAGTCGGCGACATCCGCACCCACCCATGGCTCAAGGCGTCGATCGACGCCTTCGCCGACACCGTGAGGGGGCTCGGCCCTGTCCTCGACGTCGGCTGCGGACCCGGAACGGTGACCGCCTACCTCGCCGAACGCGGTCTCGAGGTGTCAGGTGTGGATCTGTCCCCCCGCATGATCGAGAACGCGCGCCGTCTTCATCCGCACTGCCGCTTCAGCGTCGCCTCGGCCACCGATCTCGACCTCGGTGCAGCGTCCCTCGGCGGGGTCCTCGGGTGGTGGTCGCTGTTCAATCTGCCCCGTGACGTCCTTCCGCAGGTTCTCGGCCTGTTCGCACGTGCGTTGAAGCCCGGCGGGCACTTCATCACCGCGACGCATGTCGGCGACGGGGACGCGGTGCGCACCGAAGCCTACGGGGGCGTGCCCGTGCGTTGGACGACACACAAATGGCGGCCGGAACAACTCGTCGGCCTGATCGAGGGGGCCGGCCTGCACCCGGTCGCCGAACTCCGGCTCCCTCCGGAGGAGTACAGCGGGCCGGGCGTGGTCGTGATGGCCAGGCGTCCCGGCTGACGATCAGCGCCGGACGGCACCGAGAGTCTGAAGGGCCCCACCCGGCGCCTGCCAAACCTCGTACGGAGGCTCCCTTGGACCGGTCACGCCGGCCTCCGGGACTTGGCCCGCCTGGTCGGTCGACCGCGAGCTCGGGGCGTGCGCCCTTCCCAAGCACTCACCACGTGCCTCTGGTCGCGGTCTGCGCCGCACGGCGCCGGGTGGCAGCGGCCGCCTGCCGTGCCGCGCCGTCCTCCCTTCAGCACCCCCGCCGCCGTCGCCACTCGACGCACCGAACGGTACGGCCGGTCCGGCTGTCGGTGCCGACTGCCACAATCGCGCCATGAAGACCGCCGATCACATCGAGGTGCTGCGACACGACGGCCGACTGCTCGCCGACGCGGCAGAAGGAGCCGGGCTCGCCGCCGAGGTGCCGTCCTGCCCCGGCTGGCGGGTACGCGAGTTGGTCCGCCATCAAGGGACCGTGCACCGTTGGGCGACTCGTTACGTCGCGGAGGGACGTCGGCGGCCGGAGGCCATCGAGGCCGAGGTTCCGGACGACGACCCCTCATTGCTCCCCTGGTTCCGCGAAGGTCACGGGCTACTGGTCGCGGCCCTCGAGGCGGCACCCGCCGACCTGGAGTGCTGGCACTTCCTCAACGCCCCTTCCCCGCTTGCCTTCTGGGCGCGGCGCCAGGCGCACGAGACGGCCGTACACCGGGTGGACGCGGAACTCGCCGCCGGCCGCGATCCGTCCCCGATCGCCCCGGCGTTCGCGGCCGACGGAATCGACGAGTTGCTCGCGGGCTTCCATGGACGGCCGAGGAGCCGGGTGCGCAGCGAAAGCCCCAGGACGCTCCGCGTGCGCACAACGGACACCGGCGCCGGTCGGGACGATTGGCTCGCGCGCTTGTCGGCCGACCCCCTGTTCGTCGAGCGTGCTGTGCCCGGTGAGGCGGACTGCACTGTGAGCGGCAGGGCCGAGGATCTCTACCTCAGCTTCTGGAACCGAGGCGCATACGAGAAGTTGCAGGTCACAGGCGATGCCTCCGTGCTCGACCTGTGGCAGCGCACTGCGGCGATCGAATGACCCGAACGCGACCCGTGCGGGGGCGTCCCTTCGGACGGCCGGCGGCGTCTGCGGGCAGCGACGCCGGGCGCCTCAGGCCTCGCCGAGCGTCCGCTCCAGGACGGCCCGTTGCACCGGCTTGACCTTCTCGTGGCGTGCGCGGCCGGCGTCGGTGAGCGCGACCCGCACCCCGCGACGGTCCTCGCTGCAGATCCCCCGGGTGACGAGGCCGTCCTTCTCCAGCCGGCCCACCAACCGGGAGAGCGCGCTCTGACTCAGGTGCACGCGGTCCGCGAGTTCCTGAACGCGGTAGGTACCACCGGCCTCGTCCGGGTCGCCCTCGGCGAGCAGGTCGAGCACCTCGAAATCGCTCGCACCGAGCCCGTGCAAGCCCAGTTCACGATCGAGTTCGCAAGCGGTGCGCGCGTGCAGGGAGAGGACTTCACGCCACCGCTCCACGAGCACACGCTCGCTCTTCACGCCGGTCATGGCCGCAGAATAGCAGGAAATCGCGACTAAATGTACGCACATTAAATGTGCCTGAATATAAATGCGCCTCGTTGCATCCCCCGACAGGGACCGCGGGGCGCTTTCCCGCACCCCGCACGACACCGCGGGTTCACTCCGGCGAAGAAACCCGCCCGCGGCGGATCCCCGTCTGCTGCGCGAGGCCCGCGACGGCGTGATCGAAGAAGTCGTCGCGCGCCTCGACCACATTGTCGAACTGGCCGAACACCTCGAAGCTCACCAGGCCGAAAAGCTGCGCCCAGACGGCCACGAAGGAAGGGATCACCCGCGGCGGCAGCTCGCTCTCCAGGTCCCTGCTGAGCCGCCAGGCGTCGGCGTGGACGGCCTCGGACAGCGGGGGGTCGACCGGGGGGATGGCGAGCGCCCCGGCGGCGTGGGCCTCCGCGGCCACGGCGAGGAGCGCGAGCCCGACCCGGGACGCGGGTCCGATCGTGTCGAGTGGCGCGGAGTAGCCGGGCACGGGCGAACCGTAGATGAGGGCGTACTCGTGCGGATGACCGAGGGCCCAGCGGCGCACGGCCCGGCAGACCTCACTCCAGCGCTCCACGGGGTCAACGCCGGCGGCGCGGGCCAGCGCCTCCTCCGCGGCGGCCCCCACGGCGTCGTAGGCGTCGACGATGAGGGCGGTGAGCAGTTCATCCCGACTGGGGAAGTAGCGGTAGAGGGCCGACGAGACCATGCCCAGCTCCCGCGCCACGGCGCGCAGCGAGAGTCGCGAGGCGCCCTCGTCGGCAAGCTGCCGGCGCGCCTCTTCCTTGATGGCCGCGGTCACTTCCTCGCGGGCCCGTTCCCTGGCGGTTCGGATGACGCTCATGGGATCAGTGTAGGCACGGACGGAACGACGACCAGAAACGAGAGCACCGCTCTTGCAATGGCATCCGCAGACGTGCACACTGTTCTCAAGCGAGAGCACCGCTCACGGACCTGGGGGGTCCGAGGCCTCGCACGCACGTCAGGGAGGAGCCCTCATGTCCGAACACGTCATCAGGCCCGGATGGTTCACGGTCAACATCCTCAACCGCGCGGTGGCGTGGCTGACCCGCCGCGGCCTCAGCGTGTGGGGCTCACGGGTGCTGGCCGTCCGAGGACGCAAGAGTGGGGAGTGGCGGCGCACCCCGGTCAACCTGCTGGTGGTGAACGGGGAGCGCTACCTCGTGGCGCCCCGCGGGCACGTCCAGTGGACGCACAACATGCGGGCCGCCGGCGGCGGTCAACTGCTGCTGGGCAAGCAGGTCGAGGAGTTCGGTGCGGCCGAGCTCGCCGACGACGACAAGCCCGAGGTACTGCGTGCCTATCTCAGGCGCTGGAAGGCCGAGGTAGGCGTGTTCTTCGGCGGTGTGGGGGCGGACTCCACCGACGAGGAACTGCGTGCAATAGCCCACAAGCACCCGGTCTTCCGCATCACCGAGCACCGGCCCGTCAGCTGAAGCGGACCTCCACCTTCTCGAACCCCAGCGAGGTCAGCAGCCGCTCCAGCATGGCACGGGTGTTGGTCTCCGCCCGTTTCGTCAGCTCGGTGGCCTCCGCCGCCTGCTGGATCTTCTTCACGGCGAGTTGCTGGACCTGTCGTTCGTCCGCGGGGTGAGAGGAGAAGAAGTCGCCCAGCCGGTCGAAGAAACCGCGCTCCTGGGCGACCAGATAGGACCGGTCGAGGTCGAGCGAGGCCCTCTCGAGGCGGGCGTGGGGCAGGGTGAGGATCGCGGAGGTCCGGTCCTCGGAGACCGTGACGCCCTTCGGGCCCACGTCGCCGAGGTCCACGTAGGCGTCGACGCTACCGGCCCCCACATACAGCGTGCGCCTGCCGCGCACGGCGTCGGGAAGGAACTTGGCGTCCTTCTCCAAGTCGACCACGACCTGGAAGTCGCCACTGGCTCCCTCGAAGCGGTTCATGTCCTGGATCGCTTTGAGTACCACAGGGCCGGTACGGTCCTTGGTCTCCTCGGCGAAGGGGTTGGGCAGGCCGGGTATCAGTTCGGCGCGGGCGATTAGAAACAGAAGTCCGCCGAGCACGACGAGCCCGGTGAGCGTACGCACCCACCACGGCAGCCTTCCGTCTTCGTTCCTCAAGGGCATGACGAGGAACCTCCCACAAAGTCGTCTGCCCCTCAACTCCCTTTGAATGACGTGCCGGAGAGCGCCCTTGCAAGATCAGCGACGGTCGAAGGACTCCAGTGCGCGACGAGCCAGCGGATGGGTGCGGACGAGCTCGCCGAGCGAGCTGGATCCGCGGGTGATCCTGGCGAAGGCGTTCCACGCGGGAGGAAGGGTGGTCAGAGCGGCGTGCAGCAGACCGGGACGCTTCTCGAAGATGCTCAGCATGCGGCGGCCGACGCCCATCTCGACACCGAGGCCGGCCTTGACGGCGAAGGAGTAGTTCAGTGCCTGACGGCGCGCGTCCACCGCGTCGTGCGCCTCGGCGATCCGTACCGCCCACTCCCCCGCCAAACGGCCGGAACGCAGCGCGAAGGAGATGCCCTCGCGGGTCCACGGCTCCAGCAGGCCCGCCGCGTCGCCGCACACCAGCACGCGGCCCCGGGAGAGCGGGGAGTCGTCGGCGCGGCAGCGGGTGAGGTGGCCGGAGGAGATGGTCGGCTCGAAGCCGGCCAGACCGAGCCGGCCGACGAAGTCCTCCAGGTATCGCTTGGTGGCCGCGCCTTCGCCGCGGGCCGAGATGACGCCCACCGTGAGGGTGTCGCCCTTGGGGAAGACCCAGCCGTAACTGCCGGGCAGCGGACCCCAGTCGATGAGCACCCGGCCCGCCCAGTCCTCGGCGACCTCCGCAGGGACCGGGATCTCGGCCTCGAGGCCCAGGTCCACCTGGGCCATCTTGACGCCGACATGGGCGCCTATCCGGCTGGCCGAGCCGTCGGCGCCGACCACCGCGCGGGTGAGGATCGTCTCGCCGTCGTTGAGCACCACCGCGACGGTGCGCCGGTCCGGGACGGAGGCGCCGTGCTGCTCGACGCGGGAGACCGAGGCCCCGGTCCGCAGGCGCGCGCCCGCGTCGACGGCCGCGTCCACCAGCCGGGCGTCGAACTCGGGCCGGTTGATCAGACCGAAGAGCATCTGCCGCGACCGGCGGGTCCGGCTGAGCCGGCCGTTCAGACTGAAGGTCACCGCGTGCACCCGGTCCCTCAACGGGAGCTCGAAGCCCGGCGGCAGCGCGTCGCGGGAGGGCCCGATGATGCCGCCGCCGCAGGTCTTGTAGCGGGGCAGTTCAGCCTTCTCGAGCAGGAGCACACGGCGTCCCGCACTTGCCGCGGCGTAGGCCGCCGAGGATCCGGCCGGTCCGGCACCCACCACGACAACGTCCCACACCGCTGTGCCGTCGACGCCGTCCGCCGAGTCGCCGTCCTGCGCCTGGTACTCGCTGCTCACGTGTGCTTCCCGCTCCCGTTCGACCCGCCGACTGCCGTCGCTCCCGCTCAGCCGCATACTAATCCGCGGGGTGAGCGAGGCTGCCTGTGGCACCATCGATCACGCCCACCTGCCCACGAACATCGCGTTCGACCTGTCCCACCCATCAGGAGCGCTCATGTCCGCCGCACCACTCGCCGCAACCGTCGCCGCCCTGATGCCGCGGGCCCGGACCGAGCTGGCGGAGCTGGTCTCGTACCGCTCGGTGGCGGATCCGCGGCAGTTCCCCAAGAGCGAGTGCGAGCGGGCCGCCACCTGGATCGCCGACGCGCTGCGCGCTGAGGGCTTCGAGGACGTCGCCCTGCTGGACACCCCGGACGGCACGCAGTCGGTCTACGGCTACCTGCCCGGACCCGAGGGGGCGCCCACCGTGCTGCTGTACGCGCACTACGACGTGCAGCCGCCGCTGGACGAGGCCGGCTGGCTGTCGCCGCCCTTCGAGCTCACCGAGCGCGACGGGCGCTGGTTCGGGCGCGGCGCGGCCGACTGCAAGGGCGGCCTGATCATGCACCTCACCGCCCTGCGCGCGCTGCGCGAGAACGGCGGGGTCCCGGTCGGCGTGAAGATCATCGCCGAGGGCTCGGAGGAGCAGGGCACCGGCGGCCTGGAGCGCTATGCGGAGGAGCACCCCGAGCTGCTCGCCGCGGACGCCATCGTCATCGGCGACTCCGGCAACTTCCGCGTCGGCCTGCCGACCGTCACGGCGACCCTGCGCGGCATGGCGCTGGTCGACGTCAAGGTGACCACGTTGGAAGGCAACCTGCACTCCGGCCAGTTCGGCGGCGCGGCACCGGACGCGCTGGCCGCCCTCGTGCGCATCCTGCACACGCTCCACGACGACTCCGGCGCCCCCTCCGTGACCGGTCTCACCGCCGACGCGGCCTGGGACGGGCTGCAGTACGACCAGGGGGACTTCCGCAGGGACGCCAAGGTGCTCGAGGGCGTGGACCTGATGGGCGGCGGCACGGTCGCCGACCGGCTCTGGGCCCGCCCGTCGGTCACCGTCATCGGCATCGACGCCCCTCCGGTCGTCGGCGCCACGCCGTCCGTGCAGGCCACAGCGGGCGCGAAGGTCAGCCTGCGAGTGCCGCCGGGCGTGGACGCCCATCAGGCAGCCAAGCTGCTGATCGCCCACCTCCAGGCGGCCGCCCCCTGGGGCGCCCGTGTCGAGGCCACCCAGGTCGGCAGCGGCCAGCCGTTCCGGGCGGACACCTCCAGCCCGGCCTACGCCTCCATGGCGGAGGCGATGCACGCCGCGTACGGCACGGAGATGGAGATCGCCGGCATGGGCGGCTCGATCCCGCTCTGCAACACCCTTGCGACGCTCTACCCCGACTCGGAGATCCTGCTGATCGGCCTGAGCGAGCCGGAGGCGCAGATCCACGCGGTGAACGAGAGCGTCTCCCCCGAGGAGTTGGAGAAGCTCGCGCTCACCGAGGCGCTCTTCCTGCAGAAGTACGCCGCCAAGGCGGTCTGAGGACGCGGGCGGCCGGAGGGCTCCGGCCGCCCGTCAGCCGCCCACCGGCACACCGGCCTCCAGATTGAGGACAGTCGCCCTCTCACGAGCCCTCAGCGCCCAACGCAGCCGCGTGTACCGGACGGGCGGCAGCATCGCGGCGGCCTCGTCCTCCGTGGCGAAGCGCCAGCCCCGCAGTTCGGCGCCGGGAAGCAGCAGGCTCTCGGCGTCGGCCGCGGTCAGCCGCCCGCCGTCGAAGAGCAGCCGCAGGCCGCCGTATCCCGGCGGCAGCGGCGGTTCCCAGTCGACGACCAGCAACCGGGGCACGTTAGGGAGCCGCAGGCCGAGTTCCTCGGCGACCTCCCGTATGCCGGCCCGCGCCGGGGGCTCCCCCGGCTCGACGACCCCGCCGGGGAACTCCCAGCCGGGCTTGTAGGTCGGGTCGACCAGCAGCACCCGGTCATCCTCGTCGAACAGCAGCACCCCCGCCGCGAGGGTCTCCGCGGTGGGTTCGGGGGTCTGCACGATGTCGCAGGCGCCCGCGCCCTCCTGTATCGCATCGGCTATCCGTTCGGCCGTCGCCCGGGCCGCGAGCCGCGAGGTGTCGAGCAGGTGGGCGTCGGCTGTGAGCCAGGTCAGGGCCTCCCGGTAGGCGGGCAGGTGGTCCAGGCACCAGGCGCGGATCCCCGCGCCGGCCTCAGCGCCGCCCAGGACCTCGGCGCGCTGGTCGACCCGCTCGCGCAGAACCGTTTCCTCGGCGTGCAGCAGCACATGCCGCACAGGAATCCGGCGGGCCGCCAGGCCGCCGAAGATCTCGTCCCGGTACTCCTGCCGCAGCAACGTCATCGGCACCACCAACGGTCCGCCGCCCACCTCCGCGAGCAGCGCGGCGGCGGTGTCGACGACCAGCCGCCGCCACGCAGGCAGTTCCCGGTAGTCGCCGACTTCGCCCAGCCGTTTCTCCGGGAGCATCAAGCGCAATCCGCTGCCGATGAGTGCCGGATCGTAGAGCACACTGCCCGGCAGCAGTTCGAGCAGTTCGCATGCGACAGTGCTCTTCCCTGCGCCGAACGCGCCGTTGAGCCAGACGATCACGGTGCCCCCTCTTCCGTAGCCCGGTAGCCCCCTACGAATTGCCCGGATCATCGCCGTCGGCAAACGCGCAGACCCGGCCATCGGCGCATACCGGTGACTTCGGAACCCGGGAACACGGTGGTCATCCCTCGTCGCGCCCCGAGCGCTCCGGCGCCGTCGCCCGGGACCACACGGCCGCTAGGGGCCACAAGGGGGTCCGCGAAGCCGACCTCGGCTGCCGGTGCCCTCCGACGCCGCGGCGGCGTCCACGCGCCGCGTGAGGACGGAAACCTGCGGGAGACGGGGCGCCCCGGAGGAGCTGAATACCGTTCCGGGCGGACGGACGGACGGAGGAGTGGAGGGGTGGAGGGGTGGAGGGCGAGCGGGTGGCTCCGGGGCTCCGGCCGGGTGCCGTCGAGGACGGCGCTGAGCCGGGCCCGTCGTCGCCTCGACGGTCCCGCCCATGCACTGCGCGCCGGCCGCTCCAGCCGCCCAGCGCCCGCCGAAGCACCGACCGGCGAAGCCGTTCTCGACAGACCGTCGCCGCCCGGCCCGCGGTCAGCCGGCCCGGCGTCGGCCGGCACATCCCGGCACCACACCGTCGCGAGGGTATCCGGTGCCGGCGCCACGGCCGGAACAGGGACTTTGACCCAAGAGGTGGCCGCGCCGCAGGGGCGTTTGACGCATGCAGGCGACACGACCCGGCTGGCACGATCACCGACAGGAGGGACCCATGGGGCCTCCCAGCGCGTCGCGTTCGACGCGACGCCTCCAGACGCAGGTGAATTGTCCCCGCAGATTCCTTGCCTCATGGGGTTCCAAAGGTGTTCGACGACGTTGAGAGATCGTCGTCGCAGGAGAGGGTATGAGACAAAGTCCGAGAGCGCGTCGCTTCTGGGGCGGGGACGGGCAGCGCCTGCAATGAAGAGAGCACCGGTGACCACCCCCGGGAAGTTTCCCCTGCACTTTCGTCACGCACGACTGCAGTCGGTGATCCAGGAGGGGCTGGCCGACGTCGAGAACCTTCTGCACGCGTCCGTGAAAAGCGATCTGCCGCTGCTCGACGAGGTCTCGCACCACCTCATCACGGCGGGTGGCAAACGCTTCCGGCCCGCACTGACGCTGTTGGCGGCGGAGTTCGGCGACCGCGACGCCCCGGCAGTGGTGAAGGCCGCCGCCGCGGTGGAGCTGACCCATCTGGCCACCCTGCACCATGACGACGTCATGGACGAGGCACTCGTGCGGCGCGGTGTCGCGAGCGTCAACGCGCGCTGGGGCAACCGCATGGCCGTCCGCTCGGGGGATTTCCTGCTCGCCCGTGCCACCCAGCTCGCGGTCTCCCTCGGCTCGGATGTCCTGCAGTCACACGGAGGAGTGCTGCGTCGCCTGGTCCGGGGGCAGGCCCTGGAGGTGAACGGGCCTCGCGAAGGCCAGGACCCGGTCGAGCACTACTTCGAGGTGATCGCCGACAAGACCGGGGCGCTGGTCGCGGCAGCCACCCGTTTCGGTGCGCTCCTCGCCGGCGCCGACGGCCACACCGTGCGGCTGATGGACGAATTCGGCGAACGTATCGGCGTCGCTTTCCAACTGGCCGACGACATCCTGGACATCAGCGGTGAGGTCGGCGAATTCGGCAAGCGGATCGGCACCGACCTCCGGCGCGGAGTGCCCACGCTTCCCGTCCTGCTCATCAGGTCCACGTCGCCCGTCGCCGGCGATGCGACCGACTCCCGGCTTCGCCTGCTGCTCCAGGAGGACCTCACGGACGACACACGGCACGCGGAGGCCCTGCACCTGATACGCCGTCATCCCGCTTTCGCCGAGGCGCGGGCACGTACCCTGCGCCAGGCCGAGAGCGCCCGCGATCTGCTGGCTCATCTGCGGCGCAATCCTGCTCGGACCGTCCTGGAGGATCTGTGCACCGCCGTCATAGAACGGATCGCTTGAGGCGACACAGCGCAACGCCCGGGACCACGCGCCGCCACCCCGGCTCAGGGGCGCGGCCAGGACCCCGCACGAGAGCCTGACGGGACCCATCGCGGCCCGCCACCCTGGGTGAGGCGCTGCTGCCCTCCGGAGCCCTCCTCCGCAGCCGCGCACACCGCGCCGCCACGCGGGTCCTGCGCTCACGCCCGCCGCTACGGGTCCACCGAGCGGGTGGACGGACGTCCGGGCGGCCTGGGCAGGGACGTCGCACCGGCCCGTCCGCCGGTGTGCGCACGAGTGCCACAGGGCCGGGTTTTCCGGTGCGGCATGCCCGAGCCGTGCGGCCCACGGGAGCCGGCCTGGTGTGTGACGGCCCGGTCTGTGACGGCCCGGGGTCTGATCCGGGCTGGGGTGCGACGACCGGGGCCGGTGTCGGATCCGGGGGCCGGTGCCCGATTCGGAGCCGGCCGCTCACGGGCGGGCACGCCGCCGGACCCGTTCCGGGCCGCCGCACGCACCGGGCCGGCCCGGTCCCCTCAGCACCGCCACTCGCGGCCGTCCGGTCGGTGCACCCGGTGCCCGGTGCTACGGCATGACGCCCTGCGTCTGCTACGCGCCGGTCGCGAAGGGCTCCAGGCGCAGCGCCTGCGCCGCGGCGGCGGCCGCGCCGACGAGGCCCGCGTCCGTGCCGAGCACCGCGGGGACGACCTTCACCCCGGAAGCGAAGGACAGCGTGGCGTACCGGCGCAGGTGCGCACGGACTGGATCGAAGAGCAGCGGCCCCGCGCCCGCGACTCCGCCGCCGATCACCGCGACGTCGATCTCCAGCAGGGTGGCCGTCGCGGCGATGCCCGCGGCCAGCGCCTGAGCCGCCCGGTCGTAGGACGCGAGAGCGAGGGCGTCGCCCTCGCGGGCGGCCCGGGCGACAGCGGCGGCGTCGGACTCCTCCCCGTGCGCCGGACGCCAGCCGGACTCCAGGGCGCGGCGCACGATGTTCGGCCCGCTGGCCAGGCGCTCGACACAGCCGCGGCTGCCGCAGGGGCACACGTCGCCGTCGAGGTCGACGCTGATGTGGCCGATGTGCCCGGCGTTGCCGGTCGGGCCGGGCTGGAGCTTGCCGCCGAGGACGAGACCGCCGCCGACGCCGGTCGACACCACCATGCACAGCGCGTTGTCGTGCCCGCGGGCCGCACCCTGCCAGTGCTCGGCCGCGGTGATGGCGATGCCGTCGCCGGTGAGCACGACCGGCAGCCGGCCGACCCGCTCGCCCACCTGGGCGACCACCGGGAAGTCCCGCCAGCCTGCGATGTTGACGGGGCTCACCGTGCCCCGCGATGCGTCGATCGGCCCGGCGCTGCCGATGCCCACAGCGGCCACTCGCGGCCAGTCGGCCGACTCCTGCAGCCCGGTCAGCACCTCCGAGAGCGCTCCCATGACCGTCGTCGCGTCCCGGTCGGCCGGTGTCGGGCGCTGGACGCGTACGAGCAGGTCACCAGCGGCGTCCACCAACGCGCCCGCGATCTTGGTGCCGCCGATGTCCACGGCGGCGATCAGCGGGCCCGTACCGGCGGCACCCGACGGCGGGACGATGGACTCGGCAGAGCTCTCGAACGGCATGGGCGTAGTGTCGCCCTTTGTTGACAACGTTGTCCAGCCCATAGGATCACGGCGTGACCGATATTCCGCGCACCGCCCGCCCCACCATGAAGGATGTCGCGGCCCGGGCCGGGGTCGGCCTGAAGACGGTATCGCGTGTCGTCAACGAGGAACCGGGCGTCACCGAGGACACCATCTCGCGTGTCCAGGCGGCCATCGACGCCCTCGGATTCCGCCGCAACGACAGCGCGCGGTTGCTCCGCAAGGGCCGCACGGCCAGCATCGGGCTGGTCCTCGAGGACCTCGCCGATCCCTTCTACTCGCCGCTCAGCCGTGCCGTCGAGGACGTGGCGCGGGCGCACTCGACGCTGCTGTTCACCGGATCGAGCGCCGAGGACGCCGACCGCGAGCAGGAGCTGGTGCTCGCCTTCTGCGCCCGGCGCGTCGACGGGCTCGTCATCGTGCCCGCCAGCGACGACCACTGCTACCTCGAACCGGAGATCGCCGCCGGCGTCGCCACCGTCTTCGTCGACCGCCCCGCCGGCGGCATCGACGCGGACGTGGTCCTCAGCGACAACGCCGGAGGCACCCGTGAGGGCACCGCCCACCTCATCGCCCACGGGCACCGGCGCATCGGCTTCATCGGCGACCTGCCTCGCATCCACACCGCGGCCGAGCGTCTGCGCGGCTACCGGGAGGCGATGGAGGCCGCCGGGCTTCCTGTGCACGAGAACTGGGTGTCCTGCGGACCGACGGCTCCGGGCCGCGTCCGTGCCGCCGTGGAGTCCATGCTCAGCGGCCCGGAGCCGGTCACCGCCCTGTTCGCCGGCAACAACCGGATCACCGTGACCGCGGTACGGGTCCTCGCCGACCGGCCCGATGTGGTCGCGCTCGTCGGTTTCGACGACTTCGAGCTCGCCGACCTGCTGCGTCCCGCGGTCACCGTCGTCGCCCAGGATCCCGGGCAGCTCGGGCGGACCGCGGCCGGCCTGCTCTTCCAGCGGCTCGGCGGCTCCGCGGGCGCCCCCAAGCGGGTCGAGCTCGACTGCCGGCTGATCCCGCGCGGGTCCGGCGAGATCCCGCCGGCGCTGTAGCGGCGCGGCGTCGCATCAGCAGACGGCTCCCGCACGACCCGCCGACGCCCGCGTACGGGCACCGGGCCGGCGTCGTCACGTGCGCGGGCCGCTCCGGCAGGAGTTGTGGCGGCGCCGGGAAGCCGTCATGGCGCGCCGCGGGCCGCGCCCAGCAGCCTCGACCCCGCGGCCGGGCCGCACCCGGACCGACCGCGCCCCGGCCGCCCCACCGGGCGCACGGACACGCAGGCGCGCGGACGAGCGATACGCAGAAAGCGCTCAGGAACAGGCCGGGCACAGTCCGCGGTAGGTCACCTCGGCCGCCGAGACCGTGAACCCGAACCGCTCCTCGGCGGGGAGGTCGGCCAGCGGGTCCCCGGTCGGGTGGACGTCGCGCACGGCGCCGCACGCGGAGCACACAAGATGCTGGTGCGGACGGTGCGCGTTGGGGTCGTAGCGCTTGGCCCGGCCGTCGGTCGAGACCTCCATGACCTCGCCGAGGGAGACCAGCTCGCCCAGGGTGTTGTAGACGGTCGCCCGGGAGATCTCGGGCAGCAGACGTGCGGCGCGGGCGTGCACCTCGTCCGCCGTCAGGTGCACGTGCTCGCCGTCGAGGACCTCCGCGACGACACGTCGCTGGGACGTCATGCGCCAGCCGCGCCCGCGCAGTCGCTCCAGCAGGTCACTCATGTATGCCCACCCGTTCAGCTCGGAAGCCCGGAGGGCGCGCGTACACGCGTCCGGGTTCTGGTTGCCCATGGAGTTGATGCTCTTCTTGACTTGGACTGCGTCCATCGTAGGATCGGTTCCGGCGCCAGCCAAGGGACAGGAAGACTCCAGTACGGCAGAAGAGAGAGACGTGACGGGCCCACCGCCGAGCAGCCGCGGGGTGCCGCCTGGGAGCCACGGGCACCCGCGTCGCACTGCCGCAGGCGGTCCGGCACCCCTCCGTCGTCGCCAGACCGCCGGTGAGCCCCTCGCGCGCTCAACGCGGCGGCCCTCGCCCGAACGCGTCCGACGGCCCGCAGCCCTGAGCACCGTGATCCACCAGGTCCGGAAGGATTCCCATGTCTGAGAACCATGAAGCAATCGTCACAGACCCCAAGACGGAGGGTGTGAACGGTTGCCCCGTCGCGCACGGGCGCGCCCCGCACCCGACCCAGGGCGGGGGGAACCGGCAGTGGTGGCCGGAGCGGCTGAACCTGAAGATCCTCGCCAAGAACCCGGCGGTGGCGAACCCGCTCGGTGAGGACTTCGACTACTCCGAGGCCTTCAAGGCCCTCGACCTCGCCGCCGTCAAGAAGGACATCCTCGACGTCCTCACCACCTCGCAGGACTGGTGGCCGGCGGACTTCGGCCACTACGGCCCGTTCATGATCCGCATGGCGTGGCACAGCGCGGGCACCTACCGCATCAGCGACGGCCGCGGCGGCGCCGGCGCCGGCCAGCAGCGCTTCGCCCCGCTCAACAGCTGGCCGGACAACGGGAACCTGGACAAGGCCCGCCGCCTGCTGTGGCCGGTGAAGAAGAAGTACGGCCAGAGCATCTCCTGGGCCGACCTGATGATCCTGACCGGCAACGTCGCGCTGGAGTCGATGGGCTTCAAGACCTTCGGCTTCGCCGGCGGCCGCGAGGACGTCTGGGAGCCGGAGGAGGACGTCTACTGGGGCCCCGAGACCACCTGGCTCGGCGACGAGCGCTACACGGGCGACCGCCAGCTCGAGAACCCGCTCGGCGCCGTCCAGATGGGCCTGATCTACGTCAACCCGGAGGGCCCCAACGGCAACCCGGACCCGATCGCCGCCGCCCGCGACATCCGTGAGACCTTCCGCCGGATGGCGATGAACGACGAGGAGACCGTCGCCCTCATCGCCGGCGGCCACACCTTCGGCAAGACCCACGGCGCCGGTCCCGCCGACAACGTCGGCCCCGACCCCGAGGCCGCCTCCATGGAGGAGCAGGGCCTCGGCTGGCGGAACAGCTACGGCACCGGCAAGGGCGCGGACACCATCACCAGCGGCCTCGAGGTCACCTGGACCAGCACCCCGACCCGCTGGGGCATGGGCTTCTTCGAGAACCTCTTCGGCTACGAGTGGGAGCTGACGACCAGCCCGGCCGGCGCAAACCAGTGGGTCGCGAAGGACGGCGCGGGCGCGGGCACGATCCCCGACGCGCACGACTCCTCCAAGAGCCACGCCCCGACGATGCTCACCACGGACCTCGCGCTGCGGTTCGACCCCGTCTACGAGCAGATCTCGCGGCGCTTCCTCGCGAACCCGGACGAGTTCGCGGACGCCTTCGCCCGCGCGTGGTTCAAGCTGACCCACCGCGACATGGGTCCCGTCGTCCGCTACCTCGGCCCCGAGGTCCCGTCCGAGACCCTGCTGTGGCAGGACCCGCTGCCGGCGCGGACGCACGAGGTCGTCGACGCCGCGGACATCGCGGCCCTGAAGGAGCAGGTCCTCTCCTCGGGCCTGACCGTCTCCCAGCTGGTCTCCGCCGCCTGGGCGTCGGCCTCGACCTTCCGCGGCAGCGACAAGCGCGGCGGCGCCAACGGCGCCCGTGTGCGTCTGGAGCCGCAGCGCGGCTGGGAGGTCAACGACCCCGAGCAGCTCGCCGGGGTGCTGCGCACCCTGGAGGGCATCCAGGAGTCCTTCAACGCGGCGCAGTCCGGTGACAAGCGGATCTCGCTGGCCGACCTGATCGTGCTGGCCGGTGCCGCCGCCGTCGAGAAGGCCGCCGCGGACGCCGGTCACCCGGTCGAGGTGCCGTTCACGCCGGGCCGTGTGGACGCCGGGCAGGACCAGACGGACGTGGAGTCCTTCGCCGCGCTCGAGCCGGCCGCGGACGGGTTCCGCAACTACCTCGGCAAGGGCAACCGCCTGCCCGCCGAGTACCTGCTGCTCGACAAGGCGAACCTGCTCACCCTCAGCGCCCCCGAGATGACGGTCCTCGTCGGCGGTCTGCGCGTCCTGGGCGCCAACCACGGGCAGTCGTCGCACGGCGTCCTCACCGCCACCCCCGGGTCGCTGACGAACGACTTCTTCGTCAACCTGCTCGACCTGGGCACCTCGTGGAAGGCGACCTCCGAGGACCAGTCCACCTTCGAGGGCCGTGACAACGCCACCGGCGAGGTCAAGTGGACCGGCACCCGTGCCGACCTCGTGTTCGGCTCCAACTCCGAGCTGCGCGCGCTCGCGGAGGTCTACGCGAGCGACGACGCGAAGGCGAAGTTCGTGACCGACTTCGTCGCGGCGTGGGCGAAGGTCATGGACCTCGACCGGTTCGACCTGGTCTGATCGTCCGCAGCACCGGGACGTCCGGGCCGGCCCACGTGGGGGCGGCCCGGACGTCTTCGTATGCGCGCAGGCCTGGGGCCTCAGACGCCGGGGGCCCGGCCCGCGAGGGCGTCGAGGTCGGCGCGAACCAGCCCGGTGGCGGCGGCGACCTCGGAAGAGTCGAGCGCGCCGCAGTCGAGTCCACGCAGCAGGTAGCCGCTCAGCGCCCGGGCCGTCGCGGGTTCGTCCATGACGTCCCCGCCGGCCTTGGCGACGTAGGCCGCGAGCCGGGCCGCCGCCGCGTCCAGGCCCTCGCGGTAGAAGGCGTAGACCGCCGCGTACCGCGTGGGCAGATGGCCGGGATGCATGTCCCAGCCCTGGTGGTACGCGCGGGCCAAGGAGCGGCGGACCAAGCCGTAGTGCAGCCGCCAGGCCTCGTGGACCCGGGCGCCGGGACCGACGGGCAGCACATTGGTGGCGCCGTCGGAGAGCCGCACGCCCGTGCCGGCGGCGGCGACCTGCATGACGGCCTTGGCGTGGTCCGCGACCGGGTGGTCCATGGACTGGTACGCCGCGCTGACCCCGCAGGCGGCGCTGTAGTCGAAGGTCCCGTAGTGGAGCCCGGTGACCCGGCCTTCGGCGGCGTCGATCAGGCGGGCCACCGTCGCCGTCCCGTCCGGCCCCAGGATGGACTGGGTGGTCTCGATCTGGATCTCGAACCGCAGGCGTTTCTCGGGCAGTCCGCGTGCTCTCTCGAACTCCTCGGCGATCCGGACGAACGCCCTCACCTGCTGGGGGAAGGTGACCTTGGGCAGGGTCAGCACCAGGCCGCCGGGCAGAGCGCCGGCCTCCATCAGACCGGTGAGGAAGACATCGAGGGTGCGGATGCCGCGGTCGCGCACGGCGGCCTCCATGCCCTTCATGCGGATGCCGACGTAGGGAGGTGCGGTCCCGTCCGCGACGGCGCGGGCCACGAGACGGGCGGCGCGGGCGGCCGCCGCGTCCTCCTCGTCGTCGGGGCGGGAGCCGTAGCCGTCCTCGAAGTCGATCCGCAGGTCCTCGACCGGTTCGCGCAGCAGCTTGGCCCGTACGCGGTCGTGGACGGGCTCGGCGAGCCCGGCCGGCAGACCCAGTACGCCGGCCAGCCGCGCCGCGTCGGGGGCGTGTTCGTCCAGGGCGGCGAGGGCGCGGTCGCCCCACTGGCGCACGGTGTCGGCGGCGAAGGCGTCAGCGGGGACGTAGACGGTGTGCACGGGCTGCCGGGAGCCGGGGTCCCCGGGGTAGCGGCGGGCCAGTTCGGCGTCGACGGCGGCGAGGGAGGCGCCGATGTCTCGCCGTACCGCGTCGGCGAGCGAGGTGCGGACCGTCTCGTGCGGAGCCATCGGACACCCTCCCGGTCTTCAACAAATCGTTGAATTGAAGCTAA
>NZ_CBDRBL010000074.1:0-35256 GCF_965342175.1 Actinacidiphila sp. bgisy167
CGGCATACCACCGGCCGTCCCGCTGGTGGACCAGGTGGTGGGCGGCGAGGCTGTCGATGTGCCGTGCGATGGTGGCCGGCTGGTAGCCGACCGTGGCACTCAGGGCGTCGATGGTCGTCCCGTCGCTGCCGGCCGCGCGGAGCTGCTGGAGGGTCTTCAGTGCCGTGCGCGCGATACCGGACTCCTCGGGGCGGGGCGCGGCGGGATGCGGCACGGCGGGCGCCGCGACCGCCGTCGGGGACGGCACGGCGGAAGACGTCGTGACAGGGGGCGCGGCCGGGCCGGGGACGGATGCGGCGACCGCGGTGGGCGAGGGGGCCGCAGGGCCGGGCGCGGTCGCCGGTTCCGCCGGGGTCGGTGCGGCGGCGGTGTCGGCGCGGACGGGGGCGACGGGCCTCGGCGTGCGATTGACCGTGCGGTGCTTGCGGCCCTTCTGGTGACGGCGGGTGCTCATCGGGCGGTCCTCCTTCGCTGTGATCTTGAAGGCCCAACGGGGGACCGCCGCCGGAGTCACGCAGATGCACGCATGCGGGGGAACCGGCCGCGGCGGGGAATGCCCGCGGGCACCGCCGCCGTTGTACGAGGGACGGGTCGGACCCGAGGAAGGGAGTGCCCATGCCCCCCACGGACAGCCGTCGCGGGCACCGTGTCGACGCGGTGCCCGGCACGGAGCACGTGACCGTCACGATCGACGGCAAGGTCGTGGCCGAGACCCGGCGGCCGGTACTCGTCCACGAGACCGGACTGCCGGTGCGCTACTACATCCCGCCGCAGGACGTGGACCTCGCGCTCTTCCGCGGCAGCGACACCCGCACCACCTGCCCGTACAAGGGTGTCGCCTCCTACTGGTCGTACGGCGGCCACGAGGACGTCGCCTGGGCCTACGAGGAACCGCTCTCGTCGGTGCCAAAGATCACCGGCCACCTCTGCTTCTACGACACCGTGGCCGAGGTCGCGGTCTCCGACGCCTGATGCGGGGACGGTGCGCGCCGGCGCACCGTCCGCCGGCTCCTCGGGACCCGTGGGGCGGGGCTCCGCGCCGCACAGGCAGCACGACCGTTCGGTTTCCTCGCACGACGGCCGCCGGGGAGCAATGATGGTCACATGGCGAATCCGACGATTCTGACCGTCGACGACGATCCCGCAGTCTCCCGAGCCGTCGCCCGCGACATTCGCCGCAGGTACGGTGACCGCTACCGGGTGGTGCGGGCCACCTCGGGGGACGAGGCCCTCGGCGCGCTGCGGGAGATCAAGCTGCGCGGGGAGCAACTCGCGGTGATGCTCGCCGACTACCGCATGCCGAAGATGAACGGGGTGGAGTTCCTCGAGGCGGCGATGGACCTCTTCCCGCTCGCCCGCCGTGTGCTGCTCACGGCCTACGCCGACACCAGTGCGGCGATCGACGCGATCAACATCATCGACCTCGACCACTACCTTCTGAAGCCGTGGAGTCCGCCGGAGGAGAACCTGTATCCGGTGATCGACAACCTCCTGGAGGCGTGGCTGGCCACGCCCGATCCGACGGCGTCGGAGACCCGCGTGGTCGGCCACCGCTGGTCGGCACCCTCCTTCAAGGTCCGTGACTTCCTCACCCGCAACCTGGTGCCGTACCGCTGGGTGCCCGCGGAGGAGCCCGAGGCGGAGCAGTTGCTGACCGCGGCAGGGCTGACGTCCGCCGACGTCCCGCTGGTCGTGACCGCCGACGGGACCACGCTGGTGCGGCCCACGGAGGCCGAGCTCGCCGCCCACGTGGGGCTGAGCACGGTACCGGCCTCCGACTTCTACGACCTGGTGGTGGTCGGCGGCGGCCCCGCGGGACTGGGCGCGGCGGTGTACGGCGCGTCCGAAGGCCTGCGCACGGTGCTGGTGGAGCGCCGGGCGACCGGCGGTCAGGCGGGGCAGAGCAGCCGCATCGAGAACTACCTCGGCTTCCCGGACGGCGTCTCCGGCGCCCAGCTGACCGACCGGGCCCGCCGCCAGGCGACGAAGTTCGGGGCGGAGATCCTCAGCACGCGTGAGGTGGTCGCGCTGGAGGCCGCGGGCAGCGGACGCGTGCTGTCCTTCGGCGACGGCACGTCGATCGCCGCGCACACCGTCGTGCTGGCGACCGGGGTCGCCTACCGGCGGCTGGAAGCGCCGGGGCTGGCGGAGTTCACCGGCGCCGGGGTCTTCTACGGCTCCGCCATGACCGAGGCCATGAACTGCGCGGGTCAGGAGGTCTACATCGTCGGCGGGGCCAACTCGGCGGGACAGGCCGCCGTCTACTTCTCCCGCACCGCGTGCCGGGTGCACCTGCTGATCCGCGGCGCGGACCTGCACCGCTCGATGTCGCAATACCTGATCGACCAGATCGCGGCCGTCGACACCATCCAGATCCACCCCTGCACCGAGGTCGTCGGCGGCAAGGGCGGCAGCCACCTGGAGCAGTTGCTGCTCCGCGACGCGAAGAGCGGCGACGTCAGCACCGTGGACGCCTCGTTCCTGTTCGTCTTCATCGGCGCCGAGCCCCGCACGGACTGGCTGGAGGGAGTGGTGGCCCGGGACCGGCGCGGATTCGTCCTCACCGGTCCCGATCTGATGGCCGGCGGCAAGCGGCCCGCGGGCTGGCCGCTCCCCCGCGACCCGTACCACCTGGAGGCCAGCGTGCCGGGCGTCTTCGCCGCCGGCGACGTGCGGGCGGAGTCGGTCAAGCGGGTGGCATCCGCGGTCGGCGAGGGCGCGATGGCCGTGTCCCTGGTGCACCGTTACCTGGAGGCGCAGTGACCACGACGGACCGGCTGTCGCCGGAGCAGTTGCGGACCCTCTTCCTCTTCGAGTCGCTCGGCGAGAAGCAACTGGACTGGCTGGGAGAGACGGGCCGGGTGGAGCGGGTCCCGGCGGGCAGCCCCGTCTACGCCGAGGGCGATCCGGCGACCTGCTTCTATGTGCTGCTGAGCGGTACGGTGTCGCTGGGCCGGATCGTCCACGGCGACGTGATCGAGGTGAACCGCACCGACAAGCGGGGGGTCTACGCCGGGGCGACACAGGCCTACGTCGGGGACCGGGTGGAGCAGACCTACCCCAACTCCTTGCGGGCGGTGACCGACTGCGCCTTCTTCGTCATCCCGGCCGACGAGTTCGCCAAGGCGATGCGGCAGTGGTTCCCGATGGCGGTGCACCTGCTGGAGGGGCTGTTCTTCGGCTACCGCAAGCAGAACACCATCATCGGGGAGCGCGAGCGGCTGCTGGCGCTGGGCTCGCTGTCCGCCGGGCTCACCCACGAGCTCAACAACCCGGCCGCCGCCGCCGTGCGTGCCACCTCGGCGCTGCGCGACCGGGTGGCCGGCATGCGCCACAAGCTGGCGATGATCGCGGACGGCCGGCTCGACACCCGGCAGCTGCACGGACTGGTCGAGCTGCAGGACACCGCGATCAAGCGCATGGCGTCGGCGCCCGAGCGGTCGGCACTGGAAGCGTCCGACGCCGAGGACGAGCTGACGGACTGGCTCGAGGAGCACGGCGTGAACGGCTCCTGGGAACTGTCCTCGACACTCGTCGCGGGAGGCGTGGACACCGAGTGGCTGGACTCCGTGGTCGACACGGTCGGCGAGGAGCGGCTGGAGGCCGCGGTGCGCTGGCTCACGTACACCCTCGACAGCGAACTGCTCATGGGCGAGATCGACGACGCCGTCACCCGGATCTCCGGACTGGTGGGGGCCGCGAAGCAGTACTCGCAGCTCGACCGGGCCCCGCAGCAGACGGTGGACGTGCACGCGCTGCTCGACGCGACGCTCACCATGCTGCACGCGAAGATCCCCGGCGGGGTGCGGGTCGTCAAGGAGTACGACCGCGGTCTGCCGCAGATCCAGGCCTACGGCGCCGAACTCAACCAGGTGTGGACCAACCTCGTCGTCAACGCCCTGGACGCCATGGGGGGTTCGGGCACCCTGACGCTGCGGACCTCCTGGGACGGCGCCGACCGGTTGCTGGTGGAGGTCGGCGACACCGGTCCCGGCGTGCCGCCGGAGATCCGTCCGCGGATCTTCGAGCCGTTCTTCACCACCAAGCCGGTGGGCGAGGGGACCGGGCTGGGCCTCGACATCTCGTACCGCATCGTGGTCAACAAGCACCACGGCGACATCCGGGTCGAGTCGAGCCCCGGCGACACGCGCTTCATCGTCTGCCTGCCGGTCGCCCAGCCCGCGACGCCCCCTGGGGAGGTCCGGACGCCGCGCTGAGCCCGGCGCCGGGGCGCGAGGGGATCAGGCCACCGGGCTCTTGGGGGGTGCTCCGGCGCGCTCACGGCGGACGGGGAGCTGTTCGGCCGCGCCCTTCAGCGAGCGCAGGGCCAGCAGCAGCACACCGATGTCGTCGATGAGGACGGGGTCGGGCAGCAGGTCCACGGGGCAGACCAGATAGACCAGCGCGGCCCAGAACGCCAGCTTGCCCGAACGCGGGACGTCCGCGCTGCGCAGCAGCGAGCGGATGCGCGCCATCTTCACCACGAGCACCACGGCCACGCCGAGCATCGCCGCGACCGCCACGGCGGCGATCACGAGGGCCACGGTCGACCAGTCTCCCAGGTCCATGTCAGTCTCCCTCGTCGCGGTCTACCCGGCCGGTGTGTCGGGAAACGGTATCCGACCCGGGACGGGGACGAGGCATGCCCCCGCCCCTGCGCGCGGCCGCGGGCCTGCGGGGCACACGTCGACTCCCGCCCGGCCTGGGGCGGTGCTGCGGGCGCCGGGGCCCGGGTCGTACCGGGCACGACAGGCGGGAAGCCGCCTGCGGCCCGGCGCGCTGATGACCCGCCGTCACACGCCGGCCGCCGGCACGCCTTCCGCTCGCGGGCCCGGCCGCCGGACGAAGGCGGACAGCCGGCGGTAGGCGCCGCGCAGCTCACGCCGGGCGAAGTCCTCGCGGACGTCGATCAGGGCGCCGTGGGAAGCGGTGGGGTCGACCGTGAAGCGGTCGTGCCAGCCGCCGCCCGAGGCGATGATCACGGGAGTGCGGACCCCGTCGAACTGGTCGGCGGTGATGTCGACGCGCAGGCCGTTCTTCTCGATCCACGCGTGACAGGCCCGGTTCTCCCAGCCGCTGACGTACCTCCACACCCCCTGTCCGTTCTCGTAGAGGTACTGGCCGAGAAGGATGGAGGCGTCCCCGCAGGAGCCGTACGGGAAGCGCTCCAGGGAGACCAGGCCCGGGTCGGGGCAGTCGACGATCGCCTGCCGGAATCCGAGGACCAGGGTGCGGAGTTCGGACACCCGCGGAGTCTAACCCGGTGAAGATCGTTTGCGGTTGCCGTGGACATCTCCTGACGGCTCCGGGCAGACGTTGCGCACGCGGGGCAGCGGGTGCGCGCGCCGGGCTCACGCAGCCGGCCGGCGCCGCGCCTGGAGCACCTCGCCCACGGCGACCGCCGCCGCCGTGGCGACGCCCCCCAACGGCACCGCCGCTCCCCCGCAGAAGGTGCTCGCCAACACCGCCAGCGCGCCGGCGGGCAGCACCACATGCTCGGCGAAGCCGCGCTTGGCGCTGCGGGAGTGGATCAGCCAGACCGTCAGCAGGAAGAGCGCGGTCGGCAGCGTGACGGCGGCCGCGGCGGCCTCCTGCGAGATGTGCGCCTTGTGCACGGCCTGCTCGACCACCACTTCGAGCCCCGCGCCGATGGCCGCGGCGGAACCGAAGACGAGGTAGTGCCCGTAGCCCCACAGGAACGCCCGCGTGCTGCTGGTGAGGTGCTGGTGGATGGGGACGGCGAAGTAGATCCAGTAGGCGGAGAAGACGATCAGCAGTCCCCCGACCGCGACGGGCAGCAACTCGCCGAGCGCCGAGAACTCGTCGACGGCGGACTGCACGGCCACGGTCGCGGCGGCCACCGACTCGCCGAGCACGATGATGGTGAACAGGCCGTAGCGTTCGGAGATGTGGTGCGGGTGCCAGGAGGTGCGCTGCGACCGCTCGGCGCAGGCCGGCACCGCCAGCTCTGCGGCGGCCAGGACCAGGAAGCCCCAGTTCCACGCGCCTCCGGGCAGGAGCAGCAGGACGACCCAGCCCACCTGGACGGCGATCAGGCCGGTGGCGTAGCGCAGGGCCGTGGTCCGCGCCGCCCCCGCCGCGTTGCGTGCCGCGCGCAACCACTGGAAGGCGAGTGCGACGCGCATGATGATGTAGCCGGCCACGGCGATCGAGAAGTCGTTCGCGTCGAAGGCGCGGGGGACACCGGCCGCCAGGACCAGGACGCCGGTGATCTGGACGAAGGTGGCGATGCGGTAGGGCACGTCGTCGGTGTCGAAGGCCGAGGCGAACCAGGTGAAGTTCATCCACGCCAGCCAGATCGCGAAGAACACCAGGCAGTAGCCGAGGATGCCGTGGCCGGGGTGGCCCTCGGCGACCGCGTGCACCAGCCGTACCCCGGCCTGGGCGACCGCCACCACGAAGCAGAGGTCGAAGAGCAGCTCCAGCGGCGTGGCGACCCGGTGCGGCTCGTGCGGGTCGCGGGCCGTCATCCGGATCAGCGGACGGAAGCGGCGGCCCGACGGGGCGGGGGCGTGATCGGTCATCCGCGCATAGTAGGCGGCGCGCCCGTGCCCGCGCCCTGACAGGACCGGGCGCGGGCACGTGAGCAGGGGGACGTGAACGGGGGACGGCCGACGCGGCGCGGGCGGCGACCGCGGCGGGACGACGGGTCAGCCGGCGCAGTCGCCCTGGAGCAGCCCGGCGCGCAGCCGGGCCAGGGTGCGCGAGAGCAGTCGCGAGACGTGCATCTGCGTGCACCCCATGATCTCACCGATCTGAGCCTGCGTCAGCTCCTCCACGTAGCGCAGGTGGAGCAGCTTCCGCTCGCGCTCGTCGAGCTGCACCACGAGCGGTGCGAGGGAGCCGAGATCCTCGACGAGCTCCATGGCGGGGTCGACCGCGCCGATGAAGTCGGCGAGCACCGTCTCCCCTTCGTCGCCGTCGTCGCCGCTCAAGGCCGCGTCCAGCGAGGAAGCGGTGTAGCCGTTGGACGCCACCTGGGCCTCGACGACCTCGGCCTCGGAGATGTCCATGAGCGCCGCGAGCTCGCTCACCTTCGCAGCGCGGCCCAGGCGTGAGGACAGCTCGTCCCGGGCACGGGCCAGTTCCACCCGGCGCTCCTGGAGGCGGCGCGGCACGTGCACCGCCCAGGTCGTGTCGCGGAAGAACCGCTTGATCTCACCGACGATGTACGGCACCGCGAAGGTGGTGAACTCGACCTCGCGCGAGAGGTCGAACCGGTCGATGGCCTTGATCAGCCCGATCGTCCCGACCTGGACGATGTCCTCCATCTCGTCGCTGCGGTCCCGGAAGCGCCTGGCCGCGAACCGGACGAGGGACATGTTCATCTCGATGAGGGTGTTGCGGGCGTACTGGTACTCCTCGGTGCCCTCCTCGAGCACCGTCAGGCGCTCGAGGAAAAGCTTCGACAGGCGGCGTGCGCTCGTGGGAGCCACGCTGCTCGGGTCGGTGATCTGCGGCAGCACGTCCGCACCGGGAGTGTCCACATCGGCGCTCGTCCCGCTCACGTGGGCGATCACGGCTCCTCCTCGCACCTCAGTACCTCTGCACCTTCGGGTATGGCTTTCCTTGCGTTGCCGGTGCGGATACCCCCTCCTGCGCGAAGCATTCCTCTTTTGTCATCCGGGGACCGTGGATCGTCCCGGGGCAGCGTATGACCGGCCAGTGGGGGCACACCCAGGATGGGACCGATGATGCCAACGGGGTGATCGTGCGTGTACAGCATCGAGCCGGACACGGAGGGCGTGGGAGCCGTGCGGCCTGCCACTGCGGACCTGTCGCCGCCCACCACCGTCGGCGGGGCGCGCGACTTCGCGCGCGCCCGGCTCACGGGTGTCGATCCTGATCGGGTGGAGGACTGCCTGCTGGTCGTCTCCGAACTGGTCACCAACGCCTTCCGCCACGGCGGCGGGCTGGCGGCCCTCGAGGTGGTGGCGTCCCCGGACGCGATCCACGTCTGCGTCCAGGATCACAACGACCGGCTGCCTGTCCCGACCCAGCCCTCCGCCGGCTTCCTGCCCGGCGGCTACGGCCTGCACCTGGTGCGCCGGATCGCCCGGGACATCCGCGTGACGCCGCTCCGCACGGGTGGCAAAATCGTCCGCGTCCGTCTGCCGCGCTGAGCTTCCGGGCCTCACCGCCGTACGTGTGGGCGAACGGATCGCGGCAACAAGCCTCTTGGGTGCGCGAGGACCCGCACCACGGTCGGATCGAACGTCGGGGCCGGATCGGCCCCCGGGAGGCACACCATGACCACGGGCATCATCATCGGCGCGGTCGTCGTCGTCCTGGTCGCCCTCGCCGCGGTCGTCACGACGCGGCAGGGCGGCACGAGACGGCTCAGGCGCCGTTTCGGACCGGAGTACGAACGCGCGGTCGCCCGTCATGACGGCGACAACGAGGCGGCACACCGGGAGTTGCGAGAGCGCGTCGACCGGTACGGCGGACTGAACCCCACGCCGCTGAGCCGAGGGCAGGCCGAGGAGTACCGCGTCGCCTGGGCGGCGCTGCAGGAACGGTTCGTCGACTCCCCCATCGAGGCGGTGCGGGACGCATCGCGGCTGCTGGACCGGTTGGCGCACGACCGGGGCTTTCCGGAGCACGCCTCGGGCGAGCAGATCGACGCCCTGTCGGTCCACCACCCGCGGCGCCTTCAGGCCTACCGTGACCTGCGCGCGGTCTCGGATCCCGGGAGCGACGGCGATCGCGCCCCGGCGGGCACCGAGGAACTGCGCGCGCGGCTGCTGGGAGCCCGGGCGCTGTTCGACGACCTCGTCGCGGAGGACGAGAAGTCCCTGAGCACCGCGCGCGAGGGCGGTGCGGGTGGCCGAGACCCCGGCCGCGACGACTCCCACCGCTTCCGCATGCCGTCCCGGAGCAGCCGATGAACCCCGCACACGAGCACCGCGAAGCCGGCGCGACGGCCGGGAAGGACACGACGGCAGGCAGCGCCGAGGCCGAGGAGACCGTCCTCAGCGGACGCGACGAGCGCTCGGCGGCCCACGGCGGGCCGACGTCCACCACCGACGCCGCCGCCCGCGAACCGCGGAGGGGGACGGGGACCGCGGCGGAGAGAGGCGGGCCGCCCGCCGCGCGCCGCCCCGCCGGTCGGCACCGGCCCGAGGACGCACCACACGCCACCGAGGCGAAGGACCAGGCAGCCGTCGGGAGGCCCGCGCCGAAGAAGGGGGACGGAAAGCGGACACCGTCCGCGGCGGAGGGGAAGGCCGGCGACTCCGCACCGGCCGTGAGGGAGGAAAGGCCTCAGGTCCCCGAACGACCCGAGACCGCCCCGGGTGCCACGCGGGAGTCGCCGGTACCCGCCCCCACCGCTCCGCCGCACCCGGACGGTGCGGTGGACACGCTGCGGCAGCGGCTGCGGCACGCGGTCGGCGGCTTCGTCGACGATCCGCGCCAGGCCGTCGAGGAGGCCGACGAGCTCCTCGGCGAGGCCACCGAGCGGCTGTGCGGCGAACTGCGCAGCCGGCGCGACGCACTGCGCTCGGGCCGGCGGGACGGCGGGCGCGAAGGGGGCCGGGACGGCCACGAGGGGGACGACACCGAGAAGATGCGCCTGACCCTGCAGAGCTATCGCGACCTCGTCGACCGGGTCCTGCGGTTCTGAGGACCGCACCGCGCGCACGGCAATACCGGCGGTGGCCGGGAAACCCGGGGTTTCCCGGCCACCGCCGGTCTGCCGACCGTTCCGGCTCGCGGGTCAGTCGCCCCGATGGCGGAACCGGGCCCAGTACGGCAGCCCGTACCAGCAGACCACGTACCAGCAGAGAACGCCGACGACGAGCCAGGGCACATAGTCGTCGTGGGTCGCGGCGCGCAGCACCAGCAGCAGGGCCGAGGCCATCGTCAGCAGCAGCAGCACGAGCCCGACGAGGGTGAGCCGGGAGGCCCAGCGCACGGCCTGCGGCTTGATGCGGCGGCCGGAGACGATGCGGTGGAAGGAGACGGGGCCGATGAGCGCCCCCGTCGCACAGGCGCCGAGGACGACCGTGACGATGTAGATCGTGTGGTCGGTCGTCCCGAGATCCTCGTAGCGCGGGGTGAACACGACGGTCAGCAGGAAGCCGAAGAGGATCTGCACACCCGTCTGGGCAACCCGCACCTCCTGGATCAGCTCGCTCCACTTCCGGTCGGCGCGCTCGTCCTCGGTCTCGTCGCGCCCGTCTCCCGGGCCGGTCCGTCTTCCCGCGCCGTCACTGGACATGGCACCCTCTCACAGGTCGGTCTGGCTCCTCACAGCTGACTTACCATCAGCGTCCCGGCCACGCCCTGCGGCGCGGCTGGGGCGTCACGACAAGGACGGCGACCGGGCTGGTCGCCGTCCTGTGAGCGGTCCGGCCGCCGCCGCACGGGACGGCCGGACCGCGGTGCTCACCGCCGCGCCCTGCCGCGCGACAGCAGGCTCACTCCGACGGCCGCGAGGCCGATCTGTATCAGCCACTCGATCCAGTCGACGCCGGCCGTGTCGGCGACGCCGAGCCCCTGGGCGATCGCGCTGCCGAGGAGGGCCGCCACGATGCCGACGACGATCGTCCACAGCACCCCGATCGACTGCCGCCCCGGCACGAGCAGACGCCCCAGCACACCGACGATCAGACCGATCACGATGGCACTGATGATGCTCGAGATCTCCATCTCCACCTCAACCCCGTCTCGTCCGGCTCAGACCGGAAGTGTGTTCGCACCACGCGGATACCCCCCGCCGGGCACTCCACGCAGCGCACCGGCGCGCCGGAGGACCTGTGGGCCGCCGTACCGCCTGGGTGTGTTCCGGCCGCGACGGGGCAACCGGTGCATCGGAGGCAGTCGGGGGCATGGAGGATGCGAGTGGACACGACGGCGGGTGCGGGCGCGTTTCGGCCCGGGACGCAGGGGAGGAAGGCGATCCGCGCCGGGGCACGGGCGGGTCTCGCGGCCCGCGGGGTCGTCTACGCGCTGCTGGGGGTGCTGGCGCTGCGGGTCGCCTTCGACGGCTCATCGGAACAGGCGGACCGCGGCGGCGCGGTGGCCCGGCTCGCGGCGCAGCCCTTCGGCGGGTTCCTGGTCTGGGCCCTTGCCGCGGGGTTCGCCGGGATGACGTTGTGGCGGCTGTCGGAGGCCGCCTTCGGCGCGGCGGGGCCGGACGGGCACACGGCGGGCAAGCGGCTCATGTCCGCGGCCCGGGCGGTGTTCTACGCCTTCGTGACGTACTCCGTGGCGGCCTTCGCGGTGGACGGCTCCTCCGGCGGCGGTTCGAGCGACGCGGCCTCCAAGGACGTCACCGCGCGCGTCCTGCACTGGCCCATGGGCCGCTGGCTGGTGGGAGCGGCCGGCCTGGCCCTCGCCGGAGCCGGGGTGTGGATCGCCGTACGGGCGCTGCTGCGCCGCTTCCGCAAGCACCTGCGGACCGGCGCGATGTCACCGCGCGTCCGGAAGGCGGTCGACTTCCTCGGGGTCGCCGGAGGCGCGAGCCGGGGGGTGGTGTTCACCGCCGCCGGCTGCTTCGTCGTCGTCGCGGCGGTCCGCTTCGACCCCGACCGGGCCAAGGGGCTGGACGACACACTCCGTACCTTCCGCGACGCCCCTGCCGGGCCATGGCTGCTGGCGTCGATCGCGGCCGGCCTGGCGCTGTTCGGGGTGTTCTCCTGGGCGATGGCGCGCTGGCGACGGGTCTGAGCGGCGGCGAGCGGGGGCGCATCCGGTACATCCCGGACGCCCGTCCGACGCCGCACCGCAGGTACGTCCCCATGCTGCCACGTCTGCACCGGCTCTTGGGCGACCGATAGGGGCCGCACGGCGCGGGCGGCCGGGTCGCCGCGGGATGCCGCGCGTCGGCGGGTCCCGGGGGGCCACCGGCCGGCAGCGTTCGGCGTCCCGACATGCCGCACCCGGCGGCGCCGGTTCAGCGCTCCGGGGGTTCCAGCACCCTCACGGGCACCCGCCGCACACGGGCGGCGGTCACTGCGGGCCGCTCCAGGCGAGGTGGACCACGGCCAGGTCGTCGTCCAGGCCACCGTGGCCCGCGGCCAGGGCCTCGGCGCGCGCGATCAGGGTGTCGACGAACTCCGGGGCGGGCAGCGCGGCGTACTGCCTGGCCAGGGCCAGCAGGCCCTCCTCGCCGAGCCGGCCCTCGTCCGTCCGGCCCTCGAACAGGCCGTCCGTGAACAGCGTCAGGGACTGGCCGGGGCGGAGTTCCAGCCGGCCCTCGGGCCACTCCCCCGTGCCGGGCGCCACGCCCATGGCGGGCCCGCGGGGCGGCTCGGCGTATTCCACGGCGCCCTCCGGGGTCAGGATGAGCAGTCCGTGGTGGCCCGCCCGCCATACCCGGGCGCTCCGGCGGTCGGGGGCGAGGGTGAGAACGACGGCGGTGGCGAAGATCTCGGGGGCGGCGCGTTCGGCCACCAGCACCTGCTCCAGCAGCGCGAGTTGGCGGGCGCCCTCAACCCCGGTCAGCACCAGGGTGCGCCAGGCTATGCGCAGTCCGACGCCGAGCGCGGCTTCGTCGGGCCCGTGCCCCGACACATCCCCCACAAGGGTGTGGACCACGCCCTCTGCGGTCTCCACGACGTCGTAGAAGTCGCCTCCGAGCAGGGAGTCGGGCCGACCGGGACGGTAACGCGGCGTGACGGTGACGTCGTTGGTGCGCAGCATGGGCGACGGGAGCAGCCCGCGCTCCAGACGTGCGTTCTCCTGGGCACGCATCTGACTGGCCCGCAAGGCGACGGCCGCGCGTTCGGTCTGCTTGCGCTGGACCGCGTAGCGCAGCGCACGGCCGAGGAGTTCGCCTTCCACGCGGCCCTTGACCAGGTAGTCCTGGGCTCCCGCGGAGAGCGCTGCCAGGCCGGTCGGCTCCTCGGCGAGGCCGGTGAGCACGACGACGGCGGCGCGGTCGGTGAGCGCCAGGGCGCGGCCGAGGGCGTCGAGGCCCTGCCCGTCGGGCAGGTGCAGGTCCAGCAGGACGCAGTCGGCGGGGCGCGCGGCCAGCTGGGCGCCGGCCTCGGCGAGTGTGCGCACCCAGCGTAGTTCGACCGCCACCCCGCTGTCGGCGACCAGTTCCTCGACGAGCAGCGCGTCCCCCGCGTCGTCCTCGACAAGGAGGACGGAGAGCCGGTTGTGCCGGCCGTCACCCTGTCTGGGGATGACGCCCTCGGGGGGCGTCAGTGTGTTGCCTTCCACATCGTCTCCCCACCCCGGGGCGCCCCGGTCTGGGGCACGGGATCGTGCGTGAACGGCACATTGGCCGGCGCCCTTGGGACAGTGCCGGCAGTCCGGTCACCGCCGTCCGGCAACAGTAGTCGAAGGCGGCGATCACCAGGAGGTCCGGGAGTGACCCGCACTCATGCCCGCTGACGGTACTTCAACTGATGTGCCGCGACGGCGGGGAGAGGTCCGCTGGGCGGATCGGCCGGGTCGCGCGGCCGGGGCGCGCGGCCGGTCCGCGGCCCCCGAGTGCGGGCGCCGCCGGGCTCGGCGACCGGGGTCGCGGCGGGGTCGGAGACGGCGGGCGGCACGGCCGGGGTGCGGGCCGGGGCGCCGCCGTCCCTCCGGGCGGCACGGCCGATCCCCATGGCGGCGGGCCGCCCCCGCGCGTGGGCACCCGTCAGCCGTCGGTGAAGGTCTCGCCAAGTTCGGCCTTGCGCACCAGCAGCTCCGGCGCCGCGAAGCGCTCGCCGTAGGCGGCCCGCAGTTCCTCGGCGCGGGCGAGGAAGCCGGCCGGGCCGCCCGGGTACCCGTTGACGTACTGCAGGACCCCGCCCGTCCACGCGGGGAAGCCGATGCCCAGGAGCGAACCGATGTTGGCGTCGGCGACGGAGGTGACGACGTTCTCTTCCAGACAGCGGACGGCGTCCAGGGCCTCGGCGAAGAGCATGCGCTCCTTGAGGTCCTCGAAGGGCACCGCCGCCGCCTCCGGCCTGGTGAAGTGCTCGCGCAGTCCGGGCCACAGGCCGGCCCGCCCGCCGTCCGCGTAGTCGTAGAAGCCGGCGCCGCCACTGCGTCCGGTACGGCCGAACTCCTCGACCATGCGGTCGATGACGGCGTCCGCGGGGTGCGGACGCCAGGTGCCGCCCGCCTCCTCCACCGCGCGCCGCGACTCCGCGCGGATCCTGCGGGGCAGGGTGGGCGTCAGCTCGTCCATCAGGGCGAGCACCTTGGCCGGGTATCCGGCCTGGGCGGCCGCCTGCTCCACGGTGGCGGGGTCGACGCCCTCACCGACCATGGCGACGCCCTCGTTGATGAAGTGCCCGATGACCCGCGAGGTGAAGAAGCCGCGCGCGTCGTTGACGACGATCGGTGTCTTGCGGATCTGCCGGACCAGGTCGAAGGCGCGGGCGATCGCCTCGTCGCCGGTGCGGGCGCCCCTGACGACCTCGACCAGCGGCATCCTGTCGACCGGCGAGAAGAAGTGCAGCCCGACGAAGGCCTCGCGTCGCTGCACGCCCTCCGCCAGAAGGGTGATGGGCAGGGTGGAGGTGTTGGAGCAGAGCAGGGCGTCGGGGGCGACGACGCCCTCGATCTCCTGGAAGACCTTGTGCTTGAGGGCCGGGTCCTCGAAGACCGCCTCGATGACGGCGTCGCAGCCCGCCACGGCCTGCGGGTCGGCCGTGGGACTGATCCGGGCGAGCAGCTCGTCCCGCTTCTCCTGAGAGGTGCGGCCCTTGGCCAGGGCCCTGTCGAGGAGTTTGGCGGAGTACGCCTTGCCGCGCTCGGCGGCCTCGGCCGTGACGTCCTTCAGGACGACCTCGATGCCCGCCCTGGCGCACGCGTAGGCGATGCCCGCACCCATCATGCCGGCGCCGAGCACTGCCACCTTGGCGACGGTGCGGGCCGGGAGGCCCTTGGGGCGGCTGGCGCCGGAATTGACGGCCTGCATGTCGAAGAAGAAGGCCTGGATCATGTTCTTGGCGATCGGGCCGGTCACCAGCTCGGTGAAGTAGCGGGACTCGACGGCGAAGGCGGTGTCGATGTCGACCTGGGCGCTCTCCACGGCCGCGGCCAGGATGTTGCGCTGCGCCGGGTAGGGGGCGCCGGCGAGCTGCTTGCGCAGGGTGGCCGGGAAGGCCGGCAGGTCGGCGGCGAACGCGGGGGTGCTCGGGGTGCCGCCGGGGATGAGGTAGCCCTTGGTGTCCCAGGGCTGCGCGGCGTCGGGGTGGGCGTCGATGAAGGCGCGGGCCTTGGCGAGCATGTCGTCGCGGTCGGAGGCCACCTCGTCGACCAGCCCGTTCTCCAGCGCGCGCCGCGGGTCGTAGCGGGTGCCCTGCAGCAGCACCTTCAGCAGCGCGTCGGTGATGCCGAGCAGCCGCACCGTCCGGACGACCCCGCCGCCGCCGGGGAGCAGTCCGAAGGTGGCCTCGGGCAGGCCGATCCTCGAGCCGGGCGCGTCGAGCGCGACGCGGTGGTGGCAGGCCAGCGCGATCTCGTAACCGCCGCCCAGGGCCGCGCCGTTGATCGCGGCGACGACGGGCCTGCCGAGGGTCTCGATACGGCGCAGGTCGCGCTTCATCCTCATGCCGGCCTCGAAGATCCTCTGAGCGTCCCCGGGACCCGCCTTGATCATGTCCTTGAGGTCGCCGCCGGCGAAGAAGGTCTTCTTGGCGGAGGTGACGATGACGCCGCGGACCGCGTCGCGTTCCGCCTCCAGACGGTCGGCGACGTCCCCCAGGGACTGCCTGAATGCCTGGTTCATGGTGTTCGCGGACTGGTCCGGGTCGTCCAGGACGAGGGTGACGACCCCGGTCTCGTCCTGTTCCCAGCGGATGGCGGTGTTCGTGGGCGCAGCGGTCATGTCGGCGGCTCCGTAGCGGGATGAAGCGGGACGGGAGGCGGGAGGCAGGTCTGGGCGCGGGAACGGTCAGAGGCGCTCGACGACGGTGGCGATGCCCATGCCGCCGCCGACGCACAGCGTGGCCAGTCCGTACCGCTGGTCGCGGCGCTCCAGTTCGTCGACGAGGGTGCCCAGGATCATGGCGCCGGTGGCGCCGAGAGGGTGGCCGAGCGCGATGGCGCCGCCGTTGACGTTGACCTTGTCGTGGCTCAGGCCCATCTCCCGCATGAAGCGCAGGACGACAGCCGCGAACGCCTCGTTGATCTCGACGAGGTCGATGTCGTCGACGGTGAGCCCGGCCTTGGCGAGCGCCTTGCGGCTGGCGGGGGCGGGGCCGGTGAGCATGATGGTGGGGTCCGCGCCGGAGACGGCGGCGGAGACGATGCGGGCCCGCGGCGTCAGGCCGAAGCGTTCGCCCGTCTCCCGGTTGCCGATGACCACGAGGGCGGCGCCGTCCACGATGCCGGAGGAGTTGCCCGCGTGGTGGACGTGGTCGATCTTCTCGACCCAGTGGTACTTCTGCAGCGCGACGGCGTCGAAGCCGCCCGCCTCGCCGATGCCGGCGAAGGACGGCTTGAGCCCGGCGAGGCTCTCCGCGGTGGTGCCGGGCCGCAGGTGCTCGTCGCGGTCGAGGACGACCAGGCCGTTGCGGTCGAGGACGGGGACGACCGATCGGTCGAAGCGGCCCTCCTTCCACGCCTGCGCGGCACGGGCCTGCGACTCGGCGGCGTAGGAGTCCACGTCGTGGCGGCTGAAACCCTCGATGGTGGCGATGAGGTCGGCGCCGACGCCCTGGGGCACGAAGCCCGTGGTGTAGCTGGTCAGCGGGTCCATGGCCCACGGACCGCCGTCGGAGCCCATGGGGACGCGGGACATCGATTCGACGCCGCCGGCCAGCACCAGGTCCTCCCAGCCCGAACGGACCTTGGCGGCCGCCATGTTGACGGCCTCCAGGCCGGAGGCGCAGAAGCGGTTCTCCTGCACGCCGGCCACGGTCTCGGGCAGTCCGGCGGCGATGGCGGCGGTCTTGGCGATGTCGGAGCCCTGGTCGCCGATCGGGGTGACGACACCGAGCACGATGTCGTCGATCGCGGCCGGGTCGAGGCCGGGCAGCCTGCGACGAAGTTCGTCGATGAGCCCGGTGACCAGGTCGATGGGCTTGGTGCCGTGGAGGGAGCCGTTGGCCTTGCCGCGCCCGCGCGGGGTGCGGATGGCCTCGTAGACGTAGGCGTCGGTGCTCAACGTCGGGTGCCTTTCGATGAGGGTGCGGTGCGGGTGACCATACGGGCGCTCGCCGTGCGCCGGCGGCCGGCTACGGGAGCCGGTCCCCGGCCTGCCCGGCGACGGTGGCGGGCGCCGCGGCCCCGGGGGCGGGCGCGGGGAGGCCCCAGTCGCGCGCGACCTCCGCGGTGTGCGCGCCGGGCAGGGCGGGCGGCCGCCGCAACGCGCCGGGGGTGGCGGAGAAGCGCGGGGCGGGCGCGGGCTGGGTGACGCCGCCGGGGTCGGCGAAGGTGCCGCGGGCGGCCAGGTGGGGGTGGGCGACGGCCTCGGCCAGCGACAGCACCGGCGCCGTGCAGGCGTCGCTGCCCTCGAAGACCTCCGTCCACTCCTGGCGGGTGGCGGACTTGAAGCGTGCCGCGATCAGAGCGCGCAGTTCGTCCCAGCGTCCGAGGTCACCCCGGTCCGGAGCGTCCGCGGGGAGGCCGAGCAGCCGGGCGAACTCCGCGTAGAAGGCGGGTTCCAGGGCGCCGACGGCCATCCACCCGCCGTCGGCGGTCTCATAAACGGCGTAGTAGGGGCAGCCGCCGTCCAGCAGGTTGGCGCCGCGCCGGTCCTGCCAGCCGCCGGCGGCGACCATACCGCGGATCATCGCGCCGAGATGGGCGACGCCGTCGACGATGGCCGCGTCGACGACCTGGCCGGCGCCGGTGGCGCGGGCGTGGTGGAGGGCCGCGAGCACCCCTGTGACGAGATAGAGGGAGCCGCCGGCGTAGTCGCCGAGCAGGTTGGCCGGGATCGCGGGCGGTCCTTCACCGGGGCCGATCATCCCGAGCGCCCCGGCGACGGCGGTGTAGCCGATGTCGTGCCCGGCCCGCGGGGCGAGAGGCCCGTCCTGGCCCCAGCCGGTCATGCGGCCGTAGACGAGGCGGGGATTACGGGCGTGGCAGTCGGCCGGGCCGACGCCCAGGCGTTCGGCGACGCCGGGACGGTAGCCCTCCAGCAGGACGTCGGCGCGGTCGGCGAGCTCCAGGACCAGCCGGACGCCCTCGTCGCTCTTGAGATCGGCGATCACGGAGCGCTTGTTGCGGTTGGTGATGTCGTACGCCGGGTCGATCCCGAGCGGGGACCCGCCGGGCCGGTCGACGCGGACGACGTCCGCGCCGAGGTCACCGAGGAGCATCGCGGCGAACGGCGCCGGACCGATCCCGGCCAGCTCCACCACACGCACCCCGGCGAGCGGCCCACCGGCCGCCGCCACCCCCCGCCGCGCCCGCGCCCCGGTCATCGGCACCCTCCGGCCTCGCGACGAGCATGACAGTATCGCTGTAACACCGACGACACCGACGACACTGGCGATGCTAGGGATGCGTGCCGGCGTTGACAAGCGCCGAAGCCCCGGCGGGGCGCGGGTCGGGGGAGGATCACCACCATGGATGAGGCACTGTGACCGAAGCCCTGGGCGACGCGTGGACGCGCGCCGTCCTGCACGGCAACGCCGTCCGGCTCCTCGGGATCGCGGCGTGACGCCCGCTCCGCGACGGCCCCACGGCCCCGAGGCGATCGCCACGCCGTGTCTGCTGCTGGAACCGCTGAGGGTGGAGCACGCCCAGGAGATGGCCGCCGTGCTCGGCGACCCCGCGCTCCACGCGTTCATCGGCGGCGTCCCGTACGACGAGCCCGGCCTGCGCGCCCGCTACTCCCGCCTGGTGGCCGGCTCCGGGGACCCCGCCGTGTCCTGGTGGAACTGGGTGGTCCGGCTGCGTACGGAGGACCGCCTCACGGGCACCGTACAGGCGACGGTGGCCTGGGACGCCCCCGACGGCGCGGTCGCGGAGGTCGCCTGGGTGGTCGGCACCGCCTGGCAGGGCCGCGGCATCGCCTCCGAGGCGGCCGCCGCCCTCGTCGCCCGGCTCGCCGCGCTCCCCGTGGACCGCGTCATCGCCCATGTGCACCCCGCGCACCGGGCCTCCCGGTCCGTCGCCGCCGCCGCGGGCCTGACCCCCACGTCCGCCGTCGTGGACGGCGAGATCCGCTGGCAGCGCCTGATCGCCCCGTCCGCCGCCGCGGCGCCGGGCGGCTGACGCCGCCGGGAGCCGGTACTCCGCCACGACGACACCAGCGGGCCGCCGCGGGCGGCGTTACGGGGCCGCGGGGCCACCGTGCTGGAGGATGTCCCCGCCCAGGACATCCGGCACATCCCGGACGCCCGTCCGACGCCGCACCGGAGGTACGTCCCCATGACGCCACGTCCGCACTGGCTCTTCGGCGACCAGTTGGGGCCGCACTTCCTCGACCCCGCTGTCCCGGCTGTCATGATCGAGGCGCGCTCGGTGTTCGCCCGCCGCCGCTCCCACCGCGCCAAGGCCCACCTCGTGTTGTCGGCGATGCGGCACCGTGCGGCGGAGCTCGGTGACCGCGTGCGCTACGTGCGGGCCGGCACCTACCGCGAGGGGCTGCGTGAGGCGGTCGGCGACGCCCGCGTGACCGTGTGCCGGCCGAGCTCACGGGCCGCGCTGCGGCTGGTGGGCACGCTGGAGCAGGTCGCGGTGCTCCCCGACCGCGCCTTCCTGGTCTCGCGCGAGGACTTCACCGGCTGGCTCGAGGGCCGCGGCGGACGCCTGCTGCTGGAGGACTTCTACCGCTGGGTGCGCCGCTCCCACGACCTGCTGATGGAGGGCGACGCACCGGCCGGCGGACGCTGGAACCTGGACCACGACAACCGGGAGCCGCCGCCGCGCGGCCGGGGCGACCTCGGGGTGCCGCCGCCCTGGCGGCCGCGGGAGGACGAGATCGACGAGGAGGTCCGGCACGACCTGGACCGCTGGGAGCGCGACGGCCAGGTCCGCTTCGTCGGGCGCGACGGGCCCCGGCTGTTCCCCGCGACCAGGCGCGAGGCGCTGGCGGCGCTGCGCTCCTTCATCGAGCACCGGTTGCCGCAGTTCGGGCGGTACGAGGACGCGATGCTCGCCGAGGACCCGGTGATGAGCCACAGTCTGCTCTCCGCCCCCTTGAATCTGGGGCTGCTGCACCCCGCCGAGTGCGTCGAGCGGGCCGAGCAGGCGCTGCGCTCCGGTGACGCGCCGCTGAACAGCGTGGAGGGCTTCGTCCGGCAGGTCGCCGGATGGCGGGAGTACGTCCAGCAGTTGTACTGGCACTTCGGCCCCGACTACCGGCAGCGCAACGAACTGCGCCACCGCACGCCGCTGCCGCGCTGGTTCCTGGAACTCGACGCGGACGCGGTGCGGGCGCGCTGCCTGGCGACGGTGCTGGCCCAGGTCCGCGACACGGGCTGGACCCACCACATCCCCCGGCTGATGGTCCTGGGCAGCCACGCGCTGCAACGCGGTTGGGACCCGGAGGAGTTGACGGACTGGTTCCACCGCTGTTTCGTGGACGGCCACGACTGGGTGATGGCGCCGAACGTGGTCGGCATGTCCCAGTACGCGGACGGCGGGCTGATGACCACCAAGCCGTACACCTCGGCGGGCGCCTACATCCAGCGCATGAGCGACCTGTGCGGCGGCTGCGCCTACCGGCCCGCCGAGCGGACGGGCGAGCGCGCCTGTCCGTACACCACCGGCTACTGGTCCTTCGTGCACCGGCACCGTGACCGGCTCGCCGCCAACCACCGTACGGTCAGGGCGGTTCGGGGCCTGGAGCGGCTGGGGAACCTGCCCGAGGTGCTGGCGCTGGAGGAGGAGCGCGGGCAGGGGCCTCCGTGACGGGGAGTCCGTGACGGTGTGCGCCCCGGGCCGCGCAGCGGGTATCGGAACACAGACGCTTGCCCGCGCTCCTACCAACGAGAGTCGCCATGTCACTCTTCGTAGACAACTTCAGGCACTTCAGGCACTTTTAGTTACCTGCGTCACATCGACAACAGGGAACGGTTCGGGGCCACAAGTGAGTCTCATACGTAGGGCCGCAGTTGGGCGCTGGAGCCGGTTGCCGCCCGACGCGCAGGAGAAGTGAGGAGAAACCATGCGACCGTTCGCGCTCATCCATGCCCGACCGGCCACACCCGAGACATTCGTAGCTCCGTACACCTACGATGCCGCCCTGCAGCTGAACGTGCTCCCCGACGGTCGCCCCGTCATCACCGACCGCGCGCTGCTGCTCGCCACGGCCGCCACCGTCTCCACCGCCGGCTCCAAGACGCACTTCGACGACTGAGCCCCCCGACCCGATGACCGTCCTGATCCTCACCTCGCCCGAGGACGTGACAGCCGACCTGGTGGTCTCGGCGCTGCACGACCGCGGGACGCCGGTGGTCCGCCTCGACCCGGCGGACCTGCCGGGCGAGGTCTCCCTGTCGGCGGAATACGTCCGCGGTGATGTCCGCGGTCATATTTCGGTGCAGGAACGCAGGGTGAGCATGGACAGCGTGCGCTCCATCTGGATCCGCCGGCCCGGCACCCCCGGCGCGGGCGCGGCGGAGCAGTCCGCGTGGCTGACCGCCGAGGCCGGCGGGGCGCTGTACGGGGCGCTGCGCTGCGTGCGGGCCCGGTGGATGAACCACCCGGCGGCCGCGGCACAGGCCCGTTACAAGCCCTGGCAGTTGTTCACCGCGCACCACTGCGGGTTCGCCGTCCCGGCCACGCTCATCACCACCTTCCCGCAGGCCGCGCGGGAGTTCGCCGGGCAGCATCCGCAGGTGGTGGTCAAGTCGGTATCCGGCACGCACCCGGGCGATCCGCCGCTGGCGCTGCCGACCACGCTGGTCGCCCCGGACGCCGACTTCTCCGCCGTCGCGGCCGGGCCGACACTGCTGCAGCAGTACATACCAAAGGTCGCCGACATCCGGCTGACCTGCGTGGGGACGGAGCTGTTCACGGCCCGCAAGGCGTCCGGCCCCGACCAGGTGGACGGCCGGTTCGGCGGCCCCGGGGACGCGGACTGGGAGCCCGTGGAGCCGCCGGTGCGCATCGCGCGCTCGGTGCGGGGGTACATGGCCGCGGCAGGACTCGCCTACGGGGCGTTCGACTTCGCCGTGGACACCGACGGGACCTGGTGGTTCCTGGAGTGCAACCAGGGCGGGCAGTTCGGCTTCGTCGAACTGGCGACGGGGCAGCCCATCACCGTGGCCATCGCCGGCTGGCTGGCCGCCGGCCCTGATCCGCGCACGTCGTCCCCCGCGGCGCCGTAGCAGGCCGCTGCCGGCCCCCGGCCCGGTCCCCACCTCCGGCCGCCCGCCCGCCCCGGTACGCTCGGAACGTGGCACCGGAACCGGACGGGCTCTTCCCGCTCGACGACCTCCTGCCCGCCCCGACCCCGGCGGCGGGCGGCGCCCCTTTCCGCGACTCCCCCGCCGCCGCGCGCCTGCTGGACGTCCGCACCGTGTACGCCGAGCCCGCGGCGGCCGCCTCCCAGCGGGGCAGGGAGATCCTCGCCCGCTTCCCGGACGCCAAGGTGGTCGAGATGCCGTCCCACTGGCGGATTGCGGGTCTGCACGGCAACGAGGGCAACGCCCGACGCTGGGTGCGGGTCAAGACGCGAACGCTGGTGCTGGGGGTGAAGAAGACGCTGACCGTCCGCCCCAACGGCCGCTCCGCCGACTGGATCGCCCCCGGCGCCTCCAACGGCTGCGCCATGGCCTGCGCCTACTGCTACGTCCCGCGCCGCAAGGGCTTCGCCAACCCGGTCACCACCTTCACCAACATCGACCGGATCGTCGGCCGCGTCGCGCGGCACGTCGCCGAGCAGGGCCGCAAGCCCGCGCCCAACCAGTGCGACCCGCAGGCGTGGGTGTACGACATCGGTGAGAACGGCGACTGCTCGGTCGACGACCTGATCAGCGACAACACCGCGGATTTCGTGTCCGCCTTCCGGCGGTGGCCGACGGCGAAGGCCTCCTTCGCGACCAAGTTCGTCAACCCCGACCTGCTGCGGCTCGACCCCCGTGGACGCACCAGGATCCGCTTCTCGCTGATGCCCCCCGAGGACTCCCGGCTGCTGGACATCCGGACCAGCCCGGTGGCCGAACGGATCGCCGCCGCGGGCGACTTCCTCGACGCCGGGTACGAAGTGCACTTCAACCTGTCGCCGGTCGTCATGCGCCCCGGCTGGCAGGAGGCGTGGGCCGGGCTATTCCGGCGGCTGGACGAGGTCCTGCCGGCGGCGGTCAAGGCCCAGGCGGCGGCCTAGGTGATCATGCTCACCCACAACGCGGGCCTGCACGAGGTGAACCTCGGCTGGCACCCCCGGGCCGAGGAGCTGCTGTGGCGCCCGGCGCTGCAGGAGCCCAAGCGCTCGCAGAACGGTGACCTCAACGTGCGCTACCGCGCCCCTCAGAAGGCGGCGGCCGTGCACCGGCTGGTGGCCCTCGCCGCGGAGCACGCCCCGTGGCTCCGCGTCCGCTACGCCTTCTGATCCTCCTCGCCACCCCTGGCGGCAGGCGGCCGGGCCCGGGGCTGGGTAGCGTGAGGCACGGGCCGTACGAGCGCCGGTCGCACACCCGTCGCCACGGTCCGAAGGGACGGCACGCACGTGCAGCAGGAACACACCGGCTACCCCGCCCACGCCGCGCCCGGGGCGCGGGACCTCGCCGCGCTCGACGAGCGGCTGACGGGCTGCCGGGCCTGCCCGCGGCTGGTCGCCTGGCGCGAGGAGGCCGCCCGGGTACGGCGCCGCGCCTACGCCGGGTGGGAGTACTGGGGACGTCCGGTGCCGGGCTTCGGCCCGCCGGACGCCGCTCTGGCCCTGGTCGGTCTCGCTCCCGCGGCGCACGGCGGCAACCGCACCGGCCGGATGTTCACCGGCGACCGCTCGGGCGACGTGCTGTTCGAGGCGCTGCACGCCGTCGGCCTCGCCTCGCAGCCCACCTCCACCGCACCCGGCGACGGACTGGAGTTGCTGGGGGTGCGCGTGACCGCGCCCGTCCACTGCGCGCCACCCGCCAACAATCCCACCCCGCAGGAGCGGCTGACCTGCCGCCCGTGGCTGGTGCGCGAACTGGAACTGCTGCGGCCCACGCTGCGCGCGGTCGTCGTCCTCGGCGCGTTCGGCTGGCAGGCGCTGCTGCCCGTGCTCGGGGGCGCCGGGTACCGCCTGCCGAGGCCTCTGCCCCGCTTCGGACACGGAGCGCAGGTGGCGCTGGCGGCTCCCGCGGAGGCGGAGCCGCCGCTGCACCTGTACGGCTGCTACCACGTCAGCCAGCAGAACACCTTCACCGGACGGCTCACCCCCGCCATGCTGCGCGAGGTCCTGGCGGCGGCCGCCCGGCGCGCCGGACTCCCCGTGATCTCCCCCTGGTGACGACGTCCGGCAGGCGACGCGACGCTGCCGAGGTGGCGCCGGACGACCCCCACGCCGCCTTGTGGGCACGCATCCCCCGGTGATCGGCACGACCACCACACCGTGGCGGCCGAGGCCGCTCGCCGGTCGGGCCAGGCGCGGGCTGCCCGTGCCATGACGTCGAAGGCCGGATCGGCCCGGGCGAGTACGCGCGGGCCGGCTCAGCCCGCGGCGCGCACCACCGCATCGGCGATCAGGGGCAGCGAGTCCGGGTGGTGTGTGAGGAACAGCTGGGGCTCGATGAGTTCCAGCTCCATCACGCGCGGGGTGCCGTCCTCGGCGTCGACCAGGTCGACCCGGGCGTACAGCAGCTCGGGCCTGCCCGGCACGGCGCTCAGCGCCCGCTCCGCGGCGGCCAGCTCCGCCCCCGTAGGGGTCCAGGGGCGGACGCCGGGGTGGGCGACCTTGCGGGCGTCGTAGCGCGTGTCCGGGGACAGCACGGCGTTCTTGGAGATGGCGTGCAGGAAGCGGCCGCCGACGAAGACCAGGGCGCGCTCGCCGGTGGTGTCGATCCGCGGCATGTACGGCTGCACCATGGCGGTGATGCCCTCGCCGTGCATCCGCTCGACGTGGGCCCGCGCCTCCTCGTGCTGCTCGGGACGGTAGCGCGCGGCGTAGCGCGCGCCCGCACCCGCCGTGGGCTTGACGACGAACTCGTGGTCGCCGGGCAGCCCCTCGACGCCGCCACCGGGGGGCAGGTAGCGGGTGGCGACCGCGGGCACGCCGAGGGAGGCCAGCTCGCCGAGGTAGCGCTTGTCGGAGTTCCAGCGCACGACCGCGGGCGGGTTGAGGAGCGCGGTGGCGGCGCCGCAGCGGTCGGCCCAGGCCAGGAACTCCCCGGTGCGCAGGGTGTAGTCCCACGTCGACCGTATGAGCGCCAGGTCGAATCCGGACCAGTCGACGTCCGGGTCGTGCCAGTTCACGACCGCGGCTTCGGCGCCCGCGGCGGCGACGGCGTCCCGCAGCAGGGGCAGGTCGTGGTCGACGGCGCCCTCCGGGAGGTGCGCGGTGGTCACCAGGGCGATCCTCGGCTGCGTCACGGGGGCTCCTCGGAGGTGGTCGGGCGGGGATCTCGCGTCCCGCAGGCTACCCGCAGCAGAGGACCGGAGGTCGGGCGGGCCGGGGCGCGCCCGCGCGGGCGTGCACAATGGCGGCATGCCCAAGTCCCGCCCCGGCCGCCGTTCCGCCCCGCGCCCGCGCTCCCGCCCTGTGCCGTCCCTTGACGCGCCCTGCCCGTGCGGGCTGCCCACCGCCTACGGCGACTGCTGCGGCCGCTACCACTCCGGCGACAGCGCCGCCCCCACCGCCGAGGCACTGATGCGCTCCCGCTTCAGCGCCTACGCGGTGCGCGACGCGGACTATGTGCTGCGCACCTGGCACCCGCGGACCCGGCCCGCGGACCTGGACCTCGACGACGGCCTGCGCTGGGAGCGGCTGGAGGTCCTCGGGACGACCGGCGGCAGCGCCTTCCACGACGAGGGCACCGTCGCCTTCCGGGCGCACTACAGCCTGCGCGGCGAGCACGACGTGATGGAGGAGAACAGCCGCTTCGTCCGCCACGACGGCGCCTGGGTCTACGTGGCGCCGCTGTCCTGAGCGCGTCGCCGGCGCGTCATCGCTGTGGCGGCCGCCGCGGTCGGCGCCCACGGCCCGCGGCGCAGCGCTTCGGCCCCCCGGCTTGGGCGGCGAGGCGCCCGGGGCCACCACCCGGGCGTGCTCAGGGGAGGGAGCGGCGGGGTCCACGCCCGGAGGATGCCGCGGCGCCCGGGCCACCCGGCCGTACCAGGCCGGTCTCATAGGCGAAGGACCACTGCCTGCGCCCGGCCACGCAGAGCCAGCTTGGCCGAAGGACCGTCCCGCGTGGCCGCCGCCCCGGAGGCGAAGCATTCCACCCTGCGCGTGATCGACGGCGCCAGCAGGGCGTCGCCTGTGTCGACGAGCCGCACGGCCGCCGCCAGCGGTTCCACCACAGGCCGCCGTCCCGAGAGCTCCGCCCCGCGCCTCGGGACCGGCGGCAGGGGCTCATGCACCACAGTCCCCGCGCAGGGAAGCGGCGCCGCATCCCACGCCCGGGCTCCGCCCACCCGTCACCGTACGGCGTCACGCCTGTGCGCGGCATGCGGCGACGGCCCCGAACCGCCGGCACCCACCCGGTCCGGGCAGCGGGCTCGTCCCGTCGGGAGACCGCGGTCGGGCGTCCCGTGATCGAGCACGCACCGCGCCGAGCGGCCCGTGGCATCTCGTGGCGCCCCGTCACAGGGGGCCGCGCCCGACCGGAGCCCCGTCCGTGCGCGCCGCCTCAGCGGGCGCCGCGCAGGCGCTCCATCTCCCGCCGGTCCCGCTTGGTCGGACGGCCCGTGCCGCGGTCGCGGACCACGGGCGCCGGCACCTCCTGCGGCGTGGGCGGCGGAGGGCTGTTGTCGACGTAGCACTCCGCCGCGACGGGAGCGCCGACCCGCTTGCGCACCAGGCGTGCCACGACGACGATCCGCTCTGGCCCGGCACCGCGCAGCCGCACCTCGTCACCGGGGCGGACCGCGTGCGCGGGCTTGACCCGCTCGCCGTTGACCCGCACATGCCCGGCACGGCACGCGGTGGCGGCCATGGAGCGTGTCTTCGTGAGCCGCACGGACCAGATCCAGGCGTCGACCCGCACGGGGCCTGCGTCGTCAGCCATGCCACGACCCTAGCGCGCCCGCTTCCCGTAACGCCGCGGACCGCTCTTCGCGGTCCTGGAGATCGCCACCGGGAAGATCGCCGCTGACGCCTGCCACACCCGGCACCGCAACGACGAGTTCCTGCGCTTTCTCAAGCAGGTCGCCAAGGCCCACCCCCACCCGAGGGTGAAGCTGCACGTGGCCGTCGACGACTACGCGACCCACAGGCACCCTCGCGTGAGGCCTGGCTGGCGAAGAGCCCTCGGATCACCCTGCACTTCACGCCGACCTCCTGCTCATGGCTGAACCTGGTGGAGATCTTCTTCGGCATCATCACCCGGCAGGCCATACGCCGCGGCACCGTCACCTCCGTCGCCGACCTGAAGGACGCCGTCCGCCGGTACATCGACGCCTACGACGACCGCTGCCAGCCCTTCACCTGGACCAAGCCCGCCGACGAAATCCTCGAGCACGCCACACCGAAGCGCCCAAGAACTTCATTCACGCGACCCTGGGATGCAACCCACAGACACGGAACAGGCAGGATAGAACGATCGACCGGACAGCAGACGACGCAACATCCACAGCCGTCCGGCAGTCGAGTCCGAAACAGGAGGATATGTCACCCATGCCCGATCTCTCCAGAATCTGCTTCGCAGTAGACGACGACGTTGCCAGGACAGCGGAAAAACTGTCCGACCCCCGGGAACAGCTGGCGGTCCTGACTGCGTACTTCACCGAGCAGGCGAACCTCGGCCGGATCAGTCCCGCGGAGCGGACGGTTCTGCGCGAGGACCCCAATTCTGCTCAGCAGACGGTGTCAGAGATCCCGGGCGTGACGGCTGGAGCGAGTGGGGGCCTCGTCAGGCATCCGGAAAGGTGGAAGGAGCAGGGCCTGTCGACCGACTACGCGACAGCCCTGATCACCACTGTGCGAAGGGAGGACAGAGCCCGGCGCAGCATGGCGCAGGACCCCGAGCCGGGCAGCGCGAGCGAGGACGCGATACTCAGCAAATACGCCGAGTTGCGTCGGCAGAATATAATCGCGGACATGGCCCCTGAAATGGCCGCCGTGAAAATCTGGGAGCACCTGTTCAACCACGGACAACCCGTCCGCATGCTTGGCGGAGTCCGTGGCAGCAAGAAGTCCGTCAAAAAGATCGAGCCGGGCGAGGCGTCTTCGTCCTCGGCCCCCGTACAGGTCGACCCTGTCTCTCCCGAGGTCGCGAAGGCCATCAAAGAGGAGACCAGAAATCTGAGGGGCAACCTCACGGAGCAGCGCTCCGAGCTCGAGGAGCTTGCACTCCGCCTGGCCCCGGAGATGACGTTTCGCTACGGTTCGCCCCAGATGCTGGTCATGGCTGTCCTGCGGGTGAGGCAACTGCCGGATGAACAACACCGTAAGGTCATCCTGAACCATCCGCACATGATCAATGCGATGGTGGAGAGCAGAGAAATTCGCAGTCTGCTGACAGCATCTCCCCACCTGGCAGACAAACTGGTCAAAGCTCCCGCGGTGCTGCAAGGCCTGATTTCTGCATCCACTCACTGGTGGAAAGAAGCCAAGGACGTCCTTGGCCGCGATGGCCTGATCGAAGCACTCGAGAAGGACCCGGCACTTATTGATCTGGCGTTCAGGGAGCCTATAATTCTAAAGAATTTGGCAGGCCATATCGAAACCTTCCGGGTGACACTGTCCGCAAGGGGTGTTCTCCTCAGTCTCCTCAGGAGTCCGCGTTTTGCAGCCGGTCTGCTGGCTTCCATGGATCCCGTGGAGACCTTGTGGTCGATCCTGCCGGAAGCGGCTCTCATATCAGCCATCTACAATCATGAGCACAGACGAGAGTGGCTCTCGAGTGGTGCCGATCTGTATCGGAGAATACTGGACGACGAGTCGACAAAAGAGTTTCTCAGGGAATATTCAGAACTCAACTATCTCATCCTGTTCAGTCCGGCGATGCTCGATATCGCTCTCGCACATCCCGACTCCGTGGAGATGCTCAGCCAGTCGCCGGACCTGGCGTACGCGCTGGAAGAGAATCCAGATCTCGCATACCGACTTCTGGACAGTCCAGACATGCTCGCCGAGGCGACGAAAAATGCGGCAGTAGCGGAAGTCATATCGGCCTATCCGCACGCATATGACGAGCTGGACGATGAAGATTTGCTGCAGGAACTCCGCTCCGCCTCCTCTCCGCCACGGCTCGTTGACAGTGCTACCACCCGAAGGTACACGCCGGGGAAGATGCATGAGAACCTTGACCCGCACCTATTGGAAAGCCTCAGGAGGAAAAACTTTGTTCTGCATATCGGCTTGGCAACCTTGGCCGAGGGGCAGCACCCGGACGTGCGTGCAGATTTCCTACACCTTTTGGAGCGCAACCCAGAAGCTTTTCAGTGGCCACACCAATTGCGCAGGGCCGTCGAATCCATTCCGGCCGATTATGCCCTGCCGGCGAATGATTCAGTAGCCCTCGCTATCCTTCAGGGCATCGCGCGTTACTCAGAATGGGAGCTGTACTTCGAATATCCCAGCGGCTACAGGGATGTTATAGACAATGCGCTGAAGACAAGAGAAGACGTCCGACGGTCGACGCACAAAAGTCCTGTGGTGCCGTCTATGACGTTGTCCGAACCGCGGGCTTTTGCGTTCTTTGCCACTGATTTCACGGACAGAGACCCATTGACTTCCGGGGCCATAGCCAGCAATCCCTCCTTTATATGGTCGCCGGGTCTCAGGAGTGCCGGGCTGCACTGCCTGGACGCTCTCTCCTCCGATGATTCTGCTCCACTTCGCCTGCTGAACCGGCATCGGCAGTTGGTGTCCGAGTTCACGCGCGAGGACTGGCTGGCGGTAGTCAGCAACCTGACCCACGCGAGCGGGGTCCTGAGTAGGCTGACTTCCCAATTCGGCCGGATTCCGGCAGGCCACTGGAGGCGGCTGCTGACCGACGGAGAGCTGCTGAAGGAGCTCAACCTGCGGAAAACGGAGCCGACCGCCAGAGCCTTGATGGAGCATTCGGAGGCTCTCAAGGTGGCCATTTCCCGTGACTCCGACTTCGTGCAGAAGTGGAGAGATGGTCTCGGGCAGGAGTTCAAGGAGGCGGTAGATGCAACGCTGCGTCCAGGAATTTCGACCGGAACATCCCTCAAGAACTTGACCAAAGAAATCAGAAAACTAGGGCCCGAGCTGGTGACACAAGACGGTTTCCAGCTCGACAGGCGACTGACATCGGCCGTCGAAATCTTGGTCAATGGCATCCGGAGCAAGGCGAGTGCTGAGCAGCTGAAGGACGACCTGAAGGGTGTTCAGATCGACTCCGTGGATGAGGTCATTCAGCGCTACTCGACGCTGCGTGACAGTGCTTCCTCTCTGCAGAGCGCCGTACGAGCAAGGAGGGATGTGGCGCAGGCGGTGTTCTTTTCGCGGGATATCCTTGACTTGTTCGAGCGCCGCCCCTCGATCCTCGGCATCGTCCTCCAAGATCCAAATGTGCTGCGCCAGTTGACCTCCCCCTCCCTGTCAACGCTTCCGCGCCAACTGATAGACAACGACCACATGTACCGCCTCTTCATATCGCAAGACAACTGGCGCATTAGACTCACGAATCGCAACTTTGTGGACGCCGCGTCAAGGAATCGCACATTTTTCAACGCCGTAGCCGAACGCGAGTACGAGATTGCCGTTCTTTCCCTAGCCCCCCATCAGCTCTTGGAGCGCAGCGCGAGTGCGGCGCAGGCGGCCGTTGACAGTGCGGAGACCATCCGCGTTCTTGCGCGGCCGGAGTCTGCCGCTCTGATTCACGCGTTGTCCGCGGCGGACGAGCGTGTGGTGCGTGCGGTGGTGGCGAGTCAGGGGCGGTTGGGGGCGTCGGCTCGGCGTCCGGAGCTGGTCCGGGTGCTGGAGGCGGTCCCGGGGTTGGCCGAGGCGTTGGGGGAGCGGCCTGATCTTCTGGTGAGTGACACGGAGTGGGCGGGGGTGCTGGGGAACGCCGAGCTGGTGGAGGAGCTTGCGTCACATCCGCAGCTGGTCGGGGAAGTTCTCACCCCCGCGGCGCTTCCAGTGGTGAGGGCGTCTTCCCGCTTCGTGCGACTGCTTGGTTCGGTACCGGACGAGGTGCGCCGGGGACTGCTCAGCCCGGAGGTTTTGCAGTTCCTGCACCGTAATCCTTCTGCGGTCGCCAAGATGGCCCGGAATTCGTCGTTGCCGGCTGTGCTGGCCAATCCGCGCGTGGCCCAGCTGGTCAAGGACCACCCGCGCGTGTGGACCGCCATCGAGGACCGGCCTGAACTGGCTGATGTCCTGGTGGCCAACAAGGGGTTGCGTCACGACCTGGCTGAGGGGGGCGGTCTCTGGGAGGTGGCTGTCAGGCATCCCGCACTGGGTGGGGTCCTCAGCGCCGCCTTCCGTAGTGCTCTGCGGCGCTACCCCGAGGTGCGTCAGGTGCTGATCGCCCATGACGGTGTGATCGGTTCCGAAGCGGCGGAGCGGGTTCGGCATGCCCTGACACGGCCCGGGATCATGCGGGTGATGAAGGAACATCCCGCGTTCGCTGCGCGGCTGGTGTCCGAGCCGCTGTGGCAGGACGAGGCGATCAGCAACCCGGCATTCAGCGACAACGTGGGGGACCTCGCCCGGCGGGAGCAGAAGGCGTTCCAGGACGTGCTGGCGGATCCGGAACCGGGGCGGCTGCTGGAAAGGCTGCGGCAGCGCGAACAGCAGCAGCGGGACGCGCGGCCGGCGAAGGGCCAGGCGTCGGGTGTCGCGGCGTCCGGGCGGGCCCGGCGGACGATGCCGGCCACGCCTGCCACGGGCGGATCGTCGACGGGCACGGAACGTGTCGAGGCGGCCCCGCAGGAGCTGACGGATCTCCTGGCCGGCGCCCACGGCCGGGACATCGCGCGGACCATCTCCCAGGACCCGGTCGTGCTGGCCCTGCTGTCCGGTGACGTCTCGCTGGCCGACGACCTCGTCCACCATCCCGAACGGCTGTCCGATCTGCAGTTCGGTGCGTACCTGGAGCGGAACCTGCCGCCGCTGAGCACCGATGCCCGGGCGGTGGGCGGCAAGGACGAGTCGCTGATGGGCCCGGACCCCTTCGAGAAGCACTTCGCGGCGTTCCTCCAGGTCGCCGATGCCGCCTTGACCGGACCGCACTACGGACGGGCGAGCGAGGTCGCACGCGTCCGCTGGAACAAGACGCTGGCAGACCGGAAGAGCCAGATGGACTCCCGGCGTGCCGTTCAGGCGCAGCGACTGGCGCAGGTCCGTGCCAACATGCCGGGCACCTGGCAGCACAGCGGTGAAATCGTGTACCTGGGCGGGTTGAAGGCCGAGTCGTTCGACGACGCGCAGCGGCAGAAGCTGGAGCAGGCCGCACAGGGGCAAGGGGTCCGGGAGCCGCGGAGCAGGTGGAAGCTCAACACGCCGTTGCACATTCACACGGTGCAGGGCAGCGGTGGGGCCGCGATCGTCTATCTCCTCGATCCTTCGGGGTTCGTGCGTATGGGGGTCTACGCCGTCGCCCGCACCCGGTTGGGGAACCAGTACCGTTGGGACAACACCGACGGCAAGTTCATGGACGGTCCGCCCGAGCTGGACATGGTGGCCAACGATCCGGTGCTGCTGGAGTCCAGGTCGCTGGTGGACGCGCTTGGTGCCGGGAGTGGGACGGCTGATCGTGACGCTGTGGGGAATGCCGGCGGGCAGGACGACCGCACGACGGGAACCGCCGCCGGGGGCCTTACACCGGCAGCGCGAGAGGCGATGCAGCAGTCCGAGACTGTCGCCGAAGCCGTGACCGCGTACCACGACGCTCTGGAGCGTCTGGCGCTGAACCGGCCAAAGGCCCCGGAGGACTTCATCCAAGCCGGCGAGCGACTGCACCAGCTGGGATTCGAGGTGTTCGCGGTGGACACCCTGGAACCCACCCTGCGTCAACAGGCGGGTGAGGTCATTCGACAGCAGGAGCAGAAATCGAGGCCTGCGCCAGCACGCGAGTGGGCGCAGGGCCCGCACTTCCCGCTCGGCGCCGTCGCTGCCGCCCTTGCCAAGGGCTCTCAAGCGGGCGCGTCCGTAGCACGCGCCCTGTCCGCACCCAGACTGGCGGGCGGGACGCGGACCGTGGGTGCGGACCCGTTCAAGGAAGGCTGGGCACCAGGACACGGCGTCACCCTCGGCGCGGCGCCGTCGCCGCTGTCCCAGGAACACGGTCAGGCACACGCGCCCGAAACAGTCCACGAGGCCCTGTACGAGACACCGCCCTCCACCGGCAAGGCCCGGGAGCAGGCCGAGGTGTTCCGGACGTTCACACGCCAGTACGAGCACACCACACGCCCCTACACCTACGAGGTCGGCTCCGCAGGAACGGTGCGGCTCGCCGGCGGCGTCACCCTCACGGGCCGCTGGGCACCCTGGGGAAGCAGCTGGGTCAGCGAGGACGGCTACCACCTCAACCCCGACGGCTCGATCGGCCGCACCGACAACCAGGACCTCGTAGCGGACATCGTCGATTTCGAGCGTGACGGTCACCACCTCACCAGTAACGACACCCACCTCGTCCTCACCCCCACCCACACTGACCGCGGCGCCATCACGGGACCCCCGCTCACCCTTCCCCAGACCACAGAACCCATGGGGGTCCAGGCCTTCCTCGACGCACCCCGAACCGCCACCGGCACCAGACCCCCGGCCCCCCAGCCGACGGTCCTGCCCGAGGACTACCTGCAGAACACCGCCGACCACAACGCCTCATCGGCCCGAGCACGGGCCGTGCGGCCCGATACCCCCCAGGTGGCGGGACTTGAGGGGTCGGGGCGCACGCCTGACACGGCCGCATCGTCCCGGCAGCACACACCGCAGACCCCGGCCACTGATCAGGCCGAACCCGAGGTGACCGACGCCGTCCGCCCCGCCCGCCAACTGTCCGAAGGACTGCACGAGGAGTTCGACACGGTCGCGGTGCCGGACCATACGGCGGATTCCTCCCTCCGCCGGCTCGAGACGGTCACCGGGGATCTCGTTCCCGAGTCCGGTCCGCTCCCGGCACAACGAGACGGTGATCAGGTCGATCGTGGCAGCCACACGCTGACCGAAAGCACGAGCAGGCCTGGGACAAGGCAGCCCTATCGGTGGACCCCCGTCGTGTCCTTCACCGAGGAGACAGCGCCGGCGGCGACGGGCAGGCCGGGTGTGGGACTCCCGCTGGAGGTGATCCGCCACCCGGCCCGTTTCACCGCGCAGGAGATCACCGGTCTGGACGGGGAACGGGCCGAAAACCTCCAGGCGACGGCGGACAGCGCGACCCTGGAGACGGCTGTCACCACCGCGACCCGACAGGCCGCCGAAGCGATCCGGCAGAAGATCACCCACACACGGGGCTGGGGCATGGAAAACACCGACATCCTGCTCACCACACCCACGGAAGGACTCGTCGTGTGGATGATGATCACCCAACGGCTCGCCAACACCCTCGACCACAGAGTCAAGATCTCCATCGGAAGCAACAAGGCACAACCCATAGAAGTCTGCCCGCAGTAAGGGGACGGTCATGACGCCGTCTGCCCCGTAGCCCGGATTGACGAGGGAGGGTTCCCGGCGAAGAGGTCTCCGGGCGGGACCGTCGTTCAACCGGTGTGACCAGGTTGAGGGGGATTCAGGGGACGGGGCAGGACCGGGTGGTCGCCGGGGGCTGATGCGTGAGCAGGCACGGCCCCCGGTGACCACTACCCCCGCCTGCCGACCTCTGCTCGGCCCAGGTGCCCCCGGCGGTCAGAGGCCGGCGTCGTCTCGCCCCTGGCCGCGAGCACCGTCCTGGCCGGAGCGACGTCCCCGACCAGGTCGCGGACCGCCGACGCACCGCCGCACGTACTGGATCCGCCGCCCCGGCTGGGGCCACCGTGCGCAGGAACCTCCAGCGCACCGACTGCGCCGCACCGGGCACGGCCCTCGGAAGCCTGCTCGCCGGGTGTGGACAGCACCGCCGACCAGCCAGTTTGGCACAACGCCCTCGCCGAGTCGTTCTCCGCCGCCTTGCGGCGCGGGCTTCCGCGCCCGAGGCTTCCGATGCCGAGGCGGCCCTCACGCAGACCAGCGCCTTCTGGGAGGCCTGGGCGGAGCACCTGGTCTACGACGGCCGGCACCGAGAGGCAGTGATCCGTTCTCTCATCACACTGAAGGCCCTCACCCACGCGCCCACCGGCGGAATCGTGGCCGCCCCGACGACTTCTCCGCCCGAGGAACTCGGC
>NZ_CBDRBL010000075.1:0-35133 GCF_965342175.1 Actinacidiphila sp. bgisy167
GGTGAAGTAGAGGCTGTCGACCCCCGGCACGTCCCGCAGCTGACGCCGGGTGATGTCACCGGCGGGTGCTTCCAGCTTCACCACGTCCGCACCCAGCCAGGCCAGCAACTGCGTCGCCGACGGACCCGACTGGACATGCGTCATGTCCAGAACGCGCACACCCTCCAAAGCCTTCGTCACAACCACGGTTCCTTCCGGTCGGGGGCCGGTGAGCGCGCCGGGCGCGGGAGTTCCGCCCTGCATCTGTACATTGCATACAGGCGACGAATACTGTATGCAGACGTTTATCCCGCATCGACGACCCGGTGTCCAGAGGTCTGCACCGGATTATCGTTCGACCCCGAGTCAGGGCAGGTGCGTTTGACGATGGATCTGTTCGAGTACCAAGCACGGGAGCTCTTCGCGCGGCACGGCGTCCCCGTGCTCGAGGCGTACCTGGTGGACGACCCCGCCGAGGCCCGAGCCGCCGCCGAACGCCTCGGCGGGAAGGTCGTGGTGAAGGCGCAGGTGAAGACCGGCGGCCGGGGCAAGGCCGGCGGCGTGAAGCTCGCCGCCGACCCCGAGGACGCGCAGGACAAGGCCCGCGCCATCCTCGGGATGGACATCAAGGGGCACACGGTCGGCACGGTCATGCTGACCCCGACCGCCGAGATCCAGGACGAGTACTACGTCTCCTTCCTCCTCGACCGCGCCGAACGCACTTTCCTCGCCATGGCGTCGGCCCAGGGCGGCATGGACATCGAGGAGGTCGCCGCCACCCGGCCGCAGGCCCTCGCCCGCGTCCCGGTCGACGCCGTCGAAGGCGTCACCGAGGCCAAGGCCCGGCAGATCGCCGAAGCGGCCGGACTCCCCGAGGAGACCGTGCCCGTGCTGACCGCTCTGTGGGAGGTCTTCACCGCCGAGGACGCCCTGCTGGTCGAGGTCAACCCGCTAATCCGCACGACGGACGGCCGCGTCCTCGCGCTGGACGGCAAGGTGTCCCTCGACGCCAACGCCCGCTTCCGCCACCCCGAGCACGAGGCGTACGAGACACCCGGCGCGGGCGACCCGCTGGAGGCCGCTGCCCGCGCCAAGGGCCTGAACTACGTCAAGCTCGACGGCACCGTCGGTGTCATCGGCAACGGCGCCGGACTGGTGATGAGCACCCTCGACGTGGTGGCCCACCACGGCGGGGCCCCCGCCAACTTCCTCGACATCGGCGGCGGAGCCTCCGCGAAGGTGATGGCCGACGGGCTCGGCGTCATCCTCTCCGACCCCGACGTCACCTCCGTCCTCGTCAACGTCTTCGGCGGCATCACCGCCTGCGACGCGGTGGCCGAGGGCATCGTCCAGGCCCTCGACCTCGTCGAGCTCACCAAGCCCCTGATCGTCCGCCTGGACGGCAACAACGCCGAGCGCGGCCGGGCCGTCCTCGAGGCGGCCGCGGCGTCGCTGGGCCCGCTCGTACAGCAACTGGACACCATGGACGGTGCGGCCGCGCGGGCCGCCGAGCCCGCAAGGAGCTGATCGCGATGGCCATCTTCCTCGACCGCAACAGCAAGGTGATCGTCCAGGGAATGACCGGCTCCGAGGGCATGAAGCACACGCGCCGCATGCTCGCCTCGGGGACGGACGTCGTCGGCGGCGTCAACCCGCGCAAGGCCGGTACGACGGTCGCGTTCGACGGGCGCACCGTCCCGGTGTTCGGCTCGGTCAAGGAGGCCGTCGGCACGACCGGCGCCGACGTCAGCGTCGTGTTCGTGCCGCCGCCCTTCGTGCGCGCCGCCGTCGACGAGGCCGTCGACGGCGGGCTCAGGCTCGTCGTCGTCATCACCGAGGGCGTCCCCGTCCATGACACGGTCGCCTTCCGGGCCCGCGCGGTCGCGGGCAACACCCGCGTGATCGGACCCAACTGCCCCGGCCTCATCAGCCCCGGGCAGTCCAACGCCGGCATCATCCCCGCCGACATCACCACCGCCGGCCGTATCGGCCTGGTGTCCAAGTCCGGCACCCTCACCTACCAGTTGATGTACGAACTGCGCGACCTCGGCTTCTCCACCGCCGTCGGAATCGGCGGCGACCCCGTCATCGGCACCACCCACATCGACTGCCTGCGCGCCTTCCAGGACGACCCCGACACCGACCTGATCGTCATGATCGGCGAGATCGGCGGCGACGCGGAGGAGCGCGCCGCGTCCTACATCTCCCGCCTGGTCACCAAGCCGGTCGTCGGCTACGTCGCGGGCTTCACCGCGCCCGAGGGCAAGACCATGGGCCACGCCGGGGCCATCGTCTCCGGCTCCTCCGGGACGGCCCAGGCGAAGAAGGAGGCGATGGAGGCCGCCGGCGTCAAGGTCGGCAGCACTCCCTCGGAGACCGCGCGCCTCGTCCGCGGGCTGCTGCGGTGACCGCCCCCGCCAAGGCCGCGGGCGTCGAGCAGCTGCTCATCCGCAGGTTCCACGTGGGTGCGGCGCTCATACCGCTCGACCTCACGAAGAAGGAGGCCCGCACCGCGGTCGCCATCGTCGCGTGCATGGACTCCCGGCTCGGCGTGGAGGCGATGTTCGGGCTGCGGCCGGGCGACGCCGACGTCATCCGCAACGCGGGCGGGTGCGTCACCCGCGACACCATCCGCTCACTGCGGCTGAGCCAGCTGCGGGGCGGCACCCGCGAGATCGTGCTGGTGCACCACGAGGACTGCGCGGCCCTGGGCGGCGATCCCGCCGAGGACCTGCTCGCGTGCCTCGCGCGTCTGCGCGACACCACGGAACTGCCGCACACCGAACTGGTGCGGGGCTTCCTCTACACCCGCGACGGCGCGCTGCGCGAGATCCGCCCGGAACGAGCGGAGAGGCGGTGACCTGGACCCTCAAGCCCGGCGCGGCCTGGGTGGACGCCTGGCGGCGGTGCCGGCGGGCCGCCCCCGAGGCGTTCCGCGACGACCGGGTGCTCAGCCTGTGGGCCGGGACCTGGCAGGCAGGCGGCCGGGTCCTGCCCGCAGCCAGCCCCCTCGACGGCACCCCCGTCGCGGGGGCGCCCCGGCTCGACGCGGAGACCGCCCGGCAGGCCGTCCGCGCCGCCCTCGACCAGCACCGAGCCTGGCAGGTGGTCCCCGTGGCCGAGCGCAGGGCGCGGGTCTCGGCCGCCCTGAACGCTCTGTGCGAGCACCGTACGCTGCTCGCCCTCCTGCTGGTCTGGGAGGTCGGCATGCCCTGGCGGCTCGCCCAGGCGGACGTCGACCAGGCCGTCGACGGCGTCCGCTGGTACGTGGGCGAGATCGACGAGATGGTCGAGTGGCGCCGCCCCCTGCCCGGTCCGGTCAGCAATCTCGCCGGGTGGAACCACCCCATGAGCGTCCTGGTCCACGGCATGCTCGTGCAGACGCTGGCCGGCAACGCCGCGATCGCCAGGGCCCCACCGAGGGGGCCTGGCCTGCCTCGCCCTGGCCTGCGCGCTCATCGCCCGCGAGGACGTACCCGTGACCCTGCTCAGCGGCGGCGACGATCTCGCGGCGGCACTGGTGCGGGCGCCCGAGGTGGGTTGCGTGTCCTCTCTCGGCGCCCGGGACGCGGACGCCCGGACCGCCGCCGCGCTCGTCGACCCGGGTGGACGCCACGTCCTGCAGCAGGAGGCCCTGAACTCCTGGGGCGTCTGGGACTACAGCGACTGGGACTGCCTGACCGGGCAGCTCCGTGCGACCTTCGGCCACGCCAAGCAGTGCTGCACCGCCTACTCCCGCTTCGTGGTGCGGCGCGAGCTGTACCCCCACTTCCTGTCCGCCTACCTGCCCGCCGTGCGGTCCGTACGGCTGGGCCATCCGCTCGCCGTGGACGACCCCGGGGACGACCTCCCCGAGCTCGACTTCGGCCCGCTGATCAGCGCGGCCAGGGCCGAGGAACTCGGCGACCTCGTCTCCGAGGCCGTGGGCCGCGGCGCGATCCCGCTCCACCGCGGCAGCCTCGCCGACGCCCGCCTCCTGCCCGGTCAGGACAGCTCCGCCTACCAGGCGCCCGTCACCCTCCTCAACCCGCCGTCCGCCTCCCCGCTGCACCGCACGGCGCCCCTCGGCCCGGTCGACACGATCGTCCTGGTCGACACCGAGGCGGAACTCCTGGCCGCCATGAACGCCGGGAACGGCGCCCTCGTCGCCACCCTCTCCACCGACGACGAGGCCGCCTACGCCCGCCTCGCCCCGCGGATCCGCGCCTTCAAGACCGGCCACAACCGGCCCCGCTCCCGCGGCGACCACGCCGAGTTCTTCGGCGGTCTCGGCGCCTCCTGGCGCGGCGCCTTCGTCGGCGGGGAGCTGTCGGTCCGAGCGGTCACCCAGGGCCGCGCGGACGAGCGCCCACCGGGGAACTTCCCCGACCACCACCTCATGCCTCCCGAGGCGGCCTAGCGATCCCGGTGCCGGGGCCCACCCGGCCCCGGCACCCCCCGCACACAGCGGATACGCAGGTGAAACCCACCCCGAATCCTTGGTATCGTTGTCCATGTCGCCGCGGGGCCCGCCCCGCGCATCACCTGTCCGGGTGGCGGAATGGCAGACGCGCTAGCTTGAGGTGCTAGTGCCCTTTATCGGGCGTGGGGGTTCAAGTCCCCCCTCGGACACGATCTTTGCACCAACGGAATGCTGGTCGGGAGCGATCCCGACCAGCACTTTGCGTTGTGCCGCTTGGTAGGTCATGCGCAGCCCGAGTGCGCGGTAGAGCCGGTTTTTCTGGGTGCCGTCCGCGTTGCGGAGCATGTCGGCGGTGTCGCCGGCGGCGTTCACGAGTTCGGCGATCCGTTCGCGTGAGAGCACGCGAGGCTTGGGAGTGCGCAGCTCGGAGACGGCGCCTGCCTTGCGGGCTTCGGTCTCGGCAATCCACTGAGCGACAGTTGTGGAGTCGGCGGCTCCGGAGTCGATGAGGGCGCGGTAGCGGGTGAGCTTGGCGTCGCAGTCGCGGACGACGGCTGCTGCGGAGGATGCGTCGGCAGCCTCCAGTTTGTTCTGCGCTTTGTACAGCCGGTCGATGGTGTCCGTCTTGCGGCCTGGGGCGAACTGCAGGGAGATCCACTGGTCGAGTGCGGGGATGATGTCGCGCTCGCGGAAGAGCACGTTGCGGGGGTGGTCGACTTTGTTGGCCAGGGCGTACTGCTGGGGGAACCGACATCGGTAGTAGGCCTCGTCGTGGGACCACTGGGTGCCCATACGGCGTTGGCAGAGTCCGCAGGTGATGAGACCTTGCAGTTGGTAGTCGTGGCGGCGGCTTCGGTGTTCGCGCGGGCCGCGGGATGCGGGTCGTGTGGCCAGTAGTTCTTGTGCGCGCCAGAAGACGGCAGTGTCGATGAGTGGTGGGTGGACGATCTCTTTGGACCAGACCCATGTGTCGTTGCCGTTCCACTTCATGCGGGTCTGGTAGCCGAGGGCGACATCTTCGACGTTGAGGAGAACTTCCTGTTTGCGCTGCTTGTTCCAGATTTGGTGGCCGGTGTAGCGGGGGTTGGTGAGGATGGCACGGATGGTTCCCTTGTTCCAGGCGATGCCGCTGCGGTGGGTGTTGCGGGCGGGGTCGTGGGCGGAGGGGCAGGGGATGTCGTCGGCGGTGAGGCCTTCGGCGATGGCGTACAGGCCCCGCCCGTCGAGGTACTCGGCGAAGATCCGCTGGACGATCGGGGCGGCGACGAGGTCGACTTCCAGGCGGTGCAGCCGCTTGCCGTCTGCTGCCTTGGCGGGGTTGGGGTGGGGCCCCGCATCTGCGATCCGGTAGCCGTAGGGCGGCCGACCGCCCAGGAAGCGGCCCTCGAGCTGGGCCTGGGAGGACATGGCGGCCCGTACACGGATCTTGATGCGGTTGCGTTCACCCTTGCTCATGCCGCCGAAGACGGACATCACCATGTCGTGGGCTTCACTGTTGGGATCGACCCGCCCGCCGACTTCGGGGACCCACAGCTCGACGCCGTAGTGCACGAACAGCGGGAAGGTAAGGCTGAACTGGTTGTCGTAGAAGACGCGCTGCGGCTCGCCGACGACCACGGCGGCGAACCCGCGATCCGGGTTCTTCAGAGCGGCCAGCAGTTCGGAAGCCCGGGGGCGCCGTTTCCATGGCAGGGACCGGCTGTGCCCGACGTCGAAGTACTCGGTGACGATGCGGCCGCCTACCGGCTCGATGAGCGTTTTGGCGCGCGTGAGCTGCCAGTTCCGGGACGCCTCCGGATCTTGCAGATCCTCGGTCGAGCACCGGCCGGCGAAGGCGAAATCGGTCATGACGATCCTTCCGACGGCGACACCCCGGCCGTCGCGCCTGCAGCGACAGGACCGGGCGGACGTCCTGTTGTAGCGGGACTCTCCGCACAAGCGCCAGCGGGACCGCCGTCGGCGCGGCTTGCCGCCGCCGCGAGAACGATGTCCAACAGAACGGCGGCAGCGGCCTGAGGCAAGGCTGGCAGCACGCCCGGCACCTCGACGGTGAGGTCCTTGCCGGCGGGGACGCCGCTCATGCAGCGCACCCACGCGGCCGTGACGAGTGGGCATATTGGGACCGAACGGCCATGAAGTATCCGCTTTGGAGTGGATGGCTCACACGACCGGCGGAGCCGCACTGTCCCTGGCTGGCCACCGGGCCGCGGGGACTCTCGACGGTTACGAGGACGCGGGCAGAGTCCACTACTTCGTCGACACCGTACACGCACGGATCAGTAGGCGCCCCACCATCGTCTGGGCGACAGGGCAGGTCCCACGGCGTGGGCGCGGGTGCGGTGCATGCCATCGCAGCTCCCTTGCTCTGCAACATCGGGCACGTTCTCACCGCCTATAGGCATCCGCGGGCCGAGAATTGACATCAGCCTCCGCTCATGTCACTCCCCTGGGGCCAGTGACGCGCTGGACCCGCTCACGCGGTCGTGTCATCCCCTCGGTGCCCGTAGTGGAGTCGTTGCAGACGCACACAACCGGGACTGAGTGCCGAGGTCGGCTCGTGATACTGGCCATGGACTCTGTGAGTCGGGGTCCCCACCGGAATCAGTGCCACTCTGCGCCCTCCTCGCCGTCGGGCTGAATTGCCAGCCCGGGCGCGTCTGCCAGGTCCGGGTCATCGACTCCTAGGTCGGACGCGGGTACGGCCGCTTCTTCGACGGCTGTCCCGTCGCTCTCCACCAGCGTCGGAAGAACGTAGGCCTGGGCCAGGCCTGCCAAGTGGAGCGGCAGCGGGAGGGACAGAGCGGCGGCGTAGTCCGGTGCCTGGCGCAGCTGGTGCATGGCCAGTGCCAGGGCTTCTGCGTCGTCCGGTTTTCCAGATGCCCCAAGGCCATGGTCATCGTCCTCATGGCAACCAAGCACCGTGATTTCCATCAGTGTCGGGTTCCAGGCGCTCGTGCCCGCCTGCGAGGTGAGGTTGCCCGCCGCGTTGACCCTGGTGGCCAGCCGGTCGAGGGAAGGTGAGATCGCGTGCGTCCCGGGGCGTTCCGTGGTGCTGTAGAAGACCCGCCCGCGCGGTGCGGTCCTGGACGACGGCGATGCGGGCAGGGCCCAGAATCCGGCTGGCTGTCCGTGCGGCTTTCCGGGCTCGGCCAGACCCCACCACTGCGCGGTCTCGCGGCCGCCGCACCCGCGTACACGTACCAGGCGGAGCTCGTCGTCGAGCCGGCCTGCCGGGGCGTGGCCGGTCTTGATCAGATCCCGTTCGGTCTGGCCGTCCTGCAGCCAGGGCCAGTGCAGCCTGCTGTTTTGGGCGTGGGTGATCAGCACGGTCGGCTGACCTCGGAGGGAGTGCAGTACACGCTGGAGGAATCGAGCGGTCTCCTTGCGCTGCTGGGCGAGGTTGGAGCGCCACTGCTTCCCGGTGACGTAGGGCGTCTTCGGCAGTGAGTCCTCCGTTCCGCCGTCGTTGGCCGACGACGGAACGGAGTCCGCGAATGCCTGCGGATCGATTTCGGCCTGCTTCACGAGGCCGAGCAGGAACCGGGGGTAACACACCCATTCCCCTGCGGCGTCGTCCCAGCCCTGTACGGCTGCGAGGCCGTCCCCGTCCGGGAGCGGTGTGACGCGGACGGCCACAGGCAAGTGCTTGGGCAGCCGGGTCGGACCATCCTTGCGGCGCTTCACCATCCACACCGCCGCGTAACTCAAGTTTTCGGGCAGGTCGTCGCCGAGTGTGTGCTGGGGCAGGACGCGGACGCCGAGCTGGCGCAATCCGTCGAGCCACGAACTGTGGGTGCGGTGGTCGAGGCTGTCGACGTTGTCGATCTGCCGGTCGGCCGACGGGGCCACGACGAACTGGGTCAGCAGGCCAGCGTCGGCACACCCCAGACGGATGGCGAATTTTGGGTCCGTGGCCGCTGGACGGAACGTACTGACGTGTGCGATCTCCACGAGGGCGAGTGCCGGGCTTGACGGGTCGGCTCCGTCCACACTGAGCCAGGCGCGCAATGCGCGGCGGCGCGCGGTCACGGCCGACGCGATGGCCGCGCCTTTCCCCTTGACCGCGGGATCGGGCGCGAGTCGGTCGCCGAGTCCCTCGCCCAGGGGCAGGCAGCGCAGCCGGAGGGTCAGTTCCGCCGTCCGCCATTCCAGGACGACCGGTGCCCCGGGGACCGCCTCGTCGCATTCCCGGTCCGTTACCTGGTCCGCGGTGATGCCGCCGTCACCGTCGAGCCCGAGGGCCTTGGCGAACTGCGACACCGCTTCCTTTCGTACCTCGGGTGACTGCCACAGCAGCCGGACTTCGACCACGGGCGGATCGTCCTGTTCCGAGCCGCTGCTGGCGATCCGGTACTGGGTCGCCAGCGCCACCCGCCGTGCCCGCGTTTCGCGCAGCAACTTGTTCTTCTTGGCCTCGTCGGTCCTTGGCTTGGGAGGCCGGTTCTCCGGAGCGCCGATGCCCTTGCCGCGTCCGCGTGACAGGTCGGGTACCCGGACCAGCGCTTCGGGGAGGGCTTGCTCGGCCCATTCGGTCAGCCGGGCGCGCTGGTTGGGCATGAAGCCGGTGCCGATCTCGTGTTTGCCCATCCGGGTGCTGTGGACCACTGCGGCGCGCACCCCCGGGCCTTCGCCGATCCAAGAGACCGGTTCGGTGAGGAGCTGTTCCGGGTCGGGGAAGTTGCCGGCGAGGCTGAGCCCGCGCAAGATGCCCGCACTGTCGTTCTCCGACCAGACGAAGGTGTCGGCCTGCCGGTCGCGGCGCAGCCGTGCGAGTGCGTAGCGTTCGGTGGCCGGTGCCCCGGGCAGCCAGGGGATGGTGGGCCGGAGGTAGACCGTAGTGGCCTCCCGGTAGGGCAGTTTGAGCTGCTTGGCGGCACCCTGCGGATGGGTGGCCCAGCGGCGTACGCCCCAGTGGAGGTGCAGGTGCGGCTTAGGGGTGAAGGGGGTGGTATGCAGGGAGATGTTCAGGACGACAGAGAACCACCACTCCTTACGCTTCACGGTCCGGCACAGCGGCTGCGACATGAGTTCGGCGCCCTGGTCGCGAGGCCCTCGGGGCAGTGCCCGGAAGCGCAGTTCCCCGCCTTCGAACGGGTATGGATCGAGGGTCAGAATGCGGCGCGCCATGGCGTCGGTGGCTAGCTGGAACTGCTGCGATTCGGGGGCCGCGGTGCCGCCCGGCGTCGTCTCCGCGGTGAGCAGTTCGACGTTGGTGACCGACTGCCAACCGGGCAGGTTCCGCTTCAACTCGGCGCTATTGGCGAGCAGCAGCGAGTGGAACCGCGGGTCCTGTGAGGCCTCCTTGGGCCCGAGGGTGCGCAGCCAGGCGTCGAGGAGCTGCTCCATCGCGCGCCCCGGGAGCGGATCAGGGGACGAGGCGGGAACGTACATCCAGAAGTCCTCGTCGGATTGCGGGCCCGATTCGACGGGGATGCGGGGCCGGGGGCGGACGATCACGTCAGGGGCAAGGGTCTGCAGGACGCCGTCGAGCCGGCGGGTGGGCAGGGTCAGCTGCCGCTTGTCCTCGTCCCGGCCGTGGTTGTGCAGTTCGAGGAGCCCGGCGTGCCAGTGCTCGGGAAACGGGAGTGCACGGAAGTCCTCTGTCCAGGGTGCGCCGCTTTCTGCCAGGTGGTACGCGGAGCGGCGGATGTTTTTGTACATGTCGGTTCTCCTTGCGTTGGCGTGCGTGATCGGGCGCTTCGACGGCTCGTGCGATGTGTGTCAGTCGCCGTCCCCGCCGGGGAGCGACGGTCTGCCCATGGCGCACAGCGCGTCGTAGAGCGGGCGGTAGAGCAGCTTGACGAGTGCTGCGTCGGCGGAATCGGGGTCTGCGCCCGCAGGGTGGGTGCGGTCGTCCGTGAAGTACGGGGCGAGGACGTCACGCAGCCGCACCAGGAGACCCGGGTCGCTGCTGCGGCGAGGCCGCGCTCCCTGGCCGGTGAACGGCGCTTGGGCAGCCGCGAGCTGCGGTGCGAAGGCCGCGTCGACGAAGACGACGCGGGCCGGCACGCCGCCGCGCACCAGGCGTCCGATGACCTGCCAGATGGTGACGAGCTGGTCCCAGACGAAGGACTTCTTCTCGTCATCGGAGAGGGAGGAGTAGATATAAGGCCGGGACAGGAGGTGCCGCCAGACGCCGCGCGCGGCTGTCCGGAACGCGCCTCCGGCCTCGTTCAGTCCGCCGGCCTCGGCCACCATGTCGCTGAATGTCCCTTCGGGGCGCCTCAGCTGGTCTCGTACGAACCGGGTGGCCCAGTCGTTGACGGCGAAGACGGCCAAGGACAGGTCGTCTGAGCGGGGGTGGGGACGGACGAGGAAAAACACCGATCCGAACGCTGCCACTCGCTCCTCGCCCGGACGCTGGGGGGCGGTGAGAATGTTGTGCCCTCGCTCGATGGCGAGGAGAGGAGCGACGAGCAGTTCCGCATCCGGGTCGTCGGCGAAGGAGGCCAGATCGCCTCTCCGGATCGCCCCTGTTCCTGTTCCGGTGCCGGCTCTCCGACTCCCTGCTGCTGGCGCCCCGTCGACAGCCGTCTCCAGCTCGGCGTCATCGGCTGCCAGGACGCGCACGCGGCCGCGCCAGCGGGGGATCTCGTTCAGGGCAGCGGCGGCCGTCCTGGCCTCCTTGTAGCTGCCCACGAGCAGTAGCGCGCGCTTGCGGCGCTGGTCGGTGATCTGGGCGAGTTCGCTCTGCAGCGGGGAGGAGGTGCCATCACCTCGTGACCGGGCGAGCCGGTCGATCACCAGGCGCAGGACGTCCTCACGGCGGTCGGGGTCCTGCCCGGAGAGCCTGATCGGCTGCCCGGCGGCGTCGTACAGGAACTCGGTGCGGAACACGGTCTTGCGGATGGCGTCCAGCGCCTTGGGCTGTGGTTTGAGTACCGCGCGCACAGGGGCCAGGACGTGGGCGCGGGTGGAGGTGCCGGCCCAGCTGGTGCCCGACATCAGCAGGATGTGGGGGCCGGCCTGTCCCAGTCCGGGGTCGGCTCCGAGCTGGGGTAGGTTGAGGAGCAGTTCGCGGCCGATGCCTGCGCAGCGGAAGAAGCGAAGGGTGCCGGTGCGGTGTCCGTCCTTGTTGCTGGCGGCGGCCCGTTCGTCGACCAGGTACTGGAAGCCGAGGACGTTGCCCATAGGTGCTTCGGGCAGCAGTGGCGCGTAGTCGAGGGGTGGTCGGCGCGTCAGTTCATGGCTCGCCGAGTCGAGCCGAAGTGCCGCCTCCACCTGGGGCCAGAGGAAGGTCACCCGGTCCAAGCGTTGATGCAGAGCGGCGAGAACGAGGGTGAACTCCAGTCGGTGTGCCTGGAGTTCACGCCACTCTTCGCTGAGCGGCACATCCTCTGGCGCCACTTTCTTGTCACGCCTGGCCACGGGCGCGGGGCGTTGCTCCGGTCCTGGTGCTCCGACGAGCAGCCTATCGAGAAGTCCGCGGACTCGGCGTCGCGTCTGTTTCTCATCAAGGGTGTGCAGGACGTCGAGGGTGAGGGCGGTCAGCTCGTCGGCCGGGTTCCCGTAGGGGCCGTGCCCGCCGAGTGGGTCGTCCCGGAAAGTGTCGAAGAATCCGGTGATCTCGGTGCGGCGCTGGGTCCAATCCGTCTCTGGGCCCGCTGCGTGGCGATTCTCGCCCAGTCCGTCCTCGTCCTCGTACAGCGCGCTTTCGTCCTCGACGTCGACCGGATCCGGGCTGTCGACCCGGCTGCGCGACGGCGGGTACCAGGCGTGCAGCAGCTTCTCCTGGAGGGTCCAGGCGCTGAAGTAGTCGATCTGGACCCAATTGCGCAGCCCTTCGTCGTCGATGAGCATGGCGTACAGCCGGTCCGCAGTGGATCCGACGACGTCCAGGGCGGCCGACCACCGCTCCACGTCCTGGTTGGAGAGCTGAATCCGGCCCTGCCGGGCGAGTTCGGCGATCTCGTGTGTCTGCAGCTGGTCGAGCCAGGAGTCGGAGACGCCGGTGTTCGTGACGAGCGTCGCCGAGGGCGCGAACATCTGGTCGAGCTGCATCTGTACGCGGTCGGTCTCGTCGACGATCATGATGTCGCTGCGCAGGCAGGCCAGTTCGAGGTAGCGCAGACGTTCCTCGTTGAGCTGCCGAGGCACGGCGGTCTGTACGAGGCTGGCGGGGTTGGCGACCCAGATCAGCGCGTCTACGAGGGCGCGCGAGGGGGTGTGCCTGGGGCAGGCGCTCCACAGCGGGCAGGCGTGCGGAGCGCCCAGGTCGTCTTCTTCGGAGTCCTCCACAGCGGTTTTGTGTTCAACGGCTCCCCGGGCGCGTTCGAGTGCACGTAGGGCACTGTCGTCCACTGGTTGCTCGGCGGCGTCCTTCCGCCGTGTGGGGTGGAGGGCCCCACACGGCGCGTCGTTGTAGCGCAGTGGCTCGGAGGTGTCGAGGGCGCGCAGCGCGTCCAGCGGGCAGGCAGTACTGAGGTGGGCGAAGACGGGGCTGGTGTGGGCGAGCAGGGAAACTTCGCCGCGTGCGGCGAACCTGCGGTGCAGCCGCTGGGCGTGCTGCGGTCGGGTGGTGCCGCCCTGGACCAGGGCAGCGCTCAGACCGAGTGTGCGGAACAGTTCAGTCAGGGCGAGCTGTTCGGCTACGTCGCCGACGACAAGGGTGATCCGCAGGCCGTTCCGGTGCGTCCAGACAGCGATCAGGGTCATCAGCGTCGACTTGCCGGCGCCGACCATGCCGACGAGGTGGGTGAGCCCGTCGAGCGGCAGCGCGTTCGCCTCTTCGAAGTCCGCACCGTCCGGGGTACGGGTGTCGAGGTCGAGGTGGTCGAGGCGCTCTTCCCAGTTCCCCGCCTTCAGACCGAGCCGCTGTTCCTCGGCGTCCATCCACCGTGCCACCTCTGCGAGTTCATCGAGCGGTACGAGGCGTGGGGCTGCGGTGAACGGGCGCTCGGCTGTGAGAGGGTGCCCAGGAAAGGGGTCTCGTACCAGGTCGCCGGGGATGATGACGGAGGTCCGTCGGTGGCGGCGGTCCATGAACCGGTGTTCGCCCTCCTCCGCTTGGGGCAGCGGTTTGGCGGCGAAGCCGGGGAGGTTCGCCAGCGCGTTGTCGTAGACGGCGAACCGGTCGGCAGCCACCTTGAGGGGGACACGGTGGGCAGGCTCCCCGGCCGCCGGGACTCGGTATGCGCGCAGCCGTTCGGGCAGCTCCAGGTAGGCGTCCAGGCATTGCTGCCACATCCGGCCGCGCCGCATTGGCCACAGAAGATGCCGGGCCGCAGTCAGCGCGGTCTCCTCGGCGGGCCCGACGGGGAGTTTCGCGGCCCGCGCGAAACGGACTCCATAGCCGCCGAGGAGAGTCCACGCTCCGTCGGCGGCATGGCCGGGTGCCACGGTTTCCAGGAGGTTCAAGCCGAGCTCAACCTGGCAGAGCAGGGCGGGCCGGATCTTGGCGTGCTCCTTGGGCCAGGGGCCCAGGGCAGCAACGACCGGCTGGTACCAGCTGCTGCGGTCACGCACGATTTGCTCCGTTCTTCCGGGCGCCGTCGCTCGGCGCCGCCTGTTCTACCGCCGGGGAGCCGGCCGTGCTCCCGGTGGAGCCGGGTCCGATGGACGCGCCCGGCCCGCGTTCGCCGGACAGCCGCAGCTGTGCTGCCCGCATGAGCTGGTTGTCCGTGAGCAGCCGCAGGCCGCCCGCCCCGGGGCCGCGCTCCCTGGCGTAGACATCGAGGTAGTCGCGGCGGGTGCGTACCCGAAAGCCGGGAACCACCCAGCAGGCCTCGTCGTACGGTGGATCGGCCCGAACCGCGCTCGCGGCGCGTCCGAGGAAAGCGGGATGTGCCCAGTCCTTGACGTCGATGGCCCACACATGCCCGTCGGGAAAGGTGATCCGCAGGTCGTACGCATCGAAGCCCGGCCACATCTCGACGCTGAGCCCGAGCGCCCGCAGCTGGTCCTCCAGGGAGATCTCGGCTCGTCCTGGTCCGGTGACGAATTGCCGCAGCGGTTTGCGCAGTTGACGCAGTTCTCCCACCTCGGCAGCGACGAGTCGCCGTCCGTGGGGAGCGGGTCCCCGGTGGCGGCACTGGTCGCGCTCGCACCACCACTCGGTGTCGGACACCGGATGGAGCAGGGTGAGGCAGCGGTGGCAGCAGAGGTACGCGCCGTCCCGCCGACGTCCCAAGGGCACGGGGGCGTAGATCTCGTCGATGAGGAAGCGGACGGGGTCCAGGTAGAGATCGGTGCTGACCTCGGCCCATTCTGCCTCGGTGAGGACCGGCCGGGTGACCAGGAGCCGACGGAAGGCCGTGTACGACTCGGGCGACGACGTGGCCCGGCAGGCACGCAGCGCCTCGTGGATCACCAGCTCGTCGTACTGTCGGCCGGTGCTGTCGCCGTATCCGCGTACGGCGAGTTCATGACAGAGCTGTGCGGGCTCTCCTGAGTCCGCGTCGATCAACCGGTCGGCGCGGCCGAACAGCTCGGTGGGAAGCCGGTCAAGGGGCCAACTGCTCAGAGGCCTGCGACGTGCCCAGTGCACCATCTCGGGTACTCCGGCCGGCGGCTGGGCGCCGTTGCGCAGGCACTGCAGTACCAATGCGTCCAGGGCCCGCTGTGCGGCGTCCGGATAGGGCAGGGCGAAAGAGCCGAGGTCCTCGACGGTCGCCAGGGCCAGGACGGCGGTGGCGACGTCCCGAAGGAGCATGACGTCGGGGTTGGACAACCAGTCCGGTACAAGCTGCTGGTCAGTCATGGGCGGGGTCGTCTCCTCGCGACAAGGTGTCCGCGTCGGGGATCTCCGGGTGCGGGTGGTCGGTGACATAGGCGGTACCGGGCCGGCACCAGGTACGGGCCTGACAGCCATGGCAGTGGCGGCCGGTCCGCGGCTCGTACGTGGTGTCGTCGAGGAGCGGCTGAGCGAGTTCGGCGATGACGGCCCGGGCCTCGTCCACGTTCTTGGCGCGGCCGGGGTCGATGCGTTCGAGGCGGCTCTGACCATGACCCTTGCACAGGTGCTCGAGTTCGACCCAGGAGCGGCGGGGGTCGTCGCCGAGCACGCCTGAGTCGAACAGCAGTACGCCGAGGGCGAGTTGAGGGTAGGCGCGCATCAAGGACTCGCGCTCCCACAATGGGCGGGCCGAGGTCTTCGTCTCGCGCCAGATCCACCGCCCGCGATGGGTGTACACGAGATCGGGCTTGGCGAGAACGACCACGTCGAGTTCGGGCACGTAGGCCGTTACCCGGTGTTGTACGAGTACCTTCTCGTCGGTGTCGAGCCCGTTGAGCGGGCACAGCAGCCGGTGCTCGGCGAGCATGCCCATGGCTTCGTGTGCGGCTGCATCGTCGAGTCTGGTCCTGGCGCGTATCGCGGCCAGATCGGGGATCGCGCGGTCCCGGCAGGCGCGGAGCGGGCGTTCGCCGTGCTGGGCGTCGAGCCAGGAGTCGATGGCCCGTCCGCGCTGGGCGCCCTGGTTCTCGGTGGAGAGGTCGCTGAGGTGCAGGTGTCGCACCAGGTGGTACTGGGCCGGGCATTCGGCGTGCAGGCGCAGATCCCAGGCGGAAAGGGAGCGGCGCTTGCGTACCGGGACCGAGGGCTGCCCGTTCCACAGCCGCGGGGTGCGCTTCAGCTCCGTACAGCCCGCGATGGCCTTGCAGTCCACGCAATTCTCCCAGGGGTGAGTCCCGGTCCCGGTGGCGGCTTCAAGGAAGGCCGGCACCGCATCGGCCGTGAACCGCTGCTGCGCCTGATCGGGCCCTTCAGACAGAAGCGGTTCCACCGAACCATCGGCGCATCCGAAGTCGAAGACGCGGATCAGTTCGGGCAGCCGGACGCTGTCGGTCGCAGCGGGCGGGGGCAGGGAACCCGCCTTCCGCCGGGGTGTGGGCGCTCCATACGCCATCACCTTGGCCACAGCCCCGAGTTCGGCGTCGGGACGTACCGCCTTGGCCCGCCCCAGGGAGGGCAGCCACAGGTCGCGCACCGCCCCGTCCTCAGAGGCGTACATGCGGCCCCACAAGGTGTGCTCGTACTGCCGGACCCCACGCGCGTCGGGGGCGTCAGTGCGGCGGGTGCGCCAGGTCCACGGCTGCTTCACCGGCTTGGTCGGCGGGAGTCCGGCCTCGACGGCGGCGGCCTGTTCAGCGGCGCGGGCTGCCGCATAGCGCTCCACGGCGGCGGCGGTCCAGGCGAGATGAGCGGGGTGGACCGGCGCGCCCCACCCCCGGAAAGGGCCGCGAGTGGTGCGGAGTTCCTCGCGTACCCGTGCGAGTGGCCACTGCTGGTGCTCCATCAGGTCGAGGGCCGAGAAGAGTGGGCCGAACCCGAATTCCTCGCGCGGTGAGCGGCGGAGCGGTACGGCCGGCTCGGCGACGAGCAGGGGCCGCATCGCGATGCGGCGGTGGGTGGGACAGGCCGCGCCGTCGGGCCGTGCCATCCGGGGGCTTGCTTTGATCAGCCAGTCCTGACCGGCGACGCCTGCTGGAACCTGCATGGGAGACCCCCGAGGGCGGTGGCATGGGCAAGAAGGCGCCCAGGACCGAGGGGACTCCGAGAGGACCGAGCGCACTTCGAGCATTCCATGGATCTGTGAACTCAGTCAATGAATTGTCTGTGCTGAAGCTCCTTCACGCTACTCTGGTACGCCTGATGGCGCAGGAGTGCGAAGGGGCACAGCGGTGGATGCGGATGCGTACAGGCCCGGTGCGGGCGATCTGGTCGACGGGTGCTACGAGTTGAGCGACTCGCTCGGCAAGGGCGGGATGGCTCAGGTGTGGCGAGCCCGTGAGGTGTCCGACGGGCGGGAGATCGCAGTGAAATTCCTGCGTCACGACTCCGAGGCCCTTCACTGCCTGGACCCGCAGGAGCGGGAGGCGGAACTCACCGTCAGGAACGCCCGATTCCAGCGCGAAGCCAGGCTCCTGGGCACGCTCGACCACCCCGGGATCCCCGAACTGTACGGCAGCGGATCGCACCAGGGCATGCCATACATCGCCATGCGGCTGGTGAACGGCGTGAGCCTGCGGACGTTCCTCGACGAGCACAGCCCGCTGCCTCTGGCCACGGCGGTCGCAGTCGCCGCGCAGATGGCCCACGCGCTGGCCTGCGCGCACACGCTCCCGGTGGTGCACCGGGACCTCAAGCCGGCGAACGTCATGATCGACGACGAGGGGCGTGTCGTCCTCATCGACTTCGGCATCGCCAAGCCGCTGCGCTCCGACGCCACGCGCTACACAGCGCACGGTTCAACGCTGGGCACCCGCGGCTATCTGGCCCCAGAACAGATCCTCGAGTTGGATCCCACCACGCGGACGGACGTCTACTGTTTTGGCTGCATCTTCTACGAACTACTCACCGGGCGGCCCCCGTTCCCGCTCGGTGCGGACTCCGGCCTGACCGACAAGCACCTCAACGAGGTGCCGTTGCCGCCGAGCGTCCACGCGGCAGGCATCCCTGAAGCGATCGACGATCTGGTACTGCAGATGCTCGCCAAGAAGCCTGACCAGCGCCCCTATGTCGACGAGGTCCTGGCGGTCCTCGGCCCGTTCGCGCCCCGGTCCGGCGATCCCGAGACCCGGCCCCGCACCCATCCCGATCCGACCGCTCCCTTGCGTCGGCCGGAGGAGCTGACCACGTGCCCGCGCGCCGTCCCCGTGCCTCCGCCCGCCGTGTCCGCGCCGGTCGAGGGGGAGTGGTTGGAGTACCGGACCATCGACAGGCTCTGCGCGCGGGCCGAGTCGGAGATCGCGTCCGGCGAACCCGGGGAAGCGGCAGTTCGTCTGCGTGAGCTGACGGCGCGGGTCCGCAAGGAGTGGGGAGATCGCCGCCCGGTGGTGCGCCGCGTCTGGCAGGGAGCCGCGGACGGACTGCGCCTCGCTGGCGACTTTGGCTCGGCTGCCCGCCTCTACCAGGTCGTCGACGAAGCCCTGATCCATGGCGACGGCCCAGCCGAGCGCGCCGAGCGCGCGGTGACCCGCCTGCGCCTGGCGGAATGCCGTCTCACCTTCGGTGAGCTGGAGGCGGCCGTGGCAGCGGTCGACACGGCGGGCCGCACGGCCGCCGGACTGCCGTCCGAGCTTGCGAACCGGGTCGAGGCCGTACGTGTCGCGGTCGACGTCCAGCTCACGGCACGCCTCACGGATCGGTGAACAGGGAGGATTGAAGTCTCGCCGCCCCGATTCGCCAGAGCCCCGCGAAAGCGTGGGGTGCGACCAACCGTCCGGGAGGGCGCGACCGACCGTCCGGGAGGGTGCGACCGACCGTCGTACCCAGCGCCTACGCCCCGCCCGTCAGCCGCCCGGATGCCAGTTCGTCACCAAGATCCCGAACGAGGTCGGCACCGAGGTCGGCCGCGCGCCGCACCATCCGCTCGAAGGCGGCGAGTTCCTGGAACGCCTTGCCGTAGCGCCGCTGCTCGCTGAGTGGAACCTGCCGTACCTGGAGGCGGCGGACGTCGATGCGGGAGGAGCTCGTAGCGTGTGTCCCAGCCTGCCGTGCGTTTGCCGGGGCCCGCAGCGAACCCGCGACAAACCAGGCGTCGAGCTGCTCGGGCTGCACTCGCACGATGAACAACTGGGGTCCGAGGACGATTGGCGGCCCTTCGTGGACCCAGGCTGAGAACTTTCGTGCCGCTCCCACCACGACGATGTCTCCCGGCTCGGCGACAACGGCTTCGAAGGTCGCCAGGTGCTCGGGCGCGAGGCAGCCTCGGGGTTCGCCGCCCATCAGCAGGTCAGGGACCGTGAGGAGCGGGATGCCGTCGTCGGGCGACGTGCCTTCCCGGACCGTCCCTTCAGGCGGCTGCTGTCCGCCGCGCAGGGTGAGGGCCCCGGCTCTGGCCAGTTCGGCCACCGTGGTCGCCGTCGGAGTGTCCGCCGCGGCGGCCGTGAGGTCGAGCGCAGCGAGCAGGCGGGCAGATTTGCCGACGCCCGTGGTCAGACCGGTGAACTCCTTCCAGGACGCGGCCAGTCGAGGGGCAGGGTCCCTGGGCGACGGGGTGATGTGGCGTCCGGGGGTGAGGTCGACCTCATCGTCGAGGAGCTCGATGACAGGCATCTGCCGTACGAAGGGAGAGTCCGGGGCCGTGTCCTCGTCCGGCGAGCGGACCTCGTCGAAGGCCTCGCGGACAAAGGAGCCGATCGCCGCCCAGTCGGGAGTGGTGTCCCGGGCCGTCGTCCGCGGGAAGCGGGATGCCGCGTCGACCACCAGCAGCCTGCCGCCGGCCTGCGACTCCTCCCCAACACCGGGGGCCCGCAGCACCCACAGGTGCAGCGAGACGCTGTGCGGGGCCGCGCATCCCGGTGGCAGCGCAACGATGGCCCGCAGAGCGCCAGTACGCAGCAACGAGCCTCGGATCCGCCGCCCGGCGCGCCGTGCCGCCACGGCGGGCGGCAGCAGCAGCACGGCCGCGCCACCGGGACGCAGCCGGGCCAGGCAATGCTGCACCCAGGCGAGTTCGGGTTCGGTACGAGGGGGCAGACCGTGGCTCCAGCGGGTGTCGGTCGCCAGTTCCTCGTATCCCCAGTCCCGCTCATTGAAGGGAGGATTGCATAGGGCGATGTCGGCGGAGGTGTCGGTGAACGGGTCGTCGCGCAGGGAGTCTCCCGCTCGAACGTCGATGATCGGCCCGTCGTCCGTCGCCCCATCGCTCCCGAGCCTCAGGCGGGCCTCGGCCAGGTCGGCGAGAACGGGGTCGAGCTCACCGCCCAGGAGGCTGCCAGCACCCTCATGGGCCGCGGCTGCGAGTAGGTGCCCGGTGCCGCAGGCCGGGTCGACGGCCGTGATGCCGCTTGTGCCGTCGAGTGCGCAGAGAGAGGTGCGCAGGGCGAGCTCTGCCATGAGCCGGGCCAGCGGCTGCGGTGTGGTGGCGATCTGGCGTACGTGTACGTCGAGCCAGCGGCGGAGCAGGAATTCGAAGGTATCGGATCCTCCCTCACGGAGTCCGAGTTTCACGGCCTGATCGACCAACGCGCGTGTTTCACCGGCAAGTTCGTTGCCTGCGGCCGCCCTGCCCGCGAGCCGCCGTCCCGCTTCGGCGAGGGCGGTCCCCACCGCGTCACGCCCGCCGAGCGCGTCGAAACGAGGCCACAGCCACTCCCGCTCCGTCGATTTCTTGATCTTGCCGTTGGCGCGCAGCCAGGCCTCGATCTCGGTCATGGAGAACTGAGGGTTGACATCCGTGCCGCCGATGCGTGCGGGGAATGTCGGATGCCGTCGCCGCCAGTTGCTGACCGCGGCCCGCCCGACTCCCGCGAGGCGGGAGATTTCGGCCAAGCTCACCGGCACGGTAAGCGATGAAGACATCTGCACTCCCAGGCATTTTATAGCAAATAGGGGCTTCCCCCCGGCTGTGGGTGCGTGATCAGGCCACCCTCCCCCCTTCGCGTTTGCCAGGCTATACGAACATTGACTCTGTTCACAGTCTCATCAAGCCGGGCTTGAGGGTCTACCGCACACCGTCGAGGAACTCGCTCGCCCGCCCGCTGTACGACACGTACAGCGCCTTTCCGGCCGGGTGCAGCCCACGAACAGCAGGCACCGTTCGGCCAGGTCGGTGACGTGCTTGCCGGTGTCACCGCTGACTCTATTCGGACTCTGACAGCGGCAGGGTTGTATGCCTGTGGGGCTCCCGGTCGGCGTGGGGGTGGGTCATTGCGCCGGCCGGCCGCTCCGCCCAGATGCCGCCCACGCCCGCACCGGCCGGGCGTCGGGTCCCATCGGATGTGTGAAGGGCCGCAGCGGGTCCACTTCGGCCCACGGGACGAGTGCCTGTTCGGGGGCGCGGCGCTCGGGCAGCCAAGTGGCGAGGCGCCGCCACACCTCGCCGGCGTGTGCAGGCCGCTCGTCGGGGTCCTTGGCCAGCAACTGGATTACCAGGTCCTCCAGTTCGGAAGGGATGCCTCCGCGGAGCCTTCCGGGCGGTACGGGCCGCCGCTCAAGGATCATGGTGGGCAGCATCAGTTCGGACTCGTGCGTGAAGACCGGCTCGCCCGTCAGCATCGCGTACAGCAGACAGCCCAGTGCGTACAGATCGGTCCGGGGGTCGACCGGCTTGCCCAGCACCTGTTCCGGCGCCATGCACTCCAGGCTGCCTGGGCGCTCGCCGGTCGTGGTGAGGCCCGCGGTGTCCGGATCGAGGAAGGCGGCGACGCCGAAGTCAAGAACCTTGACCATACCGTCCGTGCGGATCACGATGTTGCTGCCTTTGAGGTCGCGGTGCACGACGTCGCGTGCGTGCACTGACCCTAGGACCGAGGCGATCTGGACGCCGATCGACGCGGTCTCCTCGATGGAGAGCGGGCCCTCCTCGGCGATCCGGTCGTCGAGCGCCGGCCCGATCACGTACTGCATGACGAGAAAGCGGGTGCCGCTCTCCTCCCCCAGGTCGTAGACGGTGGCGAGCCCCGCGTGGTCGAGCCGGGCGACGGCCTGCGCCTCCCGGCGGAACCTTTCGGCATCACGGGCGCGCTGCTCCTCCGTCAGCCCCAAATCGACGTTCATGGTCTTCAGTGCCACGTCACGGCCCAGGTTCTCGTCGTGGGCGAGCCAGACGACTCCCATGCCACCCCGGCCGATGAGTCTTTTGATCCGGTAGCGATCGGCGATCAGTGTTCCGGTGTTCATTCGCGCTGCGGCCCGTCCCCTCCGTGCCCTGCCGCGCCCTGCCCGGGCTGCTGTCAGGGAGAGTGTGACATGGCGGCGCTTCGAGCGCCGCCTGCGTAACATTCTGTATGTTGACTGAGTTCACAGAATGTTGCTCTAATGGGGTGAAGGGAGTGGGGCGGTTCGCCCCTCAACACCCACTACGGTGATGTGTGGATCGCGTCGGGAGCGAGTGAGGATTACGTGGACGTCTTCGAGGTGCATCGCCGGCTTATCCGCGACTACAAGGAGTACACATCCGGATCGGTGGTGATCGACGACCCTCGGATCGGCGAGAAGGTGTCCAAGTCCCTCGCTGACGGCGACCAGTGGCCCGACCCCTGGCTCTCGCTCAACCCGAGTTTTGCGCCCGGCGGCACCGTCGACCACCTCGCCGACGACCTCGGTCTCCTCCATCCCGAGTGCAAGCGGATCTTCCGCACTGGCAAGGACAAGCAGGGCGCGACGATCCGTCCCATCCGGTTCCACCAGCACCAGCGCGACGCCATCGAGGCTGCCGACTCGAAAGACTCGTACGTCCTGACGACCGGCACCGGATCCGGCAAGAGCCTCGGCTACATCGTGCCCATCGTCCACCGGATCCTTAGCGAGAAGGAGCCCGGAGCCGCCCCGAGTATCAAGGCGATCATCGTCTACCCGATGAACGCCCTGGCCAATAGCCAGCGGGGCGAGCTGAAGAAGTTTCTCACCGCCGGATACGGCGCAGGCAACGAGCCCGTCACATACGCCCGGTACACCGGCCAGGAGAAGCAGGCCGAGAAGGACGCGGTGCTGGAGACTCCGCCGGACATCCTGCTCACCAACTACGTGATGCTGGAGCTGATGCTCACCCGCCCTGAGGAGCGCAAGCGGCTCATCGGCCGGGCCAAGGGCCTGCGCTTCCTGGTCCTGGACGAACTGCACACCTACCGCGGTCGTCAGGGCGCCGACGTCGCCCTGCTGGTCCGGCGTGTCCGCGAGGCCTGCCAGTCGCCCGCGCTGCAGTGTGTTGGCACCTCCGCCACCATGTCCACCAAGGGCACCCCTGCCGCCCGCCGACGAGAGGTAGCGGACGTCGCCTCCACCCTGTTCGACACGGAGATCTCCCCAGACCGGGTGGTGGGCGAGACGCTGGTCCGCGCGACCGGCGACATAACCCCCACGCGTGCCGAACTTGCCGCCCGTGTACGGGAGAACAACCCTCCGCTGGAGTACGACGCACTCGCCGCCGACCCGCTGGCCCGCTGGGTTGAGACCGCCTTCGGCCTTACCGAGGCCACCGACGAAGACGGCACCCGCCTTCTGGTGCGCGCCAAACCGACCACTGTGGAGCTCGCCGCGCGCGCGCTGCGCGAGGACGCCTTCGGCATCCCGCGCGACGCACCCGAGGAGGAGCAGTACACCGCCTGCGCCAAGGCCATCCGGTCCACGCTCCGGGCCGGCACGCAGGTCCGCGACGCCGAGGACCGCGCGCTGTTCGCGTTCCGCCTCCACCAGTTCCTCTCCAAGGGCGGCTCGGCGTACGTCTCCCTGGAGTCGGAGGAGAGTCGCCACATCACCCGCACCTACCAGCAGCGGGTGCCCGGAGAGCCGGAGAAGCTCCTGCTGCCGCTGTCCTTCTGCCGCGAGTGCGGCCAGGAGTACCTCACCGTGGCCCGCGAGCAGAGCGATGACGGCACGGTCGCCTTCCGTACTCGTGAGGAGGCGGACGATGAACAGGGCTACCTCTACCTCTCGGCCGCCAACCCGTGGCCCGATCGCGTCGTGGACGCGATCGACCAGCGCCGCTTCCCCGACAGCTGGCTCACCCTCGACCCGAAGAAGGGCACGCCCGTTCTCACCGCGAGCCGTAAGAAGCGCGCCCCACAGCCCGTATGGGTGAGGCCTGACGGCACGACGGTGGACAAGGATGGGGGCGGCCTGCACGCCGCCTACGTGCCCGCCCCGTTCCTGTTCTGCCTGGAATGCGGGGTCAGCTATGAGCAGGTCAAGGAGCGGGACTTCGCCAAGCTGATGACGCTCGACCAGGAGGGCCGCTCCACCGCCACCTCCGTCGTCAGCGCTTCCATCGTCCGCCACCTCAAGAGCCTGCCGGAAAGCGAACTCGACGAAGACGCCCGCAAATTGCTTACGTTCGTCGACAACCGGCAGGACGCCAGCCTGCAGTCCGGGCACTTCAATGACTTCGTCATGGTCACCCAGCTGCGCGGTGCCCTCTACCGCGCGATGCTGAAGGCGGGGGAATCGGGCCTGCGCTGGAAACGGCTGGGCGAGGAAGTCGTGGCCGCCATGGGGTTGGCACGCCATGAATACGCCAACAACCCCACCGAGGTAGAGGCGCTCGCTGAGGAAACGCTGAGCGCCCTGGCCCAGGTGGCGGAGTACCGGCTCTTCCTTGACCTGGAGCGCGGCTGGCGAGTCACCATGCCCAACCTGGAGCAGACCGGCCTGCTGGGCCTGGAGTACGCGGGGCTCGATCAGATCGCCCACGACGAGGAGCGGTGGCAGCGCGCCGCCGGGCCGCTGCGCACCGCGACCCCGGCCACCCGGCTCGACCTGGCCCGCGTTCTCATGGACGAGCTGCGCCGTCAGCGTGCCGTGGACACCCCGTACTTCACCGAGGCCAAGTTCAACGAACTGGGCAAGGAGTCCGCCAAGCTCAATGACGCATGGGCCATCGCGGAGACCGAGTCCGCGCCCCCCGCCCCCGGCGTCGCGGTGCCCCGCGCCGGCCGGCCCGGCCGCTCGGGGCGCACCCGCAGTGAGCTGAATCTCACCGGTCGCACCGCCTTCGGCCGTTACGTCCGCAAACGGGAGACCTTCCCGGACTGGAGCCATGACCTCTCGCTCGACGACGCCCAGGACGTGATCCGCGACCTGCTCGAGGTCCTCGCCGACGGCGGCGTACTGAGCCGGGTCACCCAGGGCCGCGGCGAGGAACCCGGCTACCAGATCCACCACCCGGTGATCCGCTGGCATGCCCGCGACGACGAGTACGGCGCGGTTGACCGGCTGCGCCGTACCTACCGCACCGGCCGGGGCCCCCGCGTCAACGCCTTCTTCAAGAACCTCTACAAGGAGGTCGCTTCCACCTTCGCCGGACTGCACGCCGCCGAGCACACCGCCCAGGTCCACCCCGAGGTGCGTGAGGAACGGGAGCGCCTGTTCAGCAAGGGGCTTCCGCTGCCCCTGCTGTACTGCTCGCCGACGATGGAGCTCGGCGTCGACATCGCCAGCCTCAACGCCGTCAACCTCCGCAATGTCCCGCCCACCCCCGCCAACTACGCCCAGCGCTCGGGCCGCGCCGGCCGCTCGGGCCAGCCCGCGCTGGTCACCACGTACTGCGCGACCGGCAACAGCCACGACCAGTACTACTTCACCCGCTCCGACCAGATGGTTGCAGGCACCGTCGCCCCGCCCCGCCTCGACCTCGCCAACGAGGACCTGCTCGCGTCCCACGTCCACGCCATCTGGCTCGCCGAGACCCGCCTGGAACTCGGGCGCACCATGACGAAGATCCTGGACGCGGACGGCAAAGCCCCGTCGCTGCGGCTGCTGCCCGAGGTACAGGAGCAGATCGGCAGGCCGGCCGCCCAGCAGCGCGCCCTGGTGCGGGCCCGCACCGTCCTTGCCGGCTGCGTGGACGCCCTGCGTGAGACGTCCTGGTGGCACGAGCAGTGGCTGGAGGACACCATCGCGAAGGCTCCCGGGCGTTTCGACGAGAAGTGCGGACGCTGGCGGAACCTCTACCAGAAGGCGCTGGAGGAGCGAGAGATCCAGCACGACAACATCCGCAACCGCACGGCGACCGGCCGTTCCCAGGCCCAGGCCGTCCGCCGCCGCGCCCAGGCGGAAAACCAGATCGCCCTCCTGGAGAACAGGCAGGGCGGCGAGCGCACGGTGCTGTCCGACTTCTACCCGTACCGCTACTTCGCCTCCGAGGGCTTCCTGCCCGGCTACTCCTTCCCCCGCCTGCCGCTCGCCGCGTACATCCCCGGTACCGGCCGCAGTACCCGTGGCCACGACGGCGACTACCTCCAGCGCTCGCGCTTCATCGCGATCCGCGAGTTCGGGCCGGGTGCGCTGATCTACCACGAGGGCAGCCGGTTCAAGGTGGACCGGGTGCAGTTGCCGCCGGAGACCAGTGGCGAACTGACCACCGAAAGCGCCAAGGTGTGTCAAGCCTGCGGCTATCTGTCTCCGGAGGAGCGACGCGAGGACACCTGCCATGGCTGCGGCAGCTCGTACGGCGATCCCCGCACCGGGCTGCTGCACCTGCATACCGTCTTCACCCAGCGCCGCGACCGGATCTCCTCCGACGAGGAGGAGCGCCAGCGTACGGGTTACGCGGTGGAGATCTCCTACCGTTTCAAGCAGCACGCAGACGGCCGGGACGGTTCGCTCCGCGCCGAGGCGAAGGCCGCGGCCGGCCGGCTCCTCGCCGAGCTGGTCTACGGCGACAGCGCCACTGTCCGGCTCACCAACCTGGGCTACCGCCGCTCGGTCGCGAAGGGCGAGATCGGCTTCTGGCTCGACCCGGTCACCGGCCAGTGGCTGGCCGGCTCGACCGGCCAGCAGAGCACGAAGGCGCCCGGCCGGGAAACCCCGGTGGAGGACGAGGGCCTCGCCGACGCGGACAAGGCCCTGCGCAAGATCCCCGTCATCCCGTACGTCCAGGACACCCGCAACATTCTCGTGCTCAAGCTCGCGGCCCCCGTCGACCGGGACACCGCGATCACCCTCCAGTACGCGTTGGAGCGGGGCATCGAGGCCGAGTTCCAACTGGAGGACTCCGAGCTGGACACCGAGGAGCTGCCGCCGGACGACGGTCCTCGCGAGCGGCTGCTGTTCATTGAGAGCGCCGAGGGCGGCGCCGGCGTCCTGCGCCGGCTGCAGGCCGAGCCCGACGCGCTCGCCCGCGCCGCCCGCCGGGCCCTGGAGATCGCGCACTTCGATCAGGTCGGGCGCGACCGGGGAGCCGAGAAGCGCACCGGGGATCCCTGCGAGAAGGGCTGCTATGACTGCCTGCTCTCCTTCGGTAACCAGCGCCACCACCGGGCGATCGACCGCCACCTGGTGAAGCAGCTGCTGATGGACTTCGCGGGCGGCGAGGTCGGCTCCAGCCACGCGGGCCGCACCCGCGACGAGCAGGCCGATGCGCTTATCGAGGGCGCCGACTCCTCCCTGGAGGAGCGGTTCATCGCCTACCTCAGGACCCACGGCCACCGCCTGCCCGACCACCAGCAGGTGAAGTTGAGCGCGGCCCTGTCCAAGCCGGACTTCGTGTACGACACCTCATTCGGCCCTGTCGCGGTCTTCGTCGACGGCCCGCATCACGACCACACGGAGACGACGCTGCGTGACGAGGAGGCCGCGGAACGGCTGAAGGAGATCGGCTGGGAGGTCATCCGCATCCACTACACCGACGACTGGTCGAAGGCCGTCGCCGACTACCCTTCTGTGTTCGGCGAAGCACGCCGCTGACCTCGGAGCCGGGGACGGGCCCCGTCGGCCCGTTCCCATCCCAGGCCTCGCCGACGAGCCGTCCGGTCACCGCCCCGGTTCGCTCCGCCCGACCGACCTTTGCCCGCCCCGACCCCGGAAGGCCCGCATGACCACCGCCGCCCAGCCGACCCGGCAGTACGCCGTCGGCTCCCTCGTCCACGCCCGGGGCCGCGAGTGGGTCGTGCTGCCCGACTCCACACCCGACCTGCTCGTCCTACGCCCGCTCGGCGGCGCCGACGACGACATCGCGGGCGTCCTGCCCGGCCTGGAGACCGTCGTCCCCGCCACCTTCGCCCCGCCAACTCCCTCCGACCTGGGCGATCAGCAGGCGGCCGGGCTCCTGCGCACCGCCCTGCGCATCGGCTTCCGCTCCGGCGCGGGGCCCTTCCGGTCGCTCGCCTCGATCGCCGTCGACCCGCGCCCGTACCAGCTGGTCCCGCTGCTGATGGCGCTGCGCCAGGACACCGTCCGGTTGCTGATCGCCGACGATGTCGGTATCGGCAAGACGGTGGAGGCCGGGCTGATCGCCGCCGAGCTGCTGGCGCAGGGCGACGCCCGCGGCCTGGTCGTGCTGTGCTCGCCCGCCCTCGCCGAACAGTGGCGGGCCGAGCTGTACGGCAAGTTCGGCGTTGACGCCCGCCTCGTGCTGCCGTCCACGATCGGCCGCCTGGAGCGCGAGACCCCGTACGGCCAGTCGGTCTTCCGTCCTGACGGTGCGTATGTCGTCTCCACCGACTTCATCAAGTCCCCCCGTCATCGGGAGGACTTCTTGCGCAACTGCCCCGACCTGGTGATCGTCGACGAGGCGCACTCCTGCGTGTCCGACTCCACGGTCGGCGCGTCCGCCCGCTCCTCCCAGCAGCGGTATGCGCTGCTGCGCGCCCTCGCCGACCGGGCGGACCGCCACCTCCTGCTGGTCACGGCCACCCCGCACAGCGGCAAGGAAGAGCCGTTCCGCCGCCTGATCGGCCTGCTCGACGACCGCTTGGCCGCCGTTCCCCTCGATACCGACGCCGGCCGCAGGCTCCTCGCCGAGTTCTTCGTGCAGCGCCGCCGCGCCGACATCCGCGAGGACTTCCAGGACGGCGCGCACTTCCCGTCCTCCCGGAACACCGCCGAAACCGCCTACACCCTGCACCGCGACTACAAGAAGCTTCTCGACGAGGTCCTGTCGTACGCCCGCGAGACGGTACGAGCGGCCGACGGCGCCCTCCAGCAGCGCCAGCGCTGGTGGTCCACCCTCGCCCTGCTGCGCACCCTGTCCTCCTCCCCGGCTGCCGCCGTGCAGTCCCTGAACACCCGCGCCGGCGTCGAGGAGGCGGACACTCCCGCCGAGGTGGACCGCACCGGAGAGCGCACTGTCTCCGACCCGGCTGACAGCGACACCCCCGAGTCCGCGGACGCGGTACCGGGCACGCAGCTTCCCGCTGGATCCGCTGCCGATGGTGACAGCGAGGTTGACGGCGAGGAGAAGGCCCGCCTCATCGCGATGGCCGAATCGGCCAAGAAGCTCTACGGCCCCACTCGCGACGCCAAACTGAAGAAGCTGATCACCACCGTCTCCGACCTCCTCGACGAGGGCTACCGGCCCATCGTCTTCTGCCGCTACATCGCGACCGCCGACTACGTGGCGGACCACCTCAGGAAGGCCCTCAACAAGAAGGGCGCCGAGCACCCGGTCGCGGTCGCCTCCGTCACCGGCGAACTCTCGCCGGACCAGCGCGTCACCCGCATCGCCGAGATGACCGGCACCGACGAGGACGGCAATCCCGCACCCGAGCGCCGTGTCCTGGTCGCCACCGATTGCCTGTCCGAGGGAGTCAACCTCCAGGAGTCCTTCGACGCGGTCCTCCATTACGACCTCGCGTGGAACCCGACCCGCCACGAGCAGCGCGAGGGCCGCGTGGACCGCTTCGGCCAGCGCACCGACGTCGTCAAGGCGCTCACCCTGTACGGCGCCGACAACCCCGTCGACGGCATCGTCCTCAATGTCCTGCTCCGCAAGCACGAGCGGATCCGCCGCGTCACCGGCATCTCCGTGCCCGTGCCGCAGGAGTCCGAGAGCGCCATGCAGGCCGTCTTCGAGGGCCTGATCCTGCGCGGCGAGCGGTCGGCGTACGAGCAGGAGGGGCTGTTTGCGCAGGAGGAAGTGGCCGAGCAGCTGGAGATCGCCTGGCAGTCCTCCGCCGACCGGGAGAAGCGCTACCGCTCCCGCTATGCCCAGCTTACGATCAAGAAGGAGGAGGTGGCCGCCGAGGTCGACGAGATCCGTGCCGCGCTCGGCACCGGCGAGGAAGTACGGGACTTCACCCGCCGCGCCCTGGGCGCCCTGCGGGGCATGCCCGCCCCCACGAAGCAGGGCGGTTTCACCGCGCACATCGACGCCCTCCCGCAGGGCCTGCGCGACACCGTCTCGCACGCGCTCGGCCCCCGCCACCCCCGCCCGGTCGTCTTCCACGACGCCCCCAGCGCCCCACGCGGCGAGGCCGCCCTCACCCGCACCGATCCGGTGGTCGCCGCTGTCGCCCGCTTCGTCCTGGACGCGGCCCTCGACGACGCCGGCAAGGTCCCGCAGTGGCAGCGGCCGGCCCGCCGCTGCGGAGTCGTCCGTACCGCGTCCGTGGAGCGGAACACCACGCTCCTGCTCGTGCGTCACCGCTTCCAGCTGAACTTGCCCGCCCGCGACGGCTCGGTGCGCGAGCAGCTCGCCGAGGACGCCCGCGTGGTCGCCTACCGCGGCCGGCCCGACGCGCCCGAGTGGCTGCCGGAGGACGAGGCTGTGGCCCTCCTCGACGCGCGCGCCACCCAGAACACCGACCCGAAGTTCGCCACCGAGCACATCGCCGAGGTTCTAGCCGCCCTGCCCGCTCTCATGTCCGAACTGCGAGACCAGTCAGTCGAGTTGGGCCAGACCCTGGAGGCCTCGCACCGCCGGGTCCGCACCGCCTCCCGCGCCCGCCTGGCGGGCCTGAAGGTCGTCCCCCAGGGCGACCCGGACATCCTGGGTGTGTACCACTACCGCCCGGCCACGACGTTCCCCCAGGGAGTGGGCGCATGAGCACCGCCAGGACCCTCGTCACCGACACCGTTGCCACCGTCGGCGGCCTCCTGCCGTACGACCTCCTCGTCCGCATCAAGGAGGGCAAGGAGCAGACCGGTTCCAAGCCCGCCGACTACCGCCTGTACGCCAAGGGCGACTCGGTCCGGGACGCCGCCGAGCGCTCCTGGGGCTACCTGCGCGGCGTGTGGGCCGCCTACCAGGACGCCCTGGCCCGCGACGGCGCCGACGCCGACCCCGGCGTGCACGCGGTCGGCGTCACCACCGAACGCTGGCTGCTGCCCCTCTTCGAGCAGCTCGGCTTCGGCGCCCTCGCCCCCGTGCCCGCGCCCGGCCTGCGCTCCCGCGACGGCGAGAAGGATTTCGAGGTCAGCCACCACTGGGCGAACGTCCCTGTCCACCTCACCGGCTGGAACGTCCCCCTCGACCGGCGCACCACCGAACTGGCCAAGCAGGCCCCGCAGTCGATGGTGCAGGAGTACCTCAACCGCTCGGCGGACTCCACCCTCTGGGGCGTCCTCTCCAACGGCCAGCAGCTGCGCCTGCTCCGCGAATCCGCGTCCCTCACCGGCGCCGCGTTCATCGAGTTCGACCTCCAGGCGATCTTCGATGGCGACCGTTCCGACGACTTCGTCCTCCTGTGGCGGCTGCTGCACCGCACCCGCTTCGAGCCCCGCGCCGAGGGCGAGGCGGCCGCGACCTGCCTGCTGGAGAAGTGGCGCGCCGAGGCCATCGACAGCGGAACCCGCGCCCTGAAGGAGCTCCGCAAGGGCGTCGAGAAGGCCCTGATCGTGATCGGCTCGGGCCTGATCGCCCACCCCGACAACGCCGACCTGCTCAAGGCCCTGCGCACCCGCGACAAGAACGTCCGCGACGACCTCCACCCGGCCTTGCTCCGCCTCGCCTACCGCCTGCTGTTCCTCTTCGTCGCCGAGGACCGCGACCTACTCCTGCACCCCGAGTCCACCGAGCACGCTCGCGAGACGTACGAGAAGTACTTCTCGACGGCTCGCCTGCGCCGCCTCGCCCGCCGCACCGGCACCCTGCACGGCGACCAGTGGCAGGCCTTGCAGCTGGTCATCAAGGGCCTCGGCACGCCGGGCGGCCGCCCCGAGCTCGGACTCCCTGCGCTGGGCGGCCTGTTCGAGCCCAGCGGTACGGACGCGATCCTGGACGGCCTCAGCCTGTCCAACAAATCCCTGTACGAGGCGGTACAGGCCCTGTCCGAGGTGTACGACGCCAAGCTGGGCCGCCCCCGCAAGGTCGACTACCGCCACCTCGGCGCAGACGAGCTCGGCTCGGTCTACGAGTCACTGCTCGAACTGGAGCCGCGCCTCGGCGAGGGCGACGAGTACGTCCTGGCCAAGCTGGACGGCAACGACCGCAAGACGTCCGGCTCTTACTACACCCCGTCCCCCCTTATCGACTGCCTCCTCGACTCCGCGCTCGACCCGGTCATCGACCAGGCCGTCCGCTCCGGTACGACGAAGAAGGAGCGCGAGGACGCGCTGCTCGCCCTGACGGTGTGCGACCCTGCCTGCGGCTCCGGCCACTTCCTGGTCGCCGCGGCCCGCCGCATGGCCCGCCGCCTCGCCGAGATCCGCACGGACGACCCCGAGCCGAGCGCCGAGGACGTACGGCACGCGTTGCGGGACGTCATCGCGCGGTGCGTGTACGGCGTCGACCTCAACAAGATGGCCGTGGAGCTGGCCAAGGTGTCCTTGTGGATCGAGGCGATGGAGCCGGGCCGGCCGCTCACCTTCCTCGATGCCCACATCAAGCACGGCAACGGGTTGCTGGGCACGACGCCAAAGCTGCTGGCCGGTGGCCTGCCGGACGACGCGTTCAAGCCGCTGGAGGGCGACGAGTCGAAGCACGTCACCGACCTGAGGAAGCGCAACGCCGCCGAGCGGGCGGAGTGGCTGGCCGCGCTGCGCCGGGGTGTGAGCCAGGGTGCGTTGTTCTCGGAGGAGGAGGTACTGGCCGAGTCCAACGCGGAGTTCGGTGAGAAGGTCTCGGCGATCACCGGGACGGACTCGCGGGAGCTGGAGGACGTTCACAACCAGGCCAAGGCGTACCGGGAGCTGACCACGTCCCGGGACTACATCCGGGCGCTGGAGCTGGCCGACGCGTGGTGCGCGGCGTTCGTCTGGAGGAAGACGAAGACGGCGACGCCGCCCGCGCTGACGACGAAGTCGCTGCTGGCCCTGCACTCCGAGGACGGCGGCGCGAGCCTGCCGGACGGGACGGTGGAGGAGGTCGTGCGGCTGCGGGCGGAGTACCGGTTCTTCCACTGGCATCTGGAGTTCCCGGAGGTTTTCCGGGTTCCGGCGGACCCGGCGGCGCCGGGGGTGGACGACCGGACCGGATGGAAGGGCGGGTTCAGTTGTGTGCTGGGGAATCCGCCGTGGGAGCGGGTCAAGCTCCAGGAACAGGAGTTCTTCGCCACCCAAGACGAGAAGATTGCGAACGCCGCGAACAAGGCGGCGCGTGAGCGCATGATCGACGCGCTGGCCGAGAGCGAGGAGGAGGCGGACCGCACGCTGCACACCGAGTTCATCGAAGCGCGCCGCCTCTCCGAGGGCGTCAGCCATCTGCTGCGCAACTCGGGCCGCTTCCCGCTGGCCGGACGGGGGGACGTCAACACGTACGCCGTCTTCGCCGAAGCTGCCTCCCTGGGCATCGCTCCGAGGGGACGCCTGGGCCTGGTCCTGCCGACCGGCATCGCCACCGACGCGACGACGGCACCGTTCTTCTCGGACCTGGTGCGCACAGCGCGGCTCGCATCGTTCCTGGATTTTGAGAACGAGGCGTTCATCCTCAGCCGGGACGTGGACCACCGGGTGCGCTTCTCTCTGCTCACGACCACCGGCGTTGGCACGCGCGTCGACGAGGCGTCCTTCGCCTTCGGCACGCGGTATATGGAGGACCTCGACAGCCGACGGTTCGCCATGCCCCCAGAGGAGATCCTGCTGGTCAACCCCAACACGGGTACGCTTCCGGTGTTCCGCACCCGTCGGGATGCAGAGATCACTCTCGGGATCTACCGACGGGTCCCGGTCCTGATGAAGGAGCCGGACGAGAACGGCTTGGGCGGGACCAACCCGTGGGGTCTGACGTTCATGCGTATGTTCGACATGGCCAACGACTCCCACCTGTTCCGGGGCAAGGACGAGTTGGAGGCCGAGGGCTGGCAGTTGGCCGGCAACGTCTTCACGCGCACTGAAGCGGGGGTGAAGCGCCGGTACCTCCCGCTGTACGAGGCTAAGATGCTCCACCACTTCGACCACCGCCTCGGCACGTACGAGGGCCAGACCCAGGCCCAGGCCAACGTCGGTACCCTCCCGCGCGTGACCCCGGAACAGCACGATGACCCCGACTTCGTGCCGCTGCCCCGGTACTGGGTGCCGGAGCAGGATGTGGACTCCGGCAAGCGGGACAAGAAGGGCAACCGGATCATGTGGGCGGGGGTGGAGACGCGGCTGGCAGACAAGAAGTGGTACGAGAACTGGCTTCTGGGGTGGCGTGACGTGGCTCGGTCCACGGACACCCGAACCATGATTAGCTCGGCGCTTCCCGCTTACGGGGTAGGAGACAAGTTCCTGCTGGCCTTCGCGCCTGACGATGCTGCCGTTCTGCTCTCGGTCTTCAACTCGTTCGTCTTCGACTACGTGACGAGGCAGAAGCTGTCCGGCACCGCGCTGAAGTACTTCGTGCTGCGCCAGCTCCCTGCCGCCACGCAGGTTGAAATCGCGGCGTTGGATGGCCTGCTCGGCGGTAACGCAATGAGCTGGGTGACCTCACGCTCGTTGGAACTCGCGTACACATCCAGAGACATGGCTCCGTTCGCCAGTCACCACAGAGACGAGGGAGCCCCCTTCCGCTGGGACGATACACGCCGCGAACTTCTCCGTGCGGAGCTTGATGCGGCCCTGTTCCATGTGTATGGACTCAGTCGCGCGGACGTGGAGTACGTGATGGACGCGTTCCCCACGGTCAGAAAGCGGGAGGAGGCCCTACAGGGGACTTACCGAACCAAAAACCTCATCCTCGAGATCTACGACCGTATGGACATTGCGCGAGCGGCTGGCGACGAGTACCGAACGGTGCTGGACCCGCCGCCGGGCAAGGGTCCGCGTCACGCGGCCTGAGTGTCGCGGATCTCGGGTGGGTGGGTCAGAACCCGTCCTGCCCGAGGTTCGCGACGAATCCGGCCCACGCATCCCGTGAACGCGAGCCGCGGACCGCCGCCCCGTTCCTTGGAGCCCCGTACGTGGACGCGGGTCACGTCGGCGGCGACCTCGACGTACTGGCCGCCTTCGCCGCTGAGGTGCGACGTCTCAAAGACGAGGGGGTCTGGGGCTGGGCCACCATCTTCGGGCGTCTGGTCGTGGGATGGATGGAGCGAAACCCGGACCGGATGGCCGGCGTCGATTTCGCCGTCGGCAATCCGACCCGGACGGGCCGCACCCCGATCCAACACATCGAGGAGTTCCTGAAGGCCGCCGCCATCGAGGACACGGCCGACCGCTGGCGCTTCCCGACCTCCCCGGTCCTTGTCAAGCCCGTGGACACCGACCGCTCGGCCGGGAAGAACCGCGAGGC
>NZ_CBDRBL010000076.1:0-34404 GCF_965342175.1 Actinacidiphila sp. bgisy167
CTCGTCGCGGGGGTTGTGCCAACGTACTGGAGCGGGGCACCCCGATGCAAATCGAGGGCGCCCCGCTCCTGTTGGCGCGTCAGACCTCCACGACCACGGGAAGGATCATGGGGCGGCGGCGGTAGTTGTCGGAGACCCACTTGCCGATCGCACGCCGGATGAGCTGCTGCAGCTGCCGAACTTCGGCGACGCCGTCGGAGGCGGCGCGGGCAAGCGATTCCTCGATCTTGGGGAGTACGGCGTTGAAGGCCTCGTCGTCGATCCCGGACCCTCGCGCCTGGACGTACGGGCCGCCCACGACCTTGCCGGTCGTGCTGTCGACGACAACGAACACCGAGACGATGCCCTCCTCGCCGAGGATGCGGCGGTCCTTGAGGGAGGTCTCGGTCACGTCGCCGACCGAGAGGCCGTCCACGTACACATAGCCCGCCTGCACCTTGCCGGTGACCTTGGCGACGCCGTCGACGAGGTCGACGACCACGCCGTCCTCGGCGAGGACGCAGCGCTCCTTCGGGATGCCGGTGGCCTGCCCGAGAGCCGCGTTGGCGCGCAGGTGGCGCCACTCGCCGTGCACCGGCATGAGGTTGCGGGGCCTGCAGATGTTGTAGAAGTACAGCAGCTCGCCGGCGGAGGCGTGGCCGGAGACGTGCACCTTGGCGTTGCCCTTGTGCACGACCTTGGCTCCCCAGCGGGTGAGGCCGTTGATCACCCTGTAGACCGCGGTCTCGTTGCCCGGGATGAGAGACGAGGCGAGGACGACGGTGTCGCCCTCGACGATGCGGATCTGGTGGTCCCGGTTGGCCATTCGGGACAGCGCCGCCATCGGCTCGCCCTGGGAGCCGGTGCAGACCAGGACGACCTTCTCGTCGGGGAGGTCGTCGAGCGTCTTGACGTCGACGATCAGGCCCGCCGGGACCCGGAGGTAGCCGAGGTCGCGGGCGATCCCCATGTTGCGGACCATGGAGCGCCCGACCAGGGCGACCTTGCGTCCGCGTTCGTGGGCGGCGTCCAGGACCTGCTGGATGCGGTGCACGTGGCTGGCGAAACTGGCCACGATGATGCGCTTGTCGGCCTTGGCGAAGACATCGCGCAGCACCGGCAGGATGTCCCGCTCGTGCGGGATGAAGCCGGGGACCTCCGCGTTGGTGGAGTCCGCGAGCAGCAGGTCGATGCCCTCCTGCGACAGCCGCGCGAAGGCGTGCAGGTCGGTGAGCCGGCCGTCGAGGGGCAGCTGGTCCATCTTGAAGTCGCCGGTGTGCACGACCGTGCCGGCCGGGGTGCGGATGGCGACCGCGAGAGCGTCCGGGATGGAGTGGTTGACCGCGACGAACTCGCAGTCGAACGGCCCGATGCGCTCGCGCTGCCCCTCGGCGACCTCGAGGGTGTAGGGGCGGATGCGGTGCTCGGCGAGCTTGGCCTCGATCAGGGCCAGGGTCAGCTTCGAGCCGATCAGCGGGATGTCCTCCTTCTCCCGCAGGAGGAACGGGACGGCGCCGATGTGGTCCTCGTGGCCGTGCGTGAGCACGATGCCGACGATGTCGTCCAGGCGGTCCCGGAGGGAGGTGAAGTCCGGCAGGATCAGGTCGACTCCGGGCTGTTCCTCCTCGGGGAAGAGCACCCCGCAGTCGACGATCAGCAGTCGGCCTCCGTACTCGAAGACCGTCATGTTGCGGCCGATCTCTCCGAGGCCGCCGAGCGGGGTGATGCGCAGACCCCCTGCGGGGAGCGCGGGGGGCGGGCCGAGCTCAGGGTGCGGATGGCTCAAAATATCTCCTCACCACGCACGCCACGGACCCCGGGCGATGGCCCGGGGACACCGTGCGCGCACGACAGCGTGCTTTCTGTTGCGTTGTCCTCATGGAGCGGTATTCAGTTCTTAAGTCTGTGGTCACAGCTGTACCCCGCCGGCGGCGAGATCCTGCTTCAGTCGGGCGGTCGCGGCGTCGCCGAGTTCCACGAGCGGAAGCCGGAGCGGGCCGGCGGGCAGGCCCTGCAGGGCCAGGGCTGCCTTGGTGGTGATCACGCCCTGGGTGCGGAAGACCCCGGTGAAGACCGGGAGCAGCTTCTGGTGGATCTCCGCCGCCTTGTGGACGTCACCGGCGAGGTAGGCCTCGAGGAGCGCCCGGAGCTCCGGGCTGACCAGATGTCCCACGACGGAGACGAAGCCGACGGCGCCTACGGACAGCAGCGGCAGGTTGAGCATGTCGTCGCCGGAGTACCAGGCGAGTCCGCTGCGGCTGATGGCCCAGCTCGCCGCCCCGAGATCGCCCTTGGCGTCCTTGTTGGCGACGATGCGGGGGTGCTCGGCGAGCCGTACGAGGGTCTCGGTCTCGATGGGGACGCCGCTGCGGCCGGGGATGTCGTAGAGCATGACGGGCAGGCCGGTGGCGTCCGCGACGGCGGTGAAGTGCCGGTACAGGCCCTCCTGAGGGGGCTTGTTGTAGTACGGCGTCACCGCGAGCAGCCCGTGGGCACCCGCGCGCTCCGCCTGACGGGCCAGCTCGACGGTGTGGCGGGTGTCGTTGGTGCCCACGCCCGCGACGACGAAGGCGCGGCCGCCGACCGCCTCCAGCACGGCCCGGACGAGTTGCTCTTTCTCCACGTCGCTGGTGGTCGGCGACTCACCGGTCGTGCCGTTGACGACCAGGCCGTCGTTGCCGGCGTCGACGAGGTGGGCGGCGAGCCGCTGCGCGCCGTCGAGGTCGAGGGCGCCGTCCGCGGTGAACGGCGTGACCATTGCGGTCAGGACCCGCCCGAAGGGGGTCTGCGGGGTGGAGGTCGGAGCCATGAGTCCAACGCTACTCGGTGCCGGTGCCGGGACATCCCCTCGGGACCTGCGATGAGGACTCCGGCGCTGCCTGCTCGGGGGTTCAAGCAGCACCGGAATCCGTTTCTGCAGACTAGACGAATTGCACTAAACCCGGCAATCGGAAGATTCCGGATGAGTGGTGACCTGCTACGGAGCGATCCGGCCGTTGGCGTTGAAGGCGGCGTGGGTGAGCGGCATGAGCTTGGCCCATTCGGCTTCCATCCGCTCCCCGACCATCTCGATCTCGCGCTGCGGGAAGGACGGGACCTTGGCGAGCTCGTGCTGGGTGCGCAGACCGAGGAAGTGCATCAGCGAGCGGGCGTTGCAGGTGGCGTACATCGAGGAGAACAGGCCGACGGGCAGCGTGGCCCGGGCGACCTCGCGGGCGACGCCTGCCGCCAGCATCTTCTGGTACGCCTCGTAGGACTGCCGGTAGGAGGCCTCCATGGCCTCCGTCACGGCCTGGTGCTGCTCGGGCGACCCGTGGACGAACTCGTACTTCCCGGGGCGGCCTTGCTGGACGAGTTTCCGAGCCTCGCCCGGGACGTAGAAGACGGGCTGGAGCTCCCGGTAGCGGCCGGACTCCTCGTTGTACGAGTTGTGCACCACGATGCCGCCCGCGAGGAAGTTGTGCCACGGACCCTCGACGGACAGGTCGTAGGTCATCTCCTCGCCGTCCTGGACGATCTCGACGATGCGGTCGGGCACCGCCGCCGAGGCCTCGCCGGCGCGCCTCGCGGCCGCCTGCTCCTCGCCGCTCTTGCGGGTGTGGCAGTCCTCGCAGACGGGAGCCAGATTGCCCGGGTCGAGGGCGAGCCCGAGATCGGCGGCGACGGGGACACGGTGGTCCAGGGCGAGCGACTCCCGCGGGAGGGACCGCGCGCACAGGTAGCAGGTGTCCGTCTCCTTGATCAGCTGCTCACGGTGCATGGCCGTCCACACACCGATGCCGCGACTCAGGCTCGGCGGCACCGGCACCGGCACCGGCACGGGCGCCTGCGCGGGGCTCGAGGCGGCCCCGGTGGCCATGACGGCGTCCCCGGCCGCCAGTTCCCCGGCTTTCGCCCACCCCTCGGGGGTGAGGATCGCATGGTCCACGGAACACCGCAGGACGCGTCCGGACGCCGTGGTGATCCGGATGAGCTGCTTGACCCCGGACTCGATCACGTCGACGATGCGGGCGCGCTGCGGGAGGAGCGTCTCCTCGTCGTGGCAGCGCACGTGACTGCGGCGGACGGACTCCAGTGCCCGCAGACGCGTGCTCGGGTGCTGCTCGCGGAACTCGGCCACGGCGCTGTCGGCGGCCTCACGGCTCTCGTGGAGCCCGAGATAGTGGCTGGTGTCGCCGCGCTGTACCCCCGCCATCCACTTGCCCGCCTGCGCGTGCCACGTCACACCGCCCGCGGATGCGGGCAGCTGGTCCTCCACGCCGGCGTGCCAGAGGCGGTGCAGTTCCTCGATCGAACGGTGGCGGATACTGCCCGCCTCGCTCACCAGCGTGATCTCCGTGTCGCCCGCGAGGCACCAGCCGACCCGGTGGCGCATGAACTCGCGGAAGACGAAGATCGGGGCGCTGATGTAGAAGGTCATCGAGTTGTGCTCGAAGGGGCTGCCGTGGCGGTCCCGCATGAGGAAGTTGATCAGGCCCTTGGAGCGCTCCGGGTCCTTGGTCAGCTCCGCCAGCGACTGCTCGCCGGCCGTCGAGACCCGGGCGGCCCACAGGACGTCGGAGTCGGCGGCGCTGTGCTTGACGAGCTCGACGGTCACGTCGTCGCGGAACTGCACGGAATCGTCGGCGTGGGTGTCGGTCACCGGGCGTCCTTCCTCACGGAGCTTGGGGCGCCGCCCAGCCTATGCGCCGGCTGCACATCACCCGACACCCGCCGACATGGACCCCACTCCCCGCAAAGCGGAGCAAGGCAGACGACCGGCGGACCACTGCTGGCCGGTCCCGACCGGGCCCGCTAGCCTCACCGATGTGTCTTTGCCCTTCCTCGCCGCCGACAGCGGCCACGACGAGTACGCCGCGGACGCCGCCCTTCCGCACCAGGTCAAAGACGGGTGGGTCCGCCCCTACCGCCCGGGACCCTGGCGGGTCTCCGCGGCGGCGATGCTGCTGATGCTCGCCTCCTACCTGCTCATCGCCGCAGTGATCATGGGGTTCGCGGGCAACGGGTCCGGGGTGGTGACGACGGTGGCCGCCGCCGTCCTGGCGGTCGGCTGCACCCTGCGCCTGCTGCGCGTGGGCCTGTGGGTGAGCCCTCGGGGCCTGCGGCAGGTGGGGCTGCTGTACACCACCACGCTGCCATGGAACCGCGTCGGTTCCGTCCGTACGGCCCAGCAGCCGGTGAAGTGGCTGGGCCTGCCCCGGACCGTGCAGGGCCAGGCCCTGGTCGTCACCCGGGCGGACGGCGTACTGCTGCGGCCGCTGCTGACCGACCACAACGCGGACTTCCTGGGTCGTACGGAAGCCTTCGACCAGGCCGCCGACGCCATAGAGAGCCGGGCCGCCAGGGCCTCGGCCCGCTAGGCCCGCCGGCCTTCGCGGATCCCGTCAGCCGGTCGCGGCGATCGCCTTCGTCCTGGCCGGCGGGAGCCGCTGGGGCCCCGCCCCGGTCTGCGCGGGGAGCCGGCGTGGTGGGCGGCCGCGGGGCTGTACACCCCTGCCGGCGGCCGAACGGCCCGGCCCGCCGCCGGCGCCGCCGTGGGGGCGCCCACGACCGTCGTCACCCCGTCCGGGCTCCCTCAGCCGTTCCGGGACGCCGCCCGTGCGGGACCGCCGCCGTACCGTCGTCGCCTCAGGAGGAGGCCCGCGGCGCCTTTCCGCGCAGGGTGATCGCCCGCTGCATGGCCTTGCGGGCTCGCGGGGTGTCACGGGCGTCGTGGTAGGCGACGGCGAGCCGGAACCAGGTCCGCCAGTCCTCCGGCGCGGCCTCCGTCTCGGCCTTGCGCTTGGCGAAGACGGCGTCGGCGGAAGCCCGGTCGACGCGCCCGCTCGGGGTGCGCACCAGCTCGTCCTCCGGCAGTCCGCCCTCGGCCTCCAGTTCCCGGGCCAGCCGGTCCGCGTTGCGCGCGAACTGCGTCGTGCGGACCAGGAACCAGACGCCGACCAGCGGCAGCACGAGGACGGCCGCGCCGAGGACCACCGTGACCGGGCGGCCGTCCTGGATCAGCCAGACACCTCGGGCGCCTGCCAGGACGAAGTAGACGACCAGCACGGCCGCGAGTACGAAATAAGTGATCTTTGCGCGCATGGTGGGCGGGCCCGGCTCTCAGTCGGTGTCTCTCGGTCGGTCAGTCGAGGTCCATGAAGTGCTCCAGACCGAAGGTGAGCCCCGGCGTGGAGGCGACCCTGCGCACGCCGAGCAGCACGCCCGGCATGAAGGAGCCGCGGTTCATGGAGTCGTGACGGATGGTCAGGACCTCTCCCGCGTCGCCGAAGAGGACCTCCTGATGGGCGACGAGCCCGCGCAGCCGCACCGCGTGCACGGGAACGCCCTCGACGTCGGCGCCGCGCGCCCCGTCCAGGGCGGTGGCGGTGGCGTCCGGCTGGTCGCCGAGACCGGCCTCGCGGCGGGCGCCGGCGATGAGCTGCGCGGTGCGGACGGCGGTGCCGCTGGGCGCGTCGACCTTGTCCGGGTGGTGGAGCTCGACGATCTCCGCGGACTCGAAGAAGCGGGCCGCCTGGCGCGCGAAGCGCATGGCCAGGACGGCGCCGATGCCGAAGTTCGGCGCGATGAGCACACCGATGCCGGGCGCGGCGCCGAGCCAGCCGCGCAGCGTGTCCAGGCGCTCGTCGGTCCAGCCGGTGGTGCCGACGACGGCGTGGATACCGTGCCGCAGGCAGAAGTCGAGGTTGCCCATCACCGAACCCGGGGTGGTCAGCTCGACCGCGACCTGGGCCCCGTTCTCGGCGAGGGTCTCCAGCTTGTCCTCGCGGCCGACCGCCGCCACCAGCTCCAGGTCGTCCGCGGCCTCGACGGCCTTGACCGCCTCGGCGCCCATGCGGCCGCGGGCCCCGATCACACCAACGCGGATCTTGCTCATCGTTCCAGTCCTCCGGTCCAGACGTTCGAGAGGGTCGGTCGGTACGGCGCGGGCCGCGGGTCCCGGACCCGGGACCCGCGGCTCAGGCGACGGAATCGTGCAGGCGGGCTGCCTGGCGGTCCTTCAGCGGGCCTATGACGGCCAGTGAGGGACGCTGCCCCAGGACGTCACGGGCGACGGCGCGCACCTCGTCGGGCGTGACCGCGGCGATCCTCTCCAGGGTGCCGTCCACCGACATCTGCTCGCCCCAGCACAGCTCGCTCTTGCCGATCCGGTTCATGAGCGCGCCCGTGTCCTCGAGGCTGAGCACGGTCGATCCGGAGAACTGGCCGATGGCACGGTGCAGTTCCTCGTCGCTCAGCCCGTGCTCCGCGACCTGGTCCAACTCCTCGCGGCAGATCTGCAGGACCTCGTGGACGCGGCGCGGCTGGCAGCCGGCGTACACGCCGAACAGGCCGCAGTCCGCGAAGGACGAGGTGTAGGAGTAGACGCTGTAGGCGAGACCGCGCTTCTCGCGGACCTCCTGGAACAGCCGGGAGCTCATTCCGCCGCCCAGCGCGGTGTTGAGCACGCCCAGGGCCCAGCGCCGGTCGTCGTGCCGGGACAGCCCGGGCATGCCGAGTACGACGTGGGCCTGCTCGGTGCGGCGCTCCAGCAGTTCCACCCGGCCCTGACCGCGCAGGGTGCGGGCGCCGCCGCGCGGTGGGCGGGGCACGGCGTCCGCGTCGCGGAGCGCTCCCGCGTTCTCGAACGCCCTGCGGACCTGGCGGACGACGGTGGCGTGGTCGATGTTGCCCGCGGCGGCGACGACCAGCCGCGTCGGGTCGTAGTGCCTCCGGTAGAAGCGGGCGACCTGGTCGCGGGTGAGGGCGTTGATGGTGTCGACGGTGCCGAGGACGGGCCGCCCCAGCGGGGAGTCGCCCAGCATGGCGGTGGCGAACAGGTCGTGGACCTGGTCGCCGGGGTCGTCCTCGGTCATCGCGATCTCCTCCAGGACGACGCCGCGTTCGGCGTCGATGTCCTCCTGGCGGATCAGGGAGCCGGTCAGCATGTCGCTGACGACGTCGATGGCCAGCGGCAGGTCGGTGTCGAGGACACGCGCGTAGTAGCACGTGTACTCCTTGGCCGTGAAGGCGTTCATCTCGCCGCCGACGGCGTCGATCGCCGCGGAGATGTCCAGCGCGCTGCGCCGCGCCGTGCCCTTGAAGAGCAGGTGCTCCAGGTAGTGGGTGGCGCCGTTCAGGGCCGGGGTCTCGTCGCGTGAGCCCACACCGACCCAGATGCCGAAGGTCGCGGAGCGCACCGTCGGCAGGGTCTCGGTGACGACGCGCAGTCCTCCGGGGAGCACGCTGCGCCGCACCGTGCCGATGCCGTCGGTGCCGGGAAGCAGGGTCTGCGTGCGGACGGCCCGCCCCTTGGTGGTGGGGCGGGCCGTCACACGAGTGGAGCGGGTGGTCACTTCTCGGACGCGTCCTCGGCCTTGTCGTCGGCCGCGGCCTCTTCGCCCTCGATGACCGGGATCAGCGACAGCTTGCCGCGCTGGTCGATCTCGGCGATCTCGACCTGGACCTTGGCGCCCACGGCGAGGACGTCCTCGACGTTCTCGACGCGCTTGCCGCCGGCCAGCTTGCGGATCTGCGAGATGTGCAGCAGGCCGTCCTTGCCCGGGAGCAGCGAGACGAAGGCGCCGAAGGTGGTGGTCTTCACGACCGTGCCCAGGTAGCGCTCGCCGACCTCGGGCATCGTCGGGTTGGCGATGCCGTTGATGGTGGCGCGGGCGGCCTCGGCGGACGGGCCGTCGGCGGCACCGATGTAGATGGTGCCGTCGTCCTCGATGGTGATCTCGGCGCCGGTGTCCTCCTGGATCTGGTTGATCATCTTCCCCTTGGGGCCGATGACCTCGCCGATCTTGTCCACCGGGATCTTGACGGTGATGATGCGCGGGGCGTTCGGCGACATCTCGTCCGGAGTGTCGATCGCCTCCATCATCACGTCGAGGATGTGCAGACGGGCGTCGCGGGCCTGCTTGAGGGCGGCGGCCAGGACCGACGCCGGGATGCCGTCGAGCTTGGTGTCCAGCTGCAGCGCGGTGACGAACTGCTTGGTGCCGGCGACCTTGAAGTCCATGTCGCCGAAGGCGTCCTCCGCACCGAGGATGTCGGTGAGGGTGACGTAGTGCGTCTCGCCGTCGATCTCCTGGGAGATCAGGCCCATGGCGATGCCGGCGACGGGGGCCTTCAGCGGCACACCGGCGTTCAGCAGCGACATGGTGGAGGCGCAGACCGACCCCATGGAGGTGGAGCCGTTGGAGCCCAGCGCCTCGGAGACCTGGCGGATGGCGTAGGGGAACTCCTCGCGGGCCGGCAGGACCGGGATGAGCGCCCGCTCGGCCAGCGCGCCGTGGCCGATCTCGCGGCGCTTCGGGGAGCCGACGCGGCCGGTCTCGCCGGTGGAGTACGGCGGGAAGTTGTAGTTGTGCATGTAGCGCTTGCGCGTCTCGGGCGAGAGCGTGTCAAGCTGCTGCTCCATGCGCAGCATGTTCAGCGTGGTGACGCCCAGGATCTGGGTCTCGCCGCGCTCGAAGAGCGCCGAGCCGTGCACCCGCGGGATCGCCTCGACCTCGGCGGCCAGGGTGCGGATGTCGGTGACACCGCGGCCGTCGATGCGGACCTTGTCCTTGATGACGCGCTCGCGCACCAGCTTCTTGGTCAGCGAGCGGTAGGCCGCGGAGATCTCCTTCTCACGGCCCTCGAACTGCGGGAGCAGCTTCTCGGCGGCGAGCGCCTTCACCCGGTCCAGCTCGGCCTCGCGGGCCTGCTTGCCGGCGATGGTCAGCGCCTGCTTGAGCTCATCGGCCACGGCGGCCTCGAGCGCCTCGAACACGTCGTCCTGGTAGTCCAGGAAGATCGGGAATTCGGCGGTCTCCTTGGCGGCCTTGGCGGCGAGGTCGGCCTGCGCCTTGCACAGCACCTTGATGAAGGGCTTGGACGCCTCGAGACCCGCGGCGACGACCTCCTCGGTCGGCGCCTCGGCGCCGCCCTCGACGAGCTTGATCGTCTTGTCGGTGGCCTCGGCCTCGACCATCATGATCGCGACGTCGCCGTCCTCGAGGGTGCGGCCGGCCACGACCATGTCGAAGACGGCTTCCTCCAGCTCGGTGTGGGTCGGGAAGGCGACCCACTGGCCGCGGATCAGCGCGACGCGGACGCCGCCGATCGGGCCGGAGAAGGGCAGGCCGGCGAGCTGCGTGGAGCAGGAGGCGGCGTTGATGGCGACCACGTCGTAGAGGTGGTCGGGGTTGAGCGCCATGACCGTCGCCACGACCTGGATCTCGTTGCGCAGGCCCTTCTTGAAGGACGGGCGCAGCGGGCGGTCGATGAGGCGGCAGGTGAGGATCGCGTCCTCGGAGGGGCGGCCCTCACGGCGGAAGAAGGAGCCGGGGATCCGCCCGGCCGCGTACATGCGCTCCTCGACGTCCACCGTCAGCGGGAAGAAGTCGAGCTGGTCCTTCGGGTGCTTCGAGGCGGTGGTGGCCGACAGCACCATGGTGTCGTCGTCCAGGTAGGCCACGGCCGAGCCGGCGGCCTGACGAGCCAGCCGGCCCGTCTCGAAGCGGATCGTACGGGTGCCGAAGCTGCCGTTGTCGATCACGGCTTCGGCGTAGTGGGTCTCGTTCTCCACTATGGGAATTCTCCTCTTTCGTGCCTCCGGGCGTCTTCCCGGGGGCCGTCGGTGGAGGGGCGTCCCGCCGGGCCGGTCTTCGATCGAAGCCACCGGGACGTACGTGCTGCCCGGGTGGCCACTACCGAGGACCGGCTCTGGTGGCGCTAGGAGGACGCGCCCTCCTCATGCTCTATGGCGTTGTGTATGGGACCAGAGTACAAAGTCCCGGCGTCGCTCTCGCGCCCAGCGCGGTTGCGCGGGTACGCAAAGGGAGCGGCTCCCGGCTGGGAACCGCTCCCCTCACGGCGTCTCAGCGGGCGCCGGCCGCACCGCGGCGGATGCCGAGGCGGTCGACCAGCGCACGGAAGCGCTGGATGTCCTTCTTGGCCAGGTACTGCAGCAGGCGGCGGCGCTGACCGACCAGGATCAGCAGACCACGGCGCGAGTGGTGGTCGTGCTTGTGGGTCTTGAGGTGCTCGGTCAGGTCCGAGATGCGGCGCGAGAGCAGCGCGACCTGGACCTCGGGGGAGCCGGTGTCGCCCTCCTTGGTGCCGAACTCGGCGATGATCTGCTTCTTCGTCGCGACGTCGAGCGACATACGGTCTCCTTGTGGTTCGTGCCTCCGAGCGCCCCTGGTCTGCGTCACAGGAGAAGCTTCGATGACCCGGAGGGCAGGACGTGCCGCGGATGGGCGGACACGTCGGTCACACAGAGTACCACCCCGGGCCCGGTGCGATGTCCGGGGCCGGGGTGGCCGGTACTGCGGCCCTCCTGGCCCGCCGAGGGGCGGGGTGCGGCGGGGTGGCCGCCGGCGTGGGCCGCCGTGCGTCTGCCCGGTCAGCCGCTGGTCATCCCGCGGGCCTCGGCGTACAGGTCGAGGACCGCGAGGGCGAGCGGGATGAGGGAGAGCAGCACCGTCGCCTCGGCGAGGTCGAGCATCCGGCCCCAGAAGGGGGTGACGCCCTTGCTCGGGACGATGAGGGCGATCGCCACCAGGAGGGCGGCGCCCAAGGCGACCGCGGCCGACAGCCATACGGTGCGGATGTCGAGCGAGGAGTGGTTGCCGCGCAGCAGGTCGGTGAGGACGTCGGCCGGCAGGTTGAGGGAGAGGCCGATGACCAGCAGCCCGGAGGTCAGCACACCGGCGACCATCAGCGTCACGACCTGCGAGGTGTAGCGGAACAGGCGGGCGCGCATGAGCGTCGCGAGGCCCGTGACGAGGGCGAGCAGCTGCGCCCAGGAGCTGTCGGAGAAGCCGAGCACGACGCCGGCGCTGCCGACGATCGCGGCGGCGCAGCCGCCGACCAGGCCGAGCAGCAGTTCGTGGCCGCGGCGGGCCTGGCCGGTGATCCGGTCGAAGTCGACCGGCTCCTCCTCGCCCCGCCGGTCGCCGTCGCCGCGGTGCCGGGCCTGGACCTGGTCGGGCGAACGGAAGCCGATGGGCAGCCGGGCGAAGCGGGCGGACCAGCCGGGCAGGAAGCCGATGACGGCGACCATGACGACGGCGGTGACGGCGGCGGCCTCGCGCGGCGCGGCGTCGGTGAGGATCGCCAGGAAGGTGGCCACGGTGCCGACGCCGGCGGTGAAGGCTGCCGCGACGAACGGCGCGTCCCCCTGCGGCAGCATCAGCACGAGCAGCACGGCGGCGACGAGCACGACGACGCAGCCGATGAGGAAGTGCAGCCGGCCGGGTCCCTCATCGCTGCCGACGCTCATGATCCCGGAGCCGGCGACGAGCAGCAGCGGCAGGGAGGCGAGGCCGAGTGCGACGGCGGAGTGGCGGTCGTCGTACACGCGGGCGCGGACCGCGGCGAGGGCCACCAGCACCAGGCCGGCGGCGCCGGCGAGGATGCCGGGCAAGCCGTGCATGTCGTGCCTGGCCGGTTCGGAGAACCAGAGCACGAAGGCCATGAGGACGAGCAGCAGGACGCCCGCCGTCAGGCCGACGCCGCGCATGAAGCGGTCGTTCCAGCCGCGGCGGTCGGTCTCGACCGCCGCGGCCACGGCGTCGACCACGTCGTCGAAGACGGCGGGCGGCAGCGAGTCCGCGAAGGGCCGCAGCAGCAGCAGTTCGCCGTCGTGGACGCGCTGTTCGGCCAGGGACAGGGTGCCGTCGAGGACGCGCCCGTCACGGCGGACCAAGTTGTAGCCGGTGGGGGCGGCTTCGTCGGGCGTCTGGCCGGACAGGCGCAGGATCTCCGGATGGATGTCGGAGAGCGGCACGTCCTCCGGGAGTGCCACATCGATCCTGCTGTTCGGCGCCGCCACCGTGACTCTGCAGAATCCCGTCGCTGAGACCGTGCTCACCTGGAGTGTCCCCCTCGTCCGGTGATGGGTGGGTTGGAGCGGGGTCCACGCGGGCCGTCCAGGGTCGGACCCCCGTTCCGCGCTTCGCGATCCGTCACCCTACCGGGTACCCCAAGTCCCCTGTCGACCAGTCGTATCAGTGCCCTCGAAGTGTCATGCCCAGTAGGATCGCGACCTGCCTGTGGTCCGGTGGCCGCCCCACTCGGGGCGGAGCGCGACCGGGACGTGCCAAACGGGGGACCGTCGCCACGGGGGGCGGCCCGAACTGCGATTCGCGTGAAGGACTGGTGCATCGGTGAGCGTGGTCGTCATCAAGCGCCCGCCGCGGGTTTACCCGCCGGAGGTGCCGAGTGAGGAGGTACGGCTCGAAGCTCCGCCCGAACTGCCGCGCGGCGAGGACCAGGGCCTGTTGATGAACCTGCTGCCGATGCTCGGCATGGGTTCGTCGGCGGCGTTCTTCTTCCTGCCCACGGGGTCCGGGACCTCGGGCGGGTTCATGAAGGTCATGGGCGTGCTCATGATGGGCTCCACCGTGGCGATGGTGGTGGCCCAGATCGTGCGCGCCCGCAAGGGGCCGTCGGGGCAGATGGCGGAGGCCCGCCGGGACTACCTGAAGTACCTGGCGCAGGTGCGCCGCGCGGTGCGCAGGACCGCCCGCAGGCAGCGCGACGCCCAGTACTACCTGCATCCCGCGCCCGAACAGCTGTGGGCGCTGGTCGCCGAGGGCTCACGGGTGTGGGAACGCCGCTCCACCGACCCGGACTTCGCGCAGGTACGGGTGGGCCTCGGCCCGCAGCAGCTGGCGACGCCGCTGGTGGCGCCCGAGACCGCCCCGGTGGACGAACTCGAGCCGCTGACCGCGCACTCGATGCAGCAGTTCATCGCGGCGCACGGTTCCCTGGACAACCTGCCGCTGGCGGTGGGGCTGCGCTCCTTCTACCACGTGACGATCTCCGGGGACCCGGACACCGTCTACGGGCACACCCGCTCCATCGTGGGCCAGCTGACCTCCCTGCACTCGCCGGAGGACCTGGTCGTCGCCGTCGTGGCGGCCCCCGGCGCCCAGCCGGAGTGGGACTGGGTCAAGTGGCTGCCGCACGCCCAGCACAAGGACCACGACGGCGCGGGCTCCCGGCGTCTGATATGCGGCGACCTGGGCGAGGTCGAGGAGCTGCTGGCGGACGAGCTGGACGGCCGGCCGCGCTTCAACCGCGAGGGCCAGGCGGTGCTCGACCAGCCGCACGTGGTGATCGTGCTGGACGGCGGCGGCGTGCCGGCGGACTCGGTGATCGCCTCCGCCGAGGGGCTGCAGGGCGTCACGATCCTGGAGGTCGTTCCGGGCGAGCTGGACGACGCGCGCGGCTCGCTGTCCATCCAGGTGTGGCGCGACCAGCTGTACCTGGAGGCCGGGGCGGGCGCCTTCACCGGCGTCCCCGACGTGCTCTCCCCGGTGCAGGCCGAGTCGCTGGCGCGGCAGCTCGCGCCGCTGCGGCTGGGCGCCGCGGACGCGGACGAACCGCTGCTGGCGAACCTGGACTTCACCGACCTGATGGGGATCGGCGACGCGGCGTCGGTGGACGTCGCGCGGACCTGGCGGCCGCGGACCCTCCATGAACGGCTGCGGGTGCCGATCGGCCTCGGCGAGACCGGCGAGCCGGTCATGCTCGACATCAAGGAGGCCTCGCAGGAGGGCATGGGCCCGCACGGCCTGTGCGTGGGCGCCACCGGTTCCGGCAAGTCCGAGCTGCTGCGCACGCTGGTGCTGGGCCTGGCCGTCACCCACTCCTCGGAGACCCTCAACTTCGTGCTCGCCGACTTCAAGGGCGGCGCGACCTTCACCGGCATGGGCACGATGCCGCACGTGTCGGCGGTCATCACCAACCTGGCCGACGAGCTGACCCTGGTGGACCGCATGCGCGACTCCATCACCGGGGAGCTGACCCGACGCCAGGAGCTGCTGCGGCAGGCCGGCAACTACGCGAACATCACCGACTACGAGAAGGCCCGCGCGGCGGGCGCGGCGCTCGATCCGCTGCCCTCGCTCGTCCTGATCATCGACGAGTTCTCCGAGCTGCTCGCGGCCAAGCCGGACTTCATCGAGATGTTCATCCAGATCGGCCGCATCGGCCGTTCGCTGGGCGTGCACATGTTGCTGGCCTCGCAGCGCCTGGAGGAGGGCAAGCTGCGCGGCCTGGACACCTTCCTGTCGTACCGCATCGGTCTGCGGACCTTCTCCGCGGCCGAGTCGCGCACCGCGATCGGTGTGCCCGACGCCTACCACCTGCCGGCCGTCCCCGGCGCGGGCATCCTGAAGTACGGCACCGACACGATGGTGCAGTTCAAGGCCGCCTATGTGTCGGGCACCTACCGGACGCCGGGCACCCGCACGGCGAGCGGGGCGCGCATCGACCGCTCGCCCGTGCTGTTCACCGCCGCGCCGGTGCCCGTGCGCATCGTCACCGCGCCGGAGCCGCAGCAGCGCCCCGGGCAGACGGACGACGCGCTCGCCGACACCGTGCTCGACGTCATCGTCGGCCGGCTCGAGGGCCAGGGCCCGCCGGCCCACCAGGTGTGGCTGCCCCCGCTGGACGAGCCCTTCAGCGTCGACCAGATCCTCCCGCCGCTGACGGTGAGTGCCGAGCGGGGCCTGCACGCGGACGGCTACACCGCCACCGGCAAGCTGCAGGTGCCGGTCGGGCTGGTCGACAAGCCCTTCGAGCAGCGCCGCGACGTGATGTACGCGGACCTGTCGAGCTCCGGCGGTCACACGCTGGTCGTCGGTGGTCCGCAGTCCGGCAAGTCGACGCTGGTCCGCACGCTCATCGCGTCCTTCGCGCTCACCCACACCCCGCGGGAAGTGCAGTTCTACGCGCTGGACTTCGGCGGTGGCGGCCTGCTCGCCCTGGAGCAGCTGGCACACGTCGGCGGGGTCGCCTCGCGGCTGGACGCGGAGAAGGTGCGCCGCACGGTGGCCGAGGTGCACGGCATCCTGAACGCCCGCGAGGAGTTCTTCCGGGCCAACGCTGTGGACTCGATGGGCACCTTCCGCTCCCGCCGGGCCTCGGGGCACTTCCCTGACCAGCCGTGGGGCGACGTGTTCCTCGTCATCGACGGCTGGAGCACTTTCAAGACCGACTACGAGATGCTCGACCCGGTCATCAACGACATCGCCACCCGCGGTCTGGGCTTCGGCATCCACCTGGTCGTCACCGCCACCCGCTACACCGAGATGCGCCCCGCGTTGCGCGACCAGATCCTCAGCCGCCTGGAGCTGCGCCTCGGCGATCCAATGGAGTCCGAGTTCGACCGCAGGCGCGCCGAGAACGTGCCGGTCGGCAAGCCGGGCCGCGGTCTGTCCCCCGAGAAGCTGGACTACCTGGCGGCGCTGCCCCGCGTCGACGCCTCCTCCGAGGTGGAGGACCTGTCGGAGGGCACGGCGCAGTTCGTGGCCTCGGTCAACGCCAACTGGCAGGGCCCGACCGCGCCGAAGGTGCGGATGCTGCCGACGATGCTTCCGGCGAGCGAACTGCCCGGGGGCGGCGACTTCTCCGACCGGGGCGTCGCGATCGGTGTGGACGAGCTCAGCCTCGCGCCGGTGTTCGTGGACTTCGAGACCGACCCGCTGTTCGTGGTCTACGGCGAGAGCGAGTCCGGAAAGTCCTCCTTGCTGCGGCTCGTCGCCAAGCAGGTGAGCGAGCGCTACGAGCCCGCCAAGGCGCTGTTCGTGGTCGCCGACTTCCGCCGGGCGCTGCTGGGGCAGGTGCCGGAGAGCCACCTGTACAAGTACTGCGCCTCCGGGCCGCAGTTGCAGGAGGTCATGGAGTCGCTCGCCGGCTCCATGAGCCGGCGCATGCCCGGTCCGGACGTCACGCCCGAACAGCTGCGCAACCGCAGCTGGTACAGCGAGCCGGACGCCTGGATCTTCGTGGACGACTACGACTTGGTCGCCACCTCGATGGGCAACCCGATGCAGGTGCTGATGGAGTACCTGCCCTTCGCCCGCGACCTGGGCCTGCGCATCGTGCTGTCGCGCAGCACGTCGGGCGCGTCGCGGTCGTCCTTCGAGCCGTTCCTGACGCGCGTGAAGGAGCTGGGCGCGACCGGTGTGCTGCTGTCCGGCGATCCGGGCGAGGGCCCGATCTTCGGCAACGTCAAGGCGTCCAGGCTGCCCGCGGGCCGGGCGCAGTTCATCACGCGGCGCCGCGGCAGCCAGCTCATCCAGACGGGCTTCCTGCCGGAGAGCTGATCTTGTGCGCCAGGCGGCACCTGGGGCGGGCCCGTCGGCCCGCCCCAGGTGGCGCGTGGCGGCGCGGGAGACACCCTCCCTGGGTCGGTGGGGGAAACGCGAGGTCACCGGACGAAACGGCGGATGCGGAAAGTGACGTGCGGTGTTCTCCGCTCGCCGCGACGCGGGCACGGCACGGCACGGCACGGCACGGATCACGATCTGCGGGACCGCCACTCCCCCGCGCGACGACAGGTTCAAAGCGCCGGACACGGCGAACGCCTTTCCCGCGCGGTGCGCGCCCGCGGTCGTCCGCCCCGCGCGAGCCCGAGCAGCCCGGCGAGGAACGCCGGCCGCCTCAGGCCCCCGGGTCGGTGGACCGGCGTGCCTCACGCCGTACGGCCTCACGGTCGGACGCGGTGGCCCGCACCGCTCCCGGTGCTGCCGGCGGCACGAACGGCGCGGTCAGCTGAGGACGAGATGGCGCGGCTGCGTCGGCGCACCCGGTGCGGCAGGGTTCTCGCTGTCCGGGGGCATGCCTGAGATCCGCCGCGACGCGGCCGTGGCCCTCGGCGTGCGCCGGGTCGTGGCCGTGCTGCCGCCCGGCCGGACCACCTGTTCCCTGGTCGGCCCGGCCGTGCCCGCCGCCGAAGCCGCGTTCGAGGCCATGGCCTGCTCGTGGGGGGCGCCCGTCCCCGGACGCCGAACCTCAGTCGCGCGCGGACGGTGGGCGGTAGGGGGGGCGGCGCGTCCCGGAGGGCGCGCCGGGCGGCGGCTCCCCGCTCCCGGTCCGCACTGTCCGCCCCGGCCTCCTGGTCGGCCTGCTGCGCGAACCAGCGCCGGGCCTGCTCCTCCCGCGCCGCCCGCTCCTCGGGCGTCAACCGCTCGTCGGCGCGCTTCAGTTCCGCCACCCGGTCGCCGATCGCGCCAAGGTAGGCGCCCGAGCCCAGCGCCTCACGCATGCCGAGGCGCCCGGAGAGCACCTCCCGCGCCATCTCCTTGAGCCTGCCGTCGGCATCCGGCGTGTCGGCGAGTGTCCTGAGCGCCTTGCGCAGGCGGCGGGCCTGCGCGGGGTCGGCGGCGACGTCCATCAGGTCCGCGTCGCTGATCTCCTTGCCCATCGGATGCGTTCCCCCGGTCGAGAGCGTTGTGACGGATGTGCTCATGCCATCGTGTCACCGGCGCGGCGCCGTCGCCACGTCCAGCGTCAGGCGGTCCCGAAGCGACCGCCCCCGGCACCCCGGACACGTCTCGTCGGCCTTTCGGCCCTGCTCCCCGGAGCGCTGGCCTCAGTCGCCGGTCGGATGTGGCACCGTCTGTCTGACCGCTGCCGAAGGAGGCGACGAACGATCATGTCCTACCCCGAGCCCCGCTATCTCGGAGAGCAGGGCGAGGTCAGCGCCCTGTTCCGGTCCGCCGACACCGCCGCGGACGTGATCGCGCCCTCGGGCAACCGCACCCACTACCTGGCCACGCACGCGTCGACGGGCGGCTGCTTCGGCCTGTACCGGGTCGACATGGCCCCGGGCTCCCCGGGCCCCAGCACCCACTTCCACCGGTCGATCTCGGAGTCCTTCTTCGTCCTCTCCGGGGCGCTGCAGCTCTTCGACGGCGAGCGCTGGATCACCGCCCGCTCCGGGGACTTCCTCCACGTGCCGGCCGGGGGCCTGCACGCCTTCCAGAACGACTCGGACGAGCCGGCGTCGATGCTGCTGCTCTTCGCACCCGGCGCGCCCCGGGAGGAGTACGTCGAAAGGGCGGGGGAGATGGCGCTGCGCGGGGGTGCGGCGTTCCGGGAGTTCCTGCTCCGCCACGACAGCTTCTTCGTGGAGCCCCCGCAGGTCGGGCCGGAGCCTCTGTGACGGGCCGGGACCGCTTTGTCGGAAGGCCCGGCGGGAGGGACCTCCGAGCGTCGTACTGCTGAGGCCCGACGGCACGGCGGCCGGTGACGACCGTGCCGCCGGGCTCCAGGGAGCCCGGCGGCACGATCACCGCGCGAGGACGCGGCCGGGAACGTGGAGTGTCAGAAGGTCAGGCTCCAGCGCTGCAGGTGACCCGGGTCCAGGTCGTAGAAGCCGGGCGTGCCGTCGATGACACGCAGCTTCCAGGTGCCGACCGCCGGGACGGCCGAGGCGTCGACGGTGTAGGTCTCGTGGAGCTCGGGCAGCTGCTCCCACACCCAGGGCTTCACCGGGATGACGGTGCCGTCAGGGGCGATCAGGTCGATCACCTGGGCGCCGGTGAACCCGTGGTCGAGGTCGACCGTGACCTTGAGCTCGCGCGGCGCCTTGCCCGGCTTGCCCTTGACGATCAGCGGCGACTCCACCTGGCCCCACTGGGGGATCACATAGGTCGTGGGGTTGACGAAGAAGTGCCCACCGGACTCGAGCACGGTCCAGGTCACCGGGATCGACCGGGTCTCGGCCGCCGAGGTGGTGATGTCGATGACCGTGTCATAGGTGCCGGCCTTGCTCGGCGTGCCGGTGATGAGACCGCTGCGGTCGATGGACAGGCCCTTGGGCAGCTTCTCGGCCGAGTAGCTCAGCGCGCCGGGACGGGTGCTGATCGCCGTGATCTGCCGGCTGACCGGCTGGCCCAGGGCCACCGGCTCGGTGGGCAGGGACTCCACGGCGATGTGCTGGACGAAGCGGGGCCCGACGTTGACGCCCGCCCAGGCGTTGGCGACGGACTCGTAGGCGTCGCTCTGGGTGCCGAAGAGGTCGGCCGCGGCCTGCAGCGTGGCCGTCCGCGCGCCCGGGTAATCGGTGGTGCTGGTCATGTAGACGGTGAGCGCGCGGTACACGACGTTGGTGGCGTTGTGCAGCCCGATGCCGGCCACCGGCTGGCCGTCGTAGGTCGGGCTGTCGTAGTCGACGCCGTTGATGGTCTTGCGCCCGCTGCCCTCGGCCATCAGGTAGAAGAAGTGGTCGCCGATGCCCGCCGCCATGTGCGCCTCGGCCGACTTCGCGCTCGGCGACCAGTAGTCCAGGGGGACCTCGCCGTTGGTCGGGTGGGGACCCAGCTTGCTGGGGCGGTCCATGTAGCGGATGGGCTTGCCGTCGCCGTGGAGGTCGCTCTCCTCGGCCACCAGGTAGTCGGGCACGTCGGTCTTGCTGTCGGCGAAGAACTCGACCGCGGCGGCCATCATGTCGCTGATCGCCTCGTTCAGCGCCGGGGACTCCCCGTAGTCGCCGAGACGGGCCGTGGTGGAGGTGACGCCGTGCGTCATCTCGTGGGCGGCGATGTCCAGCGACGTCACCGGGTGCTGTCCGTCCGCGCCGTCGCCGTAGCTCATGCAGAAGCAGCCGTCCTGCCAGTTGGCGTTGGCGAGAGGGACCCCTCGCGACTGCTCGTAGTGCACGCGCGAGTAGCTGCTGCGGCCGTCGTTGGCTATGCCGTTGCGGCCGAAGCGGTCGTGGTAGAAGTTCCAGGTGGTCTGCGCGCCATAGGCGGCGTCCACCGCCGCGGTCTGCGGGTCCGCCGCGGTGCCGTCACCGTACACGTCGTCGTCGTCGGTGAACGGAACGCCCCGGGAGTCCACGCTCGCGTCCAGCGTCCGGTGTCCGGTCTGCGGGTCGGTCAGCACGAAGGTGCCGTCGTCCTGGCGGGTGGAGCCGATCGTGACCTGCCCGCTGTGCTGGCTGTTGCCCGTGGCGGATTCCACCTGCTCGGCGGTCTCCAGGACGTCGCCGGTCGCCGCGTCGGTCACGACGTGCAGCTCGCTCGGAGACCCGTCCTCCTGCACGCCGGTGACGACCGACTCCCAGGCCAGCGTCGGCTTCTCGCCCTTGTTCCAGACGACCAGGCGCGGGGCCGCGTCGACCGCCGCCTCGTCGGTGCCCTCGGTCGCGGCCGTGCTGAGGGACGACTTCCTGGCGGTCGCCGCCGGAACCTCGGCCTTGGTCGTCGGCAGGGACAGCTTCGCCTTCGAGGCGTAGGTGACGGACGGCTTCGCATCCCGCCGGTGCACGACCAGGTCGCCGCCGAGGACGGGCAGTCCGGCGTACGTCCGCTCGTAGCGGAGGTGAACCGTTCCGTCGGCGTCCTTGACGACGTCGCGGGGAACCAGCGCCTCCTGGGCGCCGAGCCCCAGCTCGCGAGCCGTGTCCGCGGCGCTCTCGGCTGCCTTGTCGAGCAGCTTGCGGCGCTGTTCCGGCGAGAGGGCCACGGCTGCGGCGCCCGCCCTGGGCGTCGCCTTGATCTGAGGGAGCGCTCCTGTTGCGTGCCGCGCGGACGCGGCCTCGGGAGAGGCGGCGCCCGCCGCGGAGGACGACGCGGCGCCGGCGAGAGTGGCGACCGCCACTGCCGCGGCGAGCAGTGACAGGGACCGGCGTCTGCCAGAGGCCGATCGCCCGCTGAGGGAGTTACGCACTGCTGACTTTCCTTCCGTTCGGCCGCCAGGCGATCGCCGACGGCCGTCCAACCGGGGGAAGCCGAGGGATCACCGGGCTTCCCAGGGGGTCATGGCGGAAGGATGGTTGCAGTAGGAACTCACCCTGTCAGTAGTGCGAAGATCCGGCGGCCGATTACCGCCGGTCGACGACGGAGCCGAATCGCCTCGCCGACCTGGCCATTTACGACATGGAAACATCCGGGAAACGATGGATCTTGACTGAATCTGCGTCCATGCGACGGAAACTGCCATGTCGCCAGGTAGGCGCGCGTGTTGGACCTGCGCGCGATGGGGCGGACCACGGCAGTGCCCGGCCGCCCCCGGTCCACGGGCCGTCTGCCCGCCCCGCCGCCATCCCACGCCTCACGCTCCGCTCCCCCACGGACCTGTTACCGGGGCACCGATGAGTTCTCCCGGGCCGCCCGACCCTGTCTATGGAGTCGTTCCCCAGGGGCACGGCCCACCCCCTGGGAAGGCGACACCATGAACGACATCAGCATCACCCGGGTCTTCGACGCCCCGCTCGCGGAGGTGTGGAAGGTTTGGACCGAGCCGGAGTTACTTCGCCCAGTGGTTCGGCGCCCCGCTGCCGACCGTCTCCAGCGACGTGCGCCCCGGTGGCGCCTGGCGCGCGACCATCACCAGCCGCACGGCGAGATGCCGCTGAGCGGGGTGTACCAGGAGGTCGAGGCGTACAAGCGGCTGATGTGGACGATGGAGGTCTCCGGCGCGCCCGAGGTCGTCATGGACGCCACCTTCACCGACCACGGCGACCGAGGTCGTCTACCGCCAGCCCGGCGTCTCTAAGGAGCACTGTGCCACGGCGGAGGCCGGCGCCTCACGTGCCGGAGCTGCGGCGCCGCGGCCACGCCGCGGTCGCGGTGGGCCGCCCCTGAGGGGACCACTGCGCGGGGCTGTCGGGAGTACGCCGACGCGGGCGGCCGCGCGCCGCTGGTGTCGGCCTCCCAGCCGTGAGCCGGGTTCAGCGCGCCTCTGGCCTGCGCGCCTCCGGTGGGACCGGCTCGTGCTGCTCATACCGGTCAACGCGATGGTCCTGGCCCCCGGTGAGGCCGCCGGCAGTGGTGGGCCGCCACGGGCCGGCCGGAGGCCCGGCGCGCCCTCGACCTCGCCGAGGGACGTCCGGCCGGTCCCCGCCGCCTTCCACCGCGGCGCAGCCCAGGACCGGCCCGGCGTCGAGGAGGACGTCCTGCCGGACGGGCGGCGCCGGACGGGCGGGCGGGCGGAGCCGGGTCCCCGGCGGGCACGCGGCGGGAACGAGATCGCCACAGCTCCTGCACCGGACCATCACAATCGCCCGGTGGGGCCGGAGGCCGGGCCTGGCTAGGCTCTGTGGTGGACACATCATCGACAGAGCATCGCAGAAGGGTTGCCATGGGGGACAAATTCTCGGTGGACACAGGGGAATTGGGGCAATTCATGCGAACCCTCAAGGAGGCGCACGCCTCCTTGGACGAGGTGCGCAAGCAGATGAAGAACACCACGTCGGGTGGCATGGGCACCAAGGAGCTGGACGAGGCCTGCGACAGCTTCCAGAAGCACTGGAGCCACGGGTCGGAGCAGATAGCCGAGCAGGCCAAGAAGCTCGGTGAGGCCGTCGGCCAGACCAAGGCCAACTACGAAGATGTGGAGAACGCCCTGCGGGATGCGTTCCAGAAGGCGGGTTCACAAGGGGGCGGGAAATGACGCGCAGTTACCCGCACCTGGGCTTCGACCCCACTCCGGGAACCGTCGCCACCGTCAACGCGCTGCGCACGCGGCTGACCTCCTCCGCCGAGAAGCTGGACCAGGCATACCGGCTCGTCGAACGGCTCCGTGCGGGTACGTCCTGGGAGGGCGACGCGGCCGTCGCCTTCCGCGAGGAACTCGACGGCGCGCTCCCGGACAACCTGCGCAAGGCCCACACCTCCCTCCTCAAGGCCGCGGCGGCACTGGGCGGATGGGAGACGGACCTCGGCGGCTATCAGGACCGGGCCCATACCCTCGACGAGGAGGCCGGGACGGCGCAGCAGAAGCTGGAGGCCGCCAAGGCGCGGGAACGCAGCGCACAGGCCGATCCCGACCTCAAGCTCGCGGGACAGACCTTCGCCACGGACGCGGAACTGCAGAACGCTCAGTCCCGGCTGGACCGGGCCACGCAGAGGCTCAGCGCCGCGACCACCGCGGTCAACGACGCCCAGGGCAACCTGGACGCCGTGCTCAAGCGCGCCCGCGACCTGGCGGAGGAACACTCCACCACCGCCCGCGCCAACGCCCGTATTATGAGCGACGCCACGGACAAGCTGGCACCTGAGGAGCCTGGCTGGTTCAGCAAGGCCATGGACTGGCTCGGCGACAACCTGACCGACGTCCTCGGCACCATCGCCGCGGTGGCGGGCCTGCTGGCCCTGCTCCTGACGGGCCCGATCGGGGTCGCCCTCCTGCTGGTGGCCGCCGCGGCCAGTGCCGCCACGCTCATCTCCCGCCTCTCGGACCCCAAGGTCCGCGCCTCACTCAAGGACGGCTTCACGAAGGGCGAGTTCGACGCCGACTTCTGGAACAACGCGGTGGGCGTCGTGGGCGACACCCTCGGCGTGGTCCCCGGTGTCGGCGCGGTGTCACGCGGCATCAACGGGGCCGTGCGGTCGGCGAGTGCCGCCACCGAGGCACTCACCCTGACCGAGCGGCTGGCGAGCGCGGGCAGCAAGACCTGGTTGGCCGCCGAGCGCATCGCGGGCGCGGAGAATCCGCTCACCACCTTGCTGGTCAAGGGCGCGACGAATCCCGAGCGTGCCGGCAGGGTCCTCGACGTCGCCGTCGCGAGCGCCGGTACGGCCACCGCGGCCTACGGCACCGCCAAGAACATCTTCGACGAGATCAAGAAGAGCCCGGTGGAGAACACCGCCACCGTCATGGACGCCATCCGGGCCGGCACCATCGACGGCGCGGCTCACGGGAGCACGGCGCTCAAGACCCTTAAGGTGCTGCTCAATGCCCACTGACGGCACGAACCAGCCCATGGCGGCCGAGGAGTTCGGCTACGCGGTCGACGACTCCGCGCTCCGGAACGACTGCGCGGTCTGGTTCGCGCTGCCGCCCGGCTTCGTGGAGATCCCGTACGACGCACTACTCGCCGAGCCCGACACCGAGCGGGCGGTACGGCTGATCGAAGCGATCGGCGCCCTGCTGGAACTGATCCCGGAGGAGCGGCACGAAGCCTTCGTCGAGGAGCTGCGCGAGGCCCGGGTGATCAGCGAACTGCTGCGCGCCGAAGGCACGGTGCACTGCTCGATGGGGGTGCACGAGGCGGCCGACGGCAGCCTGGTCCACTCCGTGTTCACCATCATGTGGCGTCAGACACCGTGGATGCCGCCCGTGCTGGGAGCCGCCAAGGCGGCGACGGCGCGTGACGCCGACGTGGTCGAGTACGTGGACCTGCCCTGCGGCCCGGCCGCCCTCACCGAGGGCACGCTGGGGGCGGAGAGCAGGGAGGTGTACCAGGCGGCGGCCCACCTCGCGCACCCCGACGGCCGGCATATCGCCGTCCTCACCCTCAGCACGACCGCCACGGCGGAGCGCGGGCACTACCGGGACATCCTCGGCGCGGCCGCCCGTATGGTGAGCTTCGACAATCCGCTGCCCGCGAGCATGCGTGCGCGGATCCCCGAGTCCGAGGTGGCTGCCTCGGTACGGTCCGTCTTCGGCTGACCTGGAAACCGGAAGGAGGTTCCATCGATGCGGGCGACCGGTGCCGCGCAGTTCAAGACCGCCTGGGAGCACCCGCCGACGCGCAGGGCGTGGGTGCGCACGGTGCTGTTCCGGTCTGTCACGCTGCTGGTGTGGCTGGCCGCGCTGCCCGCGTGGCTGTACGCCGTGCTGCTCACCCCGGTGTGGACGCTGGTGATCTGGATGCCGGTGTTCTTCGTCGTCCTCTACTACGCCATCCTGGCCGTCGGTGGCGTCCTGCCGCTGCCGGGGCTGCGCCGGGTCCTGCGGCACTACCCGTGGCAGGTGCACCCCGGCTCCGTCGCCGAGCCGGTGAAGACCGGCGGGACGCGCTTCGTGTTCCCGGATCCGGAGCGTTCCGGGAAGACGGTCGCGCTTCGTCACGGCGGGTACCTGGGCGGCGGCCGGACGTTCTGGGTCCGCGGCGTCAGAGCCGGCGGTGTGACCGAGGTGTGGTTCGCCGGTGACCCGCGCTTCATCGGTGCCGTCGCCGCGCCGGGTCCGGCCCGGCTGATCCGCTGTGCCCAGCGTGAGGCTGTCGACGACCGCATGTCGGCCCGCAGGCAGGGCGTCAGCCCGGAGGCCAGGGAACGCGCCCGCGCGGCCGGAGCGCGGGTGGGATAGACGGTTCACAGGTGCCGTCGCATCGATGGTGGGGTGCGCCGGGACGCCACGTCGCCGGGCCGGCCAGATTCGGTATCGTCATGGCGCGATTAGCATGTACGCGTCGTCCCGGCCCCGGCTCACCCGCGTACCTCGTCCCGTCCGTGGGCGCTGTGCGCCGTGGGGTCCGCCGCACGGCGCAGGACCAGCCACACGGGCAGGTCGCGCAGCCCGTCCTGGTCGGCGGTCCAGCCGTGTTCCGCCGCGATCTGCAGAGCGCGGCCCGCCCCCATGTGCCGGAAGTAGCTGTCGTCCACCTCCACGCGGCCGTCCCGGTGCCGCCACGTCGTCCCGCTGCTCTGCCTCCCCTCGAGGACGGGCGTCCGCCCGTCGAACAGGGCACGGAACTGGTCCTCCAGCCCAGCCGTGTCGGCCGAGCGCTCACGCCGCAGCCGCTTGCGGTTGAGCCACATCCGGCGGCGCAGGCGCCAGCGCCTGCCGCTGCCCGGCGGACCCGGCACGTCGAGGCCCCACACGAACGCCAGGGGGAACAGCACCACGAAGTAGACGACCAGCACGACGACATAGGGCAGCGCCCACAGCGCCATGAGAAGGGGGAACCACAGCCACTGGATCGTGTACCGCAACCACAGGACCCCCGCCGACTTCGCGGGCCGCGACGCCATGCGCGGATCGGCGTACACCATGCTCATCAGACCAGCCTGCCTGCTCGACACTAACCGAAGGGATTGACGCGGGAAACGTCGTCCAGCACCCTGCCCGCCGTCTCGCGTGCACGGTCCATCGACTCGCGCACCTTCTCCGACGCGTACTGGACGTCCTCGGACACCAGGCGCACACCCTCTTTGTACAAGTTGTTCGCGCCTACGACGGCCTCGTACCCGCGAGCGGTCCACGACCGCGGATCGACATACTGGCGGACCACCTCCCCCGCGTCGTCGACGATCGGTTTCACCGAGTCGGCGATCGCGGGAATGCGCCCGAGAGGAGTGTGCTCGACGAGCTTCGGCACGACCTGGTCCAAGGCGCTGCCGAGCTTTCCACCTGCCGCGCGGTACAGGTTGGCGTCGCCGAACTCCTTGGCCACGGCCACTTTCAGCCGCTCGCCGAAGGTCTCTGCCGTGATCTTCACGGCGTCGACCTTGGCGCCGACGACCCCCAAAGAGCGCATGCCCTCGTCGGCGACGAAGTTCCGGGCCGTGCCGCCGACGGCCGCGACGATGTCGTCCGCCCGCTTGAAGGCGTCGGCGGCTTTGGCGCCCATCTCCAGCATGTTGGTGGGGATCTTCACCCCCGTGAACGCGCCCTTGATCACCTTCCCGCCCCGCAGGAAATCACCGAACGGAATGAACCCGGCCACGTCCAGCCCTATGTCGAGCCACGATCCCTTCTTGGAGCCGGCTGCCCAGCCGGCGGCGTGGAAGGCCAGCGCTCCGCCGTTCAGCACCAGGCCGATGGCCTCGAAGACGACGGCCCCGACGACGGTCTCCGCGAGCAGGATGGCCAGGACGTCGCAGGCGGCGCTGGCGTAGCCGAGCCAGTCACCGATCTTGTAAAGGGTGTCGGCGTTGGCCTTCATCCACTCCCCGACGTCGCCGGCGAGTTCCTTGACACGGTCGCCCAGACCCTTGAGGGCGTCCATGAAACGGTCGAGGAGGCCCGGCTCGTCCGGTGCCCGCTCGGCGGCCCGGCGGATCGCCGCCGCGGCCGAGCGCGCCTCCTGCTCGTGCTCCGCCAGCAGATGCTGGGCCTTCGCGATGACGGCGTTCAGCCCTTCGGTGGCGTTGTCGACCTGTCTGACAGCGTGGTCCAGGCGCTGCTGGGCGTCCCGCAGGGCCTGGTCCGTGTCGAAGACGCGACCGGCGAGCGCGAGGTCGGGGTTGGCCTGCGCCTCCTTCAGGACCCGGCGCGCTTCCTTCGCCTCGGCCTCGTAGCGGGCGGCGAGATCCTGGAAGTCCGTCAGCTGCGACTGCCACCGGTGGAGGGTGTGAGCGGCATCGAGCAGCGAGCCGTACCCGTCGTTCAGGTATTTCGGCAGCTCGGCGACCTTGCGGGAGAACCCCGCTGCGGCGTCCCCCTCCCAGATGCCGTCGCTCTTGCCCAGCCCGGTCAGTGTGGTGTGCGCCTGGTGCAGTTGGTTGCCCACCTTGCTCAAGGTGGTGACCAGCCTCTCGACGGAAGCGGGCATGCCGGGCGCAGGGTCGAATCCGAGAGCTTCATATGTGATGGCCACGACGGATACCTCCTCCTCGAAGCGGTCAGCCGAAGGTGCGGGGGTGTGGTGCGGGTGCGTTCACCGCCGGTTCGCCCGCCTCATGGGCCGCCTCGGTGGAGCCGAACGCGATGGTGTCCGCGACGTCCGCCAGAACGGCCTGGTACATGAAGAGGTCCTGTACATCAGGCGTGCTCAGGCTGAGCAGCAGCACTCTGTCCTGGTCCGGGAACGGTATCCACACCTCGATCCGGACGAAGAAGCGCTCCTCTTCGCCGCGTTCCTGTTCCCACACCGCGCGTGAGCCGCTGACGTGGACGACCGCCGGTCCGGCGGGAAGGGTGATCAGATGCGCCTCGCCGCCGACGGACGTCCGGCCGAGCCATTCCGCGATGCCCGCCGCGGCGAGCCCGGGGTCGGTTACCTCGAGGTCGCGAACACTCATGACGAGAGTGCAGCGGCTCACGCGCTCAGGCGCCTCGGCACCGTCCGCGGTGCCGCCGATCGGGAAGACGCCAAGGGCGTGGTAGACGGCGCCCTCGGCCGCCAACTGCCGGGCGTTCGCCCCGTACATGGCCTTCAGCAGCCTCCGGAGCGGTTCGAGTTCCTCCGCCTCGCCCCAGTAGTCCCGCGCGAAATCCGTCATCTGGGCGTCGAACACATCCTCGTCGACCCCCAGGCCCAGCGGTATCCCGTGGAACTCGTGCTGGACCTGGAACCGGAAGGCCGTGGTGTTCTCGCCGGCCACATCGGTGTCCGCGCCCATCAGGCGTTCCCTGCCTTGCCGGACGCCTGGAACGAGTCGGCGATCTGCTGCTCCAGGGTCGCGTACACCTTGTGCGTGGCCGAGAGCCCCTCGCTGATCCCACCCGTCGCGTCCGCGATGAGCCCGATCCCGTAGCCCCAGGCATCCTGGAAGTCGCCGCAGGCCTTCTCCAGTTCGGCCAGTCCCGCCCCCTGCGGGCCGATGTCCTTCAGCTGCTTCATGGCGGACCGCATGTCGTCCGCGCAGGTGCCGAGTTGTGTGCTCAGACGCCCGAGCGCGTCGAGCTCGACCTTGTAGTAGCCGGCCATGGCCGATCACCTTCCCCCGTCTGCGTTCAGAAATGATCCGTCTCCCGCCCGCGATGGCGGGAGACGCGCACGAGAGCCGCCTGGCCCACCGCCTGGTACGCCGGGTGGCGTCGCCGGACCTCCAGGACTCCGTCACAGCCGGATCCCGGCTACTGGTTCGACTACTGTCCCGGGCCCTGCCGCTGCTGCTGGTAGGGATTGCCCGTCTGTCCTGGGTGCTGCTGGTGGTGCTGATGGTGCTGGTAGGGGTTGTCTGACTGCCCTGGGTGCTGCTGGTGCGGCGGCTGGCCGTACTGCGGTTGTCCGCCGCCGCCCCACCCCGCGGGCGTACCCGTCCCCCCGGGGCCGCCGCGGTCGCCGCCCTTGCCGCGGCGGGCCAGCTTCACGATCAGCAAGACGACCAGCGCCAGCACCAGCAGACCCACCAGGCCCATCGCGCTGAGCGCGATGACCTGCTTGCGGTCGGCAGCGGCCTGTTCGTCGTCGCTCATGCCGCCGCCGATGGCGTTGGGCGCGTCCGTGGCGTCCTGGCTGCCTCGCAGCGACGCCGGCACCTCGAGCGGGCCGTACTCGGGCCCGGCGGGGATCTCCCGGGTGAGCGCGGCGAGCGGCTGGATGAATCCGTATCCATACCGCTCGTCCGGGAGGGCGAGGCCCTTGGCGGAAGCCGGCAGACCGGCGGTCTCCGTCAGCCGGTTGACGATCTGCCCTGCGGTGAGGTCCGGGAACTTCGAGCGGAGCAGGGCCGCGGCAGCGGATACATAGGCGGTGGCGTCGGAGGTTCCGTTGGCGGATCGGTATGGGAACGACGCGGTGCCCCCTCCCGCGGACACGATGTGCGTCCCCGGCGCCGTCAGGAGGATGCCCTGCCCGAAGTTGGATTTCTCCCAGATCTCTCCGGCGTTGTTGACTGCGCCGACTGGCAGCACGCCGGAGTCACTGGCGGGATACATCCACGCCTCCCGCCCTCGTCCGTTGTTCCCCGTCCCCACCACGACCAGGACGTCCTTCTTCAAGGCGTAGGCAACCGCTTCCTCCTCCGCGGTCGAGCGACTCGAGATCTGCTGCGAGATGTTGATGACCGAAGCCCCGTGGTCAACGGCATAACGGATGGACGGCCCAAAGCCCTGCAGGGCTTCGCCGGTGTCACGAATGGCAAGAATCTTGGCGTCCGGAGCGAGACCCCTCACCCCGCTGGCGTTGCCGGATCCATGTCCGCGCCCGGCGATGATCGATGCCATCGCGGTACCGTGCGCGTCTCCGTTCTCCGGCAGGGAGGACGCGTCATCGTCGATGAAGTCCTTGCCCTGGATCACGTTGCCCCTGAGGTCCACGTGATCGGAGTCGACACCCTCGTCGATGACGGCGACGGTGATCCCCTTGCCCGTGGAGATCTTCCAGATGGCTTCGGCGTCGAACGCCTTGAGCGGCCACTGATCATCTCTCACCTGGTCCGCAACGGCCGCAGGCGCAGCGGCGAGCACCAAGGCGCCAGCGAGTACGGCCCCGCTGACCGACCGCAGCGTTCGTGTGAAGCCCATCCGTGTCCTTCCTCGGGCAGCGGAGGACGGCTTGCCGGTCCCCCGCCTTCTCCATCCATCTGCCGATCAGTCGGCTACTCGATGACTCGCGGCGCGTTGTTGCGCTCGGGCGTCCAGGTTTCCTCGTCCTCGACCAGGTAGTCGGGGCGCTCACCTTCGGGCCGCTCTTCCTCTTGCGCTCGCTCCGTCTGGCCGCGCCCAATCATTCCGTTCGTCCCCCTGCCGGCGCTGCTGCCGCCACCGGCCCCCGACGCGCCCCGGCTCCGGTGCAAACCTGAACCACCCGGCGTACCCCGGGAGCCCGCACCTGTGCCCTGAGCGGCACCTACAACGCCGCCACCACGTCGGGCGAGGCCGCCACCGCGGCCGGCGGCCGCGCCGCCCCTGCCTCCGGCAGCACCCATGCCACCGGCGCCTGGCATACCGCCAGGCCCGACAACACCCGCGCCCTTGCCGGGCGTACCGCCACGACCAGCGGCTGTCGCACCCTGACCCGTGCCGATGACACCGGGCGCACCACCACGACCGGCGGCAGCAGCGCGCCCGGTACCCGCGGCAGATCCCGCGCGGCCCCCCGCACCGCCCCGAACGCCGGAGACAGCGCCCGCCATACCGCCCCCGGTAAAGCCGCCGCCGGTCACGCCACCAGCACCGCCTCCCGTGGTGCCTCCGGCGCCCACCCCGCCACCAGTCCCGGTCGTCCCACCACCGGCACCCGTCGTCGTGCCAGGGGATGGCGAGATCCCGTCGATCGCCGTACCGACCTGAGGTTGCGTATGGGTGGTCGGTTGGGCGACGCCGCCGGTGATGCCCGTGTCGCGGGGCGAGGTCACGTTCGCGGTGGGCTTGGCAGTCGTGCCAGTGCTCCGCGTCACACGCGCCTGGGTAGTCGGCTCGGGACGGCTGACGGAGCGGGACTGGACAGTGGGCACGACGATGGGTACCGGAGGTTCGCCGATGGGCGCCGGGGGATAGTCCTCCGGATCGTCGACGCGCCACCCCCATCTGCCGATGCTTGCGGCCTGCGAGGTGTAGGTGAGGGCGAGCGTCTCCATCCTGGCCGCCATCCGCAACTGCGCTTCCTTGCCCGCCGAGAGGCTGCCCTCGTTGTTGTCGAGGGCGTTCTGTGCACCTCGGTTGTGCTGGATGTCCTTCTGCCAGTCCTCGCTGCGGTCGAAACCTTCCGTGATCGCGTCACCCATGCTCGACAGCCTGCTGGGCTTCTCCATGCTGTCGACCTCCGCCTTGACAGGCCGCAGCACATTCGCGGCGTTCTGCATGGCAATGGAGGTACGGTCCGCGTAGGTCGCCGTGCGGTCGATCTTGGTACTGATCTTCCTGGCCTTCGTCGCGAAGCCCTCTGCGGCGGCCCCCTCCCAGTGCTGGAGGATGTGGTCAACGGTCTTGTCGAAGACGGCTTTGACGCTTTCGTCGCCCGTCACGAGCATGTCGCGGACACGTCCCCAGGCGTGCGCCACGCCCTCCACTGTGTCCGGGTTGGCATTGGCGAGCATGGCCTTCATCTGGTCCATGTTCCTGCCCGTGGCAAAGGGCGTTTTCACCTCGCCGGCGAAGCACATGTTCTCCGCCTCGCGGTACTCGTAGGACCGTCCGTCACTCATGCTTCACAACCCCCTCGTGGATCCTTCGGTGTTCGGGATGAGCACAGCTCAGCCACCTGTCATGCCGGCCTGGATGTCGTACTCGGCGTTTGAGTAATGGCCGTGCGCCTTCTTCGTGTTCTGGCCGAACCGGTCCATGACCTCGTGCACGTCAGCGATCATTTCCTCGAGGGCCGTCTTTATGGCTTCGTGGGCTTTCGCCATCTCATCAGCCTCGATGAAGCCCGATCCCAGTGCACCCGACGGCAGGTGTGTCTGGTTGACGGCGGTGGACTTGGCGCCCCCCATACTGCTGAGCACCGCGTTGAGCTTGGTGATCGTCTTCTCAAGCTCACTCAGATCGACCTTGTACTGGTCACTCATCGTGTCGCTTCCCCGTTCCTACTCATGTGTTGATCCCACGCTTGCGGCGCCAGTCGCCCAGCACCACACCCCCGCCCACCAGCAGCGCGACGGCGCCGGCCGCGCCGCCCACCGTGTAGACGGCATAGCGCTCGGTGCGTTCCCGGGGGCTCTCACCGAGGATGACGGTCGCCGCCTCGATCTTCTCCCGGGCTCCGCTGTTGACGACGGGATCCGGTGTCGGGGCGTCCTTCGGGGTGACGGCGTCGTCGTTGACGGCCGCGACGGGGTCGATGACACCCCATCCGACGAAATCGTCACGGCCCGGCTTGCTGCGATCCGCGGTCTGCTCGATCTGGGTGATGACCTGGCGGTACGTCCAGTCGGGGTGCTTGGCGCGGATGAGGGCGGCGACACCGGAGACGTACGGCGCGGAGAAGCTCGTGCCCTGGTCGATGCAGTGGCCTCCGAAGGGGACGGTGGAGACCATGTCGACGCCGGGCGCCGCGACGCCCACGAAGGGGCCGGGCTGCGAGAAGTTGGCGCGGGCGTTGTCGCGGTCGGAGGCGCCGACCGCGAGGACGCCGTCATAGGAAGCCGGATAGGTCAGCTTGGCCTGGCCGTTCGCGCCGTCGTTGCCCGCGGAGGCGACGATCAGGGCATCGCGTTCCTGGGCGTACCTGACGGCCTGCTCCAGTGCCGAGTTGGGCGGCATCGCCGTCGCGGTGTCCTGCGAGATGTTGATGACCTTGGCGCCCGCGTCAGCGGCGTGCTTGATCGCCTCGACCATGGTCCTGACCGTGCCGCCGCCCTGGTTGTCGTTCTGGCGGATGGCGAGGATCGAGGATCGCGGGGCGATACCGACGAAACCGGTGTCCTTCGAAGGCCGCGCGGCGATGATGCCGGCGACCTTGGTGCCGTGGCCGACCGGGTCCTTGGTGCCGTCGTTGTTGTCCCCTTCGATCAGATCCAGACCGCCGGGGAACTTGATCGCGGTGGCGAGCTGCCGGTTGCTCTTGTCGACTCCGGTGTCGATGACGGCGACGACCACGCCGAGGCCCTGCGTGTCCTTCCACAGCTGGTCCAGGACGATGCGCTGCAGCGACCAGGGCGTCCCCTTGATCACGTCGGAGGGGAACGAGCACTGGGTGTCGTCGATCTGGAAGCGCTCACCGCTCCCGTCGTCCGCGAGGACGGTGCGTACGTCGTCGGCGGCCGACGCCGGGGCGACGCCGGAGCTCGTCAGGCCGAAGGCGGCGAGCGCCGCTGCGGCGGCGGTTGCGGCGGTGCGCCTCACGGCGTGCGATCCCACTTGTCCCCGTCCTCCCGTTGTGTGCGGTCCGTGGTCAAACCGCCGGTGAGGGCGGGAACGTACGGTGTCCGTACGCGCCCGCCCTCATCAGGTGCTCCGCGGCCAGGTGGCGCGATCAGCCCCAGATCTGCTGGTTCTTGGTCTCGGTGGCCTGGTAGTTCTGCGCGGCCGTGTCGAGGGCGCGGGCGATGGCCTCGAGCGTCTGGTGCATGGACGCGGCGCGCTTGTCCCACTCGATCTGCTTGGCCTGGTAGGCCTCCTGCGCGGAGCCGTCCCACGAGGCCGCGATCTTCTTCACGCCGGCCTCGAGATCGTCCAGCTGGCGCCTGATGTTGTTGGCCGTCGTACGCACATCGCTCGCGGCCTGGGAGATGGTCTGGAAGTTGACCAGGATCTGCCCGGACATGTGTGTCTCCTCGGGAAGTTGGGTTCGGACGGGTGATCCGGTGGCGGGGGGGGGGGGGGGGGGGGGGGGGGGGGGGGGGGAGGGGGGGGGGGGGGGGGGGGGGG
>NZ_CBDRBL010000077.1:0-33747 GCF_965342175.1 Actinacidiphila sp. bgisy167
ACCTTACCAGATCCGTTTCGCGTTTCCGCTCTTCGTTTCCGGCCCCCTGCTGAAGCGGGGTTTTGCCTTCCAGGCTTTCGCCTTTCGACGTTCCTGACTTTATCAGACTCTTCCGGGCCTGATTACCGCCAGGGTTTTCGCCTCTTCGGACGGCGACACGAAAGGCCACTCAGAAAGTTCTTTCTGAGAGGTGCTCTGCGATCGGTGTCTTTCGAAGCGGGCTAGATCCTAGCCGCCAGCCTACGAACGCGTCTAGTTCGTGGCAACTGCTCTAATCTACCTCCCCCGGCCATCCGTGTCAACAGATGCCCTGGGGCGAAGAGGAGACTAGCAGGTCGGCCGCGCCCGACGCACATCGTCGGCGTCGGTCCCCACCGCGTCATGTCCTGCCGCGTGGGCGGGAGATCGCGACGTCCTCCGGCGCACGGTCCTCCGTCTCGCCCACGGGAGCGCTCGCGCTCCCGTGCCGAGGACGTACGCCACGTCCCCGTCGCCTCGTCCCACGTTCTCCGCGTCCTTGGGCCGCCCCCTCCGACTCGGGTCGGCCGGCGTGGCAGCGTCAGTCCGTGGAGGGGAAGCTGGACGGGGGCGACTCGAGATCCTCGAGTTCGATGCCCGGGGCGGAGAGGACGACGTCGCCGGCGATGTGGACGGCGTGCTGTTCACCGGTCTCCAGATCGGTGACCTGGTATTCGTCCACATGCAGAGGGTCGTTGTCAGTGGGGTGTGTTTCGCTCTTGACCAGTGCCCACGCCTGGTCGAGGGTGCGCGGCGCGAGTACGGGGGGCTGGAATGCTACGAGGCGTACGCGGGTGGCCGGGGTGCCGGGGCGCAGCCGGAGCATCCGCGCGGTGGCGATGTAGAACGCGGGCGAGTCACCGGTGAAGGCGTGCGCGGGGACGTTGCCCTCCTGAGCGTGTTCGCCGGAGGGATCGGTGCGGACCCAGGTCAGGCCGTCCAGGGCGGCACCGCGGACCTGCCAGCCCGCGGCGTGCATCTCGAGGCGGATGGGGCGGCCGAGTTCGTCGATGGTGAGGTCGACGGAGCCGGCGTGGGCGCCGCCGGGGTGGGTGTTCTGGGCGGTGTACCGCCATCCGGTGGGGCCGGTGGCGCAGTGGAAGTGCTCTTTGCCGAGGGGGGTGTGGTCGTGGGTGTCGTGGAACGAGTAGCGGCCGCGGGGCATGGTTCGACCTTACAAAGCGGGCCGGGGCCCCACACGGCAGGCCCCCGCCGGGGGCGGGGGCCTGCCGTGTGGGGCCTGCGCCGCGTGCGGGACCGGTGCCGGGCTGTCGCCCGAACGGCCCGGCCGGCGTCAGTAGCGGTAGTGGTCCGGCTTGTAGGGGCCCTCCACCGGGACGCCGATGTAGGCGGCCTGCTCCGGGCGCAGGGTGGTCAGCTTGACGCCGAGGGCGTCGAGGTGGAGACGGGCGACCTTCTCGTCGAGCTGCTTGGGAAGGACGTAGACGCCGATCGGGTACTCCTCGGGCTTGGTGAACAGCTCGATCTGGGCCAGCGTCTGGTCGGAGAAGGAGTTGGACATCACGAACGAGGGGTGGCCGGTGGCGTTGCCCAGGTTGAGCAGGCGGCCCTCGGACAGCACGATCAGGACCTTGCCGTCGGAGAAGGTCCAGGTGTGGACCTGGGGCTTGACCTCGTCCTTGACGATCCCCGGGATCTTGGCGAGGCCGGCCATGTCGATCTCGTTGTCGAAGTGGCCGATGTTTCCGACGATCGCCTGGTGCTTCATGCGCTGCATGTGCTCGGCGAGGATGATGTCGCGGTTGCCGGTCGTGGTGACGAAGATGTCGGCGGTCTCGACGACGTCCTCGAGCACGGTGACCTGGTAGCCGTCCATCGCCGCCTGGAGGGCGTTGATCGGGTCGATCTCGGTGATGATGACGCGGGCGCCCTGGCCGCGCAGCGACTCGGCGCAGCCCTTTCCGACGTCGCCGTAGCCGCAGACGACGGCGACCTTGCCGCCGATGAGGACGTCGGTGGCGCGGTTGATGCCGTCGATGAGGGAGTGGCGGCAGCCGTACTTGTTGTCGAACTTCGACTTGGTGACGGCGTCGTTGACGTTGATCGCCGGGAACAGCAGGGTGCCGTCGCGCTGCATCTCGTACAGGCGGTGGACGCCGGTGGTGGTCTCCTCGGTGACGCCGCGGATCTCGGAGGAGAGCTGGGTCCACTTCTGCGGGTTCTCGCCGAGGGTGCGGGTCAGGAGGGTCAGGATCTCCCGGTACTCGTCGCTGTCGGCGGTGGAGGGGTCGGGGACCTGGCCGGCCTTTTCGAACTCGACGCCCTTGTGGACGAGCAGGGTGGCGTCCCCGCCGTCGTCGAGGATCATGTTCGGGCCGCCGGTGGGGGCGTCGGCCCAGGTGAGGGCCTGCTCCGTGCACCACCAGTACTCTTCGAGGGTCTCGCCCTTCCAGGCGAAGACGGGGACGCCCTGCGGGTTCTCCGCGGTGCCGTGGGGGCCGACGGCGACGGCGGCCGCGGCGTGGTCCTGCGTGGAGAAGATGTTGCAGGAGGCCCAGCGGACCTGTGCGCCGAGGGCGACCAGGGTCTCGATGAGGACGGCGGTCTGCACGGTCATGTGCAGGGAACCGGTGATGCGGGCTCCGGCCAGCGGCTGTGTGGCCGCGTACTCCTCGCGGAGGGCCATGAGGCCGGGCATCTCGTGCTCGGCGAGGGTGATCTCCTTGCGGCCGAAGGCGGCCAAGGAGAGGTCGGCGACCTTGAAGTCGTTGGTGACGGGGGACATGCAGTCTCCTCGTGGAGTGCTTCCAGAACGGACATCGGCTTTCCGCTGCGGGGCGGGGCAAGGCATGCGGACATGCGTTTCCCGCGACCGCGGCTCAGCCCGTCGGAGGCCCTCTCTCCCTCGGCCGGCCCGGAAGCGGACCGCCCGACCGCCATCAGCAGCGACGTCTGGCTAGGGACGAATCTACACCGAGGGGCCGGGCACGTCCGGAACGTGCGTGCGGGTCGTGCGAAGGGGGTCAGTCCGCCGTGGGTGCGGCGGGAGCGGCCGAGGACTCGCGGTAGACGTCCGGCTCGAGGTAGATGACGCGGGCGATGGGTGCGGCCTCCCGGATGCGGGCCTCGGCGGCGTCGATGGCGCGGGCGATCTCGGTGGCCTTGTCGTCGTGCCGCACGGCGATCTTGGCGGCGACGAGGAGTTCCTCCGGGCCGAGGTGGAGGGTGCGCATGTGGATCACGCGGGAGACGGTGTCCCCGTCGACGATGGCCTCGCGGATACGGGCGACGACCTCGGGGCCGGCGGCCTCGCCGAGGAGCAGCGACTTGGTCTCGGACGCGAGGACGATGGCGATGACGACGAGGAGGGTGCCGATGCAGAGGGTGCCGATGCCGTCCCAGACGCCGTCGCCGGTGATCAGGGACAGGCCGACGCCGACGAGGGCGAGCACGAGGCCGACGAGGGCGCCGAGGTCCTCCAGGAGGACGACGGGGAGCTCGGGGGCCTTGGCGGTGCGGATGAACTGGCTCCAGGTCTGCTTCCCGCGGACCGCGTTGGATTCCTTGACCGCGGTGCGGAAGGAGAAGCCCTCGGCGATGATCGCGAAGACGAGGACGCCGATGGGCCAGTACCAGGCCTCGATCTCGTGGGGGTGCCGCACCTTCTCGTAGCCCTCGTAGAGCGCGAAGACGCCACCGATGGTGAACAGCACGATGGAGACGAGGAAGCCGTAGATGTACCGCTCACGGCCGTAGCCGAAGGGGTGCTCCTCGGTGGCCTCCTTCTTGGCCTTCCTGCCGCCGAGCAGGAGCAGCGCCTGGTTGCCCGAGTCGGCCACCGAGTGCACGCCCTCGGCGAGCATGGAGGAGGAGCCGCTGAAGGCGAACGCCACGAACTTGCTCACCGCGATGGCGAGGTTGGCGCCCAATGCGGCGACGATCGCCTTGGTTCCGCCTGACGCGCTCATGAGTGGTGTTGGTCCCTTCCCTCGGCCCCGGTCTTTGCCCGGTCTTTACGGCGTTACGGCGGGACATTGTTGCAGGCCGTGGGTGGGCCCGATGCGTCAGGCCACCACCGTGGCCCGGAAGACCGTTCCCGCGCCCGCGAGTTGGACCTGCTCGCCGGCTGGGACGTAGGCGGACTGGCCCTGGCGCAGGGTCACTTCGGGCGCCGTGGGGTCGCCGGGCGCGCGCAGTGTGGCGGTGCCCTCGGTGCAGAGCAGGATCTGGGCGGTGCGGTCGTGGGGAGTGCGGGGGGCGGCGCCGGCGGCGAGCGAGTAGCGGGAGAGCCGGAACTCGTCGATGGGGGTTCGGTAGAGCTCCTCGCCGTCGGGGGACGCCTCGGGGCGCAGGATGCCGGCGTCGCCCGCCTGGAAGCTGACGATGCGCAGCAGTTCGGGGATGTCGACGTGCTTGGGGGTGAGGCCGCAGCGCAGGACGTTGTCGGAGTTGGCCATGATCTCGACGCCGAGGCCGCTGAGGTAGGCGTGGGGTATGCCGGCGCCGAGGAAGAGCGCCTCGCCGGGCTGGAGGCGGACGTGGTTGAGGAGCATGGCGGCGATGACACCGGGGTCGCCCGGGTAGGCGTGGGCGATGGCGGCGTAGGCGGCGTACGCGTCGGCGTGCGCTCCGCCCTCGGCGGCGCGGCGGCCGGCGGCCTCGGCGGCTTCCGCCACGGTGTCTGCCATGGTCTCGCGGTCGGCTCCGAGCACGGCGGTGAGGACTTCGCGGAGGGCCGCCTCCTCGGGCTGGGCGCGCAGGCTGTCGACGTAGGGCTTGAGGGAGTCGACGCCGAAGCCGGTGAGGAGGTGCGCGGTCTCCTCGGGGGAGCGGAAGCCGCAGAGCCCCTCGAAGGGGGTGAGCGCGACGATCATCTCCGGCTTGTGGTTGGCGTCCTTGTAGTTCCGGTGCGGGGCGTCGACGGGGATGCCGCGGGCCTCCTCGTCGGCGAAGCCGGCGGCTGCCTGGGCGAGGTCGGGGTGCACCTGCAGGGACAGGGGAGAGCCGGCGGCGAGGAGCTTGAGCAGGAAGGGCAGCCGTGGGCCGAAGCGTTCGACGGCGGGGGTGCCGAGTTCGCCTTCGGGGTCGGCGGCGATGACCTGGTCGAGCGGTGTCGGACCGTTGCCGCGGTCGACGCGGGAGGGGGCGCCGGGGTGGGCCCCCATCCAGAGTTCGGCCTGCGGCTCGCCCGTGGGGGTGGCGCCGAGCAGTTCGGGGATGGCCGTGGTGGATCCCCAGGCGTACGGGCGGGTGGTGTTGGTCAGGCGGTCCATGCGCTCATGATCTCCCGGTCGAGGTGATGGCGAGGTAAACGGAGGCGAAATCCGTGACGGCGAGGAGTTCGACCGCGGATTCCAGGTCGCCCCCCTCGGCGGGGGCGAGTTCGCTCATCGGGGTGTCGTGGGTCGTGGCGAGTTCCCGGGCGAGCGGGGCGGAGCTCGCGGCGCCGTTGCCGGTGCGGTGCAGGAGCACGACGCGCAGGCGCAGGTCCTCGGGCTCGTCGACGCGGTCGCGGAAGAAGTCCTCGGGGTCGAGGGCGCCGGCCAGGGAGCCGGCGAGCAGCGCGCCGTGGGTGTCGAGCGCCTCGGGGAGTTCGCCGTGCAGGGCGGGGCGGCCGGCGCGGGCGGCGATGGCCGCGGCGAAGCGGCGGGCGGCGACGGCGGCGACCGGTCCGTCGCTCCACATCAGCGGCAGGGATTCGGCGAGTTCGGAGGCGAGCGCCTTGGCGGGGTTGCTGTAGGTGGCGGTCGCGGGGCCGCAGCGTCCGGCGACGTCGTCGAGGCGGTCGGCGACGCGCTCGATGGCGTCGGGCGGTGCGGCGAGCAGGCCGATGCGGTCGCCGAGGGCGAGCAGCGGGGTGAGCAGCGCCCAGAAGGCGCCGAGGTCTTCGGCGGGGTCGGCGGCCTCGCCGAGGACGCCCGCGACGGACGCGGGGTCGGGGGCGGGGGCGTACGGCAGGACCATACCGCGCACCTGCTGGATCGCCTCGGCGATCGGTGAGCCGGCGGGGACGACGGCGGCGACGGTGCAGCCGCGCCGGTAGGCCTGCTCGATGAGCTCGGCGAGGCCGGCTTCGGTGCCGGCGGGGCTGGCGATGAGCAGCAGGTCCACGGGGCCGGCCCAACCGGGGAGGGCCCAGCGCAGGTCGTATGGTGCGGGGCCGGTGGGGTGCAGGGACAGCACAGGACCGCTGCCGTTGCCGAGGGCGGCCAGCAGTTCGGCGACGGCGGCGACGGCGACCGCGCCCGGTCCGGCGACAAGGACGCTGCGGGGGCGGCCGTCGGGCTTGAGTCCGCCGACGCCTGCCTCGTGGGCGAGGCGTGCGGCGGTGCGGACGCGGGCGCCGGCGGCGGCGACGCCGAGGAGCAGGCCGCGGGTGTCAGCGCGGGCGAGGGCGTCGGGGTCGTCGAGCAGCGTCTCGTCCAGCATCGGGGGTGACCTCCGGTCCGGTCCGGTTGTGTCGGGTGTCGCGGGGCGCCGTGCGGTGGGGGTGTCCTGACCGCAGGGGCGTACGGCGGGACCTGCCGTGCGCCGGCTGCCGTGGGTGCGCATGCTGCGGCGCGGCGCCGGGTTGTCGTGCGGGCGCGGCTAGGCGGGCCGGCGGGCCTCGTCGACGAGGAGGACGGGGATGTCGTCGCGCACGGGGTAGGCCAGGCCGCAGTCGGCGGAGGTGCAGACGAGCTCGGTGGCCTCGACGTCCTCGCGCAGCGGTGCGTGGCAGGCGGGGCAGGCGAGGATCTCCAGAAGGCTGGCTTCGACGAGCGGCATGGGTGGCGTCTCCCCTGTGGTCGTGGTGTCGTCGTGGTTCCGGGTGGCCGCCGCGTGCGGCGTACGGGTCCGACCGGCGGATTCAGCCTATCGCCGGGGGGCCGGGCCCGCGTGACCGCGGCGGGGCCCCGGCCTGCGCCGGAGGAGGTGCAGTGTGCGCCGACTGCTGGGGCGGTGCCCCTGCGGCGGGCCTCCTCCGGCGCTTGCCCCTGCGGCGGTGCCGCCGTCAGGCGCGGACTTCTGCGGCGGTGCCACCGTCAGGCGCGGACGATGGCGAGGACCTCGTCGCGGACGGCGGCCATGAGCTCGGGGTGGCGGGCCTCCACGTTGAGTCGCAGCAGCGGCTCGGTGTTGGAGGGGCGGAGGTTGAACCACCAGTCCTCGCCGGTGACCGTGAGGCCGTCGAGTTCGTCCACGCCGGTGCCCGGGCGGTCGGCGTAGGCCGCGCGGACGGCGGCGGTGCGGCCGGCCTGGTCGTCGACGGCGGTGTTGATCTCGCCGGAGGCGGCGTAGCGGTCGTACTCGGCGACGAGCGCGGACAGCGGGCCGTCCTGGCCGCCGAGGGCGGCGAGGACGTGGAGCGCGGCGAGCATGCCGGTGTCGGCGTTCCAGAAGTCGCGGAAGTAGTAGTGGGCGGAGTGCTCGCCGCCGAAGACGGCGCCGGTGCGGGCCATCTCCTGCTTGATGAAGGAGTGGCCGACGCGGGTGCGGACGGGCGTCCCGCCGTGCTCCTTGACGACCTCGGGCACGGTCCAGGAGGTGATCAGGTTGTGGATGACGGTGGAGCCGGGGTGCTTGGCCAGTTCGCGGGCGGCGACCAGGGCGGTGATCGCGGACGGCGAGACGGGTTCGCCGCGCTCGTCGACGACGAAGCAGCGGTCGGCGTCGCCGTCGAAGGCGATGCCGATGTCGGCGCCGGTCTCGCGCACCTTCTCCTGCAGGTCGACGATGTTCTTGGGGTCGAGGGGGTTGGCCTCGTGGTTGGGGAAGGTGCCGTCGAGCTCGAAGTACATCGGGACGAGGTCGATGGGCAGCCCGTCGAAGACGGTGGGGACGGTGTGACCGCCCATGCCGTTGCCCGCGTCGACGACGACCTTCAGGCGCCGGATGGAGCCGATGTCGACCAGGGTGCGCAGGTGGGCGGCGTAGTCGGCGAGCATGTCGCGCCGGGTGACCTCGCCGGGGGTGGCGTCGCTCGCCGGGAGGCCGGTCTCGGACCACTCCTCGACGAGCCGGCGGATCTCGGCGAGCCCGGTGTCCTGGCCCACGGGGGCGGCGCCCGCGCGGCACATCTTGATGCCGTTGTACTGCGCCGGGTTGTGGCTGGCGGTGAACATCGCGCCGGGCAGGTCGAGTTTGCCGCTGGCGAAGTACAGCTGGTCGGTGGAGCAGAGGCCGATCTCGGTGACCTTGGCGCCGCGCGAGGCCGCGCCGCGGGCGAAGGCCTGGGACAGGCCGGGCGACGAGGGCCGCATGTCGTGGCCCGTCACGATCGCGTCGGCGCCGGTCACGGTCACAAAGGCCGCGCCGAAGAGTTCGGCGAGCGGTTCGCCCCACTGGTCGGGGACGACTCCGCGGACGTCGTAAGCCTTCACGAGCTGGGAGAGGTCGGTCACCGCTGTGCTCCGCTCTGGAATCCGGTTGCCGGTGGATGGATCGTGGCAAGAGCCAACCTACCCGGCGGATCCGGGCGGGCCCATGAGGGTCCCCGGTGGGCACGGGGAGGCGGCGCGGGGGGCCGGAGACGGCCGGCGACGGCCGTGGAGCGGGCGCCGGTCAGGAGTCGGGCGAGCGCAGGACGCGCAGGTGCCCGCGGCGGGCGATCTCCATGGGGTCGCCGCCGCGGCCGTTGGTGCCGTTGCCCTCGCGTTCCTGGGGGCGGGCGGCCTCGCGTACGGCGTTGGCGAGCGCTTCGAGGTCGTCGCCGCTGGGGCGGGTAGGGCCGGTGTCCGTGGCGAGCCGTACGACCTCCCAGCCGCGGGGGGCGGTGAGGCGCTCGGAGTGCTCGGAGCACAGGTCGTAGCAGTGGGGTTCCGCGTAGGTGGCGAGCGGCCCGAGGACGGCGGTGGAATCCGCGTAGACGTACGTCAGCGTCGCGACGGCGGGACGGCCACACGCGGTGCGCGAACAGCGACGTACAGGGCTCACGATGTTGGACGGTACCGCACTCTTGAGCGGGCCGCGACGACTCCACCGGAGCTCATCCCGTCGTGTCGTCCGGGTTGGCCGGGAAGGTCCGACTCGCGGTCAACACCCCTGACCTGCAAAGGGGCCGGAAAAATACGGGGCCCTTACGAGCGCGCCGATCAGCAAACGGAACAAAGGGCGACAAGAGCGATCGCCGGGGCGGTCGGGGCGGCGAATCAGCCGGGACGCGGGGAGCGGACGACCGTACATTCCGCGACATCGACGAGGATGTCCGGTCCTGGTACCCACGTGGTGGTGGCAGCGGTCACGGAGCCGCATGCCCGGGGCTCGCGACGGCTACTCTCAGAGGTGATGGACACCCCTTCGCCCGCCCCGCGCCAGCGCCGCCGCGACCGACACGGTCGCGGCATGCGCGGCCCCATCGCGCCCCCGCAGGTGCCGCTCGCGCGCACCCGCGCCGACGCCTTCGACGACCTGGTGCGCGACGCGGCGGACCGGCTGGAGCGGCGCTGGCCGCAGCTGGCGGAGGTGGAGTTCGCGGTGCAGGAGGTGCCCTGGCCGGTGAACGGGGCCGATGGCGCCGCGGCCAAGGGCCGGTTCGACGACGGGGTGCCGCTGGGGCGGCTGATCGGCGGGCACAAGGGCGCCCCGCACCGCATCGTGGTGTACCGGCGGCCGGTGGAGATCCGGGCCAAGAGCCACGAGGAGCGGGCGCTGCTCGTGCACGACGTGGTGGTGGAGCAGGTGGCCGAGCTGCTGGGGCTGTCGCCGGAGAACGTCGACCCCCGGTACGGGGAGGGTTAGCCGACGGTCAGCCCTGCCGGCGCCGGCCCGCGGCGGCCCCGGCCCTCGCGGCGTCGGCCCCCGGCATCCCGTGTGCCCCCGTCGACCCCGGCATGTGCGGACGCCGGGGCCCGGGGGCCGGCGACACGGGAGCTCGGGAGCCCCGGGCCGTCAGCGGTTCAGGATGGACAGGTCTTCCTCGGTCCGCGGGACGGCGACCAGGCCGCGGTCGTCCGGCATCGTCTGGATGGTGAACATCGGGACGCCGTCCTCCGGCAGGGCGAGCATGCGGGAGGCGTAGACGGGACCGCCCGAGGCGGCTTCCACCGTGACGGCGAAGGCGCCCTTGCCCTCGGAGGGGGCGGGCGGCGACAGGACGACCGTCGTGCCGCGCTTGACCGGGACATTCTTGGTGACGGGCTCGCCGCCCTTCGTCGAGGCGGAGGTGACGACCCGCACGGCGGCGTCGGCCTCGGGCGCGGTGAGGGCGATCGTCGAGCCCTTGGTGCGGTTGTCGGCGGCGGTGGCGCGGTCGCCGACGGGGGCGGTGGCGGGCAGGAAGGCGGTCTCCCGGTTGGCGCCCTTGCCGCGGGTGATCCGCAGGGCGGCGACCACGGGGGCCTTGCGCGCGGGCTCGGTCGGGCTCAGGAGCAGCGACCCGGTCTCGCCCTTGGTGACGTCGCCGAGGTCGACGGCGGTGGTCATACCGCTCTTGACGTGGACGGTCTCGTGCCCGGCCGGGGTGATCTCACCGCTCGAGGAGGCGAGCCGCAGCTTGAGGTCGGCGTCGCTGTCGCCGGTCGCGTAGACCACCAGGCGGACCTCGGTGGCGTCGCCGGGGATGCCGGGCATGACGGCCTCGGCGGCGGGGTCCGCGGCGGCGGGCAGCCAGTCGCCGCCGGCCTTGGCGTCCTCGGCCTCCACGGTGGCGCCCACCCGGCCGCTGCGAGCGCTGACGTGCAGGGTGAGGGTGTCGGACTTCTCCGTGGTGAGCGTGGAGAGCAGGACGGGGACGGTCGCGCCCGGCGGCACGGTGATGCCGTCGGTGGTGGTGGTCTTGACCTCGCCCTTGTCGCCGTAGAGCCGGAGGTCGACCACGGCGGCGGTGTCGTCCGGGTTGGTCAGGTGGACGTAGTCCTGCCGGTCGGCGCCGGTGCTGACGCCGGGGAACCAGAACTCGCTGTCCGGGACGGCGCAGGAGGTGCCGAGCACCGCCCGGGCCGGGCCCGCGTCGACGACAGTGGTCTGCTGCACGGTCCAGCCGGGGGCGAGCGCCCCGTCGGCGGTGCCGATGAGGGCGGGGGCGTCGGCGGCCTCGGTGACCGCGGTGACCGGCGTGCCGGCCTCCTTCAGCGGCGCGACCGGCTTGCGTTTGGCGGCCTTGCCGTTGACAGGCGCGGCGGGCAGCAGGGCCGCGGTGCCCCCGGCCCCGGGCCCCCCGGCGGAGTCCCCCTTGGGCGTGAAGGCGGTGTAGGTGGTCGAGGCGAAGTCCGAGTCGGAGGGCACCGGGCAGGCGAGCGTGGACCGTTCGACGGGCAGCCGTGCCGCGCTCACCGCGGGCGCGGCGTCCGGGGTGCCCGCGCCGGTGACGGTGGCGAAGCCGGCGACCGCGGCCAGCGCGACGGCGACGCCGATCAGGGAGAGGGTGCTGCGGTTCACTGGTTGCTCCCGTCGCGGCGGTAGCCGTCCGTGCCGTAGGCGTCCGTGCCGTACGTGTCGGTGTCGTGGTTGCCGTACGGGGCGTACGAGGCGTCGTAGCCCTGCGGCTGCTGTTCGTAGCCCTGCTGCTCGTAGCCCTGCTGCTCGTAGCCCTGGGAGTCGTAGCCCTGCCGGTCGTGGCCGGGCTGCGGGGCCTGCCGGCCGTAGCCGTACGGGTCATAGGCCTGCTCCTGGGGCTGGGCGGCGGGCTGCTCGTAGCCGTAGTCGCTGCGGTAGTCCGCGGCCCACTGCTCCTGGCCGTAGGGGTCGTCCTCCCGGGGGCCGGCGGCGTACGGGTCGTACTCGGCGTACTGCGCGTACTCGGCCTGCTCCTGGTGAGAGGTCCCGTCGGCCCGGGAAGCGGCGGGGGCGTCGTACGCCTCCTCTTCCCCGTCCCCGTGGGCCGCGCCCTGACCGGCGCCCTGGGCCTCGGGCTCGGCGTCGGCGGCGGCGCGCAGCCGGCGGGCGCGGCGGCCGTCGCCTCCCTGCGCGGGGATGCCCGCGGCGGCGGGCACCGGCTCGGCCTCCGTGTCGGGCAGGTCGTCGTCGACCTCGCGGCGCCGGCCCGGCAGGGCCATGACGACGAGGACCAGGCCGAGGAAGCCCTGGAGCCACAGCCACAGGGTGTGGGTGAAGGGGTCGTCGTAGACGAGGTCGAGCCGGCCGCCGCTGCTGGGGAGCCGGAAGCCCTGGGCCCAGCCGTCGACGGTGGTGGCGGTGAGTTCCCTGCCGTCGAGGGTGGCCGTCCAGCCGGGCGCGGCGCGGTCGGCGAGGCGCAGCACGCGACCCTCCGGGCCGGTCGAGATGGTGGTGTGTGCCTCGACCTTGCCGGAGGCGACGGTCTCGGTGCCGGCGGCGGTGTCCTCACCGGCGCCGCCCTTGGCGCCGGTGTCGTCGCTGCCGCCGGCCTCTCCGCCGGTGGACGGCTGGACGATCGTGACGCGTGCGACGTCGTCGTCCACCCGCCACAGGGCGCTGCCGTCGGCCTGGCTGAGCCGGGACAGGCCGGGGGTGCTGTCAAGGGTGCGGCTGACCTGGCGCGGGGCGCCGCTCTGGACGAGGACGTAGCGGACGGCGTAGCCGCCGAGCTGGCTGGCCTGGTCGGCGCCGGAGCCTGCCACCAGATTGCCGACGATCTTGTCGAGCCGGGGGTCGGCACCGCTCGCGGCGGCGATCTCGGCGTCGCCGAGCCGGGTGCCGGCGCCGCGGACGAGGGCGTACGAGACGTGGTCGGGAGTGCCCGAGACGACGAGGGTGCGGGCCTGGTCGCCGGTGTTGCTCTCCTCGGCGACGAAGGCGGGCACCTGGGTGGGGTCGCGGCGCTCCAGCGGTCCGTCGGCGCCGCCGGCCATCCAGCCGACGGCCGCGGACAGCGGGGCGAGCACGGCGGCCAGGGCCACGAGTGCGGCGACGGGCTGGCGCCAGCCGAAGCCGGAGGCGGCGATCCGCTCATTGGCGCCCTCGGCGCCCACCGCGGCGGCGGCCAGCAGGGCGATGCCGTAGACGAGGGTGGCGGGGCCGGCCCAGGCGGTGGTGTTGGCGACTACGGCGAAGACCAGGCCGGTCAGGGCGCCCACCCAGGCGGTGACGATGGCCGAGCGGCGCTCGGCGCGCACCAGGGCCGCCAGCGCGGCCAGGACGATGCCCGCGAGCAGGAAGCCCCCGGCGGCGCCCGGGCCGCCGGGGTTGATCAGGAGGAGGTCGGTGGCGGTGGCCGACCGGGCGCCGAAGGGCAGGCCGGCCTCGTCGAGGAAGCGCCGGGGGTGGGTGAGCAGCCCCAGCGACCAGGGAGCGAGCACCACCATGGGCGCGCCGAGGACGGCCGCCGCCCGCAGGGCCAGCGGGACGAGGAGCCGGCTCTGGCCCCGGACGACGCGCGTGGCGAGGGCGGCGCCGACGAGCACCAGCGCGATCAGCCAGGCGATGGGGGTGAAGGCGGTGGTGATCGTCAGCAGCAGCGCGACCGCCCAGGCGGCCCGCCAGCCGGGCCGCAGGCCGCGGTCGACGGCGTCGGCGGACATCCGCAGTCCCGCGGCAGAGACGGCGGCGCGGGCCATGAGCGGGAGCAGGACGGCCAGGACGGCGGTGCCGAGCCGGCCGCCGGCGAGGGCGCCGGTCGCGGCGGGCAGGAAGGCGTACGCGACAGCGCCCCAGGCGCGCAGCAGCCGGGAGCCGACCAGCGGGCGCGACGCGAAGTAGGCGCTGAGGCCGGCGAGCGGCACCGAGGCGACCAGGAGCACGGTCAGCGCGAGGCCGGAGCTGCCGAGCAGGACGCTCGAGAGGGTGGCCACGATCGCCAGGTAGGGCGGCGCGGTCTCGGTGCTGCCGACACCGAGGGAGTGCCAGGCGCCGAGGTAGGAGCCCCACAGGTCGGAGGCGTCGGCGGGGGCGGGCAGCAGCGCGCCGCCGGCCAGGGCGCCGCCGCCGAGGAGCGCGCGGCAGGCGATGAGGGAGAAGAGCAGCAGGACGGCGAAGAGCATCGGGGCGGGCTGCCGGGCGATGCGCTTGAGCAGCGCGAACTGCTCGACCTCCAGGAACTCGCCGTCGTCGTCGCCGCCGCTGGGCCCGGAGTCCAGTCCGCCGCCGTGGCGTCCGGCGGAGGAGGCCTCGGCGGCCGCGCGGCCGGACACGTTGCTGACGACCTGCTCGACGGTGGCCCGTACGGTCGCGCCCGGCGGCGGGAAGAGCGACCGCAGCTCGGAGGGCGGGACGACGGCCCGCGAGCGCTGTCGGCGGGCGCTGAGGAGGCGCCCGGGGCGGAGCAGGACCGACAGCAGTCCGGTCATCTCGTCGACGGCCTGTCCGGGGACCTTGCCGACGAGGTAGGCCAGGGTGCGCAGCACGGTGCCGAGCACGACGCGCGCGAAGACGTACGGCAGCAGGACGCCGCGGGTGTTGGCCAGCAGCGTGTAGACGGCCCCTGCCTTGTCGACGCGGTGCGGGTCGACGGCGGAGCGGCCGGCGCAGTCGACGGGGCGGCGCTCGCGGGAGGCCGCCTCTGCGTGCCGCAGGACGGCGTCGGGGGCGACGAGGACGGTGTGGCCGGCGGACTGGGCGCGCCAGCAGAAGTCGACGTCGTCGCGCATGAGGGGCAGCCGACGGTCGAATCCGCCGAGGTCCTCCCACACGTCGCGGCGCACCAGCATGCCCGCGCTGGAGACCGCGAGCACCTGGCGGACCTGGTCGTGCTGGCCCTGGTCCTGCTCGCGGCGCTCCAGGCCGGTCCAGCGGCGGCCGCTGCGGGCGATGGAGAAGCCGACCTCCAGCAGTTGGCGCCGGTCGTACCAGCTGCGCAGCTTGGGGCCGATGACCGCGGCGGACGGCGAGGAGTCTGCGACCCGCAGGAGGTGGAGCAGGGCGTCGGGGGCGGGCTCGCAGTCGTCGTGGAGCAGCCACAGCCACTGCACGGGTTCCCCGTGCGGCTGGTCGGGCTCGTCGTAGGCGTCGTCGTTCCAGGTGCGGGTGGCCGGGTCCCAGCTGCTGCGCCGTGCCAGGTAGGGCAGGTGCTCCTCGGTCAGGGGCTCGGCGGCGCGTACGCACTCGTCGACGGCGGCGCCGAAGCCGCTGCGCCGGGCGAGGTGCAGGACGCGGTGGTCGCCGAGGCTCTCGGCGAGCAGGCGGGCGGAGTCGTCGGCGCTGCCGGTGTCGGCCGCGATGACGTCCTGGACGGGGCGGTCCTGGGAGACCAGGCCCGAGAGCGCGTTGGGCAGCCAGCGGGCACCGTCGTGGGCGACGAGTACGGCGGTGACGACGTGGCGCGGGAACTCCGGTGCCTGGGAGGCGTATTGAGTCCCGGCTGAACTGTTCACGGACATCGAGGTTCGGGCCCCGGTTCGCTGGACTTCGGACGACGCCTTGGGCGTCTCGGACGGGCCCCCACACTAACGGTTGCGGGAGGCGGCCCTTCCGGGTCCGGAGCGCATATGACGATGAAGTCCGTGACCGGCGCGAACCGGTCCCAGGCCGCACGAATGCCGTCGAACCGGTGCGCGTCCGCCGCGGGACGGGGCCGGGACACGCGAGGCCGGCGGGCCGTCGCCGGGGCGGGCCCGGGCGGAGCCTCAGACGATGCCCTTCTTCAGGCGCCGGCGCTCACGCTCGGACAGGCCGCCCCAGATGCCGAAGCGCTCGTCGTTGGCGAGGGCGTAGTCGAGGCAGTCGGAACGGACCTCGCAGGCGAGGCAGACCTTCTTGGCCTCGCGGGTGGAGCCGCCCTTCTCGGGGAAAAAGGACTCGGGGTCGGTCTGCGCGCACAGTGCGCGCTCCTGCCACCCGAGCTCTTCGTCGGCCTCTTCGGCCAGCAACAGCTGGAACAGCTCGGTCATGCGCGCCCCTCGTCTGTCTTCGCGTCCCCGTGGTGTCGCCGCCACCTGCGACGGCGAACGACACGAGTGAAATTACAAGTGTGCCGATACGGGCCAGTCAAGCCGAGATCTGCTATTGGGCCCGTTATTCACCCTGCGGAACCAAGGCCTGACGGAAAGTGTTCAAATCGGCCTATATGCCCGCACATGTCAACCACGGCCGACGCCCCTGCGGAGTGTCGATCACGATGCGATCACGAAAACACAACGACGTTTCACGAGAAGACGTTCCTGCGTACCCGTGTGGTTGCGTCGGCACCTTTCCTGGGACTTGCGGCCCCAAACCTTCCACCCCGTTGAATAACCGGATCAGGTGAGGGATTTACGACAAACACGACATCAAGTTGACAGGTCTCCGAGGAGCCGGTCTCCTTGGGCTCATGCCAGTGACCCACGCGCCCGCTCGGACCCGCCGCCTCGGCGAGTTCCGTCGTGCCGTGGAAGCCCACTGTCGCTGTTCCAGCTGTTGCCGCTGAAGGACTCCTCCCAGCCCGCACAGCCTCATGGCCGCACCCTCTCGTGCGCGTGCCTGACGCTCCTCACTTCCCGTAGGAACTCCGCACCCATGAACAGCGACGTCTCGATCGCCGGCGACCCCCTCGCCATCCCGCACCTCCTTCCGCCGGCTCCCGCCTACCCCGTCACCGTCGCGGAATTCGCCGGCCTGGCCCGCACGATCGCGGCGGACCGCGCCCGCTGGGCGCCGCGCGTCCGCTACGACGCCACCACCCGCTGGTACGACCGCCTGGCGACCGGACCCGGCTACGAGGTCTGGCTGCTGAGCTGGGTGCCCGGCCAGGGCAGCGGGCTGCACGACCACGGCCGCTCCTCGGGCGTGCTGACCGTCCTCGAGGGCGAACTGACCGAGCGCTCCCTCGGCGGCAACGGCGAGACCCGCCGTTCACTCCCGCCGGGCCACCAGCGGGTGTTCGCCCCCGGCTATGTCCACGAGGTGGTCAACGACTGCCTGGAAGGCGCGGTCAGCCTGCACGTCTACTTCCCCGGGCTGACGCAGATGACCCCGTACGCCTGCGGCTCCGGCGAGCCGGCGACCGAGGGGACGTTCGCCGGGTGACGCGGCGGGCTGACAGACTGTCCGCATGCGAATCGTGGTATTGGCCGGCGGCATCGGAGGAGCCCGTTTCCTGCGCGGCCTGAAGGCGGCGGCGCCGGAGGCGGACATCACCGTCATCGGCAACACCGGCGACGACATCCACCTGTTCGGCCTCAAGGTCTGCCCCGACCTCGACACCGTCATGTACACCCTCGGCGGCGGGATCCACGAGGAGCAGGGCTGGGGCCGCGCCGACGAGACGTTCACGGTCAAGGAGGAGCTGGCCGCCTACGGGGTCGGGCCAGGGTGGTTCGGCCTGGGGGACCGCGACATCGCGACCCACATCGTGCGCACCCAGATGATCGGCGCCGGCTACCCGCTCAGCGCGGTCACCGAGGCGCTGTGCGCCCGCTGGAGGCCCGGCGTGCGGCTGATCCCCATGACCGACGACCGGATCGAGACGCACGTCGTCATCGACGACCCGGACGCGGGCCCCGGCGGCGGGCGCAAGGCCGTCCACTTCCAGGAGTACTGGGTGCGGCTTCGGGCCTCCGTCCCGGCGCACGCGGTGCTGCCGGTCGGCGCCGAGGGCGCCAAGCCCGCCCCTGGGGTGCTGGAGGCGATCGCGGAGGCGGACGTCATCCTCTTCCCGCCGTCCAACCCGGTGGTGTCGGTCGGCACGATCCTGGCAGTACCCGGCATCCGGGAGGCCATCGCCGAGGCGGGCGTGCCCGTCGTGGGCCTGTCCCCCATCGTCGGTGACGCCCCGGTGCGCGGCATGGCCGACAAGGTGCTGGCGGCGGTCGGCGTGGAGTCCACGGCGGCGGCGGTCGCGGCGCACTACGGCTCCGGACTGCTGGACGGCTGGCTGGTCGACACCGTCGACGCGGGGTCGGTCGCGGAGGTCGAGGCCGCGGGCATCCGCTGCCGGGCCGTACCGCTGATGATGACGGACCTGGACGCGACGGCCGCGATGGCCCGCGAGGCGCTGACGCTCGCCGGGGAGGTGCGGGCGTGACCGCCGCTGCCACCGGCCCGGCCTCCTACCGCGTGTGGGCCGTCACGGGCATACCCGAGGTCGAGCCCGGCGCGGACCTCGCGAAGCTGATCGCGGCCGGCACGGCGGATCTGGCCGACGGCGACGTACTCGTCGTCACCTCGAAGATCGTCAGCAAGGCGGAGGGGCGCGTCGTGCGCGCCACCGACCGCGAGGCGGCGATCGACGCCGAGAGCGTGCGGCTCGTCGCGCGGCGGGGTCGGACCCGGATCGTGGAGACCCGGCACGGCTTCGTCATGGCCGCGGCCGGCGTGGACGCCTCCAACACCACGCCCGGCACGGTGCTGCTGCTGCCGGAGGACCCGGACGCCTCCGCCCGGGCCATCCGGGCGGGGCTGCGGGACGCCTGCGGCGTCAACGTCGGCGTCGTCGTCACCGACACCTTCGGCAGGCCGTGGCGCGAGGGCCTGACCGACGTCGCCATCGGGGCGGCCGGGCTGCGCGTCGTGGACGACCTGCGCGGCGCGAGCGACTCCCACGGCAACGAACTGTCCGCCACGGTCACGGCGCTCGCCGACGAACTCGCCGCCGCCGGGGACCTGGTGAAGGGCAAGGCAACCGGATCGCCCGTCGCCGTCGTCAGGGGGCTGGACCGCCTGGTCCTGCCCGCAGAGGAGGACGGCGACGGCGGCCGCGCCCTCGTCCGGCGCGCCGCCGACGACATGTTCCGGCTGGGCACCTCGGAGGCGGTCCGCGAGGCCGTCTCCTTGCGCCGCACCATCCGCGACTTCACCGGTGAGCCCGTCGACGGGGCGGCCGTACGGCGCGCCGTGGCCCTCGCGGTCACCGCGCCCGCGCCGCACCACACGACACCGTGGCGCTTCGTCCTGCTGGAGTCGGAGCCGGCCCGGGTCCGGCTGCTGGACGCCATGCGCGACGCCTGGATCGCGGATCTGCGGCGCGACGGCCGGAGCGAGGAATCCATCGCCAAGCGGGTGCGGCGCGGGGATGTGCTGCGCCGCGCGCCGTACCTGGTCGTGCCGTGCCTGGTCGCCGACGGGGCGCACGACTACCCGGACCCGCGGCGCTCGGCGGCCGAGCGCGAGATGTTCGTCGTCGCCATGGGCGCGGCCGTGGAGAACTTCCTGGTGGCGCTCGCCGGGGAGCAGTTGGGGTCGGCGTGGGTGTCGTCCACGATGTTCTGCCGTGACGTGGTGCGCGAGGTGCTGGACCTGCCGGAGGACTGGGACCCGATGGGTGCCGTCGCGATCGGCCGGCCCGCCGCGCCGCCGAAGGAGCGGCCGGGGCGCGACGCGGAGGCGTTCATCGAGGTGCGCTGAGGCGCCCTGACCGGGGCGGCCCCGCGCTGGGTGCGAGGCGGCGGGGCTGGGTTCGAGGCGGCGGGACCTCCGCCCCGCGGCCGTCGTACATCGTCCACAGGCCGAAGCAGTCGTCGTCCTGATCATGGGCGCCGACGATGACCTGCGGGATCTGCCGACCGGCGCAGCGTCACGAGGTGACGGCCTTCCCGCACACGGCATCCCCGCCGGACTCGGCCGGTGCCGGGTCCAGCTGGCCGTCGCGGCCGCGGGTCACAAGGGGACGATGTTCCCCGGGGCCAGGCGCGGGGCGCGGCGTGGGGGGCGGCGGCCGGTGAGGAGGATGAGGCGGGCGGCGCGGTGGCGCTGACCCGCGTACGGCTCCAGGAGTTCGAGCATGGTGGCGTCGTCGCAGCGGTGGGCGCCGGTGAGGGCGTAGCCGACGGTGTGCGGCAGGTGGAGATCGCCGACCGTGATCGCGTCGGGGTCGCCGTTGCTGCGCTGCAGGGTCTCGGCGGCGGTCCAGGGGCCGATGCCGGGGATGGCCTGGAGACGGGCGAGGGCGTCGGCGGGGCCGAGGACGGTGGCCTGTTCCATGCGGGCGGCGGCACGGGCGGCCCGGACCACCGCAGCGGAGCGCTTGCCGTCGACATTGGCGCGGTGCCACTCCCAGGAGGGGATCATGGCCCAGCCGCGTGCGTCGGGCATGACCCTCATGCGCAGGTGCTCGCCGGGCCCGGGGGCGGGCTCGCCGAAGCGCTGCAGCAGGACCCGCCAGGAGCGGTATGCCTCGTCGGAGGTGACCTTCTGCTCGAGGATCGCCGGGACGAGGGATTCCAGCACCAGGCCGGTGCGGGTCAGCCGCAGCCCGGGGTTGCGGCGGTGGGCCTCGTGGACGACGCGGTGCCGGGCGGTGAAGGCGCCGGGGTCGTCGGCGTCGCCGAGCAGGGCGGGGAGGCCGTCCAGCAGCCAGTCGGCGCCGGGTCCCCATGCCTCGGCCTCGACCTCCCCGCCGGAGGGGCGGGCGATGCGCAGGGTGCCGGGGCCGTCGGGGGTGCGTGAGGCGCGGTAGACGGCGTGGTCGGCCCCGACGCGGAACGCGGGGTCGCCGGGGCCGCGGCGCAGGGGACCCAACGTGAGCCCGAGGTCCAGGGGGCCGCGCGGGGTGAAGCGGCGGGTGCGGCCGGGCGTGCGCGGTCCGGGGACGCGGCCGGTGGCGCCGCTGAGGAGTCGGGTCTGCTCGGGGTGCACCCTCCGAGAGTACGGCGTGGCCCCTCGGGCTTCCCGGCTTCCCGGCTCGCCGCTTTCCGGGCTCCCGGGCTTCCGGGCTCGCCGCCTTCCGGGTCTTCCCGCCTTCCGGACTCCCATGCCGACCGGCTTTCGTACCGGCCGGCTTTCCTACCGACCGGCTTTCGTGCCGCCCGGCTCCCGGCGTCGAAGGTCCGCGGTTCCGGCCGGTGAACGGGTGCCCACCGGCTCCAGCAGGGGCGGCTACTGGTCGGAGGAGAAGCGGACCGCGCCGTCCGCGATGACCGCGCCGCACCAGACGCGCACTCCGTGCCGCAGTTCGTTGTCCGCGCCGATGTGCGCGGCGTCACCGATCACCGATCCGTGGACGACGGTGCGTTCGCCGATGACCGCGCCCGCGCCGATGAGGGAGTCCACGACGACGGCCCCCGGGCGGACGACGGCCCCGGCCAGGACCGTGCTGCCGTCGACGACCGCTCCGGAGCCGATGACGGCGCCCTCGCAGACGGCGGTGCCGCCCGTGAGCTTGGCGTCGTCGGCGACCCGGGCGCCCTCCAGGACGAGGCGTTCGCCGCGGCGGCCGGGAACGGCGGGCGAGGGCGCGCGGCCGAGCACGAGGTCGGCCGAGCCCCTGACGAACGCGTGGGGGGTGCCGAGGTCGAGCCAGTAGGTGGAGTCGACCATGCCCTGCAGATGGGCGCCGTCGGCGAGCAGGCCGGGGAAGGTCTCGCGCTCGACGGAGACCGCGCGGCCGGTGGGGATGGAGTCGATGACCGCGCGGTCGAAGACGTAGGCGCCCGCGTTGATCTGGTCGGTGACGATCTCCTCGGGCGTCTGCGGCTTCTCCAGGAACGCGGTAACGCGGCCGGTGGCGTCGGTCGGCACGAGTCCGAAGGCGCGCGGGTCCTCCACCCGGGTCAGGTGGAGGGAGACGTCGGCGCCGGAGTCGCGGTGGGTGGCGACGAGTCCGGCGATGTCGAGCCCGGTGAGGATGTCCCCGTTGAAGACCAGGACCGGGTCGCCGGGGGCGGATTCGAGGCGGTCGGCGACATTGCGGATGGCGCCTCCGGTGCCGAGCGGCTCGTCCTCGGTGACGTACTCCAGGCGCAGCCCGAGGGCGGAGCCGTCACCGAAGTGCGGCTCGAAGACCTCGGCCAGGTAGGAGGTCGCCAGGACGATGTGCTCGACGCCTGCCGCGCGCGCTCGGGCCATCTGGTGGGTGAGGAAGGGGACGCCTGCCGCGGGGACCATCGGCTTGGGGGTGTGCACCGTCAGAGGGCGCAGCCTGGTGCCCTTGCCACCGACCAAGAGGATCGCTTCAGTCACCTGTGTTGTCTCCGCTTCTGGCGGGGGCCGACCTGATGAACGGCCAATCCTATGCAGGGCGCGATCAGCGGCCCTGGAGCCCCGCCGCGGTACGGCGGATGATGCCGAGATCGTCGTACAACCGCGTTCCCGGGCATTGCGTGGCGAATCCGTCCCGATGGCCCGAGATGACGTTCATGCGGACCTGCGTCCCCTTCGGGTACCGGTTGCTCCCTCCGGACACCAGGGAGGTCATGCCCTCCGGGTCGCGGCCGTAGATCCCGAGTTTCCACGCGGCGAGCCGGGCGACGGCCGACAGGGCCTCGCGGCTGGGCTCTTCCTCGGAGTAGTCGCCGAGGACGGCGATGCCCATCGTGTGCTCGTTGAAGCCGAGGGTGTGCGCGCCGAACACGGCCTTGGAGACGCCGCCGCTGCGGCCCTCGTAGATGTTGCCGCACTTGTCGACGAGGAAGTTGTAGCCGATGTCGCGCCAGCCGCTGCTCTTGACGTGGTACCGGTAGATGCCGCGGATCACCGAGGGCGAGTCGGAGCACTCGTAGTCGTTGCCCGTGGCGGTGTGGTGGACGAAGATCGCGCTGATGTCGTCGGTGAACTCCGAATCCTCGTCGCGCAGTTGCTCGTCGGCTCCCCAGCCGGCGCGGGTGATGATGCGGGGGCGCGCGCCGGTGAAGCGCTGCCCGGTGAGGGCCACGGTCTGGGACCGGGTGAGCTCGGGGACGAAGGCCGACTCGACCGGCGTGCCGGAGGTGTCGGTCGGGTCCGCGGCGGTGCCGGTCTCGGCGCCTGCCTGCGGGCGTCCACCGAGCGGATGGCCGGCCTCGCCGGGGCCGACGCCCTCGAAGAGGTCGCCGCCGGTGGGGTCGCCGCCGGACGGGCCGACACCGGCGAAGGGATCGGGATTCCCGAAGGGGTCGCCGCCGCCCGTGGGGACGCCGCCGGAAGGAGTCCCCGGGTGCGCGCCGTCGCCCATGGGGCCGCCTGCCGTGCCGTCACCGCCCGGGCGGTCGCCCCCCGGTCCCGCGGGGCGGGGGTCCAGGGCGGCGTCCGGGCCGAGGGCGGCGTCGGGGTCGAGGTAGACGCCGTCGCCGAGGTAGCGGCCCGGACCGCCGTCCGGGTCGTCCGCGAAGCCGTCACCCGGTTCGCCCCCGGGGTCGACCATCTCCAACCGCAGCCCCTTGGGCAGGCCGGGCTGCACCCCGCGCCTGCCGCTGGTGGGCGCCTCCGGCACGACCCGCAGCTCGATCCCGTCGGAACTGCCGACCCACAGCGGGACGGTCGAGCCGCGCACCACGGGGGCCGAGCCCTCGGACGAGCCCGCGTCGGGGGCGTCGTCGTTGTGCGCCTCGACCGTGCGCCAGTCCGACCAGGCGCCCGTGCCCAGGGCGCGGGTCCTGACCTGGACGGTGCCCCGCAGTTCGGTGCGGGCGTCGTCCCAGGTGACGCCGATCAGGGAGAAGGGCCGTACGGCGCGGGCCGGCAGACCCTGGGAGAGCGGGGTGCCGACGGCCCGCCCGGACGCGGGGAGCGGGGCCAGCGGCAGGGTGCGGGTGTCCCCGGGGGGCGTGTCGGGGACGGCCGCCCGTGCCGGCACGGGGACGGAGGCGGTGGCACCGGAGGGGAAGGCGAGCGGCAGGGCAAGGGCAGCCATGCACGCCGCGGAGATCGACGTCGCAAGAAGTGCACGCATGGGAAAAACAGTTACATAAGGCCCTAGAACGCGCAGCCGGGATCTGACGCTCCGTCTCCTCCTGCCGGGTCATCAGCGCCCCTCGCCACGCCACGGCCTGACGTAGCCTGGGCGTGTGACAGCGACTGCCCGTACACCCGCCGACCTGCTGCGATCCGCGCTCGCCGCGGACCCCGCCCGCCCTCTGGTCACCTTCTACGACGACGCCACCGGCGAACGCGTCGAACTGTCGGTGGCCACCTTCGGCAATTGGGTGGCCAAGACCGCCAACCTCATCCAGGACGAACTGGGCGCCCAGCCGGGTGACCGCGCGGCGCTGCTGCTGCCGGCGCACTGGCAGACCGCGGTATGGGTGCTCGCCTGCTTCTCCACCGGCCTGGTCGTGGCGCCCGGGGGCGATCCGGGCGGTGCCGACCTGGTGGTGTCCGGCCCGGACACGCTGGAGGAGGCCCGCGCCTGCCCCGGCGAGCGGGTCGCGCTGGCGCTGCGCCCGCTGGGCGGCCGCTTCGCGCAGCCGCCGCAGGGCTTCCTCGACTACGCGGTCGAGGTGCCCTCGCAGGGGGACCGGTTCGCCCCGTACGCGCCGGTGGCGCCGGACGCTCCGGCCCTGGAGCTGCCGGGCGGTCAGGAGCTCACTGGCGCGCAGGTGGTGGACCGGGCCCGCGCGTCCGCCGCGGAACTGGGGCTGACCGCCGGATCGCGGCTGCTGTCGGGCCGGCCGTTCGGCGACTGGGACGGCCTGGCCGCCGGACTGCTGGCGCCGCTGGCGGCGGGCGCCTCGGTGGTGCTCTGCCGCAACCTGGACCGGCTGCCCGCCGCCGACCTGGACAGACGCCGGGAGAGCGAACGGGTCACCCACTCGGCGTAGCCGGGTCCGTCCGCATCACCGGGCGGCCCTCCGACTGAGCTGAACAACTCCGCACAACCGAGGGCGGTATTGGACCGTCTCTATAGGTGACCTGATCGTCAGCAGCACCTATAAGGACGGGCCCGGACGTGACCACGCCAGCCGATTCTCCGGACGTCGAGGACGCCCTTCCCACCGACACCGCTCCCGCCGGCCCGCCCGACGCCGACGCACCCCCCGCCGAGGCGCCGCCGAGGAAGCGCCGCCGCACCTGGTTGCGCGTCCTCGCCGCGGTCGTCTCCCTGGCGCTGCTGGCCGGGGCCGGCGTCTCCTGGTACCTGTACAAGCGGCTCGACGGCAACATCCGGACGGACACCAGCACCGCCCACGAGCTGATGCGGGTCCAGGCCGAGCGGCCCCCGGTGCTGCCCGAGGCGACCACCGCGGAGAACATCCTGCTCCTGGGCTCGGACAACCGCGGCGGCGGCAACGGGAAGTACGGCCAGGACAGCGGCACCCAGCGTTCGGACACCGCGATACTGCTGCACCTGGCCGCCGACCGGAAGAGCGCGACGGCGGTCAGCCTGCCGCGCGACCTCATGGTCGAGATCCCCTCCTGCCGGCGCGCCGACGGCAGCATGACCAGCCCCCAGTTCGCCCAGTTCAACTGGGCGTTCGAGTTCGGAGGCGCCGCCTGCACGATCCGCACGGTGGAGAAGGCGACGGGGATCCGCGTCGACCACCACCTCGTGGTGGACTTCAACGGTTTCACGAAGATGGTCGACGCGGTCGGCGGTGTCGAGGTCTGCGTCCCGCACCCCGTCCACGACCGGGACGCGCACCTGGATCTGGCGGCCGGCCGTCAACTGCTGCACGGAGAGCAGGCCCTCGGCTACGTCCGGGCCCGCAAGGGCATCGGCGACGGCAGCGACACCCAGCGGATGGACCGGCAGCAGCAGTTCCTCGCCTCCCTGGTGCAGAAGGTCGACTCCACGGGGGTGTTGCTCAACCCCGCCGCGCTCTACCCGCTGTTGAGCGCCGCCACCTCCTCGCTCACGGCGGACGAGGGCCTCGACTCGCTGGCCGAGCTGTACGAACTGGCCCAGAGCCTGCGCAAGACGCCCACGGACCAGGTGCGCTTCCTCACCGTGCCGCGCCGCCCCTACACGGCGGACCCCAACCGTGACGAACTGGTGCAGCCCGCCGCCGCCGAACTCTTCACGGCTCTGCGCGAGGACGGGCAGGTGACCGTCGAGCAGGACACGCACGCGGGTTCGGGCAGCACCCGTCCGGGGGCCGGCACATCCTCCGCCACCCCTGCGGCGTCTCCCACGCCCTCCGGGGGAGCGGCGGGCGCCTCCTCCTCGTACCGCGGCACCACCGCCGACAGCGACGTCTGCGGCGGCAGTGGGGATTGAACAGTTTGTCCCTGCACGGGAGAGCGGAATTTGTCAGCGACGGACGTACACGCTGAACTGTGGGGTTAGTGTGAGCGATCCGGCCTGTTGCAGCGGCCGAGACGGAGGACTCGATCGACCGTGGACACGCAAGGCCGTGGGCAGCACGTCGACCCGGCGGATCAGTGGGTTTTCGATCCCGAGACGGGCAGCTACCAGTTGCGGCTGGACCCCCCGCCGCCGGAGCGAAGCGTTCCCGCGCAGGGAACGGGCCGGCGGGCACAGCGCGTCCAGCCGCAGGGCGGCAGCCGCACACGACAGGGCGGTTCCGGCGCCGCGGGCGGCGGCCGCTCCGCCGAGCGCGGACGGGCGGCGGGCAGCGGCAGGCCGGTGGCCAACGGCCGTTCGGAGGGCGCCGGGAGACCGGCCGGCGGCGGCCGGGCCGCCGGCGCCAGGAGCGGAGGCGGCGGCCGCGCGGCCGCACGCACCAGCCGGCGTCGCCCGAAGGCCCGCGCGTCGGCCAGGAAACGGGCGCTGATCTGGACCGCCGGCACGCTGGGGGTCGTCGTCATCGCGGCGTGCGTCGGCGTCTACTCGCTGTACCAGCAGCTCAACGGCAACATCGTGACCATCGACCCGGGTATCGGCTCCAAGAACGCCACATCCACCGGGCCGGTCAACATCCTCGTCATCGGCACCGACAGCCGGCAGGGCCTGAAGGGCAAGTACGGCGACGCGGCCAACATCGGCCACGCCGACACCACGATCCTCTTCCACGTCTCCAAGGACCGCTCCAACGCGACCGCGTTGAGCATCCCGCGCGACATCATCACCGACATCCCGGACTGCCCGACGAAGCAGCCCGACGGCTCCACGAAGATCATCCCGGGTGAGAGCGGCGTCCGCTTCAACACCAGCCTGGGCCAGTACGGCCGCGACCCCGGCTGCACGATGCGCACCGTCGAGGCGCTGACGGGCATCACCCCGGACCACTTCATGATGGCCAACTTCGACGCGGTCAAGGACCTGTCGACAGCGGTCGGCGGCGTCGAGGTGTGCCTGGCCAAGGACATCGACGACCGGGACTCGCACCTGAAGCTGAGCAAGGGGCGGCACACCGTCGCCGGCGAGCAGGCGCTCGCCTTCGTCCGCACCCGGCACAGCGTCGGCTTCGGCGGCGACCTGAGCCGCATCGAGCTGCAGCAGCAGTTCCTCAGCTCCATGGTGCGCAAGATGAAGTCGGGCGACACACTGACCAGTCCGACGAAGCTGCTCAAGCTGGCGAACACGGCGACGAAGGCGCTCACCGTCGACACCGGCATCGGCAGCGTGACCAAGCTCAGCGAGCTCGCCAAGGACCTGAGCCGGGTCGACACCAAGAACATCACCTTCGCGACGGTTCCGGTGATAGACAACCCGGCCGAGAAGGTGCACACCACGGTGGTGCTGGACGAGACCAGGGCGCCGCAACTGTTCAGCATGGTGAAGGACGACGTCTCGCTCACCGAGGTGAAGAAGAAGCAGAAGGCGTCGGACGCGGCCAAGCTCAAGGGCCCCAAGGCCGACCCGGTCGACGTCCGGGTCGAGGTGCTCAACGGCAGCGGGGTCTTCGGTGCCGCCCAGGACACCGTCAGCTGGCTGCAGAACGACCACGGTGTCACCCGGTCCACCAACGGCGGCAACGCGCCCGCCGAGACGAAGAGGACGACGCTGGAGTACGCCCCCAACCAGGCCGACCAGGCACGCCGACTGGCCGACATGATGGGGCTGCCGGCCTCCGCGCTCCAGCAGGGCACCGAGGACGCCGCACCGCGCGCCGACATGACGCTCACCCTCGGCAAGGACTTCAAGGGGGCGGGCACGCCGATCGCCACGCCGACGAAGGCGCCCGAGGGGATCCAGAAGGTCGAGGCGGACGACAAGAGCGTGTGCGCCCAGTAGCCACCGGCTCGGGGCGTGCCGGGGCGTGGAGGCGCCGCAGCGGACGACGGGAGGCGGACAGCGATGGGCGGCCGCCGGCGGGACGGGATCCCCGGTCCGGCGCGGGACGGGAGCGCGGGCCGTCCCCGCCTTCCGGCGAACGGGGGTGCGATGGTCCTCACGTGTCGGCTCCGTCACACTCGCCGAGGGCGGCCGCCGGCGCGGCGGAAGGTCTCCCCCGCGAGCCGCCGGCGTGGCCGGACCGCCGCCCACGAGCGCCGCAACCCTTGCGGCCGGCTCCCGATGCCGCCCGCTTCTGCGTGTACAGGCCGCATCCCCGAGGTCCCGTTTTGGGGTGTTGCGCACCATCGCTTTACACGGGCGATAAGAAACCCGGGCTCTTGCCCCGTCGCGGTTTATGTATCGTGACCTCCAACCATCCGCGAGCAGGGCTGTTCCGGTTCCACAGGACTTCGACAGTCGCACAGCTGAGCATCACCCACGATCCGCGCGCTGCGGCGCAGCCGGTGGACCGTAGTGACCAGCGCGTCATGGGAGGGCCCCTATGCGCCACGGCAGCATCCCCGGAGGGCGGAACGCCCCCTTCGAACCTCACGAACCCGGGTGGGACGACTCTCCGTACGCGAACGGACACGGACAGGCGTACATTCCCCAGCAGCCCGCACATCCGCACCCGACGGTCCCGCAGCAGCCGCAGCGCGGTGGCTACCGCCCCGAGGAGCCGCAGCAGCCGCAGCACGGCGGCGGATACCCGCCGCCGCACGACGGTCACCCGCCCCAGGGCGGTTACCCGGCCCAGGGCGGTTACCCGGCCCAGGGCGGTTACACACCCCAGGAGGGCTACGCCCCGCACGGCGGGTACGCGCCGCAGGGGTACGCCCCGCAGGAGGGGTACCCCGCCCAGGGCGGGTACGCCCCGCAGGAGGGGTACCCCGCCCAGGGCGGGTACGCCCCGCAGCAGGGCTACGCCCCCCACCAGCCGGCCGGACGCGACACCGCGGGGTACGGCACGGGAGGCTACGGCCAGGACGACCGCGACGCGGGCTACGGCGCCTTCGGTGACGAGGGGCCGTCCACCGGCACCCTGACCGCGACGCACGGCGACGGGACGGACGACGAGCACGGCGGCCACGACACCCAGGACGACCACGACGGCCCGGACGACCACGACGGCACCGGCCGCCCCACCGACCGCCGGCGCAAGAAGGGCAAGAGGCGCGCCCTGCGCTGGGTGGCCATCGTCACGTCGGTGGCGATACTCGGGACGGCCGGCGCCGCCTTCGCGTACTACCAGCACCTCAACGCCAACATCAAGAAGGACGCGCTGAACCTTGGCGACAGCAAGGCCGCCAAGAGCAAGGCGAACGCGGCCGGCCAGACCCCGTTGAACATCCTCCTCCTCGGCTCCGACAGCCGGGCCTCCAAGGAGAACCAGAAACTCGGCGGCGCCAAGGGCGACGCGGACCGCAAGCCGCTCGCGGACGTCCAGATGCTGCTGCACGTCTCCGCGGACCGCAGCAACATGACCGTGGTCAGCGTCCCGCGCGACACCCGGGTCACCGTCCCCAAGTGCACCGACCCGGACGACGGGCACATCTACCCCGAGACCACGACGGACACGATCAACACGAGCCTCCAGCACGGCGGTCCCGGCTGCACCGTGGCCACCTGGGAGAACCTCACGGGCATCCACATCGACCACTTCATGATGATCGACTTCGCCGGCGTGGTCTCCATGGCCGACGCGGTCGGCGGTGTCCCGGTCTGCGTCGATGCCAACGTCTGGGACCGCAAGTCCGGGCTCAAGCTCACCAAGGGCGACCACACCATCAAGGGCCAGCAGGCCCTGCAGTGGCTGCGCACCCGGCACGGCTTCGAGGACGGCAGCGACATCGGCCGTACCCACGCCCAGCACATGTACATGAACGCGATGGTGCGCCAGCTGAAGTCGGGCACGAAGCTCACCGACCCCGGCGCGCTCACCGGCCTGGCGGAGGCCGCCACCAAGGCGCTGACCGTCGACACCGGCCTGGGCACCGTCAAGAAGCTCTACAACCTGGGCAACGACCTCAAACGCGTCCCCACCGAGCGCATCACCATGACGACGATGCCCTGGGGCGCCGACCCGCAGAACCCGACCGCGCACGTCGTGCCGACGCCCGCGGCGAGCAAGCTCTTCACGCTGCTCCGCAACGACCAGCCCGTGGACGGCAAGGCATCCAAGCCGAAGAAGCCCGGCAAGTCCACCACCCCCGCCGTGAAGGCCTCGCCCAAGGACGAGATCGCGGTGACGGTGCAGAACGGCACGGGCTCCGCCTCGACCCCCGCGGTCTCCGGCCGCGCGGGCACCGTCGCGGAGAAACTGAAGGCCCTCGGGTACACCCAGGCCGAGACGGACTCCACGCCGCAGTCGCAGTCCGGCACCACCATCACCTACGCCGACGACGCCGACAAGGCCAACGCCCTGGCCGTGGCCACGTCGCTGAAGCTGCCCACCGGCGTGGTCAAGAAGTCCTCCTCCGCAGATGGCATCACGCTGGTGATCGGCGCCGACTGGACGTCCGGGGCGCTTTACCCGGCGGCCAGCAGCAGCGACACCAAGGAGGTGCTGGACAACGCGAGCGCGCTCAACGCCTCCGACGACTCGGCGTGCATGAAGGTGAACCCCTACTACAAGTGGTAGGGGTCCGCCCCCCGCCTCACACCTCGGCCGACGCCCGCACCGCCGGGCGGCGGCCGGCGATGACCCGCCGGGCCGGCGAACGCGGACCGGTCAGGGCGAGCGCCACCGCGACACGCGGCCGCGCAGCGGCGGACAGGCCCTCGCCGGCCGGAAGCGATCCCAGCGCGATGGCCACGAGACAGCCGCCGGGCACGACGAAACCCAGCGGGCTGCCGCGGCGCCTGTGGACCCCTCCCGCAGGCGACAGGGGCCCACCCCCCGCCTCACACGTCGGCCGACGCCCGCACCGCCGGGCGGCGGCTGGCGATGACCCGCCGGGCCAGCGAACGCGGACTGGTCAGGAATCCGAAGCCCCAGGACATGTGCATCGTGGCGAGCGCCACCGGGACACGCAGCCGCGCAGCGGCGGACAGGCCCTCGCCGGCCGGAAGCGATCCCAGCGCGATGGCCACGAGGTAGCCGCCGGGCACGACGAAGCCGAGCGGGGTGAGCGCGGCGCCCACCACCACGCCCGCCGCGATGGCCACGACGGCGGCCGGGGCGGCCAGGTAGCGCAGGTTGACCGAGCCCTGGTGGTAGCGGGTGACGACGCGGCGCCAGCGCCCGTAGTCCTTGTACTGCTTGGCCAGCGCGCGCACGCTGGGCCGCGGGCGGTAGGAGACGCGCAGCTCGGGCGAGAACCAGATCAGGCCGCCGGCCTCGCGGATGCGGTAGTTCAGCTCCCAGTCCTGGGCGCGGATGAACTCCTCGTTGTAGCCGCCCTGCTGCTCCAGCACCTCGCGGCGGAAGACCCCGAGGTAGACGGTGTCGGCGGGGGCGGCGGCGCCGCCGGTGTGGAAGGCCGCGTTGCCGACGCCGATCTTCGAGGTCATGGCGGCGGCGACGGCGCGCTCCCAGTCGTTCTCGCCCTCGGCGTGCATGACGCCGCCGACGTTGGCGGCGCCGGTCTCCTCCAGCAGCCGCACCGCGGTCTTGATGTAGTCGGGCGAGAGCATGCCGTGGCCGTCGACCCGCACCACGACCGGGTGCCGGGAGGCCTTGATGGCGGCGTTCAGGGCGGCGGGCGTGCGGCCGGTGGGGTTGGGCACCGTGTGGACGCGGGGGTCCTCGCGCACCAGCTCCGCGGCGATCTCGTCCGTGCGGTCCGTGGAGGGCCCGAGGGCGATGACGACCTCGAGCTCGCCCGCGTAGTCCTGCTCGAGGATGTGGCGGACGGAGGTGCGCAGATACCGCTCCTCGTTGAGCACCGGCATGATCACGGAGACGGCGGGCGGCACGTCGGGGGTCGCAGGGTTCACAGCCGCACACGTTACCGCGAACGGATGATACGAGCGCGTGCGGCCGGGCGGGGCTCATTCCGTACGACGGTATGACTCCTTAGCGTGACTGCATGACCGTCGCTCGTCGCCGTCAGCAGCCCGCCCCAGCCCCACGCCGGCCCAGGAAGCGGCCGCCCGTGCGCCGTGGGATGCGTGTCCTCGGTGCCGTCTCACTGGGCATCCTGACCGCCAGCGGGATCGGGCACGCCGTGCTGGGGCACATGGACGACCGCCTGACGCGGGTGGACGCCTTCGCCGGGATGAAGAACCGCCCGACCCCCACCAAGGGCACCAACTTCCTTCTGGTCGGCACCGATGTGCGCCGCGGCCTGACCAAGGCGCAGCGCACCGGGCTGCGCCTTGGCGGGGAGCCCTGCGACTGCACCGACACGATGCTGCTGGCGCATCTGTCGCGCGACGGCAGGCGGGTCAGCGTGGTCGCGCTGCCGCGTGACTCGTACGCGGAACTGCCCCGCGCCGGCAAGCTGCAGTGGGCCTGGGGGGTGGGCGGTCCGGCGCTCGCCGTGTCCACGGTCGAGAAGATGACCGGGGTCAAGGTCGACCACTACGCCGAGTTCGACTTCGGTTCGTTCATGCGGACCGTCGACCACATCGGCGGCGTCGACCTCTGCTTCGCCCAACCGCTGCGCGACGCCGCGACCGGTCTCGACCTGCCGGCCGGCACGGTGCGCGCCGACGGCGGCACGGCACTGCGCTACGTGCGCTCCGGTCACATCCCCGGCGGCCTCGACCTGCAGCGGATGCAGAACCAGCAGCGGTTCCTGGCCGCCCTGGTCCGCCGGGTCAGCGACATCGGGCTCCTGCAGAACCCCGTCAAGCTCGACCAGGTGGCCAAGGCCGCGCTGGGCTCGGTGCGCGCGGACCGGCAGACCAAGCCGGACGACCTGATCGCCCTCGCCACGGGGCTGCGCGGCGGATTCGGGGCCCGCTCGGTGGAGTTCGCGACGGTGCCGGTGGACGCCACGCCGTTCCGGGTGCAGGGGGTGGGGTCGACCCTGCGCTGGGACGCCAAGGGGGCGAAGCGGATCTTCGACGCGCTGCGCGAGGACCGCCCGCTCACCGGCCCGGACGGCGGCCCTCCCGTCACGCCCAGCCCGTCGGCGCCCGAGCAGCCCGAGCGGGTCGAGGTGCCGCCCAAGTCGATCCGCGTCCAGGTCAACAACGGGACGACGATCAACGGGCTGGGTGCGCGCGTGGACAAGGAACTGCGCCGGGTGGGCTTCCGCACCACCGGCACGCCCGGCAACACCATCCGGCACGACGCGGAGTACACGGTCATCCACTACGACCCGGGCTGGGACCGCTCAGCCGAGGCCCTGGCGACGGCCCTGCCCTACGCGAAGATGCGTTCGGTGCCCGGACTGGGCTCCACCCTGCGCGTCACCGTGGGCGCGGACTACGACGGCGTGACCCCGGTGCGGGCCGGCGAACCGGACCCGCCCGTCGCGCCGCCGGTGGGCCTCCCGCCACTGCGCGGCGACCGCATCTTGTGCGGCTGAGGCCGCCGAGTGACGGCCGAACGGGCGCGGTCAGTCGTCGAAGCCGTCCGCGGCGCGCTTCTCGCGCAGCTCCATGATCGCCCTGCGGCGGGCCAGCCGGTGCGTGCGGCGGATCTGCGCCTCCTGCAGCCTGCGCCGGTCGCGCTCGGTCTCGGGTTCTATCTGGGGCACCGCACGCGGCTTGCCCTCGGCGTCCACGGCCACGAAGACGAGGTAGGCGCTGGCCACGTGGGTCGCCGGGCCGGACTCGTTCCAGCGCTCGGCGAGCACGCGCACGCCGACCTCCATGGAGCTGCGTCCCGTCCAGTTGACCTGCGCCCGCACCTTCAGCAGGTCGCCGACCCGCACCGGTTCGATGAAGGCCATCTCGTCCATGGCGCCGGTCACCGCGGGCCCCTCGGAGTGGCGGCCGGCGACGGCGCCCGCCGCGGCGTCCACGAGTTTCATGACCACGCCGCCGTGCACCGTGCCCAGCAGGTTGGTGTCGTGGTGGGTCATGATGTGCGCGAGTGTGATCCGCGAGGCGGACGTGGGCTTGGACGGCACAGGGTGCGGGGGCGGTTCCTCGAACATGGCTCCACCCTAAGAGGCCGCGACGCCGGCCCGCCTATCCGCGCGGCCTCTCAGCTTGACTTTAAACCCCACCAAGATCATGTCTTGGTGGGGTTC
>NZ_CBDRBL010000078.1:0-33640 GCF_965342175.1 Actinacidiphila sp. bgisy167
CTGGTCGTGATGCGGACGACGATCCGGTCGGACAGCACCTTGGTGCCGCCCGTCACCGCCGACCGGTCACCGCCGGACTCCCGGATGACCGGGGCCGACTCGCCCGTGATCGCCGACTCGTCGACCGACGCGACACCCTCCACGACGTCGCCGTCACCCGGGATCACCTCGCCCGCCTCGCAGACGACCAGGTCGCCGACACGCAGCGCGGTGCCGGGGACGCGCGCTTCCGCGCCGTTGTCCAGCCGCCGGGCGACCGTGCCGGTCTTCGCCCGGCGCAGGGTCTCCGCCTGCGCCTTGCCGCGGCCCTCGGCCACGGCCTCCGCCAGGTTGGCGAAGACCACGGTGAGCCAGAGCCACGCGGCGATCGCCCAGCCGAACCCGTCGGCCGGGGAGAGCACCGCCAGAGCGGTGGTGAGCACCGAGCCGATCAGGACGACGAACATGACGGGCGTCCTGACCATCACCCGGGGGTCGAGCTTGCGCAGCGCGTCCGGGAGTGACCGCAGAAGCTGCGCCGGGTCGAAGAGTCCGCCCGAGACACGGGCGCCGTGGCCCGCGCCGGGGGCCTGGGGTGCCGTTCCTTCCTCGGGGGCGAGCACGGGCGTGTCGGTGGACATGGCTTCCTCAGCGGGGGTGGAGGTGGTCGCGCGGCTCATGACAGGCCTTCCGCGAGCGGGCCGAGGGCGAGTGCGGGGAAGTAGGTCAGGCCGGTGATGATCAGGATCGCGCCGACGAGCAGGAGCGCGAAAAGCGGTTTCCCGGTCCGCAGGGTGCCCGCGCCCGCGGGCACCGGCTGCTGCCGGGCGAGCGATCCGGCCAGGGCGAGGACGAAGACCATCGGCACGAAGCGGCCGAGGAGCATCGCGATGCCGAGCGTGGTGTTGTACCACTGCGTGTCGGCGCTCAGGCCCGCGAAGGCGGAGCCGTTGTTGTTGCCCGCGGAGGTGTACGCGTACAGCACTTCGGAGAAGCCGTGCGGCCCGCTGTTGAGCATCGAGTGCCGTGGTGTCGGCAGGGCCATCGCCAGGGCGGTGAAGACGAGCACCACGGCCGGGGTGACCAGGATGTACAGGGCGGCGAGTTTGATCTCCAGCGTGCCGATCTTCTTGCCCAGGTACTCCGGGGTCCGTCCGACCATGAGGCCGGCGATGAACACCGCGATGACCGCCATGACCAGGATGCCGTAGAGGCCGGAGCCGACACCGCCGGGAGCGATCTCGCCGAGCATCATGCCGAGCAGGGCGATGCCTCCGCCGAGGCCGGTGAGGGAGGAGTGGGCGGCGTCGACCGCGCCGGTCGACGTCAAGGTGGTGCTCACCGCGAACAGGGAGGAGGCGCCGACGCCGAAGCGCTGCTCCTTGCCCTCCATGGCGGCGCCCGCGATCCGGTTCGCCGCACCGGGGTGCACGGTCTCGACCCAGGTCATCAGGGTGACGAAGCCGGCCCAGATCAGGCCCATCGCGCCGAGGAGCGTGTAGCCCTGCCGGGGACTGCCGGCCATCCTCCCGAAGGTGCGCGTCAGCGAGACCGGGATCACCAGGAGCAGGAAGATCTCGAAGAGGTTGGTGAAGGCGTCCGGGTTCTCGAAGGGGTGGGCCGAGTTGGCGTTGTAGAAGCCGCCACCGTTGGTGCCGAGCTCCTTGATGGCCTCCTGGGAGGCCACTGCGCCGCCGGTCAGCGTCTGGTGGCCGCCGGCGAGGGTGGTGATCTCGTGCCAGCCGGCGAAGTTCTGGATCGCCCCGAAACCCACCAGAACGAGCGCGGCGACGAAGGCCACGGGCAGCAGGACGCGTATCGTGCCGCGGACCATGTCGGTCCAGAAGTTGCCGAGCTCGCCGGTGCGGGACCGGACGAAGCCGCGGACCAGCGCCACCGCCACCGCCATGCCGACCGCCGCCGAGACGAAGTTCTGCACGGCCAGGCCCGCGGTCTGCGCGGCATTGCCCATGGAGTTCTCGCCCATGTACGACTGCCAGTCCGTGTTGGTCACGAACGAGGCCGCGGTGTCGAAGGCCTGGGCGGGCGGGATGTCCGCGAAGCCCAGCGACAGCGGGAGGTGTGCCTGGAGCCGCAGGAACAGGTACAGGAACAGCACGCCCACGACGGAGAAGACGAGCACCGCCCTGAGGTAGGACGGCCAGCGCATCTGTGCGTCCGGATCGGCGCCGAAACAGCGGTAGACCAGCCGCTCGACGCGCAGGTGCCGGTCGGAGCCGTAGACCGCGGCCATGTAGTCGCCGAAGGGGCGGTACACCAGGGCCAGAGCCGCGACGAGCGCGGTGGCCTGGAGCACCTCGGCGGTGAGGGGGCCCATGTCCGCTCCTCAGAACCTCTCGGGCCGCACGAGCGCCCAGACGAGGTAGAGCAGCAGGGCGACGGCGACGACGAGACCCGCGATGTTCTCCGCGTTCACAGCTTCCCCACCCCCTTGGCGATGAGGGCCACCAGGGCGAAGACCGCGATCGTGACGATGACGAGGACCAGGTCGGCCATCGTGTGCTCCCCAGCTAGCGGATGACACGCTGACCAGGCCAGGGAACCGCCTTCCCGCCGCGCGCGGACGGCGGTTGACGGCTTCCATACGCCGCCGGGCAGCGCCTTGACGTGCCCTTGATGCCATAGCCCTTGACCTGCGAAAACGCCCGTGGGCCGCCCTGCTCTCACAGGTCGGCCCACGGGCGTATCGACGTGGCCGGGGCGCGTGGCCCCGGAAAAGCGAGGCGTCAGTGCACCTCGGTGATCTCCGGTCCGCGGCGCATCGGGTCGATGCCGTCCGAGAAGCGGCCGCCCTCCTCCTGGGCGATGCCCTCGGGCACCATCTGGGCGTCGTTGGGCAGCTTCAGGACGATCGGGTCGCGCGGCGCCATCGGCGAATCGCCGCGCACGACGACGGTGTCGCGGAAGATCTGCTCCAGCAGGCCGGCGGTCTCCGGCTGGACGGCGCCCTGCCCGGAGATGACACCCCGCAGGAACCAGCGCGGCCCGTCGCAGCCGACGAAGCGGACGACCTGCACGCCGTTGGCGCCGTTGGGCAGCTGCACCGGGACCTGGGCGCGCAGCTCCCAGCCCAGCGGGCCCTCGACCTCGTCGACGATGCCGCCCTGTTTGGTGATGCCGGACGCGATCTCGTCACGGACCTCGCCCCAGATGCCCTCCGACTTGGGGGCGGCGAAACCCTGCAACTGGACGGCGCTCTCCCGGAGCACCACGGTCGCGGCGACGATGGACTCGCCGGCCACCTCGACGCGCAGCTCCATGCCCTGCACGCCGGGTACGAAGAGGCCGCCCAGGTCGACCCGGCCCTCGGCCGGGTCCCTGACCTCGCTCACGTCCCACGGACCGTCCGGCCTGGGAGCGGGCGGAAGGTTGTACCGACGGGACTCCATGGAGTCGTCCGACTCCTCGGCGTCTTCGGCCAGCTCGTCAGGGCCCTCGGCCGCGAGCTCGTCGAGGGCGTCTCCGCGCTCCTTGCGACGACGACGGAACACGTCACTGTCCTTCCCGGTCAGCGATGACCGATGCGTATCCATTGCCGGACGGAACGACCGGCGAGCCATCCACCGCGGCATGCCCCCCCGTGGAGCCGAAGCCCCCTGCCGCCCGTGCCGAACCGGGCAGCTCCGCCACCTCGTGGAAGCGGACCCGTTCGACCTGCTGGACGACCAGTTGGGCGATCCGGTCCCCTGCTGCGAACCGTACGCTCTCGCGCGGGTCCAGGTTGACCACGATCACCTTGATCTCCCCACGGTACCCGGCATCAACCGTTCCGGGGGCGTTGACGAGGGCCACTCCGCACCTCGCGGCGAGGCCCGAGCGGGGGTGCACGAAGGCCGCGTAGCCCTCCGGCAGCGCGATCGAGACTCCTGTGGGCAGTACGGCGCGCTCCCCGGGGGCCAGTTCGGCCGCCTCGGTGGTGACGAGGTCGGCGCCGGCGTCGCCCGGGTGCCCGTACGAAGGAATCGGGACGTCCTCGTGCGAACGGTGGATGAGGACGTCGACCGGGGGACGGGAACCGTCGGTCACGGGTTCACCTCGAAGGCGCGGGCGACCTTGACCTGGTCGGGGTCGGTCATCGCGGCGCGGATCTCCTCGGGGCGGCCGTTGTCGGTGAAGTGCTCCAGCTTGACCTCGACGAACAGGGCCTCCGCACGGACCGCGACCGGGCCGTCCGGGCCGCCGATCCGGCCGACCGCGGTGGAGTAGATCTTGCGCCCTGCCACGGCGGTGCACCGGGCCTCCAGATGGAGGGTGGCGCCCACCGGCACCGGCTGCACGAAGTCGGTCTCCAGGCGGCCGGTCACAACCATGGTGCGCAGCAGCCAGGCGAGTGAGCCGAGCGTCTCGTCGAGCGCCGTGGCCAGCACGCCGCCGTGCGCCAGGCCCGGAGCCCCCTGGTGGGCGGGCTGCACGGTGAACTCGGCGGTCACGCTGACGCCCTCGCCGGCCCGCGCCTCCAGGTGCAGGCCGTGCGGCTGCGTCCCACCGCAGCCGAAGCAGTGGTCGTAGTGCGCGCCCAGCGGCTGCCCGGGGGCGGGGGCGTCGGGGTGCCGCTCCGGCGCCACGGCGTCGGGCGGCGGTGTCAGGCCCGCACGTTCCGGGCCCGCGTCGGTCGTAGCTCCACTCACGCGGGAGACCCTACCCTCCTGCGGGATCGTTTCCCGTCGCCCGGCCGTTGTCCCTGCGGCCCCGCGGCCCTCCGCCACCGCAGCACCTTCCCCTTGGAGCACCACATGACCCCCAGGTCCGTCGTCGTCACAGGAGCCGGGTGCGGGATCGGCCTCGCCACCACCCTCGAGCTGGCCCATGCCGGCTTCGACGTCATCGGGACGGTGCGCGGCGAGGAGAGGGCGCAGGGGTTGCGGGAGGTGGTCGAGCGCACCGGGGCGTCGGTGCGCACCGTGCTGCTGGACGTCACGGACGCCACGTCGTGCGTCCGGGCCTTCACCGAGATCGCCACGATGACGGACGGCGGCCCGTGGGCCGTGGTGAACAACGCGGGGATCGCCCAGCCCGGTGCGATCGAGGACGTCGACGACGAGCAGGTGCGCCGGCAGCTGGAGACCGATCTGGTGGCCCCCGCGCGCATCGCCCGTCTGGTGCTGCCGACGATGCGGACCCGGCGGGCGGGGCGGATCGTCAACATCTCGGCGGTCTCCGGGCGGGTCTCGATGCCGCTGCTCGGCTGGTACTGCGCCAGCAAGCAGGGCCTGGAGGCGGTGACGGACGCGCTGCGGATGGAGGCGGCCCCCTTCGGGGTCAAGGTCGTGCTGGTGGAGCCGGGCGCGTACGGCACGGACATCTGGCAGCGCGGCACGAGCAGGCTGCCCCAACGCCGCAACTCCGCGTACCGCCACCAGTACGAGGCCGCGGAGGAATCGGTCAAGCGGGAGCGTCCCTCGCCGCGCCCGGTGGCACGCACCGTCCTGAAGGCGCTCACGGCGCCCCGGCCGCTCCCGCGCTATCTGGTGGGCGCCGAAGCCCGGTCCTCCGCCGTCCTGGACGCCGCTCTGCCCACGGCCGCGACCGACTGGGCCAAGCAGGTCGCCACGGGGCTGCGGCGCCCCCCGCGCGCCGCGCACGCGCTGACACGACTGCGGTCCCGGGGCGGGCGCTGACAAGGCGGCGTGACAAGCTTGGTGTCATGAGCGTCATGACCTATGAGGAGCGGCTGACCGCGCCGCGTTCGTGGTGGGGCCTCGCCGTCGGCGCGGGCGTCTCACTGGCGCTGATCCTGCTGCCCCTCGGGCCCCTGGCACTGCTCGGCGGGCTGGTGGGCGGCACGGCCGCCGGAGCGGCCCTGGTCAGCGCCTACGGTTCCCCGCGGCTGCGGGTGGTCGCCGGTTCGCTGGTGGCCGGGGACGCCAAGATCCCGGTGACCGCACTCGGCGAGGCCACGGTGCTGGACCGGGAGGAGGCCGCGGCCTGGCGGTCGTACAAGGCCGATCCGCGCGCCTTCATGCTGCTGCGCGCCTATGTGCCGACGGCGCTCAAGGTCGAGGTCACCGATCCGGACGACCCGACACCCTATCTGTACCTGTCGACCCGCTCGCCCGAGCGCCTGGCGGCGGCCCTGCGGGACGTACGCGTCTGAGTTTCCCGGCTGAGCGGCGCGGCCGGTCACCGCCCCGAGCACCGCTGCGCCCCGGCACGGGGCGGCCGTGGCCCGGCGGGTCAGTCGCCCGGCGGGTCAGTCGCCCGGCCCGAGTGCGGGAGGGGGCTCCTCGGGGGCGGACAGCAGGCCCCAGGGCACCTGGCGGGCACGCAGGTCCTTGCGGATCTGCTCGGCGAGCTTCTTGGTGTCGCGCCGGTTCATCACGGCCCCGACGGCCGCGCCGATCATGAACGGGGTCAGCGTCGGCAGATTGCGCATGGTGCGCTTCATCATCTGCTGGCGCAGCTCGCGCTTCATCCTGCCGCCGAGGGCGATGTTCAGCGTGGAGGGCTTGGAGAAGTCGATCCCGCGCCGCTCCGTCCACTCGGCGAGGTACATCACCGACCGCTGCCGGAGCGTGCCCGGTGCGCGCAGGCCGTACACCTCGTGCAGTTCGGCGATGAGCTTGTACTCGACCAGGGCGACCCCGAGGGTCTCCGAGGCAAGCTCCGCCGGCATGGCCGGCGGAGTGGGCAGCATGGCGGCGGCGCCGATGCCGGCGCCGACCGTCGCGGTGCCCAATGTGGCAGCGCTCACCAGCTTGTCGGCCAGTTCCTCGGGCCCGAGCCCGGGGAACTGGCGGCGAAGCGTCTCCAGGTCCCTGACGGGCACCCTCGGGGCCGTCTCGAGCAGCCCGTCGACGAAGGTGTTCAGCGCCGCCTTGGCGCGTGCGCGCGCCCGCGCGGCACGCCCGCGATGACGGGAGTGGGCGAGCTCGCCCGCCGGCCCCCGCGTTGCGCCCGCGAGCGAGGCCTCATGGCCCCGCTCGTCGTCGCTCGCCACGGTCCGGCTGCCCGTCAGGCCGCGCAGTCGCGGCAGATCGGGTTGCCGTTCTTCTCCGTGGCCAGCTGGCTGCGGTGGTGCACGAGGAAGCAGCTCATGCAGGTGAACTCGTCCGCCTGCCGGGGCAGCACCCGGACCGACAGCTCCTCGTTGGAGAGGTCGGCCCCGGGCAGCTCCAGGGACTCGGCCTGGTCGAACTCGTCAACGTCGACTGTGGAGGTCGACTTGTCGTTCCGCCTGGCCTTCAGTTCCTCGATGCTGTCCTCGTTGACGTCATCGTCGGTCTTGCGTGGGGTGTCGTAATCAGTAGCCATGTATCGCTCTCCCCCTCTGGGTGTCTGCGGTGTCTCCAGCGCACGTAACGCATGGGAGGCCGGTCTTGTGCCCGGCCCGAAGCGGAGATTTTGCCTTACATCAAGTGCCGTTACTCAATCGACACCCAACCGCACCCCCGAAGAGGTGATCGCATCCGCTGTCGGTGATGACCGGAAACGGACCTCTTGTCGCACCTTGCTCGCGCCTCCACGTGTACTTCCCGTGATCATGACCTGCGGAAACATGGATTTTTCCGCTCTTTTTCACGGGGTGCGATCACGTAGCGTACCCGCTGCCGGAATCGCTTGTGTGATCGCTCACAGCATGCCCAGGCCGCGCCCGGACAGTGAAATTCAGCGCAAAGCGAACAAGCCGCCGGGAGTGTCGTGGGGCAGGTCACACAGGGATGACGACCCGCATGACCAGGCCGCCCCCTTCTCGGGGAACCGCGGAGATGCTGCCCCCGTGGGCCCGGGCGACGGATTTGGCGATGGAAAGGCCCAGGCCCACGCCCTTGTCGCTGCCCGTGCGCTCGGTGCCCAGCCGACGGAAGGGCTCGAACAGGTTGTCGATCTCGTACGCGGGGACGACGGGCCCGGTGTTGGCGACCGTCAGGAAGGCGGCTCCCGGCTCGACACCCGTGGTGACCTCGACCCAGCCCGACTCCGCGACGTTGTACCGGACCGCGTTCTGCACCAGGTTCAGCGCGATGCGCTCCAGCAGCACCCCGTTGCCCTGCACCACTGCCTCGCCCAGCGCGGCACGCAGTTCCACACCCTTGGCGTCGGCCTCGCCGCGGGTCTGCTCCAGCGCCTGGGTGGCCGCCTCCGCGAGATCCACCGGCTTGCGGTCGACGATCTCGTTGTCGCTGCGGGCGAGCAGCAGCAGGCCCTCCACCAGCTGTTCACTGCGTGTGTTGGTGACGAGCAGGTTCTTGCCCAGCTGACGCATGTCCGGAGAGGCGCCTGGGTCGGCGAGCTGGACCTCCAGCAGCGTGCGGGTGATCGCCAGCGGCGTTCTCAGCTCGTGGGAGGCGTTGGCGACGAAGCGGCGCTGGGCGTCGAAGGACCGCTCCAGGCGCTCCAGCATGTCGTCGAAGGTGTCCGCCAGCTCCTTGAGCTCGTCGTCCGGGCCGGTCAGGTGGATCCGCTGGGTCAGGTCGGAGCTGACCACACCTCGAGCCGTGCGGGTGATCCGGCCGAGCGGCGCCAGCACCCGGCCGGCCAGCAGGTAGCCGAACGCGAAGGCGAGCACGGCCAGACCGACGAGCGCGAACAGCGAGCGCTTGAGCAGGACGTTCAGCGCGGTCTCGCGCTGAACCGCCAGGCAGTGGACGTAGGCCTTGTTGAAGGCGTCCGGATTGGTCGGGCCGGTGGGCAGCTCGGGGCACAGCCCGGTGAGCGACAGCCGGCCCGCCTCGACGTGGAACTGCGCCTCGGTGCCCTGGCGGATCGCCTGCGCCGCGAGCATGTAGATGATCCACAGCAGTATCACTCCGGCGATCAGGAACATGCCGCCGTAGAGCAGGGTGAGCCTTATCCGGATCGTGGGGCGCAGCAGCGGCATCGGCCGGGCGGCCGGCTTCGGGTCCCAGGTGGGCTTGGGCGGGATGGCCTGTGGGGCGGACGGGGTCGTCGGCGAGGACGAGGGCGCGGGCACGGCGGATCAGATCCGGTATCCGGAGCCGGGGACGGTCAGGATCACCGCAGGCTCCCCGAGCTTGCGGCGCAGGGTCATGACGGTGACCCGTACGACGTTGGTGAAGGGGTCGGTGTTCTCGTCCCAGGCCTTCTCCAGCAGCTGCTCCGCGGAGACCACGGCGCCCTCGCTGCGCAGCAGCACCTCCAGCACCGCGAACTCCTTGGGGGCCAGGTGGATCTGCCGGCCGTCCCGGGTCACCTCACGGCGGCTGGGGTCGAGCGTGATCCCGGAGCGCTCCAGCACCGGCGGCAGCGGCGCGGTCGTACGCCGTCCCAGGGCCCGCACCCGGGCCGTGAGCTCGGTGAAGGCGAAGGGCTTGGGGAGGTAGTCGTCGGCGCCCAGCTCCAGACCCTCGACCCTGTCGCTGACGTCGCCGGCGGCGGTCAGCATGAGCACCCGGGTGTGCAGCCCGAGTTCCACCAGCTTGCGGCACACGTCGTCCCCGTGGACGACCGGCAGGTCGCGGTCGAGGACGACGACGTCGTAGTCGTTGACCCCGATCCGCTCCAGGGCCCCTCCCCCGTCGTAGACGACGTCGACGGCCATGGCCTCACGGCGCAGTCCGGTGGCTACCGCATCGGCGAGCAGTTGCTCGTCCTCGACGACCAGTACGCGCAAGGCGCTGTTCCTTCCCTAGGCACTCTCAAAGAGCCGTGCACGGCCCGCCTGTGCAGGCCGAACGCCCCTCCATCCTGCACCGCGGGACCGTAAAACAGGGGTAAGAGGCCACGCGGACGGGTGGGGCGGGCAAGGAGCGGGTCGAGGGCCGAGTCCGGCGAGGCGGAGAAGGGGGACGCAGAGCGGAACTGCGGCGACCGACGGCAACGCCGCCGGGCGAGTGCCGTCGACCCGCGGTGCCCGTCCGCGCGGCCTGCGAAGCAGTCGGCGACGATTGTTCGCGTCCCGGAGGTTTCCCTTCCGGTGGGCTTGGGGAGGACGACTGCAACCCCTGATCGTGCCCGCCGGGCGTTTGCGACTCCCGTGGCGGTGCCGCTGTGCGGTCAGAGGGGTCCCCACACGAGGCCTTGCGAACGACCCGCGCGTCGCACGGCCCCCGCATATCCCTGTGTCAACCGACGACGACGAGGGGGCGCCACCCGATGGACGCGTTCACCACTGGCATTCTGCAGCGCATACACAGCACCGAATCCGACCTCCTGCGCGCCCGTGAGGACGGGGACGACTTCCTGGCCGAGGTCGAGGAGGCCGAACTGGCCGACCTGCACCGCCTCGCCGCCGAGCACGGCGTCCAGGTACTGCCCGAAGTCGTCTGAGACCACGCGGACGGCAAGCCGAGACGCCGCGCCCCGGACACCCTGACAGGTGCCGGGGCGTTCGCGTGCCCGCCCCGGCTGTGCACCGGGCGACCCGGGCAGGGCCGCGGACGCGGCGTGGTGGCTGCGGCGTCCTCAGTCGTGCCAGGCGCCGAGTTCGTCGACCAGCCGCTGCAGGGGCTCGAACACTCCCGGCGGGGCCGCGACGGTGAGCTCCGTGGACTCCGGCGCCCCCGGCCGCCCCCCGGTCAGGGCGCCGGCCTCGCGGGCGAACAGGGCGCCCGCCGCGTAGTCCCACGGGTTGAGGCCGCGCTCGTAGTAGGCGTCGAGGCGGCCGCAGCCCACGTCGCACAGGTCGATGGCGGCGGATCCGCCCCGGCGTATGTCCCGCACCAGCGGCACCAGCTCGCGCAGTACCCTCGCCTGGGCCGCCCGGCGTTCCTTCAGATAGCCGAAGCCGGTGCCGACCAGCGCCTGGTCCAGCGGCGGCGCCGGGCGGACGGCCGCCCGCCGGTCGCCCACCCAGGCGCCCCGGCCCAGCACCGCACGGTAGCTCTCACCGCGCATCGGTGCCTCGACGACCCCGACGAGCGTCTCGCCGTCCAGCTCCGCCGCGATGCTCACGGCCCACGACGGCAGGCCGTAGAGGTAGTTCACGGTCCCGTCCAGCGGGTCGACCACCCACCGGACCCCGCTGCTGCCCTGGACGCTGGCGCCCTCCTCGCCCAGGAGCCCGTCGTCGGGCCGGCGCTCGGTGATGAAGGAGGCGATCAGCTTCTCCGCGGCGATGTCCATCTCGGTGACGACATCGATCGGACTGCTCTTGGTGGCGGCCACCCCGAGGTCGGCGGGGCGGCCGTCGCGCAGCAGCTCCCCCGCCCTTCGGGCGGCCTCGAGGGCCACGGCTAGGAGTTCGTCCTTGAGGTGGTCGGTCACGGCACTCCTCGTGCGTTCGATCGGGTCGGTCACTCGGCGCCCGCGGCCGCGGGCCGGGGGGCGCGTGCCGGGCAGCAGCCCACCGGGCACACGTCATGGCTCGGCCCGAGGGCGCCCAGCGCGCACCGCTGCGGGGCAAGGCCACGCTCGGTGGCGGCGCGCTCCAGCACCAGCTCGCGCACCGCCGCGGCGAAGCGCGGGTCCGCGCCCACGGTGGCGGCGCGGGCGACCGGCAGACCCAGCTCGGCGGCCTTGGCCCTCGCCTCGGTGTCGAGGTCGTACTTGACCTCCATGTGGTCCGAGACGAAGCCGATCGGCACCATGACCGCGGCGGGAGCGCCGCCGGCGTGCAGCTCCTCCAGGTGGTCGCAGATGTCGGGCTCCAGCCAGGGGATGTGAGGGGCGCCGCTGCGCGACTGGTAGACGAGCTTCCAGGGGCGGTCGGCGCCGGTGGCCTCGCGCACCGCGTCGGCGATCACCCGGGCCGTGTCCAGGTGCTGGGCGACGTAGGCGCCGCCCGCGCCGTCCTCGGTGTGGTCCTCGGGCCGCCCGGAGGTGTCGGCGGCCGCGGTCGGGATCGAGTGCGTGGTGAAGGCCAGGTGCGCCCCGTCGCGGACGTCCTCGGGCAGCTCGGCGAGCGCGGCCAGCACGGCGTCGACCATCGGCCGGACGAAGCCGGGGTGGTTGAAGTAGTGGCGCAGCTTGTCCACGCGGGGCACGGCGCGGCCCTCGGCCTCGAGGACGGCCAGGGAGCCGGCGAGGTTCTCGCGGTACTGCCGGCAGCCGGAGTACGAGGCGTACGCGCTGGTCGCCAGGACCAGCACGCGGCGGTGGCCGTCGTCGGCCATCTCGCGCAGCGTGTCGGTCAGATAGGGGGCCCAGTTGCGGTTGCCCCAGTAGACGGGGAGGTCGAGGCCGTGCTCGGCGAAGTCCTCGCGCAGCGCCGCGAGCAGCTCGCGGTTCTGCGCGTTGATGGGGCTGACCCCGCCGAAGAGGAAGTAGTGCTGCCCCACCTCCTTCAGGCGCTCGCGGGGGATGCCACGGCCGCGCGTGACGTTCTCCAGGAAGGGGACGACGTCATCGGGCCCCTCGGGCCCTCCGAAGGACAGCAGGAGCAGTGCGTCGTACGGAACGGCGGTGCCGGCATCGGTCTGATCGGACATGTTCCGATCCTGCCACCCGGCGCAGGCGGCCGAGGAACCGGGAAAACCGCTTGCGCTCGCTTTGTAAGCTGTCTGAGGGAGTCACATTCCTTACTTCAGCCCCTTGAGACGTCGGCGACGAAGCCGTGGAGCACCCGTGTCCGGTCCGTATCGCGCGATCTTCTCCACTTCGGGGACGAGGGGCTTCTCAGCGGCGGGTTTCGTCGGCCGGATGCCGCTGTCCATGCTGGGCATCGGCATCACGACGATGATGTCCGAGGTCACCGGCCGCTACGGGATCGCGGGCGGCCTCGCGGCCACCCTGGCACTCGCCGCGGCGGTGCTGGGCCCGCAGGTCTCCCGCCTGGTCGACCGCCACGGCCAGCGCAGGGTGTTGCGGCCGGCCGCCGCGATCACGGTCCTGGCGGTGGCCGGCCTGCTCGTGTGCGTACGGACCGGCACCGCGGACTGGACGCTCTTCGTGTGCGTGGCGCTGGCCGGGACGACCCCGAGCATGGGCGCCATGGTGCGGGCGCGGTGGGCGATGATCCACCGGGATTCTCCCGCTCTGCTGCACACCGCCTACTCCTTCGAGTCCGTCGTCGACGAGGTGTGCTTCATCGTGGGCCCCATCCTGTCGATCGGGCTGTGCACTGTCTGGTTCCCCGAGGCGGGGCCGCTGCTGGCCGTCCTCTTCCTGGCGACCGGGGTCTGGCTGCTCACCGGGCAGCGGGCCACCGAACCGCCGCCGCACCCGCGCGGGCAGCACACAAGCGGCTCCGCGCTGCGCTCCCGCGGGCTGCGGGTGCTCGTGCTGACCTTCGTCGCGACGGGGGCCGTCTTCGGCGCCGTGGACGTGAACACCGTGGCCTTCGCCGAGGAGCAGGGCCACAAGGCCGCGGCAAGCCTGGTGCTGGCGGTGTACGCGGCGGGGTCCTGCCTCGCGGGGGTGCTTTTCGGCCTGATGAAGCCGGCCGGAACGGCCTCCCGCCGCTTTCTGCTGGGCGTGGCGGCCATGGGCGTGAGTATGATCCCGCCACTACTGGTCGGGAACCTGCCGTTCCTGGCCGTGGCGCTGTTCGTCGCGGGCCTGTCCATCGCACCGACGATGGTCACCACCATGGCCCTCGTCGGGCAGCTGGTACCGCGCGCGAAGCTGACCGAGGGCATGACGTGGACGAGCACGGGGCTCGCGGTCGGTGTGGCGCTGGGCGCGTCCCTCGCCGGGTGGGTGATCGACGAGGCGGGGGCCCGGACCGCGTTCGTGGTACCCGCCTCCGCCGCGGCGCTCGCCGTGGCGGCGGCCTTCCTGGGGTACCGCCGGCTGGAGCCGGCGCCGGAGCTGGAGGGGACGCGTGCGCATCGCTTCGACGAACAGGACCGCCGGGAAGGCCGCATGGCGTAACTGGGCGGGAAACGTACGGGCCCTGCCCGCACGGACGCAGTCCCCGGCCTCCGTGGACGAGCTGGCGGCCGTGGTCCGCAAGGCGGCCGAGGACGGGCTCCCGGCCAAGGCCGTGGGCACCGGGCACTCCTTCACCCAGGCGGCGGCGACCTCGGGCGTCCTGATCCGGCCCGAGCGGATGACGGCAGTGCGCGGCATCGACCGCGAGGCCGGCACGGTCACGGCGGAAGCGGGCGTCCAGCTCAAGCACCTCAACGCGATGCTCGCCGCCGAAGGACTGTCGCTGACGAACATGGGCGACATCATGGAGCAGACCGTGGCCGGCGCGACCAGCACCGGAACCCACGGCACAGGCCGCGACTCGGGCTCCATAGCCGCCCAGATCAAGGCGCTGGAGCTGGTGCTCGCCGACGGTTCGGTGCTCACCTGCTCGGCGGAGGAGAACCCCGAGGTCTTCGCCGCCGCCCGGATCGGGCTGGGCGCGCTCGGCGTGGTCGGCTCGATCACCCTGGCGGTGGAGCCGCTGTTCCTGCTCACCGCGCGCGAGGAGCCCATGCGCTTCGACCGGGTGGTCGCCGAGTTCGACCAACTGGTGCAGGAGAACGAGCACTTCGAGTTCTACTGGTTCCCGCACACCGACGGCTGCAACACGAAGCGGAACAACCGCAGCCAGGGGCCCGCGGCCCCGGTCCCGGGGCTGCGCGGCTGGATCGACGACGAGTTCCTCTCCAACGGGGTCTTCCACACTGCCTGCGCGGTCGGCCGGGCGGCGCCCTCCCTCATCCCCGGCATCGCCCAGATCTCCAGCCGGGCGCTGTCGGCCCGCACCTACACCGACATCCCGTACAAGGTGTTCACTCACCCGCGCCGCGTGCGCTTCGTCGAGATGGAGTACGCGGTGCCGCGCGAGGCCGCGGTGGAGGTGCTGCGCGAACTGAAGTCCATGGTGGAGTCGTCGGAGTTCAGGATCAGCTTCCCCGTGGAGGTGCGGGTCGCCCCGGCCGACGACATCACGCTGTCCACGGCCTCAGGCAGGGACACCGCCTACGTCGCCGTGCACATGTACCGCGGCAGCCGGTACCAGGAGTACTTCACCGCGGTCGAACAGATCATGACCGGCCATCAGGGACGCCCCCACTGGGGCAAGATCCACTCGCGGGACGCGGACTACTTCGCCGAGGTCTATCCGCGCTTCGCGGAGTTCACCGCCCTGCGCGACCGGCTCGACCCGGACCGGCTGTTCCGCAACGACTACCTGCGGCGCGTGCTCGGCGAATAAGTTCCCATGTGGGGATTTTGTGAAGATTCTGCCCCAACTCCCTTGGCGGGCACGAAGTTCGACGGCGCGGCGCCCCACCGACGTGGCCCGAATGGAGTACTGTGACAAATCCTTGCTCCGGGGGGAGGCGGCGCACTCGTCCCGGGGTGCCGTCGATCGAACCGGAGACATGTGACGCCGGGTGAGGCATGTGATCATCCAGCGTCGCGAAAAGGTAACCGTGCCATAACGGCGCGTCACGGCACATGCCCGACACGCCGGGAAACTCAGCAAGGTTGTGGCAGGCTGCACCCGGGCAGGTCACACTCGTCCATCGGGAGCAGCGACGCACGTGACGTCGGCAGGCACCACCCGGGAGGTAACCGTGCCCGAACTGCGTGTCGTGGCTGTCAGCAACGACGGCACACGACTGGTGCTCAAGGCTGCCGACAGCACGGAGTACACACTCCCGATCGACGAACGCCTGCGTGCCGCCATCCGCAACGACCGTGCGCGGCTGGGCCAGATCGAGATCGAGGTCGAGAGCCATCTGCGCCCGCGCGACATCCAGGCGCGGATACGAGCCGGCGCCACCGCGGAGGAGGTCGCCCAGCTCGCCGGGATCCCAGTGGAGCGCGTGCGGCGCTTCGAGGGCCCCGTGCTGGCGGAGCGCGCGTTCATGGCCGAGCGCGCCCGCAAGACCGCGGTGCGGCGCCAGGGCGAGAGCACCGGTCCACAGCTCGGCGAGGCGGTCGCCGAGCGGCTGCTGCTGCGCGGCGCCGAGAAGGACAGCATCCTGTGGGACTCCTGGCGCCGTGACGACGGCACCTGGGAGGTGCTCCTGGTCTACCGGGTGGCCGGCGAACCGCACTCCGCGAGCTGGACGTACGACCCGCCCCGCCGGCTCGTCCAGGCCGTGGACGACGAGGCGCGCGCGCTCATCGGCGAGACCACCCAGGAGCAGGCGCAGGAGCCGAGCTACCCCTTCGTGCCGCGGATCGCACGGCTCCCGCGCGACCGTGTGCTCGACCGGCCGGAGCGCCCGGACCGGGCCGAACGCACGGCCGAGGAGCGGGCGGAGGAGGAGCGCGACTCCCTGACCAGTCTTCTGGAGGCGGTCCCGAGCTTCCGTGGGGACATGGTGGTGCCGGCCCAGGCGGGGCCGCCCTCCCCCGACACGCCGGCTGCGGAGGACGACACGTCCGTGGAGGAGGAGGCGCCGCCTGCTCCCGCCGCGAGCGCCGGAGCGGGATCCGCGTACGCCGACGTCCTGATGCCGCGTTCCGTCGGCGCCCACCGCGACCGGCTGGTCGGGTCCACCGACCGACAGGCCGAGGCGGACGGGGTCCGGCCGGGGCGACGGGCGACGGTGCCGAGCTGGGACGAGATCGTCTTCGGAAGCCGGCGCAAGAAGCAGGAATGACCGGGACCGGCCTTGAGGCACCGCGCTGTCAGGCGGTGACTCGGTCCGGTCCTCGGCTCGCTCCTGGGTGCACTCCTTCGAGCGGTCTTTCGCGCGGTGCCCGGCGTGCTCCTTCGCGTGGCGGCGCGGCTGCGCCGGCGCCGACGCCGCGTCAGCCCGGCTGCGGCCCCGTCGCGACGTCGCGGCCCGCCCTCGACCACTCGCTCCAGGAGCCGACGTAAAGCGCCGCGGGGATTCCGGCGATCGCCAGGGCCAGCACTTCGTGGGCTCCGGAAACGCCGGAGCCGCAGTACACGCCGACCTCGGCCCCGGGCGTGGCGCCCACCGCGCCAAAGCGCTTCGCCAGTTCGTCAGGCGCGAGGAAGACACCGGTGCCCGGGTCGACGTTCTCCGTGGTCGGGGCGTTGACCGCGCCGGGGATGTGACCGGCGACGGAGTCGATGGGCTCGGTCTCGCCCCGGTAGCGCTCCGGCGCCCGGGCGTCCAGGAGGACCCCGCGCCGCGCCAGTGCCGCAGCGTCGTCGGCGGTGAGCACGGCAAGCGCGCCCGGCGCGGGGGTGAACTCGCCGTTCTCGTCGGGGGGAACGTCCGTCTCCAGGGGCAGTCCGGCCGCCGTCCAAGCCGCCAGCCCGCCGTCCAGGACGCGTACCCGCTCGTGCCCGGCCCATCGCAGCAGCCACCACGCGCGGGCGGCGCCCCAGCCGAGATGGCCGTCGTAGACCACGACGTCGCGGTCCGGGCCGACACCCGCGCGGCGCATGGCGGCCGTGAACACCGCGAGATCCGGGAGGGGATGACGCCCCGCCGTCCCGGGCGCCCCGGCGAGCTCGGTCTCCAGGTCGACGTAGTGCGCGCCGGGCAGGTGCCCGGCCTCGTAGGCGGGACGGCCGGGCGGGCCCCCGAGTTGGTAGCGGACATCCAGAAGCGTGGCGCCTCCTGAGGAGCCCTTCGGGAGCGCGGCCAGTTCCGTTACGGTGATGACAGGATGCATGAGCCCATTGTGGTCCCCCGGCGCGGGAAACCTGCGGCGCGGTTCCGGTCCGCGGCACACCCGGTGGTGCGAGCATCGCTGCGGCACGTCCCCGGCAAGCCCGAGCGTTGCTTCCCAGGAGAGAATCGATGACCGAGGTAGGGAACCGCCACCCGCACGGCACACCGTGCTGGGTCAGCCTGCTGACTCGCAGCGTCGAGGCCACACAGGAGTTCTACAGTCACCTGTTCGGCTGGGAGTTCCGTCCCGGTCCGCACGCACTGGGCCCGTACGTACGCGCCACGTTGGGCGGTCAGAGCGTGGCGGGCATCGGCGAACTGCCCCGGGACCGGCACCTGCCGGCCGCCTGGACGACCTACTTCGCCTCGGACGACGCCGACAAGACCGCCGAGCTGATCCGGATCTGCGGCGGCACGGTGGGCGTCGGCCCGTTGGACGCGGACGACGCGGGACGACTGGCCGTCGCCTCGGACCCGGCGGGCGCGGTGTTCGGGGTGTGGCAGGCTCGGCGCCACCGGGGCACCGAGATCTTCGGCGAGCCGGGCGCGCCGGTGTGGAACGAGTTGGCCATCCGGGAGACCGCGCAGGTCGGCGCGTTCTATTCGACGGTCTTCGGACTGGAGGCCGACGCGCTGGTCTCCGCCGGCACCGACCACCTCACCCTCCACCTCGCCGGTCGTCCGGTCGGCGGCGTCCGCGGTGTCGGCCGGTCCCTGCCGCCGGACCGCGGGGCGCACTGGATGACGTACTTCCAGGTGGCCGACACCGACGAGGCCGTCCAGCAGGTAGGCGAACTGGGCGGCGGTGTCCTCGGCGGGCCGCACGACAGCGAGCACGGCCGGCAGGCGACCGTGGCGGACCCCGAGGGCGCCGTCTTCACGGTGACCGCCCCCCTGCCGCAGCCGGACGGCGGTGCCCGGTAGCGCTCGCGCCCCGAACGCAGGGGGCCTGCCCCTGCGGCGAGACGCCCGCGTCTATCCCCGGGGGGTGCCGTCCCAGCGCCAGGTGGTGAGACGGGGGTGTCCGGGCAGTTCGGAGCGTCCGGTGGCCCATAGGAGGGTGGGCCAGGGAGCCGCGGACGACGGTGCGTGCGGGAACAGCCGAGCGAGCACCCGGGAGCACAGACCGGCGGGCGGGCTCCATGCGAGGCCGAGCCCTTGTGCCAGGTCATACGCGTGCACCAGGGTCTCCACGACCCCCATCGCGGCGAAACCCTCGGGATCCGAGACGCCGAAGACGTGGTGAGCACGGGTCTGCGGAGGCGTCGTGCGCACCATCGCGACGAGCAGCGCGCCGCTCGCTTCCAGGACCTGCAGCAGACCGGCCGGCCCCGCCTCGCGGTTCGCGTGAACGGCGTTCGCCGGGCCGCCGGGACGTCGGCTCTCCCACACGAAGGGCACATCGCCGTCCAAGGGCGGCGTTCTGGGGCCCAGTTGCACGGCGTAGGCGAAGAGATCGTCGCTGAGGTGCTCGGCGGTTTCCCAGCAGTCCCATTCCAGGCCACCGGCCTTGCCTTCCCACGCGGCCGGGGGCGCCGCGCGCAGGACCGCCAGGGCGAGCTGCACGGCAAGGTCGAGGTCGTCCGCGGTGACGGGGGGCTGGGAGAGGGCGCCATCGGCTGATCGGGACATGACGGAACCGTACCGCGGCCGGAGGGAGCCACCCCTCTCCCTTTTCGTCACCCACCCTGCAACCGGCGAAGGTGTGCGGGCACCGCGCCGGTCAGTCGACCGGCAGGACGTCCGGGGAGATGGCCGCCGCACGCGCCGCGGCCGCTGTCATCCGCCGGATGTGGTGGCGGCGGCAGAGCACCTCGTAGCCGATCGCCGTGCCGGGGCGGTTGACGTCGCCGACGACGACCTGCTCGCCCTCGACGACCATCTTCCCGTCCACCGTACGGGCGTTGTGCGTGGCCCGGGCGCCGCACCAGCACAGGGCCTCGACCTGGAGCACCTCGATCCGGTCGGCCATCTCCACCAGCCGCTGGGAGCCCGGGAAGAGCTTGGTGCGGAAGTCGGTGGTGATCCCGAAGGCGAAGACGTCAAGCCGCAGGTCGTCGACGATGCGCGCGAGTTGGTCGATCTGGTCGGGGGTGAAGAACTGGGCCTCGTCGACGATGACGTAGTCGGCGCGGGCCCCGGCGGACAGGTGCGTGACGAGGTAGCCGTAGAAGTCGAAGTCGTCGGCCGCCTCGACGGCCTTGGTCTCCAGGCCGAGCCGGGAGGACAGGACGCCTTCGCCCGCACGGTCGTTGCGGGTGAAGATCAGGCCCTCCAGTCCGCGCGCCGAGCGGTTGTGCTCGATCTGCAGGGCGAGGGTGCTCTTCCCGCAGTCCATCGTTCCGGAGAAGAACACGAGCTCAGGCATGAGGAGGCGGCGGCCTTTCGGGCGGGCGGTGGGCGGGTCGGAAGGGGCGGTACGGGCGCGATGCGTCAGGTGCGGACTTCGAGCAGCGGCACCAACTGCTCCACGGGGGTCATGGAGCCGTGCAGACCCACCATGGTGGACTCCCCCGGCTCGGTGCGTGTGGCGACGATCGCGATGTCGTCCCGGGCGACGGCGACGACGTCGCCGATACGGCCGCGCACCCGGTCCTCCACGACGGGGCCGAACCAGCCCGCCGCGATCGCCTCCTCGCGGGAGGCCACCCACATCTGCTCTCCGAGCACCTCGCTCCAGACGGCGTGGACGTCGGCCGCGGCGCCCGGCACCGCGTAGACGTGGCGGGCGCGGGCCTCGCCGCCGAGGACGGCGACACCGGCGCGCAGCTCCCAGTCCTCGTCGAAGTCGATCCGCGACTCCGGGTCGAAGGGGATGTCGATCATGCCGTGGTCGGCGGTGACATAGAGGGCGCTGCGCGGCGGGAGTTGCTCGGCGAGCCGCTGGACCAGCCGGTCGGCCGTCATCAGCTGGCCGCGCCAGGCGTCGGAGTCGACACCGTGGCGGTGGCCCATGGAGTCCAGCTCGCTGTAGTACGTGTAGACCAGCGCCCGGTCGGCCGCGGCGAGCCGCTCGGCGGTGAGGTCCATGCGTTCCTCGCCGGTGAGCCGCCCGTGGAAGGTGCCGCCGCTGAGGGCGATCTTGGTCAGCGGGGTGTGCTCGAACGTGGGCGAGGTGACCTGGCAGGTCTCGATCCCGGCCTCCTGGGCGAGCCGGAAGACGGTGGGGTGCGGCTGCCAGTCGGCAGGTGAGGTCCACGGCTGCCAACGCAGCTGGTTCATCAGCTCGCCGGTGTCCGGGTTCAGCACGGTGTAGCCGGCCAGGCCGTGCACGCCGGGCGGCAGGCCGGTGCCGACGGAGGCGAGCGAGGTCGCGGTGGTGGAGGGGAAGCCCGCGGTGATCGGCCGGCCGCTGCCGGCGGCCGAGCCGGCCATCAGGGAGGTGAGGAACGGCGCCTCATCGGAATGGCGGCGGATCAGTTCCCACCCCATGCCGTCGACGAGGAACACGCACACCCGGTCGGCGGGCGCGAGGTCGAGGGCCGTCCGTGGGACACCGGGGACGCCGAGCCCGGCGGCTACCGCGGGCAGCAGGTCGCTCAGCGCGCCGTCGCCGTAGCGGGGGGCGGGCGCGGCGTACGGATCCAGCGGTTCGTAGGACGGGGCGGGATGGACCATCAGGAGGCCGCGCCCGCGGTCGCCTCGGAGAGCGCCTGCGCGAAGGCCAGGGCCTGGCGGACGGTCTCGGGGCCGTCGCCCGCCTCGCTCACCCGCAGGCTGAGGTCGTCGGCGGTGGAGGAGCCGGTGTAGCCGTGGTCGGCCTCGCAGTTGGGGTCTCCGCAGGCGGCGGGCTCGAGGTCGATGCGGCTCACCGCGCCCCAGCCGATGGTCAGCACGACCTCGCGGGGCAGGGTGCCCGGGGTGTACGACTCGGGGTTGGCGACCACCCGGCTCAGCACGACCGACGAGATCCGCTCGAGCTTGACCGACTCCGAGGAGGTGGTGGCGTAGGGGCTCGGCGAGGTGTCGTCGGCGCTCTGCTCGTCGGTGTGGCTGACGATGAAGCGGGTACTGGTCAGGACCAGGACGGTGACATGTCGGCGGACCTCGTTCGCGTCGAAGGTGGTCTCCTGGTGGACCAGGTACGACGCGACCGGCTCCCCGCCGACGGCGGCCTCCACGGCCTCGGCCACAAGGGCGGGGTAGTAGCCACTGCGTTCGATGGCCGCGCGCAGCCCCTGGGTCGTCGTACCGGTCTTCGCCATGGCGACCATCCTAATGCGGAGCATGTGTTCAGAAGGACGACAGTGCCCGAGGCCCGAGGTCCGTGCGGGCCGGGGGCCGGGCGAGACGTACGGAGCCGCCGAGCACGGTGAGGCCGGCGGGGGCGACCACGACCGGTTCGAGCTCGACGCCGACCACCTCGGGCAGGTCGTCTACCAGCAGTGACACCCGGAGCAGCAGTTCTTCGAGGGCACCGGTGTCCACCGGCTCCGCACCGCGCCAGCCGAACAGCAGCGGGGCGGCCCTGATGGAGCGGACGAGCTCGGCGACGTCCCGGTCGGTGGCCGGGACCAGCCGGTGCGCCATGTCGTCGAGGAGTTCGGAGGGGGCGCCGGCGATGCCGAAGGAGAGCACGGCGCCCGCGGCGGGGTCGACGGTGGCGCGTACGACGGTGTCGACGCCGCGCGGTGCCATGGCCTGCACGACCGGGCACAGCTCCTGCGGGGTGCCCAGCCGGGCGGTCAGCTCCCCGAAGGCGCGGACGAGGTCCTCGGGGTCGGCGATGTCCAGGCGTACGCCGCCGAGGTCGGCGCGGTGCCGCAGGTGGGGCGCGGTGGTCTTGAGGGCCACCGGGTAGCCGAGCCGGCCGGCGGCCTCCAGGGCCGCGTCGATCCCGGGAGCCGGCAGCGCGGGCCGCACCGGGATGCCGTAGCGGGCGAGCAGCTCGGCGGCCGCGCGGTCGTCGAGCGTGACGCCGTGGGTGGCGGTGGGCTCCGCGGCCTCGTCCTGCTCCCGCTCCCCGGTGGCGGTGGCAAGCGCGCCGGCCTCGTCGGGCGCGCGGGCGGCGCGCGACGTCCTCTCGGCCTCGCCGAGCAGCCGCGTGACGTCCCGTCGTGCGCCCGCCTCGTCGACGTCCTCGAACTCCGGCACCCTGCCGGGGACGCGGGTGTCCCTGCGCCACCGTGCGTAGCCGACGGCCGCGGCCAGTGCCTTCACCGCGCGCTCGGCGGCGCCGTAGGCGGGGACGCGGACGGCCGCGAGCCGGGTGGCCATGGCCTCCAGCGCGGTGTGGACGACCACGACGGGCTTGCCGGTACCGGCCCCGTCCGCGGCGGCGCGGAGGGCTTCGGCCAGCTCCGGGTCGTCGCTGCTCGCGGGCACCTCGACGAGTTCCGAGCCGACGCGCGGGATGGCGGTGACCACGACGGCGTCGTGCGCGGGGTCGGCGAGGGCCGCCGCGAGAGCGGTCCGGAAGTCCTCGGGGGCGGCGGCGGTGGTCAGGTCGAGGGGGCGGCCGGGTTCCAGGCCCGCGGTGAGGCATGCGTCGTAGGTGAGCAGGCCGAGCGACTCGGAGTTGCCGAGGATCGCGACGCGGGGTCCCGCGGGCAGCGGCCGGCACGACAGGAGCAGCCCGGTGTCGAGCAGCTCGGTGACGGTGTCGGTGCGGATGACGCCGGCCTGCCGCAGCAGGGCGGAGACGGTGCTGTCGGGGATGCGGGCGGGGGGCACCGCGTGTCCGGGCGGGGCGGCCTCCGAGTGCCGTGCGCCCTTGACCACGACGACCGGCTTGACGGCGGCGGTACGCCGGGCGAGCCGGTAGAACTTGCGCGGGTTGCCGAGGGTCTCGAGGTGGAGCAGGGCGACGTCGGTGGCCGGGTCGTCGTACCAGAACTGCAGGATGTCGTTGCCCGAGACGTCCGCCCGGTTGCCCGCCGAGACGAACGACGACAGCCCGGCTCCGCGCCGGCGCAGCCCGGCCAGCAGCGCGATGCCGATGGCTCCGGACTGGGTGAACAGCCCGAGCCGGCCGGCGCCCGGGGTCTGCGGCGACAGGGAGGCGTTGAGCTGGACGTCCTCGGCGGAGTTGAGGACGCCGAACGCGTTGGGGCCGATGACGCGCATGCCGTACGCGAGGGCCTGCCGTACCAGGGCGCGCTGCCTGCGGCGGCCCTCGGCGCCGGACTCGGCGTAGCCGGAGGAGATCACCAGCAGGCCGAGGACGCCGTGCCGCCCGCAGGCGTCGACCACCTCGGCGACCTCGTCCGCCGGGACGGCGATCACTGCGAGGTCGACACGGTCGGCAATCTCGGCGACGGAGCGGTGGGCGGGGACGCCTTCGGGTTCGAGCGTGCGCAGGTCCTGGAGGAAGGAGCGGTTCACGGCATGGACGCGGCCGGTGTAGCCGCCCGCGACGATGTTGCGGAGCACTCCCCGGCCCACACCGCCGGGCCTGCGGCCGGCGCCGATGACGGCGACCGAGGCGGGGGCGAGCAGTCGCTGCACCGAGCGGGCCTCGGCCCGCTGCTCGCGGGCGCGCATGACGGCGAGGGACCGCTCGGTGGGCTCGAGGTCGAGTTCGAGCCGGACGACGCCGTCGGTGAAGCTGCGCTGCTGGGTGTAGCCCGCGTCGGTGAAGACCTTGATCATCTTCTGGTTGGCCGGGAGGACTTCGGCGACGAAGCGGCGGATGCCCCGCTCCCGGGCCACCGCGGCGATGTGCTCCAGCAGTGCGGAGGCCACGCCGCGGCCCTGGTGCGCGTCCTGGACCAGGAAGGCCACCTCGGCCTCGCCGTCGTCGGTGCGGTCGTAGCGCACGGTCGCGATGAACTCGCCGCCGACCAGGGCCGCCAGGCCGACGCGGTCGCGGTAGTCGTGGTGGGTGAAACGGTGCACGTCCCGGTCGGAGAGCCGGGGGTAGGGCGCGAAGAAGCGGTAGTACTTGGACTCGTCCGAGACCTTCTCGTAGAAGCTCACCAGCCGTTCCGCGTCGTCCGGCGCGATGGGCCGGACGTGGGCGGCCCCACCGTCGCGCAGGACCACGTCCGCCTCCCAGTGGACCGGGTAGTCGCGCTGCGCGTCGGACGGCGTCGTCATGGCCCCAGCGTACGGGCCCCCGTTCGCCGCGGGACGGGTGCGACGATGAGAGGACGGACCGGTGTCCGAGACATGGCAGACTGGTCTAGACCTCCTAGGAACGATCCGAAGGGCAACACCATGGCTGAGCGCCGCGTCACCGTCGGCTGGGCCGAGGGCCTGCACGCACGTCCTGCTTCGATCTTCGTCCGCGCGGCCACCGCCCTGGGCGTGCCCGTCACCATCGCGAAGGCGGACGGCGCCCCCGTCAACGCCGCCTCGATGCTCGCCGTACTGAGCCTGGGTGTGGCCGGCGGCGAGGAGGTCGTGCTCGCTTCCGACGCCGATGGCGCGGACACCGCCCTGGACAGCCTGGCCAAGCTCGTCTCCGAAGGGCTGGACGAGCTTCCCGAGACCGTCTGACACCTCGCGCGGGCGACGGCATACGGCACCCGAGGCGGCCCGGGGGAAATTCGACTGAATTTCCCCCGGGCCGCCTCTCCGTCTTGGTGTTCACATTCCGCGCAGCGCACGCCGCCATACGCAGGAAAGCATTCGGGCGCCATTCTCCGATTCTTATACGGCACTTCTGTTAAATCCGGCCGCTCGAAGTGTGTACGGCGTGTTTCCGATTCCTCACCGGGCCGCGGCGCCGCGGCCCGTGCTCTGCGGACGCCGCAGCCGGTGCTCCGCCGCGGCCCGCTCCACATGGGCCGCCGTCAGCCGCCGGGCCCGCTCGGCGTCGCCACGCGCCACGGCGTCCACGAGCGCGCCGTGCTCCTCCCACGACTCCACGGCGCGCCCTGGGTTGTCCACCGCGTACACCCAGGCGATCTTGTGCCGCAGCTGGGTCAGCAGCGCCACCAGGGTAGGGCTGCCGGAGGCCTGGGCCAGCGTCTCGTGGAACCAGCCGTCCAGCGCGGGCAGATCCGACAACTGCCGCCGCAGCGCACGCTCCTGCCCCAGCCGGACGAGTCCGCGCAGCACCTTCACATGCGATTCGGTACGCCGCTGCGCCGCTCGCGCGACGCCCAGCGGCTCCAGCAGGGCCCGGATGTCCAGCAGGTCGGCGGCCTCCTGCTCGGTCGGCTCGGCGACGGACGCCCCGGCGTGCCGGCGGGTCTGCACGAAGCCCTCGGACTCCAGGGTGCGCAGCGCCTCGCGCACCGGCACCCGGGACACCCCGTAGCGCTTGGCCAACTGCTCCTCGGTCAGCCGGCTCCCCGGTGCGAAGAACCCGCTGACGATGTCCTCACGGATCGCCGTACACACCGTCCGGGTCGAAATCCGGGGGCTTGCACCGCCGGTCCCGTTCACGTCCGACCCCATATCGCAGGTTCCTTTCGGTGCGCGCCGACGTCCCTTAATCCCCGTGCAACGGCGGAGTCGGCCTTTCTGCCGAGACTCTATTCCAGAACGGCGCCGGTACCGATGGCCGCCCTGAATTCATGGCGTATTTTTGGACACATCGGCGGCCGGCGGAACCGGTATGGCGAAGGCCCCGGCGGGGGAACCGGGGCCTTCGTGTGGGGGGAGGGGGATGGCTCAGATGCGGACGCCCTTGGAGCGCAGATACGCCAGCGGATCCACGTCGGAACCGTAGGACGGGGCCCTGCGGGCCTCGAAGTGCAGGTGCGGCCCGGTGACGTTGCCGGTGGCGCCCGACAGGCCGATCTGCTGGCCCGCGAAGACCCGCTGGCCCACGGACACGCGCAGCGACGAAAGGTGGCCGTACTGGGTGTACATGCCGTCCGCGTGGCGGATGACGACGTTGTTGCCGTACGAGCCGCCCCAGCCGGCCTCGACGACGGTGCCCGCACCGGCGGCGTGCACGGGAGTGCCGACGGGGACCACGAAGTCCACGCCGGTGTGGTGGCCGGAGGACCACAGGCCGCTGGCCGCGTGATAGGGGGTGCCGATAGCTCCGGCGACCGGCAGCATCCAGCCGCCAAGGGTGCCGCGGCCCGACGCGGCGCTGCGCGACGCGTGCCGCGCGGCGCGCTCCCGTGCCGCCTTGGCCGCGGCCTCCTTGGCAGCCCGCACGCGAGCGGCCCGCTCGGCCTGTACGACCTGGGCGTCGTGGCGCTTCTGCGCGACCACGGCGGCCCGGTGCTGGGCCGACGCCTGGTCGGCGAGCTGGGTGGCGAGGTCCCCGGCGACAGCGGCGCAGCGGGCGAAGGCCGAACCCTCGGTCCCGGCGTCGGCGGCCGCGGCGGGCCCGACGAACGCACCGGTGGTGGCGGTGGTCAGCGCGGCGGCGCCGGCCAGGGCGGAGCGTATGGAGATCGACGCCATGGGCAGGCGGAATCCTTTCCTTCCTTCTCGCCTACCGGGTTAGCTGACGGGTTCGGAGCAGGAAGGTCTCCTACGGACGGCGCGGGCCGCCCGATTCACCCCAGGGACGACACAGGTGGGTCCCCGGCTCCCCAGGCTCACGCCCGACGGGGACTCGGCGATCGTTGCTCCGGTGCCGCGGGAGGCGGCTGCTTCCGCCGGGCAACCCGAGGACGTTATCCGGGCGTTGCTCCCGACTCCAAAAAAATCCGGCGATGTGTGCGACATGCCACACCGGACGTCAACCGATCACAACCGGTCGCAACCGTCCGCAATGCCGCCTCATCCCGCTCCTCACGCTCCTCGGAGGCCGGCTCCCCGGGAGGCAGCAGCGCCCTCGGGGAGCGTTCTCGCGAAGCGCCGGCCCGGCGGCGACCGCGCGAGGCAGTCATGTGACCGCTGCCACAGGAGCGGCGTGGCCGTCCGGGCCCGGCGGCGGCGCCTTGTGCGTACGGTCACGGGATGACCACGACACCAGCGGCGGTCACCGACGCCGCCCGCGCCGCCGAGGACTTCCTGCGCGCCTTCCACGACCGGATGCCCGGCCTGCAGTCGAAGGGGACCGAGGCCGCCCCCACCCGCGACGGCCGGACCGGTTACGAGGTGCTGGCCGAGCGCGTCGCGGGCGCCCGGCGGGTCCTGGACCTCGGCTGCGCGGACGGCGCCCTGCTGGAACTGCTCGCCGGGCGCGGCGCCGAAACGGCGGCGTCGACCTGTCGGAGGGCGAGCTCACCCTCGCCCGCCGTCGGCCCGGGCTGGCCGGCGCCGTCCTGCGGCAGGGCCGTGCCCAGGAGCTGCCCTTCGCCGACGCCTCGTTCGACGCCGTGGTCAGCCACATGGCCCTGATGCTGATGGCGGACCCCGACCAGGTGGCTGCCGAGGCGGCGCGGGTGCTCGCACCGGGCGGCACCTTCGCGGTCGCCGTCGGCGGCGGGCCCGTCCCCGGCGAGGCCGTGGAGCTCTTCCTGGACGTGGCTCGGCCGTTCTGGGCGGCGGCGCCGGAGCGGCGCATCCCGCGGCTGGGCGACCGCAGGACACGGACCCGGGAGGGGCTCGACGGGCTCCTCGCGCCGCTCGGTTTCGCGCCACTGTCCTGGGAGACGGTCGTCATCGGCATGGACGGGACACCGGAGGAGGTCTGGTCGAGCCTCACCGGGGTCTTCTACGACATGGAGGCGCTGGACGAGGAGCGGACCGCGGAGCTGCGCGCCCTTTTCCTGGACCGGGTCGCGGGCCTGACCGGAGCCGGCGGACGCGTTCCGTGCGGCACGCGCATCAACGTGGCGACGGCCCGGCTGGCCCGCTGAACGGGTACGGGCGCGCCGCGGCCCCGGGCGCCGCGAGGGCGCCCGGGGCCGCGGCTGGCAGGTCCGTCAGTTGCCCGTGACGACCTCGACCGGGCCGATGCCCAGCTCGCGGACCGGGTCCGCGATGACGGAGGCGTCGCCGACCAGGACGACCACGAGCCGGTCCAGCGGGAAGGCGTTGACGGCCGCGGCCGTCGCCTCGACCGTGCCGGTGGCGGCCAGGCGCTCGTAGAGCCGCGCCTGGAAGTCGTCCGGCAGGGACTGCTCGACCTGGTCGGCGTAGGTGCCGGCCACCGCCGAGGCGGTCTCGTAGCGCAGCGGGGCGACGCCCACCAGGTTCTGCACGGCGGCGTCGCGCTCCTCGTCGGTCAGGCCCTGCGCCGCCAGGGTGCGCAGCACCTGCCAGGTGTCGGCCAGCGCGGGCGCGGTGACGTCGGTCGCCACGGACCCGGTGATGCCGAGCAGCGAGACGCCGGTGCCTTCCGGCGTGGAGAGCAGCACCTGCCCGAAGGCCCGGACACCGTAGGTGTAGCCCTTCTCCTCGCGCAGGACGCGGTCCAGGCGCGAGGTCAGCGTGCCGCCGAGGCAGTACGTGCCGAGCACCTGGGCGGCCCACACCGGGTCGTGGCGGTCCGCCCCGGCGCGGCCGATGAGCACCTGGGTCTGGACGGACCCGGGCCGGTCGACGATCACGACGCGCGCGGCGTCGTCCGCGGTGATCGCGGGCAGCGGGCGGCGCTCGGCGGGCTTGCCGCTCCACTCCCCCAGCGTGCTCTCCAGCAGCGACTCCAGATCGATCCCGGTGAGGTCGCCGACCACGACGGCCGTCGAGGTGGACGGCCGGACGTGCGCGTCGTAGAAGGCGCGGACGGCGGCCGCGTCGATGCGCGCGACCGTCTCCTCGGTGCCCTGGCGCGGCCGGGAGCAGCGCAGTTCCGCGGGGAAGAGCTCCTTGGACAGCGCCATGGCGGCGCGCCGCGCGGGGTTGGCCAGCTCGTGCGGGATCTCGTCGAGGCGGTTGCGCACCAGCCGCTCGATCTCGCCGTCCGGGAACGCCGGGGCGCGCAGCGCGTCGGCGAGCAGCCCGAGGGCCTTGTCGAGGCGGGAGGCGGGCACCTCCAAAGAGACCCGGACGCCCGGGTGGTCGGCGTGGGCGTCCAGGGTGGCCCCGCAGCGCTCCAACTCGGCGGCGAACTCCTCGGCGGTGTGCTTGTCGGTGCCCTCGGACAGCGCCCGCGCCATGATCGTGGCGACGCCGTCCAGCCCCTCGGGCTCGGCGTCGAGCGGCGCCGCGAGCAGCACCTCCACGGCGACGACCTTCTGCCCGGGCCGCCGGCTGCTCAGCACCGTCAGTCCATTGGGCAGCGTGGAGCGCTCGGGGACCGGGAAGTCCCAGGGCCTCGGCTGCCCCGGCTGCGGCCGCGGGTGGAACGTCATGGTGGTCTGGACGTCGGTCACTGGTCCGCGCCCTCCTCGTCCTCGTCGGAGCCCTCGCCGGCAGCGGAGCCCGTGGGCTCGTAGACCAGCACGGCGCGGTTGTCGGGCCGCAGGGTGGCGGCGGCGACCGCGCGCACCTCGTCGGCGGTGATGTCCAGGATGCGCCCGACGGCCGTCAGCGCCAGCTGCGGGTCGCCGAACAGCACGGCGTAGCGGCACAGTTCGTCGGCGCGGCCGCCCACCGTGGCGAGCCGGTCCAGCCACTCGCGCTCGAGCTGGGCCTGCGCCCGCTCCATCTCCTCCGCGGTCGGCCCCTCCTCGGCGAAGCGGGCCAGTTCCTCGTCGACGGCCGCCTCGACGGCGGGCACCTCGACGCCACTGGACGTCTTCACGTCGAGCCAGCCGAGCGACGGCGCCCCGGCCAGCCGCAGCAGGCCGAACCCGGCCGCGACGGCGCTGCGGTCCCGGCGGACCAGGCGGTTGTGCAGGCGCGAGGACTCACCGCCGCCGAGCACGGTCAGCGCCAGGTCGGCGGCGTCGGCCTCGCGGGTGCCGTCGTGCGGCAGCCGGTAGGCGGCCATCAGCGCGCGCGAGGGGACGTCCTCCTCGACGACCTCGCGCAGCTGCCCGCCCATCACCCCGGGGAGTGAACCGTCGCGGGGCGCCGGCTTGCCGTCGTGGGACGGGATGGTGCCGAAGTACTTCTCGATCCAGGCCAGCGTCTGCTCCGGGTCGATGTCGCCGACGACCGCGAGGACGGCGTTGTTCGGCGCGTAGTACGTCCGGAAGAAGGCGCGCGCGTCCTCCAGGGAGGCCGCGTCCAGGTCCGCCATGGAACCGATGGGGGTGTGGTGGTACGGGTGGCCGTCGGGGTACGCCATCGCCGTCAGCCGCTCGAAGGCGGTGCCGTAGGGAACGTTGTCGTACCGCTGGCGGCGCTCGTTCTTGACCACGTCGCGCTGGTTGTCCAGGCTCTCCAGGTCCAGCGCGGACAGCAGGCTGCCCATGCGGTCGGCCTCGAGCCACAGCGCGAGCTCCAACTGGTGGGCCGGCATGGTCTCGAAGTAGTTGGTGCGCTCGAAACTGGTGGTGCCGTTGAGGGAGCCGCCGGCGGACTGGACCAGTTCGAAGTGGCCGTTGCCCTTGACGTTCGCCGAACCCTGGAACATCAAGTGCTCGAAGAGGTGGGCGAGTCCGGTGCGGCCCTTCACCTCGTGGCGGGAACCGACGTCGTACCAGAGGCAGACCGCGGCGACCGGGGTGAGGTGGTCCTCGGAGAGCACGACGCGCAGGCCGTTGGCCAGGCGGTACTCGGTCGCGGTGAGGCCGCCGGAATCTGCCTCCGGCGTGGCCGTGTGACCCATGGGCAAGCTGTCCTTCCGGTCGCGTACTCGTTGTTTTGTGCTGAGACCTGCCACTCTAGGCAGCGGACGAAGGGCCCGCGAAGTTCCCGTCGCCACCGCGTAGCGGCCGGGGGGTGGTCCGGACTGTCGGTGCGGCGGTCCACAATGGTCCGCGTCAGTCCCTTGTCCTTTCCCATGAGGTCCAGCCGAAGGAGCAGCGCCCTGATGGCCCGCCGCACCACGAAGACCCCGCCGCCGGACGATTTCGAGGAGCGCATCCTCGACATCGACGTCGTCGACGAGATGCAGGGGTCCTTCCTCGAGTACGCCTACTCGGTCATCTACTCGCGCGCGCTCCCCGACGCCCGCGACGGGCTCAAGCCGGTGCACCGGCGGATCGTGTACCAGATGAACGAGATGGGGCTGCGTCCCGAGCGGGGCTTCGTGAAGTGCGCCCGCGTCGTCGGCGAGGTGATGGGCAAGCTCCACCCGCACGGCGACGCCTCGATCTACGACGCGCTGGTGCGCATGGCCCAGCCGTTCTCGATGCGCGTGCCGCTGGTCGACGGCCACGGCAACTTCGGCTCGCTCGGCAACGACGACCCTCCGGCCGCGATGCGTTACACGGAGTGCCGTACCGCTCCCGCCGCGATGCTGATGGTCGAGTCGATCGACGAGGACACGGTCGACTTCGCGCCGAACTACGACGGCCAGGAGCAGGAGCCGGTGACCCTCCCGGCCGCCTATCCGAATCTGCTGGTCAACGGCGCCTCCGGCATCGCGGTCGGCATGGCGACCAACATGCCGCCGCACAACCTCGGCGAGGTCATCGCCGCCGCCCGCCACCTGATCCGCTACCCGAACGCGGATCTCGAGGCGCTGATGCGCCACGTCCCCGGCCCGGACCTGCCGACCGGCGGCCGGATCGTGGGCCTGGACGGCATCCGGGACGCGTACGAGACCGGCCGCGGAACCTTCAAGATCCGCGCCACGGTGTCGACGGAGGACGTGACGGCCCGCCGCAAGGGCCTGGTCGTGACCGAGCTGCCGTTCTCGGTCGGGCCGGAGAAGGTCATCTCCAAGATCAAGGACCTGGTCGGCTCGAAGAAGCTGCAGGGCGTCGCGGACGTCAAGGACCTCACCGACCGCGAGCACGGACTGCGGCTGGTCATCGAGGTGAAGAACGGCTTCCACCCCGAGGCCGTCCTGGAGCAGCTCTACAAGCTGACGCCCATGGAGGAGTCCTTCGGGATCAACAACGTGGCGCTGGTCGACGGCCAGCCGCTCACGCTGGGCCTGAAGGAGCTGCTGGAGGTCTACCTCGACCATCGCTTCGAGGTCGTCCGGCGACGCAGCGAGTTCCGCCGCGGCAAGCGCCGGGACCGTCTCCACCTGGTGGAGGGCCTGCTGGTCGCCCTGGTCGACATCGACGAGGTCATCTCGATCATCCGCTCCAGCGACAACGCCGCCCAGGCCAAGGAACGCCTCATCGAGCGCTTCGCGCTGTCGGAGATCCAGACCCAGTACATCCTGGACACCCCGCTGCGCCGGCTGACCCGCTTCGACCGGATGGAACTGGAGTCCGAGAGGGACAGGCTGATGGCGGAGATCGAGGAGCTGACCCGGATCCTGGAGTCCGACGCCGAGCTGCGCAAGCTGGTCAGCGCCGAGCTGGCGGCGGTCGCCAAGAAGTACGCCACCGAGCGCCGCACCGTGCTGATGGAGCCGGGCGCGGCCCCCGTCGCGGCGGTCCCGCTGGAGGTCGCCGACGACCCGTGCCGCGTGCTGCTCTCCTCCACCGGGCTGCTGGCCCGTACGGCGAACGGCGAGGCCTCGACCCCGGCCGACGGCAAGCGGGTCAAGCACGACGTGATCGTCTCGGCGATCCCGACCACGGCGCGGGCCGACATCGGTGTGGTGACCTCCACCGGGCGCCTGCTGCGGCTCGCCGTGATCGACCTGCCGATCCTGCCGGAGAGCTCCGGCGCGCCGAACCTGTCCGGCGGAGCGCCGCTCACGGAGTTCCTGTCGCTGGAGCAGGACGAGCAGGTGCTCTGCCTGACCACCCTGGACGAGTCCTCACCCGGCCTGGCGCTCGGCACCGAGCAGGGCGTGGTCAAACGCGTCGTGCCGGACTACCCGGCCAACAAGGACGGCCTGGAGGTCATCTCACTCAAGGAGGGCGACCGCGTCGTCGGCGCCGTCGAGCTGCGCACCGGTGAGGAGGATCTGGTCTTCATCACCGACGACGCGCAGCTGCTGCGCTACCCGGCGGGCCAGGTGCGTCCGCAGGGCCGGGCGGCCGGCGGCATGGCCGGCATCAAACTGACGGAGGGCGCGAAGGTGATCTCCTTCACCGCCGTCGACCCCTCGGCGGACGCCGTGGTCTTCACCCTCGCCGGGACCCGCGAGGCGCTCGCCGGGGCCGAGGAGGGTACGGCCAAGCTCACGCCCTTCGACCAGTACCCGCGCAAGGGACGGGCGACCGGCGGTGTGCGCTGCCAGCGCTTCCTGAAGGGTGAGGACATGCTGCTGCTCGCCTGGGCCGGCGGCGCCCCCGCCCGGGCCGCCACCTCCACGGGCGCTCCGGCGGACCTCCCGCCGAAGGACCCGCGCCGGGACGGTTCGGGTGTGGCCCTCACCAAGCGCGTCACGGTGGTCGCCGGACCGGTGTGACCGAGACGCCGGAGCGCCCGGGGGGGGGGGGGGGGGGGGGGGGGGGGGGGGGGGTGGGGGGGGGGGGGGGGGGGGGGGGGGGGGGGGGTGGGGGGGGGGGGGGGGGGGGGGGGGGGGGGGGGGGGGGGGGGGGGGGGGGCGGGGG
>NZ_CBDRBL010000079.1:0-33476 GCF_965342175.1 Actinacidiphila sp. bgisy167
CCGCGGAGACCAACTGGGGCGGCAACGTCGCCTTCACCGCACAAAGGCTCCACCATCCCGAGTCCGTCACCCAGCTGCAGGAGATCGTGGCCCGGTCCCGGCGGGTACGCGCCCTCGGCACCCGGCACTCCTTCAGCACCGTCGCCGACACCGACGGCGAGCACGTCTCCACCGCACGGCTGCCGGCGGTGACCGAGGTCGACAGCGCCGCCCGCACCGCCACGGTGGCTTCGGGGCTGCGCTTCGGTGAGATCGTCCGCGCGATCGACGAGGCGGGGCTGGCGCTGCACAACCTCGGCTCGCTGCCGCACATCTCGGTGGCCGGGGCCTGCGCCACCGGCACCCACGGCTCGGGCGTCGGCCTGCGCAGCCTGGCCGGCGCGGTCCGCGCCCTGACGATGGTCACGGCCGACGGCGAGCTGGTCGAGGTCCGGCGCGGCGACGACGACTTCGACGGCTCCGTCGTCGCCCTGGGCGCGCTGGGTGTGGTGACCCGGCTGACCCTCGACCTTGTCCCGGCCTTCGCCGTGCGCCAGACCGTCTACGAGGACATGCCCGGCGAGGAGCTCCAGGGGAACTTCGACGCGGTGATGTCCGCCGGCTACAGCGTGTCGGTCTTCACCCGCTGGCGGGACCGCGCCGCCGACCAGGTGTGGCTCAAGGAGCGGGTCGACGCCGACGGCGCGGAGCCCGCCCCGCGGAAGTGGTTCGGGGCCACCGCCGCCGACGGGCCCCGGCACCCGATCCCGGGCATGCCCGGCACGCACTGCACGCCGCAGCAGGGCCTCGTCGGCCCCTGGTACGCCCGGCTGCCCCACTTCCGGCTGGAGTTCACCCCGAGCAGTGGGGAGGAGATCCAGTCGGAGTTCTTCGTCGACCGGAGCGACGCCGTAGCGGCGTTCGACGCCCTGTGGCAGGTGCGGGAGCGGTTCTCGTCCGAGGTGCAGATCGGCGAGATCCGCGCCGTGGCGGCTGATTCCCTGTGGCTCAGCCCCGCCTACGGACGCGACAGCGTCGCCTTCCACTTCACCTGGACCGCCGACGTCGCCGGGGTGGCGCGGGCGCTCCAGGTCGTCGAGGAGGCGCTGCGCCCCTTCGCTCCCCGCCCGCACTGGGGCAAGCTGTTCACCTCGTCACCCGCCGTGCTGAGCGAGCTCTACCCGCGCTATGACGACTTCCGTGCGCTTGCCGCCCGGCTCGACCCGTCGGGCGTCTTCCGCAACGCCTTCCTGCGCGAGTGCTTCCCGCAGTGACCCGGCGTCCGCGTTCGCGTCCGGGACGCCGCCGGCGTGCCGCGCATCGGCGGCGGCCATAGACTGACCGCGGTTGAAATGTCCTATACGAGAGAGTTGGGCATCATGTCCAAGCGAGGCAACAAGCGGCGCGGCCGGAAGAAGAAGGGCGCCAACCACGGCAAGCGTCCCAACGCGTGACACCTGTCGTGCCCTGGTGACCGCCCGCGCCCGTCGCGGGCGGTCACCGCTGTCCGCGGGGGAGATCGGCCTCTCGTGAGCCGGACGCGCGTCGGCGGTCTCCGCCGGTGGCCGGCCGCCACCAGGGCGCGCCCCGAGGGTGGCCGTCGCAGACGACGTGAGCGTCATCCGCCCTTCCCGGCCGGATCCCTGACAGGCCGTCGTGCGACGCGCGACGGCGAGCCCAGTTTTGTGAGCGCAGTACGGCCGCGCTCGCGGCCCCTGGGCCACCGCTCCGCCGCTCGCGGGTTCCGGTGGACCTCGCGCCCCCGGCGGCATGGGACGGAGCCGTTCCGCTCGCCGCCCGCGGGTCTCGGCCCGCCGAGCCCGGAGCGCGGCCCAGGGGCCGCCGCGGACGGGCTGCCGAGCCGCCCGGGGCGCGTCGCCGGCGTCGCGTGCCGAAGGGCGCGCTCCCGAGGAGGGCCCCGCACCCCGCGCGGCCTGCCGCGGGGTGGGGATCGTCCCGGTGGTGCTCCGCAGCCTTGCGCCCGGTGCGCGGAGAAGGGGCGGGCACCGCCATACTGGACGCATGGCCGTGCAGATCAACCCCAGTATCCTCTCCGCCGACTTCGCCCGCCTCGCCGAGGAGGCGCGGGCCGTCGAGGGCGCGGACTGGCTCCACGTCGACGTGATGGACAATCACTTCGTCCCCAACCTCACGCTGGGCATGCCGGTCGTGGAGTCGCTCAGCAAGGCGACGCAGACCCCGCTCGACTGCCATCTGATGATCGCCGACCCGGATCGCTGGGCTCCGGCCTACGTCGAGGCGGGCGCGGGCTCCGTCACCTTCCACGCGGAGGCCGCCGCCGCCCCCGTGCGCCTGGCCCGCGAGATCCGCGCAAAGGGCGCGCGGGCCTCGATGGCGCTGAGGCCGGCCACACCCGTCGAGCCCTACGAGGACCTGCTCCCCGAACTCGACATGCTGCTGATCATGACCGTGGAGCCGGGCTTCGGCGGTCAGGCCTTCCTGGACATCATGCTGCCCAAGATCCGCCGGGCCCGGAAGCTGATCGACAAGCACGGGCTGGATCTGTGGCTGCAGGTGGACGGGGGAGTCTCGGCCTCGACCATCGAGCGCTGCGCCGAGGCCGGAGCGGACGTCTTCGTCGCGGGTTCCGCCGTCTACGGCGCGGAGGACCCGGCCGACGCGGTGCGGCGGCTGCGCAAGCAGGCGGCGGCCGCCTGCGCGCACTGACCGCGAGTGACCGCGTCCCGACCGGCCATGACCACTCCATGGGCACCGCGCCCCGGTACTCCGCAGTACGTGCGAGGATGAGCGCGGAGCCGATCAGATGGGCAACTGGGGAGAGAACGTGACCGCAGGCCGCACCGGGGTGCGCATGGGCCCCGGCGAGATGGTCCAGGCGGCGGCGATGGCGCGCCGCTTCTATCTGGAGGGAAAGTCCAAGATCCAGATCGCCGAGGAGTTCGGCGTGAGCCGCTTCAAGGTGGCGCGGGTCCTGGAGACCGCCCTCGAACGCGACCTCGTGCGCATCGAGATCAGGGTCCCGGCGGAACTCGACGCCGAACGCTCCGACGCCCTGCGGGCCCGCTACGGGCTGCGGCACGCCGTCGTCGTCGAGTCGCCCGCCGACGAGACCGACGGCCCCGACCCGGAGAACCTGGGCGCGGTCGCCGCGCAACTGCTCGGCGAACTGGTCAGCGAGGGCGACGTGCTGGGCCTGGCCTGGGGCCGCTCCATCATCACCATGGCCAACGCCCTCGACCGGCTGCCGCCCTGCACGGTCGTCCAGCTCACCGGCGTGTACGACGCGGGCACCGCCGACCGCGGCTCGGTCGAGGCGGTCCGCACCGCCGCGGCCGTCTCCGGCGGCGAGGCGCACCCCATGTACGCCCCCATGGTGCTCCCCGACCCGGCGACCGCGGCGGCACTGCGTGCGCAGAGCGGTATCGCCGCGGCCATGGGGTACTTCGACAAGGTCACCGTGGCCGTGGTGTCGATCGGCTCCTGGGCGGCCGGCATCTCCACCGTCCACGACGCGCTGACCGAGACCGAGCGCGACCACTACGCCTCCCTCGGCGTCGCCGCGGAGATGTCCTCCCACCTCTTCGACGCCGAGGGCCGGCTGGTCGGCCGCGACCTGGGCGAGCGCTGCATCACCATCGAAGCGGACCGGCTGCGCCGCATCCCCGAGGTGCTCGCCATCGCGGGCGGGGTGCGCAAGGCCGCCGCTGTCGACGCGGTGCTCCGCTCCGGCCTGGTCACCAGCATCGTCACGGACACCGCCGCCGCCGACCACCTGCTGGACTCCGCCGCGCCCATGCCGCGCCCGGCCCTCGACCGAGCCGACCCCGAGGCGGCCCGTCCTTAAAGGTCCTCGGAGCCCGTCCGCGGACGCCCCGCCGCGGGCCCTGCGCGGCCGCCGGCCCTCACTGTGGCAGCATCACCGCATGCCGACCGGGTCCGCCCGCCTTCTCGCGATCGCCGCCGCCCTCCTGGGCGTTTTCGCCCTGCTGCTCACCGGCTGCTCCGTGCCCACGGGCGGGGGCTCGGCGCCTGAGCCGGTGTCCACGGTGGCCGCTGACACCCTGCCGCCCGAGGCACGGGAGACGCTCCGCCTGATCGACGCCGGCGGGCCCTTCCCGTACGCGAAGGACGGCACCGTCTTCCACAACTTCGAGGGCATCCTGCCGGCCCGCCCGAGCGACTACTACCGCGAGTACACCGTGCCGACCCCGGGTGAGCGGGACCGCGGCGCCCGCCGCCTCGTCGTGGGAGCAGGGGGCGAGATCTACTACACCGACGACCACTACAAGACCTTCAGGGCGGTCCGCAGATGACGGCAACGGCGGTGCTGGACCTCCACGGGGTCACGACCAAGAACGCGTTCATGGACCGCAGCGCCGAGCAGTTGCGGCTGCCCCACTGGTTCGGCCGCAACTGGGACGCGCTCTACGACTGCCTCACCGACCTGCCGGACCCCGCGCAGGGCGGCCTCCGCCTGGTCGTACGCGGATGGCAGGAGTACGCGGCCGCCGAGCCGGGGGAGTGGGAGACCGCCCGCCGGGTCCTCGCGGCCGCCGCCGCCTTCCATGACACCGCCGCGCTCCGGTTCGACATCGTTTTGGAGGAAACTACGAGCGACCCTTCGTGAGCGCCGGAGTTTCCTCCGTGTCCATTTCGTCGGTGCTCGTGCAACGATGAAGTACGTGCGTTTCCTCAATGATGCAAAACCTCCGTACGATCTGACGTACGACGACGTGTTCATGGTCCCCAGCCGCTCGGCCGTGGGGTCCCGCCAGGCGGTCGACCTCTCCACCCCGGACGGCACCGGCACCACCATCCCGCTCGTGGTCGCCAACATGACCGCCGTCGCCGGCCGCCGCATGGCCGAGACCGTCGCCCGTCGCGGAGGCCTGGTCGTCATCCCGCAGGACATCCCGATCGAGGTGGTCGCCGAGGTGATCACCTGGGTGAAGCAGCGGCACCTCGTGCTCGACACCCCGATCGTCCTCGGCCCGCACGCCACCGTCGCCGACGCCCTGGCGCTGCTGCCCAAGCGGGCGCACGGGGCCGCCGTCGTCGTCGAGGACGGCCGTCCGGTCGGCATCGTCACCGAGCACGACCTGACCGGCGTGGACCGCTTCACCCAGGTCTCCGTGGTGATGTCCAAGGACCTCCTGCTGCTGCCCGCGGACATCGACCCGCGTGAGGCCTTCAACCGCCTGGAGGACGCCAACCGCAAGCTGGCGCCCGCCGTGGACGCCGACGGCAGGCTGGCCGGCATCCTCACCCGGAAGGCGGCGCTGCGCGCCACCCTGTACACCCCGGCCACCGACGCCGGCGGGCGGCTGCGCATCGCCGCCGCCGTCGGCATCAACGGCGACGTCGCGGGCAAGGCCAAGCAGCTGCTGGACGCGGGGGTGGACACCCTCGTCGTCGACACCGCCCACGGCCACCAGGAGAGCATGATCCAGGCGGTGCGGGCCGTCCGCGCGCTGGACCCGCGGGTGCCGGTCGTGGCGGGCAACGTCGTCTCCGCCGAGGGCGTCCGCGACCTGATCGAGGCCGGCGCCGACATCGTCAAGGTCGGCGTGGGCCCGGGCGCGATGTGCACCACCCGCATGATGACCGGCGTGGGCCGGCCCCAGTTCTCCGCGGTCCTGGAGTGCGCCGCCGAGGCCGCCCGGCACGGCAAGCACGTCTGGGCCGACGGCGGCGTCCGGCACCCGCGGGACGTCGCGATGGCCCTCGCCGCCGGCGCGTCCAACGTCATGATCGGTTCCTGGTTCGCGGGCACCTACGAGTCGCCCGGCGACCTGCAGCACACGGCCGACGGCCGGCCGTACAAGGAGAGCTTCGGCATGGCCTCCGCCCGCGCCGTGGCCAACCGCACCAGCGAGGAGTCCGCCTACGACCGCGCCCGCAAGGGGCTGTTCGAGGAGGGTATCTCCACCTCGCGGATGTTCCTCGACCCGGCCCGCCCGGGCGTGGAGGACCTGATCGACTCGATCATCGCGGGCGTCCGCAGCGCCTGCACCTACGCCGGGGCCGCCGACCTCGGCGAGTTCGCGGACAAGGCCGTCGTCGGCGTCCAGAGCGCGGCCGGCTACGCCGAGGGCAAGCCGCTGCACGCCAGCTGGCAGTAGCGGACCCCTCGCCCGAGCGCCCCGTCCGCGTCATCCGCTCCCGCGAGCGGACGGAGCGGACGGAGCGGACGGGCACGGCGGCACCGGGCGAGTGCCCCGTCCGCGTCGCGCCGGACGGCACGACGCGGCCTCGGGTGGCTTCGCCGCCTCGGCGCCGGGCACCGCGCGGGGCGGTCCCCGGTGCGGCGCAGGCGCGCGGGAGCGCCACGCGGGATGGAGCGTGACCGGCCTCGTAGTCTGGTTCGCGTACGGCTCGCGTACGGCTCGCGCCGTTCCCGGCTCGCTCGCGAAGAGAAGTGACCCACCCCCAGTGCGACTGAACGAACTCGACCAACGCATCGTCCACGCCCTCGCCGAGGACGCCCGCCGCTCGTTCGCCGACATCGGCGCCCTCGTCGGGCTCTCCGCCCCCGCCGTCAAGCGCCGCGTCGACCGACTGCTGGCGCAGGGCGCCATCACCGGCTTCACCGTCCGCGTCGAGCCTGCCGCGCTGGGCTGGGAGACGGAGGCCTTCGTCGAGCTCTACTGCCGGCACAACACCTCGCCCGAGGACATCCGGCGCGGCCTGTCGCGCTACCCGGAGGTGGCCTCCGCCTCGACCGTCACCGGCGAGGCCGACGCCGTCGTCCAGATCTACGCCGCCGACGTGCGCCACTTCGAACGCGTCCTGGAGCGGATCGCCGGAGAGCCCTTCGTCGAACGCACCAAGTCCGTCCTGGTGCTGTCGCCGTTGCTGCGCCGGTACTCGGGAGCGCCGGACCAGCCGGAGGGGTGACGGACGGAGGACGCCGATCGGGGCGCGCCGACTGGTGAGCCTGCCGGGGCCGGGGAACGCCGTCCGGTGTCCCCGCGCAACGAATCACCGCTCTTCGGCGCCTGCGCGCAATGAATCGGCGGTCGGTGCGCAACGGACGCGTCTTGTCGCCGCGAACCCCCCGAACGTACCGTCGAGGCAGACCAGAACACGCTTCCCACCAGGCGAAAGAGGCTTCATGGCGCCGCTGCGCACCGCGCTGTACCAGGGCCCGAGCGGCGTCCCCTCCTCGGTGGACGACAGCCTGGCGGCGCTCGATGCCGCCGCGCGCCGCGCCTCCGCCGCGGGAGCCCGCCTGCTCGTCACGCCCGAGATGTACCTGACCGGCTACGCCCTCGGCGACGCGGTCCCGGGCCTCGCCGAGGCGGCCGACGGTCCCTGCGCCGCCCGGGTCGGCCGGATCGCCGCCGAGCACGGCCTCGGCATCGTCTACGGCTATCCGGAGCGCGACGGCCGCGACGTCTTCAACTCCGCCCAGCTCGTCGGCCCCGACGGCGCACGCCTGGCCAACTACCGCAAGACGCACCTGTTCGGCGACTTCGAGCGCACCTGGTTCACTCCCGGCGACGACGCTGTCGTCCAGGGCGAGCTCGACGGCGTCCGGATCGGCCTCCTCGTCTGCTACGACGTCGAGTTCCCGGAGACCGTGCGGGCCCACGCCCTCGCCGGGACGCAGTTGCTCGCCGTGCCCACCGCGCTGATGCGGCCCTACGAGTTCGTCCCGCAGACCCTCGTGCCGGCCCGCGCGTACGAGAGCCAGCTGCACGTCGCCTACGCCAACCGCTGCGGCCCCGAGGGTGACTTCGACTTCGCGGGGCAGAGCTGCCTCGCCGGACCCGACGGCGCCGTGCGCGCCCGGGCCGGAACGACCGAGGAACTGGTCGTCGCAGACGCCGACCCGGAGCTGCTGCGCGCGGTCCGGGACGAGACCCCCTATCTCGCGGACCGCCGCCCCGAGCTGTACCGCTCGCTGGGCTGATTCCGCCTCCTTCCTCCCAGCGCCACTACCGCCGGCGCGATCTCGACCGCCGCTTCACCGCACCACCGTTCACAGCCAGGAGAACCACGTCATGACGTCCACGGTGCCCACCGCCGTCCACGAGGAGCAGCAGCCCGAGGCCCCGTCGGCGCCGCCGATCACCATGTTCGGCCCGGACTTCCCCTTCGCGTACGACGACTTCCTGGCCAGTCCGGCGGGTCTGGGCTCCATACCGGCGACCGAGCACGGCGCCGAGGTCGCGGTCATCGGCGGCGGGCTGTCCGGCATCGTCGCCGCCTACGAGCTGATGAAGATGGGCCTGAGGCCCGTCGTCTACGAGGCCGACCGGATCGGCGGACGGCTGCGCACCGCGGGGTTCGAGGGCTGCGACGAGAAGCTGACCGCCGAGATGGGCGCGATGCGCTTCCCGCCGTCCTCCACCGCCCTGCAGCACTACATCGACCTGGTGGGCCTGGAGACCAAGCCATTCCCCAACCCCCTCTCCCCCCACACCCCGTCGACCGTCGTCGACCTCAAGGGCGAGTCCCACTACGCGCGGACCATCGACGACCTGCCCCAGGTCTACCGTGACGTCGCGCACGCCTGGAACGCCTGCCTGGAGGAGGGCGCGGACTTCTCCGCGATGAACCGGGCCCTGCGCGAGCGCGACGTCCCGCGCATCCGCGAGATCTGGTCGAAACTCGTCGAGAAGCTCGACAACCAGACCTTCTACGGCTTCCTCTGCGACTCCGAGGCCTTCGCGTCCTTCCGGCACCGCGAGATCTTCGGCCAGGTCGGCTTCGGCACCGGCGGCTGGGACACCGACTTCCCCAACTCCATCCTGGAGATCCTGCGGGTCGTCTACACCGAGGCCGACGACCACCACCGCGGCATCGTCGGCGGCAGCCAGCAACTCCCGCTGCGACTGTGGGAGCGCGAGCCGCACAAGCTCGTCCACTGGCCGCACGGCACCTCGCTGAAGTCCCTGCACGACGGCCACCCGCGACCGGCCGTCACCCGGCTGCACCGTACCGCCGGCAACCGGATCACCGTCACCGACGCCGACGGCGACATCCGCACCTACCGCGCGGCGATCTTCACCGCGCAGAGCTGGATGCTGCTGAGCAAGATCGACTGCGACGACTCGCTCTTCCCGATCGACCACTGGACGGCGATCGAGCGGACCCACTACATGGAGTCCAGCAAGCTCTTCGTCCCGGTGGACCGCCCGTTCTGGCTCGACAAGGACGAGGACACGGGCCGGGACGTGATGAGCATGACGCTCACCGACCGGATGACCCGCGGCACCTACCCGCTCGACAACGGCCCCGACGAGCCGGCGGTGATCTGCCTGTCGTACACCTGGTGCGACGACAGCCTCAAGTGGCTGCCGCTGAGCGCGTCCGAGCGCATGGAGGTCATGCTCAAGTCACTCGGCGAGATCTATCCGAAGGTCGACATCCGGCGGCACATCATCGGCAACCCCGTGACCGTCTCCTGGGAGAACGAGCCCTACTTCATGGGCGCGTTCAAGGCGAACCTGCCGGGCCACTACCGCTACCAGCGGCGGCTGTTCACGCACTTCATGCAGGACACCCTGCCCGAGGACAAGCGCGGCATCTACCTCGCCGGCGACGACGTCTCCTGGACGGCCGGCTGGGCCGAGGGCGCCGTGCAGACCGCGCTCAACGCCGTCTGGGGTGTGATGCACCAGTTCGGCGGCACCACCGACCTGAGCAACCCGGGCCCGGGCGACCTCTACGACGAGATCGCGCCGGTCGTTCTCGACGAGGATTGACCCGCCCCCTCAGCGGCCCAGCGGGGTCAGCAGGAAGCGACCGACCAGCCCGACGCCCGCGTCGAGCCTTTCGGTGAACTCCTCGTACACCTCCGGCATTTCGCGCAGGGACCACAGCACGCGGGACGCGGCCCACGCGGCGTCCCGCGCGCGTTCCAGGCTCCACGAACCGGCGAGATGGGTCAGCGGGTCGGCCAGGTCCAGCAGATCGGGGCCGGGCATCAGCTCCTCCCTGACGCGCTCCTCCACGGACGTCAGCAGATCCCCCACCCGGTCGAAGTCCCCTTCCAGGGACGGTGGTTCGCACTCCAGTGTGCTGCAGGTGTCCACCACCGCGAGCGCCAGGTCGTGCCCCACGTGCGCGTTGATGCCGGCCAGGGCGAACTGCAGCGGGCGGATGCCGCGGTGTCCCCGCAACTGCAGCAGCGGCCGCCAGCAGGCGGGGACGGCACGGCGATCGGTCGCGGCGTCGACCGCCTCCAGGTACCGCGCGGCGAAGCGGGCGGCCAGCGCGGCGGCGGCTACGGGATCACCGAAGCCGCCGGCCGCCAGGCGGCCGTCCAGTTCCTGGGTCACGGAGAGGTACACGCGGTTGAAGACCGCCACCCCGTCCCGCGGCGGAAGTGCCGTACCGAGCGCGTGCATGCGCGCCACCACCTGGGCCACGCCCATCGGGGCCTGCCGTTGCGCGGTCGTCATGCGCACAGCGTCCCAGCAGGCCGGGCGGCCTGCGGGGTACGGCGGCCGTGCGGTCCCCGGATCGGGTGAGTCAGAGCCCGCCCGCGTCGCGGGCCGTCCACACCGACGGATACCGCGGTCGGAACCCCAACTCCTCCCAGATGCGCATCCCGGTCGGGGAGTCCGTGGCAGTCCGCTGAGCGGATTCATATGCCCGATGTCGCGGACCAGCGGCCTCGGCCGTGGGCTGTCGGGCACGGCGTCGAGGCGGCCCGCCACCGTCGGAGGGCTCTTCAGCCGGACCGCCCGCCATGCACGTGCGTACGCGGAGCGCAATCCCCACCCCGCAGACTCCGCTCCCGGGTGACCGCGAAAACCGGGCGCACCACCCGCACCACCGTCCCCGGGCACCGGTCGGGCGGGGAGACACCCCACCGCAATCGCAACGAACCCGCGCACGCATAGGCGGCCCCAGAATCTACGGCGTCCACTCCTCGCGCGTCACGGCGTATTCGACCTCCCCGTGCTCCGCGCCCGGCAGCGTCTCGTCCCACTCCTCGTGGAAGACCCGCACCAACGACAGCCCCGCCTTCTCCATCACCCGCCGCGACCGCGCGTTGACGACCATCGTCTCGGCGTACACGCGCCGCGCGCCGAGCTCGGTGAAGGCCTTGCGCACCAGGGCCCTGGCGCCCTCGGTGGCGTAGCCCCGGCCCCACGCGGCGCGTCGCAGCCGGTATCCGAGTTCGAGGTCGTCGCCGGGCCCGCCGGGGCGGGGGGTGAGGGCGAACCAGCCGACGAAGTGGCCGGTGGCGGACTCCTCCGCGGCCCAGACCTGGGAGCGCGCGAAGCGGGGCAGCACCTCGTGCCGGATGACGTCCGAGGGCGTGGGGCGGCCGTTGCCGAGGAAGCGCATGACCTCGGGGTCGCTGTCGAGTGCGACGAGCAGTTCCGCGTCGGCGTCGGTGTCGGTGAAGTGCCGCAGCCGCAGCCGCCCCGTCTCCAGGAAGATCCGCATGAGCGGAAGGTCAGGCCTGCGGCGTCGTCGCCGCCACGGGCTCGCGGTCGTGCTCGACGGAGACCGTGCCCGCGCTGCGGAGCACGCCCGCGCCCACGGCGAGCCCGGCGACCAGCACGGTGACGAGGCCGAAGGAGGTCTGCAGGGAGCTGGCCTCCGCGATGGAGCCGATGGCGGCGGGTGCCACGAGGCCCGAGGTGTAGGTGACCGTGGCGACGCCGGCGATGGCCTGGCTCGGGTTGGGGCCGCTGCGCCCTGCCGCCGCGAAGCACAGCGGGACGACGACGGCGATGCCCACGCCGATGAGGGCGAAGCCCGCGATGGCGGTGACCCGGGTGAATGCCGTGGCCACGAGGACACCGCCCATCGTGGCGATCAGGCCCCCGGCGCGTACGGTGCGGACCGGGCCGAAGCGGCGTACGACGACGTCGCCGACGAGGCGGGAGACGGCCATGGTGCAGGCGAAGGCGGTGTAGGAGGCGGCGGCGACCCCAGGGGAGGCGCCGGCGACGTCGCGGAGGTAGACCGCGCTCCAGTCCATGCTGGCGCCCTCGGCGAAAACGGCGCAGAAGCCTATGGCGCCGATGACCAGGGCCGCGCGCGGCGGCAGGGCGAAGCGCGCGGGGGCTTCCTCGGACGCGGAGGGCCGCAGGTCGAGCACGCTGCCGCAGGCCGCCTGGCCCAGTACGACGAGCAGGGCGGCGCCGACGGCGAGGTGGACGCGCGCGTCGAGTTCGGCGTGGGCGGCGAGGACGCCGAAGAGGGAGCCGAGCAGCGTGCCGGCGCTCCACATGCCGTGCAGCCCGGACATGATCGAGCGGCCGAGGCGTTCCTCGACCTCGACGCCCTGGGCGTTCATGACGACGTCGGCCATGCCGGCCGAGGCGCCGTAGACGAACATCGCCCCGCACAGCCAGCCCAGTCCGGGGGAGAGCGCCGGCAGCGCGAGGGATGCGCACCACAGGCCCAGCAGGAGGCGCAGCGCGTTGCGCGTGCCCATGCCGTGGGAGATGCGCGCCGCGAGCGGCATGGCGACGGAGGCGCCGAGGGCCGCGAAGACCAGTGCGAAGCCGAGCTGCCCGGCGCTGAGCCCGGCGTGCTCCTGGATCCAGGGCACCCGGGTGGCGAAGCTGCCGGTCACCGCTCCGTGCACGGCGAACACCCCGGCGACGGCGAGCTGGGCGCGCCGCAGCCGCGGATCGGTCCTCCCCGTCGGGGTCGTCGGCGTCTTCGGCATGTTCCCTCCCAGTCTGGTCCCGCCCCGGTTCCGGCATAAATTATCAGGCAGGCTTCCTGAAAGATAGACTGCTTTTCGGCCACGGTCCGCCGCCTGGTCCGGTTCCGGCGGGCCTCGTCCGCCCTCGCACGCGCCGCAGGGCTCTGGAAGGATCCGCCCATGACCGCCATCCGACCCCCCACCGGGCGCACCGCCTCGCCCCGCACGGCCAGAGCGATCAACGACCGGCTGGCGCTGGAACTGCTGCAGCGCGAGGGCCCTTTGACGGCGGCCCAGCTCAAGGCACTGACCGGCCTGTCCCGGCCGAGCGTCGCCGACCTGGTGGAGCGCCTGCAGGAGTCCGGGCTGATCGCCGTGGTCGGTGAGACGGGAGCCGACCGGCGCGGCCCCAACGCCCGGCTGTACGGCATCGTCGCCGACCGGGCGCACCTCGCCGCCTTCGACGTGCGCACCCACAGCGTGGCGATCGAGGTGGCCGATCTGCTGGGCAACGCCGTCGGCAGCGCCGTCCTGCCGGTCGACCCCGTCGGCGATCCGCAGCGTACGGTGCGGCGCTCGGTGGCGCTGCTGGAGCGGACGGCGTACACCGCCGGCGCCGGCGCGCTGCACACGATCGCCGTCGGCGCGCCCGGCCTCGTCGACCCGGCCACCGGCGAACTGCGCGCCACCGGGCAGTTGCCGGCCTGGCACTCGGCGCTCGTCGCCGAGCTGCGCAGGCGGCTCTCCCTGCCGGTGCTGCTGGAGAACGAGGTCAACCTGGCCGCCGTCGCCGAGCGGCGACTGGGTTCGGTGCGCGACCGCGAGGACTTCGTCCTGCTGTGGCTGGGCCACGGAGTGGGCGCCGCGGTGGTGCTGGGCGGGGTCCTGCGGCGCGGCGCCTCCGGGGGCACCGGGGAGATCGGCTTCCTGCCGGTGCCGGGCACCTTCCAACTGCCGACGGCGAGCGGCTGCGAGGGCGGATTCCACTCCCTGGCGGGCAGTGCGGCGGTGTGCGCTCTGGCGCGCTCGCACGGGATCGCGGTGTCCGGCGCGGACGACGCCGCGGCAGCCGAGGCGGTGGTGACCGCCGCCCGGGCGGGCGGCAAGCAGGGCGAGCTCTTCCTCGACGCGCTGGCGGACCGGGTGGTGATCGGGGTGGCCGCCGTCAGCGCCGTGCTCGACCCCGGTTGCGTGGTGCTGGGCGGCGAGGTGGGCCGGGCGGGCGGCGCGGACCTGGCCGCCCGGGTCGAGGAACGGCTCGGCCGGATGTCCCCGCTGCCGACCCAGGTGCGGGCGGGCACCGTGGCGGGCAGCGCGGTGCTGCGCGGTGCGGTGCTCCTGGCCATGGACGCCGCACAGGACGCCCTGTTCACCCCCGAGGGGTGAGCGGCGGCGCGTGCGGGCCGCGCCCCTGCCGTGCCGGAGGTTGACGGGGGCCGCCCCGCGACACGCGCCGCCGGAGTCACGTCGCGTCGCGCCGGCCTTCCTCAGAGGTCGCGCGGATAGGCGGGCCGGCGTCGTGGGTCGATGGCTTTCGCCTGGCGGCGGTGTCGTCGGTCGCCGCAGCTCCGCTGCGTCTCCCTAATCCGCCTTGCCAAACTCGGCCCTCGACCCGCTCCTTTCTCCACCCCGCGTATCCGTGCGACCTCTTACGCGCGTCAAGGGCCGCTGCCGCGAACGGTGTTGACAGCCTCCGGAAGGCGCGGGCCGCGCGGCCCGCACGCGCCGGGCGGACCCGTGTGAGCCAATCCACAGCAATCCCTTGCCTCCGCAAGGAACCTTCGTGGCACACTGGTGGCGCAGTACCAGTGACGTTCAGCGCACTCCGGGGTCGGTGAAAATCCGAACCGGCGGTTACAGTCCGCGACCCGTCCGCATCCAGCGGGCGGTTGACCAGGTGAAATTCCTGGACCGACGGTTAAAGTCCGGATGGGAGGCAGTGCGCGGCGGACGGGCATCGGTACACCGCCGTCAATGGCGGCGCGGGTGCGTGTCCCCCCGGAAAAGGGCGGACGCGGACGGGCGCCACCTCACCGGCCGCGGTGCTCCCGAGCCAGAAGTCCGCTCTGTGTTCCGCACAGCCCCGGAGTCCGTGCCCGAAGAGGCAGGAGGACCCGGTGGCAACACCCGGTGAAACCGACGCGATGCGCCGTGCCATCGAGCTCGCCGCGCGCGGCTTGGGCTCGACGAGCCCCAATCCCGTCGTCGGCGCCGTGATCCTCGACGCGCACGGCGAAGTCGCCGGCGAGGGCTGGCACCAGCGGGCCGGCGGCCCCCACGCGGAGGTCCACGCCCTGCGAGCGGCCGGCGACGCCGCCCGTGGCGGCACCGCCGTCGTCACCCTCGAACCCTGCAACCACACCGGTCGCACCGGCCCCTGCGCCCAGGCGCTGATCGCGGCCGACGTCTCCCGGGTCGTCTACGCGGTCGCCGACCCCACCCCCGCGGCGACCGGCGGCGGCGCCACCCTGGCCGCCGCCGGGATCGACGTGGAGAGCGGGCTGCTGGAGGCCGAGGCCGCCCGGGGCAACGAGGTCTGGCTCACCGCCACCCGGAGGCAGCGCCCCTTCGTAGTGTGGAAGTACGCGAGCACCCTCGACGGGCGTGTCGCCGCCGCCGACGGCACCAGCCGCTGGATCAGCTCCGCGGCCTCCCGCGCCGACGTCCACCGGCTGCGCGCCGAGTCCGACGCCGTCGTCGTCGGCTCCGGCACGCTGCGCGCCGACGACCCCCACCTGGCCGTTCGCGGGGTGGAGGGCGTCTTCACCCCGCCGCTGCGGGTGGTCGTCGACACCAACGCGAAGATCACCCCGGGCGCCCGGGTGCTGGACGGCACCGCCGCGACCCTGGTCGCCGTCGCCGAGGACACCGACACCGCCCACCTGCCGGGCGTCGACGTGGCCCGCCTGCCCCGCACCGGCAGCGGCGTGGACGTGCCCGCACTGCTCGACGAGCTGTACGGCCGAGGCGTCCGCTCCGTGCTGCTGGAGGGCGGCCCGACCCTGGCCGGGGCCTTCGTCGCCGCCGGAGCCGTCGACAAGGTCGTCGGCTACCTGGCGCCCGCCCTCCTGGGAGCCGGCCCCGCGGCCCTGGGGGACGCGGGAATCACCACCATCGCGCACGCGTTGCGGCTCGACGTCGCCGAGACCGAACGGATCGGCCCCGACCTGCGCATCACCGCCTACCCGAGCCGCACCGAGGAGAACTGACGTGTTCACCGGAATCGTCGAAGAGCTGGGCGCCGTCGTCGCCGTAGAGGACGTGGGGGACGCCTCCCGCTTCCGGCTGCGCGGCCCGGTCGTCACGGAGGGCGCCAAGCACGGCGACTCGATCGCGGTCAACGGCGTGTGCCTCACCGTCGTGGACACCGCGGACGGCGAGTTCACCGCCGACGTGATGGCCGAGACCCTGAAGCGCTCCAGCCTCGGCGCGCTGGGCCCCGGCAGCAAGGTCAACCTGGAGCGCCCCATGGCGCTGGGCGGCCGCCTCGGCGGGCACCTCGTCCAGGGCCACGTCGACGGCACCGGCGCGGTGATCTCGCGAACCCCCGCCGAGCACTGGGAGATCGTGCGGATCTCGCTTCCGGCCGAGCTGTCCCGCTACGTCGTCGAGAAGGGCTCGATCACCGTCGACGGCATCAGCCTCACCGTCGTCGAGGCAGGCCCCGACTTCTTCTCCGTCAGCCTGATCCCGACCACCCTCGCCCTCACCACGCTCGGTTTCAAGCAGCCCGGCGACCCGGTGAACCTGGAGGTCGACGTGATCGCCAAGTACGTCGAGCGGCTGTACGGGGAGCGGGCCGGCGCCCCGAAGGGGGATCCGGCGGAATGAGCGCGCTCGACACCCTGAACAGTGTGGCCTTCTCCGCCTTCGGCGAGCACTTCAAGTGGACCGACGTCGTGGGCAACGGCCTCGGCCTCGGCGGTCTCGCCCTCGGCTGGCGGCGCTCGGTGTGGGCCTGGCCCGTCCAGCTGCTCTCCGGCGTGGTGCTCGTCGCCGCGTACTGGTCGGCGCAGCTGACCGGCGGCGTCGGCAAGCAGCTGCTGGTGATCGGCGTCGCCGTGTGGGGCTGGTTCCAGTGGCGCCGCGGCGCCCGGGACGGCGGCGAGATCCGGATCCGCTTCGCCACCTGGCGTGAGCGGGGCGTGCTGGCCGCCGGCACGGCGGCCGGACTGTTCGCGGTCGTCGGCCTCTTCACGCTCTACCCGTCGCTGTCCTGGAACCCCTGGCCGGACGCCTACATCTTCGTCGGCACCGTCGCCGCGATGGTGGCCATGGCCAGGGGCTGGGTGGAGTTCTGGTTCGCCTGGCTCGCCGTCGACGCGGTCGGCGTCCCCCTCGCCTGGAACAGCGACCTGAAGTTCTCCGCACTCGTGTACGTCATCTACTTCGTTCTCGTGATCGCCGGCTTGTACGCCTGGTGGCAGCAGACCCGGGTCCCGCGGCACGGCGGGCCCGTCCCGGAAGGAGCGGCCGCATGACCACCGCACTGCACAGCCTCCACGCGGCGGGGGACGCCCCGATCGTCCTCGACCCCGTCGAGCGCGCGATCGCCGACATCGCGGCCGGCCGGCCGGTCGTCGTCGTGGACGACGAGAACCGCGAGAACGAGGGCGACCTGATCATCGCGGCGGAGAAGGCGACCCCCGAGATCGTCGCCTTCATGATGACCGAGTGCCGCGGCCTGATCTGCGTGCCCATGGAGGAGCACGACCTGGACCGGCTCGACCTGCCGCAGATGGTGGACGCCAACACCGAGTCCATGAAGACCGCGTTCACCGTCTCCGTCGATGCGAGCGGCGCCCACGGGGTCACCACCGGCATCTCCGCCGCCGACCGGGCGACCACCATCCGGCTGCTGGCCGCCGGCGGTTCCGCCCCCGGCGACTTCGTGCGGCCCGGCCACGTCTTCCCGCTGCGCGCCAAGCCGGGCGGCGTGCTGACCCGCGACGGCCACACCGAGGCGGGCGTCGACCTGGCACGGCTCGCCGGACTGCGCCCGGCCGCGGCCATCGTGGAGATCGCCAACGAGGACGGCACGATGGCCCGCCTCCCCGAACTGGTCCACTTCGCCCGCAAGCACGGCCTCGCCATCATCTCCATCGAGGACCTCGTCGCCTACCGCCGCACCTCGGAGCCGACCGTGCGCCGGGAGGCCGAGACCCGGCTGCCCACCGCCTTCGGAGACTTCCGCGCCTACGGCTACCGCAGCACCGCCGACGGCGTCGAGCACATCGCGCTGGCGACCGGGGAGATCGGCGCCGGCGAGGACGTCCTCGTCCGCGTCCACTCCGAGTGCCTGACCGGAGACGTCTTCCACTCGCTGCGCTGCGACTGCGGACCGCAGTTGCAGGCCTCACTCGAAAAGGTGGCGGCCGAGGGCCGGGGCGTCGTGGTCTACCTCCGCGGTCACGAGGGCCGGGGCATCGGCCTGATGTCCAAGCTGCGCGCGTACGAACTCCAGGAGCGTGGCCGCGACACGCTCGACGCCAACCTGGAACTCGGACTGCCCGCCGACGCACGGGACTACGGCGCCGCCGCCCAGATGCTCGACGACCTCGGCGTGCGCTCCCTGCGCCTGATGACCAACAACCCCGACAAGAGCGACGCCCTCGAACAGCACGGCCTGCGGGTCCTCGCACGCGTCGCGATGCCGATCGCGGCCGGCGAGCACAACCTGCGCTACCTGCGCACGAAGCGGGACCGCATGGGCCACGACCTGCCCTGGCTGGATCCCTCCCCCGCCGGAGCCTGCGCCGGCCAGTAGGCCTCCGCGAAGCGGCGGAGCCCGCCCCGCCATCCGGCGCCACCTGAACCACCTGAACCACCTGAACCACCTGAACCACCTGAACCACCTGAACCACCTGAACCACCTGAACCACCTGAGCGACCTGGCCGAACAGATACGTCCAGAACGACCAGTACCAAGAACGAGCAAGGAGAAGACCGACGTGAGCGGTAAGGGCGCCCCCGAGCTGACCGTGCAGAACAGCGGTGACCTGCGTGTGGCCGTGATCGCGGCCCAGTGGCACGAGAAGGTGATGGGCGGGCTGGTCGACGGCGCCCTGCGCGCGCTCGGCGACCTGGGCATCGACGAGCCGACCCTGCTGCGCGTCCCGGGCAGCTTCGAACTGCCGGTCGCCGCCAAGGTGCTGGCGAGCCGGGGCTACGACGCGGTCGTCGCCCTCGGCGTCGTCATCCGCGGCGGCACACCGCACTTCGACTACGTGTGCCAGGGCGTGACCCAGGGCCTGGCCCAGGTCTCGGTCGACACCGGTGTGCCGATCGGCTTCGGCGTGCTCACCTGCGACACCGAGGAACAGGCCCTGGACCGCGCCGGACTGCCCGGCTCGAACGAGGACAAGGGGCACGAGGCCGTCACCGCCGCGGTGGCCACCGCGAACGTCCTGCGTTCAGTATCCGAGCCGTGGCGGTGAGGCGCGGGCACTTCCGCGTAGGGTGGTGACCACCATGGCCAAGAAGACTTTCGAGGAGCTCTTCGCCGAGCTCCAGCACAAGGCCGCCACCGGCGACCCCAGCACCTCCCGGACCGCCGAACTGGTCGGCAAGGGAGTGCACGCGATCGGCAAGAAGGTGGTCGAGGAGGCCGCCGAGGTGTGGATGGCAGCCGAGCACGAAGGCGCCGACCGCACCGCGGAGGAGATCTCCCAGCTGCTCTACCACCTGCAGGTGATGATGGTCGCCCGGGGCATCGACCTCGATGACGTATACGCTCACCTCTGAGCGGATCACCCGCCGGTACCTCTCCGCGCTCGCCGTGACGCCCGTCCCCCACCCGTATCCGAGACACGAAGGAACGCATCCCATGCTGCGCATCGCCGTCCCCAACAAGGGTTCACTGTCCGGACCTGCGTCGGCGATGCTGCATGAGGCCGGCTACCACCAGCGCAAGGACTCCAAGGAACTCGTCCTCGTCGACGGCGAGAACGACGTCGAGTTCTTCTACCTGCGCCCGCGGGACATCGCCGTCTACGTCGGCTCGGGCCGGCTCGACATCGGCATCACCGGCCGCGACCTGCTGCTGGACTCCGGCGCCAATGCCGAGGAGATCCTGCAGCTCGGCTTCGCCCGCTCCACCTTCCGCTACGCCACCACCTCCGGCGGCGTGAGCGACGTGAAGGAGTTCGGCGGGAAGACGATCGCCACCTCCTATCCGGAGATCGTCAGGAGGCACCTCGCCGACCACGCGGTGGAGGCCACCGTGGTCCGTCTCGACGGCGCTGTCGAGACCGCCATCCACCTCGGTGTGGCGGACGTCATCGCCGACGTCGTCGAGACGGGCACCTCGCTGCGCAACGCCGGACTGGAGGTCATCGGGGAGCCGATCATCGACTCCGAGGCGGTGGTCGTCCGCCGGGTCGGCGCCGGCGGCGAGGACGCGGTGGCCGAGCCGAAGGTGCGGCAGTTCCTGCGCCGCCTCCAGGGCGTCCTGGTGGCCCGCCGCTACGTGATGATGGACTACGACATCCGCGTCGAGCACGTCGAGCGCGCCATCGCCCTCACTCCGGGACTCGAGTCGCCGACCGTCTCCCCGCTGCACCACGAGGGCTGGGTCGCCGTCCGCGCCATGGTCCCCAGCCGCGAGGCCCAGCGGATCATGGACGAGCTGTACGACCTCGGCGCACGGGCCATCCTCACCACCGGGATCCACGCGTGCCGCCTGTGACCCCGCCCGCCCGGTCCGCCATGCCCGCGGAACTTCCCGAGCTGCCCGTCACCTTCCGGCCCACCCGCACCCGTGCGGTGCTGCTGGGCCTGGGCGCCGGGCTGCTCGCGGCCTTCGTCGTGATCGCCGTCCTGCTTCCCTCGGACGGCGCAAGGCCCTGGCACACCACGGACCGGATCTGGATCGTGCTCACCGGGCTGCTGGTCGCCGGTGCGCTCACGCTGCTCAGCCGCCCCAAGGTGGCCGCCGACCAGGACGGTGTGACCGTCGTCAACCTCACGACGCGGCGCCGACTGGCCTGGGCCCAGATCCTCCGAGTGAACCTGCGCCCCGGAGACCCCTGGGTCCTCCTGGACCTGGCGGACGGCACCAGCCTGGCCGCGATGGGCATCCAGCCCGGGATCGGACGCGCCCGCGCGTTGCACGACGCGCGCGCTCTGCGAGCCCTCGCGGAGGCGTACGGTACCGGCAAGCAGACGGCGCAGTAGACCTGCCGCAGTCGCCCGCATCTTCATTACCCTGGAACCTTCGCAACGACCCGAGGAGTGACACCCAATCCACGATGGACGGATCGTCCGGTAGTACCCGCGCCGCCTCTCCCACGCGACATACGGGAGCGGCGGCATGAGCGCCCCGTTGCTGCTGCTCGCGGCAGCCTTCCTGCTGATCCTCGCGAACGGGTTCTTCGTCGCAGCCGAGTTCGGCCTGGTGACCGTCGAACGGCCGGCCGCGGAGCGCGCCGCCGCCGAGGGCGACCGCAGGGCCCGCAGCGTCGTGGCGGCGCTGCGCAAGTTGTCCTTCCAGTTGTCGGGCACCCAGCTCGGCATCACCATCACCTCGCTGGTGGTCGGGATGCTGGCCGAGCCGGCCCTGGGCGACCTGCTCTCGGCTCCGCTCGCCTCGGTGGGCGTCCCCTCCGGCGCGGCTCCGGCCGTGGCCGTGGTGATCGGCATGATCGTCGCCTCGGCCGTCCAGATGGTCATCGGCGAGCTCGTCCCGAAGAACTGGGCAGTGTCCCGTCCGCTGCAAGTGGCCCGTTTCGTGGCCGGTCCGCAGCGGGTCTTCTCCGCCGTGTTCCGGCCGGTCATCGAGGCCCTCAACGCCGCCGCCAACCGCCTGGTGCGGGCGCTGGGCGTGGAGCCCGCCGAGGAGCTGGCCTCCGCACGCACCCCCACCGAGCTGGTCTCCCTGGCCCGCCACTCCGCGCGGGCCGGGGCCCTCGAGCAGGACACCGCGGACCTCTTCGTCCGCACCATCTCCCTCGGCGACCTCACGGCGGAGAACGTGATGACCCCCCGTGTGCGCGTCAGCGCCCTGCAGGACACCGCCACCGCCGCGGACGTCCTGAACCTCACCCGGGCCACCGGGCTGTCCCGCTTCCCGGTCTACCGGGAGCGGCTGGACGACATCGTCGGCATGGCGAGCCTGAAGGACGCGCTCGCTGTCCCCGCCCATCTGCGCGACCGTACGCCGGTCGGCCGGGTCGCGGTCGCCCCGCTGCTCGTCCCCGAGACGCTGCCGGTGCAGCCGCTGCTCGAGCGGCTGCGCCGTGAGCAGCCGATCGCCGTGGTCGTCGACGAGTACGGCGGCACCGCCGGCGTCGTCACCCTGGAGGACATCGTCGAGGAACTCGTCGGCGAGGTGCGCGACGAGCATGACGGCGCCGACCTGCCCGAGCTGCTGGCCGCCCCGCCGGAGAACGGCAATCCCGTCTGGGACGCCGACGGCGGCTGCCGGATCGACCTGCTGGAGCGCATAGGGCTCGAGGCCCCCGAGGGACCGTACGAGACGGTGGCCGGGCTCGTCGCCGACCTCCTCGAACGCATTCCCGAGCCGGGGGACACCGCGGTGCTGCCCGGCTGGGAGCTGAGGGTGCGCGAGGTCGCGCACCATCGTGCCGAAAGGGTTCGCCTGGTACGCGTCGGACTCGCGGAGCCCGCGGACGGGCAGGAGGACGGGCGATGAGCTTTCTGCAGCTGTTCTTCGCCGGAGTGCTGGTACTCGGCAACGGCTTCTTCGTCGGGGCGGAGTTCGCCCTGGTATCCGTGCGGCGCAGCCAGATCGAACCGCTCGCCGGCACCCAGCGGCGGGCCCGCACGGTCCTGCACGGACTGGAGAACCTGCCGCAGATGATGGCGGCGGCCCAGTTCGGCATCACCGTCTGCTCCCTGACCCTGGGCGCGGTCGCCGAGCCGACCGTCGCCCACCTGCTGGAGCCGCTCTTCGAGGCCGTCCACCTGCCCGAGGGGCTGATCCACCCGCTCGGCTACGTCATCGCGCTCGCCGTCGTGGTCTTCCTGCACCTCGTCGTCGGTGAGATGGTCCCCAAGAACCTGGCGATGGCCGCCCCGGAGAAGACCGCGTTGTGGCTGAGCCCCGGGCTGGTCGGCTTCGCGCGTCTGTTCCGCCCGGTCATCGCGGTGCTCGGGTGGTGCGCCAGGCTCGTGCTGCGGCTCTTCCGGGTCGAGCCCAAGGACGAGATCGACGCGGTCTTCACCAGCGAGGAGCTGACCGTGCTCGTCGAGGACGCCCGGCAGGCCGGACTCCTCGACGACGACGCGCAGGAGCGCCTGGAGGACGCCCTGGAGCTGGGCACCCGCCCGGTCACGGACGTCCTGCTGCCCCCGGAGGAGCTGGTGACGGTCGATGTCACCGTCACCCCCGCTCAGGTCGAGGAGCTGACCGTGCGCACCGGCTACTCCCGCTTCCCGGTGGCCGGGCCTGAGGGCGCCTACCTCGGCTACCTCCACGTGAAGGACGTCCTCGACCTGGAGGACGCCGGCCGGCCCGTGCCGGCGCGGCTGTGGCGGCCGATGGCCACCCTCCGCGCGGAGCTGCCGCTGGACGACGCGCTCACCCAGATGCGGCGGGCCGCGTCCCACCTGGCGGCGGTCGCGGACTCAGGCGGTCGTGTGCTGGGGCTGGTGGCCCTGGAGGACGTGCTGGAGATGCTGGTCGGCGAGGTCCGCGACCCCGCGCACCGGGAGGTCCCGGAGCCCGCGGAGACCGGCGCTGCCCCCGCCGCCGAGGAGCCCGGCGAGGTCGCCCGGCCGTCGCGGGTGATGGCGGGCTGACACCGCGGTCCCGCACGAGAGGGGTCCGGGCGACGGATGCCCGGGCCCCTCTCGTGTCGTTCACTCCAGGGGATCGGGCGGTGGCAGCCCGGGGCCTCGGCCCGACAGCACCTCGCCGTAGGCCTGCATGAGGTCGGGCAGCCGCAGTGTGCACAGGTCGTCCCGGGTGGGCGGGCCCGCGTAGCCGGACAGCCGCAGGTCGCGGTAGGCGCAGCTCTTCTCGTACAGGGTGCGCAGGAAGCGGCCGTTGCCGAGCTCGTCGATCCAGCCCTGGTCGACGACGTGGCCGCTGATGGCGAGCAGCTCCTCCAGGGCCTCGTCGTCCCAGCGGTCCCCGTTGTCGGCGGCGAGGACCTCGCCGATGCTGGTCAGTTCGTGCGGCCGGTAGCTGGGGAAGTCGACCCGGGTGGTGAAGCGCGAGCCGAGGCCGGGATTGGCCGCGAGCAGGCGGTCCATGCCCTCGGGGTAACCGGCGAGTATGACGACCAGACGGTCGCGGTTGTCCTCCGCGCGCTTGAGCAGGACCTGCAGCGCCTCGTCGCCGTAGGCGTCGCCCTTGCTGTAGCCGGAGTTGGACAGCGCGTACGCCTCGTCGACGAAGAGCACCCCGCCGAGTGCGGAGTCGATCAGCTCGTTGGCCTTCACGGCCGTCTGCCCCAGGAACTCTCCCACGAGGTCGGCGCGTTGCGCCTCGATCAGATGGTCGCCGCCGAGCAGGCCGAGGGCGTAGAAGACCCGCCCGAGGATGCGGGCCACCGTCGTCTTGCCGGTGCCCGACGGCCCCGAGAAGACGAAGTGCCGCTTGGGGGGCTGCACCGGCAGGCCCTGCCCCGAGCGCAGCCGGGCCATCCGCAACTGCGCCGACAGCGCCCGCACTTGCCGCTTGACGGGCTCCAGTCCCACCATGCGGTCGAGTTCGGCCAGCGCCTGGGCGAGCAGCACCGGGTCGGGAGTGGCGATCCGGTCCTGCGGCGCGACGGCGGAGACGGACGGAAGCGTCTTCTCCCGGATGTCGTCGTCGGCCGGGCCCACCGCGCCCAGCGGGTCGTCCAGGAGCGAGCCCGCCCCGAGGCCGGGCATGGCGGTCGCCCCGGCCCGCGCGTCGAGGGGGTCGGTGTCGGCCGGATTCCCCTCGGGCCCGGTCTGGCCGTAGCCCTGCAGGGTGACCGGCGTCAGGTCGGCCGTCCCGTCGGTGAGGCCGTCGGACTCGTCGATCGCGGCGAGCCGGGCGGAGGTGTCCATGAAGCCCGGATCGACGCGGTGCACCGCCTGGAACAGGGGGAGGGCGGCGGCGGTGCGGCCGGTGCCCTCGTACGCGCGGGCCAGCCAGTAGCGCAGCTCCTTGCGCTGCGGCTGCTCGCTGCGGCAGCGCATCAGGGCCGTCGCCAGCAGCGGCTCGGCCTGCCCGTACAGCTCCAGCCGGACCCGTGCCATGCCGCCGAACAGCCCGGCCTCGATGCCCAGCACCGGGTCGCCGAGAAGCGGTTCGGTGTGGCGGACCAGCTGTTCCCAGTCCTTGACTAGATAGGCCCGGCACGCGTGCAGGAAGCGGACGTGCGGATCGGTGTCGACCGGCGGGCACTCGGCCAGCGCGCGGTCCAGCTCCGCGATGTGGCGGCCGTCCAGCCAGTGGGAGGCGTGCGCGAGGAGCAGGTCGCGCCGGGTCTCCAGCACCGGCTGCACCCACCAGCCCAGCCAGTACCAGGAGTTCATGGACCGGCGGTGCGCGCTGCGCTGCTCGCCGAAGCGGTCGCGGTGCCGGTACATCTGCAGCAGCGCGGTGGAGGTGTCCGCCCGCAGCGCGTGCAGCCCCAGCCAGGCGTCCGCCATGCCCGGGTCGAGGCGGACCGCAGCGCGGAACTCCTCCTCGGCCTCGGCGTAGGCGCCCATGGTGTACGCCTCGGCGGCCCGTACCCATGCGAGATCGGCGGGGGCGCCCGAATGCTCTGTGCCGAAATCCATCAGCCCCCCACCAGCCGTCCCCCCGGTGCCGCCCGCCGTACACCGCTCCAACCAGATTATGCGGAGCGGGAGTTGGTGCCAGGCAAGCGCCGCCTTGCCGGGACGGCGCAACCCCCAGGCATGGTACCCGGGCAGGGCTGGTGAGCCGTAGAGCGACGCGAGTGGTGACGTTGGGTGAGTGGATGGCCGCCGCGGGGCCTCACGTCCCGCCCGCAGGCAGGACGAAGCCCCCGGTCACGGGGGAACAACCGGGGGCTTCGCGTTCGAGGCGCGCTGGATGAAGTCCGCGCAAACAGAACGTAAGTCCTGTACGGCCCTTGGGTCAAGCCATCCGAGGCACCCCTCGGGCGGTCGCCCGGCGGCCACCCGCGTCCGCAGCGCACCGGGTGCGTGTGGTCACGTTCGGTGACGTACGGCGCTGGTGAGTGGGGAGCTCTCGGCCTGGTCCCGCAGCTCGTAGCCGTCCGGACCCTGGTGGACCAGCAGATCCGCGAAGGGCCGGGAGGGGTCGGCGGCGAAGTGCGCGTCCTGCGCCCGCATCCAGCCCTCCCAGAACCCGGCAAGCCCAGGGCCGTCGCGCCGCTCACCGCGTTCCCGCGCGACCTCCCGCGACACCTCCAGCCAGAGTAGGGCCGCCAGCCACGGCCGCACCTCGCGGCGGCCCGCCCCCACGCCCTCCAGCAGCACCACGGGGGCCGACGGCACCTCCAGAGCCGTGGCGAACCGCCGCGCCACCCAGTCGTACTTCGCGGGCCGGGCCGTCTCGCCGCGGCGAAGCGGCTCCAGCACCTGCTCGCGCAGCCGTCCGGGCCATTCGAAGAGCTGCTCGTGCGTGGCCAGGTCGTCGAGGTGGACGACGGGCGCGCCGTCCAGCGCGCCGGCCAGCGCGCCGGCGAAGGTCGTCTTCCCGGAACCGGCGTGGCCGTCCACGGCGACGAGCCGCACGGAACCACAGGAGGGCGGAAGGGCGCGCAGCCGGGCGGCGAGCGCGGGCAGCGCCCCGGGGGAGATGCGGTGGTCCATCGCGCCCACCCTACGACCTGTGCCGACGCAAGTGACTGCGGCCGGTGCCGGGGACGTCTACGGTAAGAGTCGTGACCGACTCAGCAGCTTTCCTGTACCCCCCGCAGCGACTCGAACTCGCCCGAAAGGCGGCCGCCGACGCGGGCCTCGACGCGCTGCTCGTCACGCCGGGCCCCGACCTGCGCTACCTCACCGGCTACCACGCCCACCTCACCGAGCGCCTGGTCTGCCTCGCCCTGCCCGTACTCGGCGACCCCTTCCTCGCCGTGCCCCACCTGGAGCGGCCCGGGGCCGAGGCCTCCCCGCTGGGCGCGCTCGGCGTCGAGGTCGTCGGCTGGGGCGAGACCGAGGACCCGTACGCCCTGGTCGCCCGCCGGCTGCCGCCGGGGATCGCCCGGGTGGCCGTCGACAACCACATGTGGGCCGAGAAGGTGCTCGCCTTCCGCGCCGCCCTCCCCGGCGCCGAGCAGAGCCTGGCCGGTGACCTGCTGCGCGAAGCGCGGATGCGCAAGTCGCCCGCGGAGATCGACGCGCTGCGGCGGGCAGCGGGCGCCATCGACCGGGTGCACCGCCGCATGGGGGAGTGGCTCAGGGCCGGGCGCACCGAGCGCGAGGTCGCCCGCGACGTCGCCGAAGCGGTCCTGGAAGCGGGGCACACCACCGTCGACTTCGTCATCGTCGCCTCGGGACCGAACGGCGCCAGTCCCCACCACGAAATCTCCGACCGGGTGATCCGGGCCGGCGACCCGGTCGTCGTCGACATCGGCGGCACCACGCCGGAGGGTTACTGCTCCGACTCCACCCGGACCTACGCGGTCGGTGAACCGCACGCCGCGTTCCGTGAGATGTACGAGGTGCTGCGGCGCGCCCAGCACGCCCAGACCGACGCCGTCCGCCCCGGGATCACCGCCGAGGAACTCGACGCGGTCGGGCGGGACATCATCGCCGCGGCCGGCTTCGGCGAGCACTTCATCCACCGCACCGGGCACGGCATCGGGCTGGAGACGCACGAGGAGCCCTACATCGTCGCGGGGAGCTCCCGGCCGCTGGAGCCGGGCATGGCCTTCTCCGTCGAACCCGGGATCTATCTCCCGGACCGCTTCGGCGCCCGCATCGAGGACATCGTCGTCTGCACGCCCGAGGGCGGGGAACGGCTCAACCAGACCTCCCGGGACCTGGTCGTGCTGTCTGTTTAGTCCGATGTGTTGACTCCCGGTACGGCCGGGGGGTATTCCGTACTCGCGGCGGTGTGCGCGAACCGGTCGCGACGCGCGGCGCACACGGCACGTCAGGGGCCCAGCAGCGAGCGGCAGTCGGGGGGCCGGGCATGTACGACGAAGAGCAGGACTTCCAGGTGCGGCAGTGGACGGTCGGCGGCACCACCGTGGTGGAACTGACGGGGGAGCTCGACCTGTGCGCCGGCCTGCGGGTGACCGCCCGTCTGGACGCGGTGACCTCCGGTCCCCGGCCCGACCTCGTGGTGGACCTGCGCGGAGTGGGCTTCATCGACTGCAGCGGCCTGTCGGTGCTGGTGCGGGCGCGCACGCGAACCCTCGACCACGGCGGCCGCTTCGGCATCGTCGCCGGCAGCCCCTGCGTGCTGCGCCTGCTGCGGCTCACCGGCACGCTCCGGGTCTTCACCGTCCACGAGGACCTGGCCTCCGCACTGGCGTCCCCGCTCGTCCCCGATCCCCCCGCGGCGGACGGCGCCATAGCGTGACACCGTGCTTCTCCTGAAGCCGGCGGCCGTGGGGCGAGCGCTCGGGCATGCTGCCGCAGCGCGTGGCGTTCCCGCCGCAGCGGCAGTGGGCCTCGCTGTCAGCGGCCCACCGTATGGTGCCTCTCTATGACTGCTTACGAGGGCGGCAGGCGGGTTGTCGAAGCCGCAGCGGCAGACGCCGAACGGGCGGTGGCCGAGTACGACGCGGCCCGTCAGTGGCTCGCCGCTGCGATGCGCGGGCCGATGGAGCCGCTCGCAGCAGAGGTCTGGGTCTTCGATACGACCCTCGCACGGGTCCTGTTGGTGAGGCACCGCTGGCGGGGGTGGGTGCCGCCGGGCGGGAAGGTCGAGGCCGGGGAAACACCCCGAGAGGGGGCGAGCCGGGAACTGTTCGAAGAGGCGGGACTGCGGCCGGAGCTGCTGCCTGACCCGGCGGCCGTTGCGGTTCGCTCGTATCACCCGGCCCTTCCGGTCACCTTGGGGTTGTCGTATGCGGCGGTCGTCGATGCGGGGACCCCTTTCGTCGCGGAGGACGGACAGCCGGTGGCCTGGACGCGTCTGGACGAGGGCTGGGAGAGCTGTTTTCCCGATGATCCGTCGCGTATCCGCCAGCACGCCGCATGGCTGGCCGGCCGGACGGGCCGTCGCTGACGTGCGAGGTGGGTCCCGGGAAGCCGAGCGAGAGCATGCGGGCGAGCGACGGGCTCGCGCGGGGGCGAGGCCCTGCGCGGCTCACGGACCGGACGACGCGGGGGCTCGGATTCATGGGCCCGCGTCCGTGGTGTTCGCGGAGGGAACCGGTGGACTCAGCGGGGCAGCGGTGCCAGCACGATCCAGACCTGGCCGGGGGCGAAGTTCACCGGCCCGCCGTCGGGCGTCGTGAAGCGGGTGCCCGCGGCCGCGTCCGGTCGTGACCACCGGGCGTCGTAGGCCTTGCCGTCGCGCAGCACCACCGCCTGCCCGCCGCCCACGGTCTCGCTGTACGGGGAGGTGTTCCCCCAGCGGTCGTGGAAGCCGGAGGGGCGGACGGTGACGTACTGGACGACCACCGTCGGTGCGCCGAGCCTGCCGCCGTCCGTCGTGGTGGCCGGTTCGCCGTCGAAGGAGACCAGCCAGCGCTGCTCCCCGGCCGACCAGCGCACGCCCACCGAGCCGTCGGGGTAGCGCACGGTGCGGTCGCGGTCGGCGGTGCCACCCGGTGGGGCCGCACCGAAGCGGAAGCCTATGTCGCGGGGGGCGGAAGCGTCCGGGGCGGCGGCGAGCAGCCGTTCCGGGGCGGCGTAGAGGTTGTGCGGGGCGGGGCGCGAGCCGTCGCGCAGGTAGGCGCCGGGGGCGTGGGCGGGGGAGACGTCGTACACCGGCGCCGCCGCGACCACCGGCAGGAGTCCGCTCTGCGCCCCGGAGAAGGCGAGGGCAGGCCGGCCGAACTGGCGCAGCAGCTCCAGGTCCGACTCGCGGGCGCTGCGCACCGGGCCGACCCGGTCGGGCAGGTCGGAGGAGTAGACGGCGAGCAGACGGGTGAGGCCGGACTCCACCTGCTCCACGTAGACCAGGTCCGCCTGGGACAACCCGGTGTGCGGCCGGGCCGGCCCCACGTTGTCGATCTTCACCGCGAGGACGGGGCCGCCGGTGCGCCCGGCACGTCCCGTGAGGGGCGAGCGTGCGACCGCGTCGGTGTCGGTAGCCGAGACCGTCGTGCTGGGCGAGGGGCCGGCAGGCGCCCGCTCGGATCCGTCGCAGCCCCGGCCGACCAGGACCACGGTGAAGACGGCCAGGACGACCAGGATCGCCGCTCTCGCGGGACGTCCGGGTGCTCGGCCCACGACGGCCATCACCCCCGTGCTGCATAGATATGCTGCCTACGGAAAATTCACTTGCCGAATCCTGCGCGTATTCCTAGTATCCGCCCCATGGAGCCGGTACCCCAGACGGGCGATGCGACCGCCTTCCTCGCAGCGGACGAGGTGATCGACCACGAGCATCCGGTGGTCCGTGCGACCGCCGCCCGGCTGCGGGCGGCGGCTCCCGATCCGCATGCCTATGCCGAAGCGGCCTATACCTTCGTCCGCGACGCCATCCCGCATTCCGCCGACTCCGGTGACTCGCGCGTCACTTGGCGCGCCTCGGACGTCCTGGAACAGCGCACCGGCATCTGCCACGCCAAGGCCCATGCCCTGACCGCGCTGCTGCGCGCCGAGGGCATCCCCGCGGGCCTGTGCTACCAGCGGCTCACCGACGAAGGCGCCGACCCCCTCGTCCACGGGCTCGTCGCCCTCAAACCGCCCGGGCACGACCGCTGGGCCCGGCAGGACCCGCGCGGCAACAAGCCCGGAGTCGACGCCCGCTTCTCCCTCCAGGAGGAGCGACTGGCCTGGGTGCCCCGCCCCGGACTGGGCGAACGCGACTACCCCGGTCTGTACGCCACCCCTCCGCCCGCCATCCTCACCGCCCTGCGGCAGGCTGCCGACCGGAGGCACCTGTGGCGGCTGCTGCCCACCGACCTACCTGACCCAGAGGGCCGATGACCTGGCGGCACGCCTCTGGTGCGGACAGTCGGCGAGGAACTCGCCGCCCACCCGCGGAGCCCCAGGTCTCACGCCGCTCGTGGTCACTCCACCGCCGCGGCGCGTTCCCGGGCGACGACGTCCTCCGGCGTAGGGGCGGTGCCGCCGAGGTGCGCGGGCAGCCACCAGCGGTCGTCCGGGCCCGACGGCCGCCCGGTGTACGTCTGCTGCGCCTCCTCCAGCAACTCCTGGACCCGCAGTCGCAGCCGCCGGGTCAGCGCCCCCGGCTTCTCGCCCGGGTGGGGCGTCATCTGCTCGCCCACCCGGATGGAGACGGGGAAGCAGTTGCGGCCCAACTGCCGCGGCCGGCCCTTGGTCCACAACCGCTGCGTGCCCCACAGGGCGACCGGCAGCAGCGGCACGCCTGCCTCCATCGCCAGTCGCGCGGCGCCGGACTTGAAGGACTTCAGCGTGAAGGACTGCGAGATGGTCGCTTCGGGGAACACGCCGATGATCTCCCCCGAGCGCAGCGCCGTGAGCGCGTGCTTGTACGCGTGCATGCCCTCGGAGCGGTCCACCGGGATGTGCTTCATGGCCCGCATCAGCGGACCCGACACCTTGTGCCGGAACACCGACTCCTTCGCCATGAAGCGCACCAGCCGCTTCGCCGGAAGCGCCGCCACCCCGGCGAAGACGAAGTCCAGGTAGCCGATGTGGTTGCTCACGAGCAGGGCGCCGCCCTTGCGCGGCACGTGCTCGGCGCCGGAGACGTCCAGGCGCAGCCCCTGCACCTTGAACATGGTGCGGGCGAGGCCGATGGCGGGCGGGTAGACGAGTTCGGCCATGGCTGGGCCCCTTCTTCGCAGGGGGGGTGTCCCCGACGGAAGTTACGCGGCCGTAGGTTTCGGCCGCCGGCTGATCGTGCCCCGTGAACGGGTGCCGTGTCATCCCGCGTGCCCGCAGCACGGCGAGATTCTCATCACGTCACCCGGTCGTACGACGCAGCAGCAGATACATCTCGCAGCCGAGGCAGTAGCCGAACGCCGCGTTGAGGAAGGCGGCCGCGAGCGCGCAGGCCGTCGCCGCCAGGCCCAGCCAGGCCAGGCCCGCGGCGTGGCCGGCGAGCCCGACGACCGCGAACGCCAGCCCCACCGCCTGTGCGAAACGCGGAGGCGCCGGGTCCTCGGTCTCGGCCGGAGGCCCCAGCTGCGGCCGTACCGCCACCCGGTACAACAGGCCGTACGGTGACTTCTGCACGCCCGCGGCGGCGCCCACCGCGAACACCAGTGCCTGGACGGCCAGCAGCCAGGCACTTCCCGTGACGAGGACGGCGGCCAGGACCACACTGGTCAGGCTCGCTCCGAAGCGCGGTCCGCGAGCATCGATGGCGTGAGGGCTCATGAGGCCATGATTGCGGAACGGACACCGTCCGGACCCCCGGGAATCATGGCGGTCTCGTGAACGCTGCAACGGCAGGAGGTATCGGACGTGACGGGACTGCTGGTGTGCGTCGCCGTACTCGTGGCGGCGGGGATCTTCGGCATCCTCCACAAGCGCGCGGACGGAAGGATACGGGTGCGGGACAAGGACACGGCGCAGCAGTTGACGGCGGGTGAGATCGGTGGGGAGCTCGGCGAGCGGGCCACGCTCCTGCAGTTCTCCACCGCCTTCTGCGCACCCTGCCGGGCCACCCGGCGCACGCTCGGGGAGGTGGCCGGCATGGTGGACGGGGTGCGGCACGTGGAGCTCGACGCGGAGGCCCACCGCGACCTCGTGCGCCGGCTGGGCATCGTCAGGACGCCGACCGTGCTCGTGCTCGACGCCGGCGGCGCCGTCGTGCGGCGCGCTTCGGGCCAGCCCCGCAAGGCCGACGTCATCGCCGCGCTCGGCGACGCGGTGTGACCCGCGCGCGGCGCATGCCCCCGTCCCAAGCCGAGCGCGGCCTTGACGCGGCGCCGCGGTGATGGCCAGTCTGACGCCATGGCGCAAGACCTCCTTCTGCACTGCCGTTTCGACGTCGACCTCGGTCGCCACGCGAGCGCCCGCTGTCATGACCGCTGAGTGCCCACCCACCCCGCATCTCTCCGGCTCGACAGCATGACGAAGGACAGCTCCATGACCGCCACCCCCGACCTCGGCACGCCGGCCGCCGCCTCCCTGGTCTCCGTGCCCGCCTCGATCCCCGCCCCCATACCCCCGCAGCAGCAGCCGTCGACCGCGGAAGACGCCTTCGACTCGGCCGCCTTCCGCGCCGTCTTCCGCCGGCACGCCGCCGGGGTCGCGGTCGTCACCGCTGCCGGCACCCGCCCCGCGGGCTTCACGGCGACCTCCCTCACCTCGGTCTCCGCCGATCCTCCCCTGCTCTCCTTCGGGATCAGCAGCTCCGGCTCGGCCTGGCCCACCGTCGCGGAGGCCACCCATGTGGGCGTCCACATCCTCGGCGAGCACCAGGAGGAGGTGGCCGCCACCTTCGCCCGCAGCGGCGCCGACCGTTTCGCGCCGCCCACCGCGTGGGAACCCGGCCCGTACGGAGTACCGCTCCTGGAGGACGTCCAGGGCTGGCTGGTCGCTCGCGTGCTGGCCCGCATACCCGCCGGTGACCACCGCATCATCGTCGCCCAGGCCGTCGCGGGCGCTCCTGAGGGCGAGGCGGCTCGCCCGCTGCTCTACCACCACGGCCGCTACAACGCGCTGCGCCACTGAGGTCCTCTGCTCCGGGTTCCGGGGGCCCACTGCGCCCGGTTCCCGCGCCGAGCCATGCGGTCGTAGCGGGCCGACTGCCGCACCGGCGCCTTGGTGTACTGACGAGTAATGTTTCTGCCCAAGCGCCGTGCGTCTCGCCGGGGAGCCGCCGTCCGCGGCGCCTATGCTGCCCTCACGAGGGCGGTTGACGCATCCATGCAGGCGAAGGAGAGCAGGC
>NZ_CBDRBL010000080.1:0-32902 GCF_965342175.1 Actinacidiphila sp. bgisy167
ATACTCCCGCTGCGTCGCACGGCCACGGAGGTCATCTGCGAGGTGGAGGACCATGATCCACGCATCCCGGAGATTCCCGCACTTCCGGCTTCGGCACCGTTCACTCCGACCGACGAGCACCGCGGCGCCGGACTCACGGCGCTGTGCGCGCTGCTGTCGGAGCGTGGACGCGGCCTGCACATCGTTCACGAACTGAGCAATGGAGCGTGGGGGTTCCACAGAGGGAAAAGAACCAAGTCAGCGTGGGTGGCGCTCCCGACGACCCTGCTCCGTTGATCTCGGCGCGTGTCCCTCGCATGAGTGACACGCGCCGGACAGTGAGCGGAATTCACCCCTCCTGATGCGATTGGTCGGCGTTATGCCGGGTAACTCCAGCCGCGTATGACAACCGAGAGTGTTCATGCAGGTGTGAAAGGTGACGGAAGGTGGGGGACGGTGGGGATCCGACGAGGACGCGGCGCGATCCTGACAGGTGCGGTGCTCGCAGGAACGCTGCTGGCCGGCTGCGCCGACAGTCCCTCAGGCGCCAGGCCTCTACCGGAGGGAACTCGTGCGACAGCGACTTCTCCGACAACGGCCACGAAGTCGGCGGCGGCCCTTGAGGCCTACCGGGCTATGTGGAAGGACGCCGAGGCAGCTGCTCTGACCGCGGATCCGAAGCATCCCCGGCTTGACGACCACGCCGAAGCGGGCGCGCTTGCGCTGCTGGAGCACGTCATGAGCGGGGCGCACGAGGCGGGTGTGACGATCAAGGGATCGGTGGTCGTCGACCCTCACGTGACCAAGTCGAGCCGGACCAAGGTGGAGCTGCGCGATTGCATCGACGGCTCTCACTGGGTCCAGGCGAAACCGGGAAGCTCGGCCAGCACTGGAGGCGGCGGCCATCGGCTTGCTGAGGCCACCGTGACCCGTACGTCCGACGGGCAGTGGAGGGTGTCCGACCTCTACTGGGAGGACGTGGGCACATGCTTGGAGTAGCGCGTCTACCGACAGTTCCGCAGATGCTGCTCGTCGCTGCCGTAGTGCTCTGCCTGCTGGGCCCGCTGTCTACCACCAGCCGCGCGGACGAGGGCGACGAGGGACTGAACTTCGGTACTGGAGTGAAGTGTCGGCCGGGCCGGTGTGGTGTGGGCGCGCGGAGCAAAGCCCGTGCGTCGCGTCCGGTGCGGCCGGGAAAACCGATGTCGCGGCGGGCGGCACTGCCGAGCGGCAGAGGCCCGGCAGGGCCGCCGACGGCCAAGTCGACTGGGTGGGACTTCGACCTGGGTGACGGTATGGGGATCCTGCCCCGCTTCGACGCGGAGACCCCCAAGCCAAGGAAGAACAGCCAGGCACCGAAGCCGGATCCGGAAGCACTGGCGCAGCAAGCCGTACGAGAGCTGGTGCTGCCGGAACCGGTGATCCGGACAAGCCCCGATGAGGACTGGGTTCAGGTCGTGCACGTGCCGACCTGGATGTGGGTGGAGAAGGGCGGTTGGAAGAAGGTCACGACGACTGCATCGGTGCCGGGTGTCACGGTGACGGCTGTGGCCCGCCCGCGGCAGGCGGTGTGGTCGACAGGGGACGGGGCGTCGGTGGTGTGCCGGGGTCCCGGGACGCCGTATTCGTCGCGGTTTCGGGCAGAGGCGTCGTCTCCGGATTGCGGTCACATCTATCAACGGGCGTCGCCACCGGGTGGGGCGTATCGGGTGTCGGTGCGGGTGGTGTGGGACGTGGAGTGGCGGGGCGGCGGCCGGTCGGGTGTGGTGCCGGGGTTGACGACGCGGGCTTCGCGGCGGCTGGTCGTGGATGAGGTGCAGGCCGTCGTGACGCGCTGACGGCTGTAAGTGTCCGTCCCGGGGGCGGGCGTTGATCGGGTAAGTCTCTGTGATGCGAGGTGGATTGTGGGTACCTCCTTGTCTTTTTCGGCTCGTGCGGGTGCCGGTGGGCAGGTTCCGCGGACGCGGGGAGCGGGGCCGGGGGCGAAGCCGCCGGTGACGGGCGCCCGTCGGCGCCAACTGGGCTGGGTGTGGGCTGGTCTGGGGGCGGTGGTCGTCTCTGCGGTCGGGTTCACGTTGGTCGCGCAGGTGGTGGGGGAGCGGGACGAGGTGCTGGTCCTGGCCCGTGATGTGCCGGTCGGTCATGTGCTGGCGCCGGGTGATCTGCGGGTGGTGGAGGTGGCGGCGGAGACCGGGGTGGTCCGGGTCGCGGAGCGCGGGTCGGTGCTGGGGCATCGGGTGCGGGTTCCGCTGGTGGCGGGGTCGCTGCTGGCGCCGGGGCAGGTGGGGCGCAGCGCAGGGTTTCCGCCGTCGGGGTTCTCGCAGGTGCCGTTGGCCGTGGAGGCCGGGGGTGTGCCGCCGGAGTTGTCGCGTGGCCAGCGGGTCGCGGTGTTCGCCGGACCGTCGGGGGACGGCCTGGCTGCGGAGGGGGCCGAGGGGAGTGTGCCGTCGCCGGTGGTGGGGACAGTGGCGGGGGTGCGGGCTGCGGAGTCTGCCGGTGGCCCGCAGGTGGTGACGGTGCTGGTGGAGACCGGTGCTGCGGGGCGTGCGGCGAGGCTGGAGCATCCGCGGGTCGTGGTGCTGCCGGCGTCGGGGCGTGAGATCCCGTGAGGCGGCTGGTGGTGCTGGGGTCGGTCGCGGGCGCGCCGGGGGTGACGACGACCGCGCTGGCAGCGGCTGCGGCGTGGCCGCCGGACGCGGATGGCGGGGTGCGGCCGGTGGTGGTGGAGGGGGACCCGTCCGGTGGTGACGTGATGATGCGTTTCGGGTTGCCGACGACGCCGTCGCTGCTGGATGTTGCCGCGGTGGCGGGGCAGTCGTATCCGGGTTCGGTGTTGGCGGCGGTGCACGAGTTGCCGTTCGGGGTGCGGGTGGTGCCGGGGGTTCCGGGGCGTGGTCCGTGCCGGGAGGCGGTGCGGCTGCTGGCTGGCGGTATCGGGGTGTTGCGGGGCAGTGAGCGCGATCGGGACACGGTGCTGCTGGACGTCGGGCGCCTGACTGATGACGTGGAGCCGCTGCTTTCGGTGGCCGATCGGGTGGTGCTCGTGACGCGGGGCGGTGCGGAGGCGTTGGCCCATGTGCCTGCATGTGGGCTGGACGCCGCTGTCGGCGGGCGGCTGGTGCTGGTGGTGGTCGGGCCGTGCCCCTATCCGGCGCAGGAGATCGCGTCGACGCTCGGCGTCGAGCGGGTGCTGTTCCTGCCGTGGGACGCCAGGTGCGTGGCCGCGATGAGTGGTCCCCGGTCTGCTGCCGTGCGTACGGACGGGTTCCGGCCGCCGCGGTTGATGACCGCGGCGCGGCTGCTGGCCCGCCAGGTGGCCGGACCGGCGCCGGAGGACGAGGAGACCGGGACGCCGCACGCGGGTGCGGGCGGGCTGGTGAGCGTAGCGCGTGTGGAGGAGGACGGGGCATGAGTGTGAGTGGGCAGGTGGTGCCGCCTCAGGCTGGGCCTGGCGGTGGTGAGCGGGAGTTGGCGGGGGTGGTGCGGCAGCGGATCACGGCCCGGTTGGCGGCTTATGCCGGTGAGCGGGAGCGGGCCGGGTTGCCGGCGGAGGACGAGCCGGGGCGGCGGGCGACCGTAGAGCGGCTGCTGGCCGAGGAACTGGGGGTTCAGCGGCGCGAGGCCTTGGCCGCCGGGCGGGGCGTGCTGGATGCGGGGGCGGAGGAGCGGATCGCGCGCGCGGTGCGGGACGCGCTGCTAGGCACCGGTGGGCTGGAGCGGCTGCTGGCCGACGGGTCGTTGGAGAACATCTGCGTCAACGGCTGCGATGTGGTGTGGGTGAAGGACGCGGCGGGCCGGTGGCGCCAGGAGGAGCCGGTGGCCGGTTCGGATGAGGAGCTGGTGGAGCTGGTCCGCACCCTCGCCGCCCGCGCGGGCGGCGAGGAGCGGCGCTTCGACCGGGGGATGCCGCGGTTGAACCTGCAGATGCCCGACGGGTCGCGGTTGTTCGCGGTGATGGCGGTGACCGGCCGGGTGTCGCTGACGATCCGCCGCCACCGGTTCCCGGCCGCGTCCATGGCGGAGCTGGTGCGGCTGGGGGTGTGCGACGAACAGCTCGCCGGGTTTTTGCGGGCGCTGGTGCGGGCGCGGAAGAACATCGTCATCGGCGGCGGCACGAACGTCGGGAAGACCACGGTGCTGCGGGCCTTCGCCCACGAGATCCCCCCGGCGGAGCGGTTGGTGACGATCGAAGACACCTTCGAACTCGGCCTGGACACCGACGCGGTGGCGCACCCGAACGTGGTCGCGATGCAGGCGCGTGAGCCGAACATCGAAGGCCGGGGCGGGATCGATCAGGCGGAGCTGGTGCGGTGGGGGCTGCGCATGTCCCCGGACCGGGTGATCGTCGGCGAGATCCGCGGCCCTGAGGTGATCCCGATGTGCAACGCGATGTCGCAAGGCAACGACGGGTCACTCTCGACGATCCACGCCTCCACCTCGCGCGGGGTGTTCACGAAACTCGCCGCCTATGCGGCACAGGCACCGGAGCGGCTCACACTGGAAGCGACGAACCTGATGGTGGCCTCCGCGGTCCACTTCGTCGTCCACCTGGGCTGGGACGCCGGCGGGCGCAGGGCCGTGGACTCCGTCCGCGAGGTAGTCGACGCCGACGGGGCGCAGATCGTGTCCAACGAGGTCTACCGGCCCGGCCCCGACGGGCGGGCCGTGCCCGCCACACCCGTGCGCACCGAAACCCTGGCCGATCTGGTCGCGGCCGGACTCGACACCGAGAGCATCGGCCAGCCGGACACGCACGATACGGCCGGTGGCGGCCGGTGGTGGGGTGGTGCGGCATGACCACGCTGAAAGCGGCGATCACCGCAGTGGCGATGGTGTGCGGGGCCGTGTTCGGCTGCGGCCTGGTCGCGATCACCTACGGCGCTGTGCGCCGCACCGTCCACGCCCGCGACATCGGGGTGCGGCGGAGGCTGGCCGCACGGTTGCCTGTGGCCTGGACCGGCCGCCGGACCGCGGTCGCCGTGGTGGCGGGCACGGTCGTCGGCGCACTCACGGGGTGGCCGGTGGCGGCGGTGTTGACCGCGGTCGCCCTGCTCACCCTGCCCGGGCTGCTGGGTCCGGACCGCGAGGCGGCCCGTCGCACGGAGCGGATGGAGGCGCTGGCCCTGTGGACGGAGATGCTCCGCGACACCCTCTCCGCCGCGGCCGGCCTGGAGCAGGCAGTACTCGCCAGCGCCGACACCGCCCCGGCCGCCCTCGAACCCGAACTGCACCGCTTGGCCACCGCCGTCCGCAGCGGGCGTCCGCTGCCGGCGGCACTGCGTGGCTTCGCCCACGACGTCGACGACCCCCTGGCGGATGTGGTGGTGGCGGCGCTGGTGATGGCCGCCGAGCAGCAGGCCGCCCACCTTGCCCCGCTGCTGGGGGAACTCGCGGACTCGGTGCGAGAACAGGTCGCGATGCGGCAGCGCATCGACGCCGGACGCGCCAGCGTCCGCACCGGCATCCGCGTCACCGTCGCCGTCACCCTGGGCATGGCCGTCGGCCTGGTGGTCTTCAACCGCCCCTACCTCGACCCGTTCGACACCCTGACCGGACAAGCCCTGCTCGCCGTCATCGGCGCCCTGTTCGCGATCAGCTTCGCCTACCTGAGCATGATCGGCCGTATCGAGGAGCCGGTCCGCCTCCTTCCCCCCACCACCGAAGCGGGCACCGAACCGGGAGGTGTGCGGTGATCGTGATGCTGCTCGGCGCACTGTTCGGCGCCGGCGCGACCGGGCTTGTCTACGGGCTGCGCCCGCCCCGCCCGGCCCTCGCCGACGTCCTGGCCGCTCTCAACGCCCCCACCCCGCAACCCGACCCGCCGTCGGCCGCCGGGCGGGGTGAGGGGGAGTGGGCGACCCGCCTGGGCCGAGGCGCCGTACCCGCAGTGCGGGCCCTCGGCTTCCCCAACGCGTCCCTGCGCGCGGACCTGGCCGTCTGCGGCACCGACGAGGAACAGCACCTGGCCGGCAAGGCCGTCTGCGCCACCGCCGGACTCCTCACCCCCTGGACGGCAGCCCTCCTCCTGCGAGCGGGCGCCGGCATCCAGGCCGGGTGGTGGATGCCGCTGGCCGGCTCCCTCTCCCTGGCCGTGCTGCTGTTCTTCGCCCCAGACCTGGACCTGCGCCGCAAGGCCGCACGCCGCCGCCGCGAGATGCGCCACACCCTCAGCCTCGTCCTCGACCTGGCCGTCATCGCCCTCGCCGGCGGCGCCGGCGTCCAGCAGGCCCTCACCCAGGCCGTCGCCGCCCCCGCCGGCTGGGCCGGCACCCGGCTCCGGCACGCCCTGCACATCGCCGAGCTCACCCGGACCAGCCCCTGGTCCCACTTCGGCGACCTCGGACGGACCCTGGCCGTCTCCGACCTGACCGAACTCGCCGCCACCCTCACCCTGGCCGGCAGCGAAGGCGCCCGGATCCGCGGGTCGCTCACCGCCAAGGCGCGCGCCATGCGCCGCCGCCGCGTCGCCGAAGCCGACGGCGCCGCCCAGGCCGCCACTGAACGGATGTCGCTGCCCGTGGTCGGCCTGTTCGCCGCGTTCCTCCTCCTCATCGGCTACCCGGCCCTCGCCCACGTCATCGCCATGGGCTGAACACCCCGCCCCCGCGGGCATCCAGAACTGCGTCCGCTACCCGACTTCGAGAAATGAGCACTCCGCATGCCGCACTTCCAGACCCTGACCGCCTTGCTGCACGCACGCCTGGCCGACCTGCGCCGCCGCGCCCGCTCGGATGCCGGCTACACCACCGAGACCATGGTCGTCACCGCCCTGCTGGTGATCCTTGCGCTGACGGTCGTCGGCATCGTCGTCGCCAAGGTCACCGCCAAGGCGAACAGCATCGACCTGGGCTGACCGTGACCGCCGCACTCCTCGCGTTGCGCAGGCCGGTGGACGACGACCGCGGCTCCGCCACGACTCAACTGGTCCTCGTCCTCCCCGCACTGCTGCTGATCGCCTTGCTGACGGTGCAGTTCGCGCTGGCCTGGCACGCCCGGCACATCGCCCAGTTCGCCGCGGAGCGGGCCCTGGCCGCGGCCCGCGCCGAGGACGGCACCACGGCGGACGGCCAGGCCCGGGCGCGGCGCAGTCTTGCCGCGCTCGGCAGCCGCGTCCTGGCCTCCCCGACGGTGGCCGTCGAGCGGACCCGCGAGCAGACCACGGTGCGGGTCAGCGGCACCGTGATGCGGGTCCTGCCCGTGCCGGGACTGGTCCTGCACGCCTCCGGCACGGCCTCCGGACCCACCGAACGCCTCACCACCCCCACCGGAGACCGCCCATGACCACCCGAGCACGCCGCAGGCGCCGACGGGGGGATGACGGTTCGGCAGCGGTGGAGCTGGTCCTCGTCACCCCGCTACTGGTCCTGCTCCTCCTCGTCGTGGTGGCGCTCGGCCGGCTCGCCGACACCCGCCTGATCGTTGCCGACGCCGCCCACCAGGCCGCCCGCGCCGCGTCCTTGGCCCGCACCCCGAGCCAGGCCCGAGCCCAAGCCGAGCATGCCGCGGCCGTGGCCCTGCGCGAGGCCGGAGCCTCCTGCCAGAACCCGAGCGTGCGCCTGGCCACCGGCGGCCTCAAACCCGGGGGCACCGTGTCCGCCACGCTCACCTGCACCACCGACCTGGACCGGCTCGCCGGCACCGGCCTGCCCGGACACGTACGGCTGAGCGATACGGCCTTCTCCGTCGTCGACACCTACCGGAGCACACCATGACCGTACGCGCTCGGGACCGCATCGTGCTCCTACTGCGAACACAGATGCGCGCGGCGGCAGTCGATGACCGCGGGCAGGCCACGGCATTCGTCGTCGGCGTCCTGGCCGCGCTGTGGCTGTTCGCCGGCATCGTCGTCGACGGCGGCCTCGCCCTCGCCGCCAAGGCTCAAGCCCTGGACGTCGCCCAGGAAGCCGCCCGCACCGGAGCCCAGCAACTCGACATCGCCCGCCTCCGCTCTGCGGACGAGGTTCGGCTCCAGACCGCCCGGGCCGCAGCCGCCGCCCGCCACCACGTCGCCGCCACCGGCGACACCGGCACCGCCCACGTCCAGGCAGACGCCGTCACCGTTGAGGTCACGCACCGCCAGCCCACACAGATCCTGCAACTAGTCGGCCTGCGCACCCTCACCGTCCACGCCACCGGCACCGCCCACGCCCAGCGCACCACCCGCCCGTAAGAGCGTCCGCAACCGGCCCGAGGAGAGCGAAGGCCGCGATGAACCATCCTCCCCAGCTCCGCCGGCGCCTCGCCGCAGCCGCCACCGCGGCCGTCACCCTCACCGTCACCCTCACCGCGCTCGCCGGCATGCCGTACATCCTGTGGCAGGCCACCGGCATCCCCTGGCCCGAGCACGTCACCTCCCTCAGCGACGCCGCCACCCGCCTCACCCAGCCGATCAGCGACCCGCTCATAATCGACCTGCTCGCCCTCATCGGCTGGGCGTGCTGGGCCGCCTTCGCCTCCACCATCCTCCGCGAAACCGCCTGGTACGCCACCCACCTGCCGCGCCTGCTGCGCGACCGGCACGCTCACCACGAGCACGTCGCTTCCCTGAGCGTGAAGGGCTCCCTGGCCGCGCTGTGCATCGGCACCCTGGCCGTCGCTCTGCTCACCGTATGGCGGCCCCAGACCGCCACCGCCCAGCAACGTGTCCTCCCCGAACAGGCCCGGCCGCCGCTCGCCGCGACCGCACCCCAAAACCCCGTGCCCGCCCCAGCCCCCACGACGCGCCTGGCACCCGCGATTCTCGCCGCGACCGAGACGAGCCAGGCGAAGCCGATGGCCGAGCAGGCACAGGCCGTTCGGCACGTCGAGTACACGGTCGTCGCCGGCGACACCCTGTGGGACGTCGCCCACGCGCACATGGGCGACGCGCTCACCTGGCCCCGCATCTACGCGCTGAACAAGGACCGCGTCCAGGACGACGGATACCGCCTGACCGACCCGGACCTGATCCGACCCGGCTGGCGCCTGACCATCCCCGTCGCCCAGGCCGCAGAGCCTCCGGCGCCGCTTTCGAAACCCGCACAACCGACAAAGGAAGCGCCGCCCGCCTCACCCCCGAAGTCGGCGCCCTCGCCCGACAGCGGCGCAGACCATACGCCGTCACGGACCCACGCCCGGGAACAGGCCGCTCCCCGCGCGGCTCACGCCGTTGCAGCCTCGCCCTCGATCAGCCTCGGCGACGCCGGCCTGATCGGCATCACCGCCGCGGCCGGACTACTGGCCGCGCGCCGCTACTGGAACTGGCACCAGCGCCGCCGCCGCAACCCGAACCTGCAGGCAGAGCCACCCACCCTCAGCCACCACCTCGACCGGGCCGCCCAAGCTGCCCACGCCGCCACCCGGCCCCGCCCACCGCACGACCCCGACGCCCTGGTCACCCGCCGCACCCCGCCCCCACCACCCCAAGCTCCGGGCAGCGTCACCCTCGGCACCCGCGACGGCCACGAAGTGCCCCTCGAGGAACTGGCCGCTCCCGGCGGCTGCACCTGGACCGGCCCCGGCGCCGAAAACGCCGCCCGCGCCCTCCTCGTCGGCATCCTCACCGCCGCTGAACGCCGCCGTCCCCAGCCCCGGCACGTCCACGCCGTCGTCCCGGTAGACCTCGCCGACACCCTCCTTCCCGGACTCCCGGAGCAGTTCACCGCCCTCACCCAAGCCGCCGACCTGTCCCGCGCGATCCGCCGCGCCGAACAGCACCTGATCACCCAGGCCCGCGCCCGCGACGACCATGACATCGACCCCGGTAACCCCGACGCCCCGCCACAACCCGGTCCCGGCACCCTGGTGTTGCTCGCCACCCCCGACGCCGCCCACGCCGGGCAACTCCAAGCCCTCGCAGCCCGCAGCCGCCCCGACACGCTCATCGTCCTCACCCTCGCCGCGGCGCTGCCCGGCGCCGAGCCCTGGCACATCGCCGCCGACGGCACCACCACCCGCCTCCAAGGCCGCCCGCTCCGCCTGTTCCATCTCACCCTCGACGGTGGACGCGACTTCACCAACGTCCTGCTCACCGCCCACGGCGAACGCCCCCGCCTGCGCGCCTTGCCCGCCCCCCGCACCCGAACCGACCAGTCCGACCCCGACCCCGAGCACGACACACCGCCGTCGCCGGCTTCCCCGCCCGCCGCAGGCGGCAACACCCCACCCCCACCACCCCCGGCTTCACCGCCAGGGTCTGGGCCCGAAAGGACGGCAGCCGCAACCCTCCCTCAGGCCACCAGCGCGCTCCACCGCGCGCAGAGCAAGCCCGTGCGGCTGAACGTCCTGGGGACGATCACCCTCTATGCCCGCGGCCACACCGACCCCATCGGCACCAACCTCCGCAGCGAAGTCCGCGAATTCCTCGCCCTCCTCGCCGCCCACCCCACCGGACTCCTCGCCTCCGACATCGCCGACAAACTCCACCTCGAACCCGGCACCGACTCCAACGCCCTGAAAAACCTTCGCCGCGCCGTCCGCCGCGCACTACGCGCCGCCACCGGAATCACCGCACAAGAATTCATCCTCCTCCAAGGAGAACTCCACAAACTCCACCCCGACCTCGTGGAAACCGACCTCGCCGATTTCGCCCGAGCCCTGAAAAACGCCTTCGCGCCGGCCGGAAAGGACGCGACGCACGAAGAGACGCTGTCCGCCGTAAGTGATGCGCTGTCCCACTACCGAGGCCCGTTCGCACGCGGCAGCGACTACCTGTGGGCCGACACCCTGCGCGAACACCTCGCGACCCAGGCCACCGACGCCGTCCTCCGCGCAGCCCGTCACGCCGAACGCCCTGACGCCCCGCCCCGCGAACGTGACACCGCCCTGACTCTGCTCGAACACCTCGCCGCGATTCACCCCGACCACGAGCGCCTTGCCCAGCACGCCATCCGCCTCTACCAAGCGGTCGGCCGCCACGACGCCGCTCGGCACACCTTCACCCGCCTGCAACGCCACCTTGCCGAACTCGGCCTCGAACCCGAGCCGGCCACCTGCGCCCTCATTACCACCCGGACCGCGCACACCACCCGCAAGATCCGGTAAACCCCCAGCCCAACGGCCCTTCGAGCCGCCCCTGTCGGCGCGAAGGGCCGTTGGCGTTTGCCCCGTCGCATCCACCGTCGCTCCTGCGCCCGTTTCCGGGTACGTTCTTGGATGCGACACCCCCACCCGGACCGAAACCGCAGGCCACAGGCCCTACGGGCCACCCCCGGGCGAGGCCGACTGTATATCGGTGCAGCAACGCATCCCGATCCCCCAACACCGCCGGCCCGCCCCGCCTGCCCGCTGCACCTCGTCGTGTCCGCGTACGCAGTCGTCCCCTTCCGTCTCTGACGTCTACTCACGACTACGACCTGCCTCACATCACGTTGGCCGGCTGACCATCAGGGCAGGCATCGGCTGACCGTGCAACCGGCGCCCCGCCACGAGCTGGGGCGGCGCTACGCAGGCGTAGCCGTTGGTGCCGCCGTGTCCCGGCGGTGCCGTGTTCGGGCGGTGACCGTTCGCGCATGCATGCGAATCCCCGTACGCGGCGCGGCGGGTACGGGTGGGTAGGCGCCTGCGAACCGGTCGTGCCCGGCGGTAACCACGACGCCTTGCGTCGCGTCGCCGTAATTCCACCTCGAAATACGTCGTGAATTCCCGAGAATTCCAGTAATTCTCCCCCCCTGTCCCGCTTCAAGCCTCCCGCGTGCAGAGTCGGCCCCGATCTGCTGGCCACGTTGGCGGCGATCTGGAACGCCGCCCACCGCACCGGCGACCACGACACCCACGCCATGCTCGAGCACGCCCGCGCCTGGTGCCAGGTCCTCGGCACCGACCCGAACCGCCCTGTACCCCCACCCACCAGCACGGTGCGGGGCGGCGAACTCGCTGAAGCTGTCGGCACCGTCACCGGACAGGTTGCGACCGCCGAAACCGAACAGGCCACCACCCGCGCGAAAGCGACGGCGGCCCGCGCCGCGCGCGCCGCCCACGCCCGGAAGGCAGCCGCCACGGCCGCGAAGGTCTTCACCCCCGGCGCCCGCCCCTACAACCCCCACCCCGCCACCAGTACCGGACCGGTCCGGTCCCCGCTGGTGGGCACCCGCCTTCCCACCCGCGAAGAAAAGACCGGCGCCCGGCTGCTCGCCCGGGCCCTGCGGGCGGCCGCCTACCGCGAACCGGTTCTCACCGTTACCGCCGCCCAGGTTCCGCCCGGACGTCTCAACATGCGCCAAGCCCTGGCCCGTGACGCACAAATCGCAGCAGGCGCCACCCCCACCGCGACCCCCTTCACCCGCACCATCCACCGCGCCCAGCCCACCCCGCCCCTGCGCGTCGGCATCGCCGTCGACGTCTCCGGCTCTATGCGCGAAGCCACCGCCCCCATCGCCTCCGCTGCCTGGATCCTCGCCCAGGCCACCGCCCACACCGACCCCGACTCCCGCAGCGCCACCCTCGCCTACGACCACACCCTGACCGCCATCACCCACCCCGGCCGCGCCCCCGCCCGTGTCACCGAGTTCCGCGCGACGGGTTTCGGACACAGCCTCGCCGACGCCATCGACGCCCTCGAGGCGGGCGTCGACCTCACCCGACCCGGTGCAGGACGCCTGCTGGTCATCGCCTCCGACGGCTACTACCGCCGTACCGAGACCGCCCCCGCCACTGCCCGCATCGCCGCCCTCCGCGACGCCGGATGCGCGGTCCTGTGGCTCGCCTTCGCCCCCGACCCGCGCCCCCTCCCCGGCGTCACCCTCCTCGAACTCACCGACCCCGCCCAAGCCGTCACCGCCATCGCCCAGGCAGCCACCACCGCCCTCAGCACCACCTGAACCACACCGGCCGCCCCCCGCCCCCCGGCCGGGGGCGGCCCCCGCGGGACGAGCCCCGCACCAGAAACGGAGACCCCGACATGACCTCGCTCGCCGAACGCGCCCACGCCGCCGCCGTGTTCATCCAACGCACCGCCGCCACCCACCCCCACGGCCCGTACCGGGGCGCCGAACACGCCCGCATCGCCCTCCGCCTCGCCGCCATCCTCGGCCTCCCCCTCGACGACATCACCACCGAACCCGACTGGCTACGCCGCCGCACCACCCCCGGCGAACCGCTCCTGGCCACCGCCACCTGCCCCGACACCGGCCAGCGGTACGTGTTCCTGGCCCGCTTCCCGGTTTACGAAGCCGACCCTTTCGAACTTCTCGGCCCCTGCCCCCACTGCGCAGGCCAGGTCCCCCTCGCCTTCATCCGCCACCTCGCCGACCTCGGCACCCACCTCGCCTCCCCGGCCACCCACCCCAACGACCTCCCAGACACCTTCCCCACCGACGAAGGCCACGAGTACCCGACCTGCCCCTACGGCCCCTGAACTCAGCACCCTCGCGGGGCCCGCCGTCACCGGGCCCCGCGTTCCCCGCCCAAGAAGGAACCCGAGTCGGAACCCCACCGGAAGGACCCGCCTGATAACGACCAACAACAACCAGCGCCACCTCGCCCACCAAGTCCTCGAAGGCGCCTACACCCTCGCCTTCGCCGCCGCAGCCGGCGAACTCCTGGGCCGCGCACCCCAGGACGTAGCGGCGACAGCAAGCACCAGCCGGGGCCTGACCGCCCTCGCCCGCACGGTCGCCGAAGCCACCTCGTACCTCCTGGCCGCCAGCATCTCCGCACACTGCGGGAACGGCCTGCAGGTCCTGGACCGGCTGTCAACCTGGACCCGGACTGTTGTGCGACGCTGAAAATGCCGACGACCAAGGCATTCACGATGCCGACCGGCGTTAGCCCGAATGGGGCGCGGTCGTCGGCATGGTGTCGCGCGGATGGGCAGGTGTTCGCCCGTTCGAGGGAGCCGACACCGAGCCGACGGAACGCGGCACCACACCCATTGCCCCTCAAGGGCTCCGGTCTCCAGCTGCCGTTTGTCGGCAAGGTGCCGCCCCAAATACATCGGAAGGCCAACCGGGACCATTGGCATCCTCGGCGCCGGTTCCTGCCCGCGATATCGGCATCTCCAAGGCGCCCAACACCCAGACAGGCTTCCTCGCCGACGCCGCACAGCGCACCGCCCCCCACCCCGGAACCAGCTCGAGATGCCCGTCCCGCGCGACCCCGGACCGGCCACCAGCAACCCGTTCCGGGCCCGCCGCCCGGGACGCTGCTCCTGCGACTGTGGCAACGGCGGCTTCTGCGGCGGCTGCGGCCACGCAGGCTGCGCCGGAAACAACTGACCCGCAGCTGGCCCGAGGAACGGCTGCCCTGGCGCAGGCGACTCGGCCTCTCCGGCGTCGCACTTGGGGCGGTCAGCCGGGGCCGACTGCTCCGGACTGCCGGTCAGGACTTGCCCGTGGTCACGAGCGAAGCGCAGGGATCCGGTGAGGTGGCCGCGGCCGCCGGCGGGCCGGTCCTAACGCCAGTCGGGTACCAGGACCACCGCGCCGAGGGTGGCGATCTGGCGGGCCAGCGGTTGTCGGCGTACGGCTTGAAGTGGCTCTGGCAAGATTTTCGTAGCCGGAGCTCATCTTTGTAGGGCTGTTCGAAGGGTGTCAGTGGGGCAGGGCATGATCCGGTGAGTGAACTACACACGGTGGACTTCGGATCGCATGTTTGTCTCGTACTGCCAGTACTACCTGCAGGGCGACGACTTCCTCACTGTTTACGACGACGCCGACACGGTCGGGCGGATCTTTGAGGGCAATAGCCTGGCAGCTGGAGGCCCGGAACACCTCACGGTGTTCACTGGTACGCACACCGGCTGGATCCGCCTCACTACCGAGCAGCGCGCAGAGGAACCTCCTCCGCCCGGGCTGGAGTGGGAGACCGCAGTCGACGTGAGTATCTACAGCACAAGCGGAAACCTGCGACTGTTCCGGTGGGGTGGTGATGTGGAGGAGGAGGCGGGGAACTTCGCGAGCGCCGGCCAGGGCTGGTATCGCGTCCGCGTTCAGGCACGTGGACGAGATGGGGGCGAGGGGCATGAGGGCGACGACCCGGTTGAGGAGCATTCCTTGAGCGTGTGGCCGGCACCCCCGCAGCCCGATGTTGTCCACAGCGCCGACGATGCCTTCGCCCGCACTCACTATGACCCCGCCCGGCCCCCGGCAGAGCCCATCCAACCGTGAACGCGTTCACCTGAGAGGTCGTAAGTCCGCTTCTGGTAGCGGCCTCGTCCGGGCTGGGTGAGGAAGCCTTGGCGGGTGAGGCGTCCGAGACGGCTGCGGGTGATGTTGACGGATGCCTCGTCGGTGGGCATGCCGAGGAGTTCGTGCAGCTCACGGGCTCGGAACTCTTGGTCGGGGTGCTGGTTGAAGGCGTTCACGATGGCCTGGTAGGCGGTGTTCGTCTCGGGCGGTACGGGTTGGCCTCCAGCCGGTGCCAGTTCGGCGATGACCTGCCGGGTGGTGGCCAGGTCCGCGAGTCGAGCTTCGACCTCGGTTAGGGCGGCGGTCAAGTGCTGCATCTGTGCGCGCAGTTCACCGGCCCGGGCGGCGGTCTTGTCGTGCTGGGCCTGGAGGTCGGCCAGGAGCTCGATGACGTTCACGCGGCCAGCTCGAGGGTGTCGCGCCAGGCCGGACTCGGTGTGGTGAGGTGGCGGGCCATGTTCGCGATCGAGGCCCAGTAGACGCGCGAGGTGGAGGTGTCGGGCCGGTGGTCGTACTCACGGGCGAGGCGCCGGTGCAGCATCAATGTGCTGTTGACCTGCTCCACGATCCACCGCTTGGGCTGCGGGACGAAGCCTTTGCCCTGGTCAGCCGGGTTGCGGCGGACGACCTCGACGTCGATGTCCAGCAGGGCACCGTGGATGAGAACCTCGTCCTTGAAGCCTTGGTCCACCAGGGCTTCTCCAGGCGCATTCCGCACCGCTCGGCCGCCTGGTCGAGCAGGGCGGTGCCGGCGGCGTTGTCGTGGGCGGATGCGGCGAGCACGACGACGCCGATGATCAGCCCCAGAACGTCGACGGCCAGTCCCCGCTTGCGGCCCGACATCCTCTTGTTGGCGTCCAGTCCCGTCGTGGTCCTCGGAACGCCGGCGGCCGCGCGCACGGACTGGGTGTCGATGATCACGAGGGACGGGTCCTCTAATCGAGTCGGCCCGGACGAGGATCAGTACCACGATCGAGAGATCACGAACCAGGGAAGATCGGACTTAACGACCCCGCGCCCGCCACACCCACGGTGAAATGATCGGCGTCCGCGCTGCCCGCGGCAGTGCCGCGCTGCGGCCGTTGCCGCCGAGCCCGTATGTGGTCGCCGACCGGCATCTGCGGCACGTCGGCAAGGACTGCCTGCCTTCGACTCCAGCCTCTACTCGGTCCCGACCCGCAGGGTCCGCCATCGGCAGCTGGTGGAGATCCGCGCGTCCGCGGCTACTGTCACCCTGCACGCGACCGTCCCGGACAGCGAAGGCAGCAGCCTGCTGGCCGTCCACCCTCGCGCGATCGGACGCGGGGCGCGGATCGTCGACCCGACGCATTGGGACGCGCCCGAGTGGGGAGCGGAAAGTAGAAGGACTCACCGATCACGCGGTCGGTGAGTCCTTCTGCGCGGGGCGAGTCAGGGGGAGGAGACGAAGCCCTCCGACTGGTCGAGATGAAATGGAGAGCCGGAGCTCAGGGGAGTACACCCGTTGGCGCGGGCGGTGCGAATGCTGTCAGCAACGTCGGAAGGCAGGACAGGGTTGGCCTGTCTGCCGAACCAGTTGCTTGGGTGCGGCTGGTTGGTCGTGATCACCAGTGTGGTGCCGGGAGTCTCGGCGTGTTCGACCGCATAGGTTAGGGGCGACCAGACCAGTCCCTGGTCGTAGGTGGGCCTTCCACGAAGCCTCCATCGGTAGGTGATGCGGTCGACGGTGATGCGCCGCGACCCCTTCTTCACCAGTGCCATGCCCACGTCCTTTCTCAGGGCGACAGTAGTGAATGGCCACTGGCCATGTCCCACGGGTTTCCTGCGCCCGGGTTCAGCCTCTGCGCATCGGAATGACGTCAGGGCTTGCCGCCCCCGGGACTCCCGGGGGCCGGTTTGGTTCACTGCAAGAAGCCGGTGTGTGTCAGGCGCCGTTATTCTTCGGCGGGGTGAGCCGGTAGGTGCGGGGTCGGTCGGTGACCTGTTCGGCGATGCCTTGGGAGACGAGTTTGTCGAGGCAGTTGGCGATGGCTCCGGAGGATTTCTCGATAACGCGGCTGATGTGGGTGGCGGTGAACGCTTCGCCGGGGTGGGTGGTGAGGTGGTCGAGGACCAGCTGCCGCAGCGCTCCGGGGGCGAGGCGTTGCTTGCCGCCGGGGAGGGCGATGGGTACCGCCGGTGCCGCGGGCGGCTTCGGCTCTGCCTGTGGTGCGGGTGCGAACTCATCGCCGGAGTGTTCGCTGTCGTTCTGTCCGGCGGCCCCGTCGTCGTCCGGTTCGTTGTCCGCGGGTTCGGCGGGGGATGCCTCAGTCGTCAGGGCGTCCTCCTCCGGGCCGGTTTTTTCGATGGCGGCTTCTGCGGGTTCCGTGCCGGGGTCGGGGGTGTTGTGGTCGGTCGGGTTGCTGGTGTCGCCCGGGGTTGTGGTGCGCCAGCGGTCGGGGATGCGGCCGCCGCTGCTGCTGTAGCCGCCGGGGGTGCGGACGGCGAGTCCGCCTTGTTCGAGGGTGGCGAGGGCCTTGGAGGTAGTGGAGGTGGCCAGGCCGGAGGCGAGGGTGAGCTCGGTGACGGTCACGGTGACGTCGGCGTCGTGGCCGGTGAGGCCGGTGAGCTTGGCGTAGGCGGTGGCGGTCGCACCGGTGAGCCGGGTCGCCGCTTCACGTTCGGGGACGGCGTGCAGCGCGCGGGTGCTGCCGGTGTGCGTGTTGGACATGGGAGCCTCGATTGCGAGACGGAGCGGAGTGGTTGAGGTTCCCCGGCCGGGGTGCGGTCCCGTGTGGGGGCGGGGCCGCGGGTGCTTGCCGGGCGCGTGCGCATCGCGTTGTGTCCCGGGCGAGCGTGGCCATGACGCGGGCGGGGGCGTTCGCCGGTTCCGCGGCGTCGTCGGCCACGACCATGGACGCTCTGCTTGGGGGAGCAAGTCAAGCGGCTCGATCGGTTTCGAATCGGCGCGGTTCACCAGGGGTGTTGTGGCCGACCGGGACCGGCTGCATGCCGATCGGCGCCGTGGCACGGACCGGTTGGCCAGGTTCGGTGCCGCCGGGGGCTGTCAGTCGGTTGCAGGCGGGGTCCGGACGTTGTGCCGGGCGCGGAGCCGATCGTGGATCTGCTGGGCGCGGTGGGGGCCGATCCGCAGTTCGGTACGGAGCTTCCAGATGCTGACGGGTTTGCCGGTCGTGGCGCGGGATGCGTCGTCCAGGCCCACAGCTCGCGGCCACACGTCGCCGTCTGGCTGGCCGACGTCGATCTGCGCGTGCGCGCGGTGGTCGGTTGCGTCACCGGTGCGGGTTTCGTCGGGAACGGTGTCGGCTCCTTCGCGGGCGAGGGCCGGCGGTTGGTCTTGGAGGGCCGGTTCGGGGCCGTGAGCTGGGGGTTCGGTGGGGCCGATCGTGTCGCTGAGCGTGCTGATGGTACGCCGGTAGGCGGCGATCGTCTCGGTGAGAGCGATCAGGAGCAGGGCGGGGGTGAGGTGGAGGAGGACGGCTGCGGGGTCGGCGTGGTGGGGCCAGCCGATCTGCCGGTCGGGCCAGAGACTTTCCCAGGTGTTCATCAGGGCGGCGGTGCTTCCGGCACTCCAGCGCAGGGCGGTGGACCAGGCGGGTGGGCGGATGCCCCAGGAGGCCAGGCGTGCGTCGGCGAACAGAACCCCGGCCAGGGCGGTGGCAAGCATCGGGTCGAGGAGGGCCGCGATCGGCCAGGGAACTCCCCGACTGGTTGCGAATCGGGTGACGTTCACGGTGGTGAAGGCCAGGGCCATGACGCCGACGACACACAGGACGCGGGTCATGGTGCGCAGCAGGACGATGGCTTCGCGCGCGGCGATCTGCTGCTGTCTCATGGGCGATCGCCTCCGCGAGTATGCGCGGCGGTGGGGCGGGTGGCGCCTCGGTAGTCGGGGCCGTGGAGGCGGGCGGGGGCCTGGCGGACGACGGCTCCGGGGCGGGGTGCGTCGATGGCGTGGCCTCGGCCGGTGTAGAGGGCGACGTGGGTGATGGTGCGGGGGCTGGTGCCGTAGAAGAGGAGGTCTCCGGGGGCGAGGGCCGCGCCGCGGGGGAGGCGGGGGCCGGCGTCGTATTGGGTTTGGGCGGTGCGGGGGAGGGTGATGCTGGCGGCGCGATAGGCGGCTTTGGTGAGGCCGGAGCAGTCGAAGCCGCCTTCGGCGGGGCCGTCGCCTCCCCAGACGTACGGGGTGCCGAGCTGGGCGCGGGCGAAGGCGACCGCCCGCCCGGCCGCCAGGGTGGGCGCGGCCGCCGGTGGGAGGGTGGCGGCGTAGCGGTGGGCGGTGGCGAGAACCTGGTCGACGTAGGCCCCGGAGTGGTTGTAGTGCCAGACGGCGCGGCGCAGATTCCGGCCGTGCCGGGCGCCGTTCGCGCACAGCAGCCGGGCGGCGGCGTGGACGGCGTCGACCGGGTCCCACGGGGTGGGCGGGGTCCGTCCGCCGGGCGGGACCGGGTGCGCGTACGCGGCGAACGTGGCCGGGAGGAACTGCATCGGGCCGACGGCCCCGGCGCTGGAAATCATGGTGGGGTGACGGCCGTGGTCGGACTCGACCTTGCCGATGGCCGCGAGCACGGTCCAGGACAGGCCGGGGCATTCGAAGGCTGCACTTTGGTAGAGGGCCAGCATGCGCGGGGGGATGTCGGCGAGCGCTCGTCCGCTGGGGGCGGCCGCCAGGCCGCCTGCACCGGGCAGGACGGCGCCCAGGAGCGCCGCGGCGGTGAGGGCAGCGAAAAGGGGCAGGGCGAGGAGGGCGCAGCCAGCGCCGACGGCGGTCTTGGTGGCGGTCGAGGTCACGGTCCGGCCTGGGATGCGGGCGGCAGCGGTGGGACGGGGAGGGTGAGGGGGGTGTCGGCGTCGGTGGGGTCCAGGCCGGTGGCGGGGGTGAGGCCGGGACGGGCGGCGAGGTGGGCGAGGGCGGTGCGGCGGCTGTCGCCGGGTGGCAGGGGGCTCCACCACGGTCCGAGGGGGTCGGTGGTGGTGTAGTCGGCGGAGGCGGTGGCGATGGTCAGGCCGAGTTCGCGGGCGGTGCCGGCGAGGCGTTGGCGCAGGGTGCGGTCGCGGGAGGCGGTGCGGGTGTGGAGGAGGAGGGCGGGGCGGGTGCCGGTGGCGGCGGTGAAGGCGGCGTAGCCGGCCAGTTTGGCTTCGACGCGGGTGGCGGGTTCGGTGCCGGTGTCGTATTCGAGGAAGAACGGCAGCAGACGGCCGCCGGCGTGGAGGTGGGCGTAGGCGTCGGGGCGGATGATGTCGCCCCAGCGGCGGGCGCAGGAGCGTTCGGACAACCACAACGACAGCCCGGTGCCGGGGGTGGTGCGGGCTTGGGTGGCGAGGCGGGTGAGGAGGTCGTTGACGCCGAGGTCGTGGCCAAGGGTAGGGGAGTAGGCGATGCGGCCGGTGTGGCTGGGGCGCCAGCCGAGCCCGGCCAGGTCGCAGCCGGCGTGGGCGGCCAGCAGCGCAGCGCCGGCGGGGCCGAGGGTGTAGTGCTCGGGGGCGGAGCCAGTGGAGGTGAGGGGGCGGAAGGAGTCCAGGACGGCGTGCTGGTGCAGCGTGCGCAGGCGGCGTTGCGCGGAGCGCAGGGAGGTGAAGGCGAGGGAGGCGATCTGGGGGGTGGTCAGGACGCGGTGTTCGTGGAGCATCCGGGTCAGCCACAGGTCGCGGCCGGTCAGGATACGGCTGAGCGCCGCGATGTCGGTGTGCCGGGCGGCGGGTCGGGGGCGGGTGGTGGCGGCGCGGGCGGTGTAGCGGGAGCCGGGGCCGTGGGCGGGGCGGGGCAGTGCGGACATGAAGGAGGTCACCACCGAAGACGAGAGAGCGTACGGACAGGGCAGGACCAGGCCGGAGCCCTGGCGCGGCGGGAGTTGTCCGGAGCGGGCTCGAAAAGCGCGCGGCGTGACCCGGCGGGTCAAGGCGGGCCGGTCCGACCAAGGGGAGACCGGGGCCGGGGCGGTTCAGCGGGTGGCTGGTCGGGGACCGGTGCGGGCGGCGGCTGCGGCGCGCAGGTCGGCGGCCCGCCCGGGCACCGCGGTGGGGAGGGGACGGGTGGTGAGGGTGAAGGCGGCGGATTCGGCGCCGCCGGTCAGGAGGTGGGCGGCGGCCTGGTAGGGGCCGAGGTGCGCGAGGTCGTGGCCGGCCAGGGTGGGCAGGGTGTGACGTTCGAGGGCGGTGGCGTCTTCGGGGGAGGCGTTGAAGAAGACCTTGTTGCGGGCGTTGGCGGAGATCCCTTCGCGCAGGTCGCGGGGAAGCTGGGCGAGGTGCTGGTGGGCGAGCAGCATCGACAGGCGGTAGCCGCGGGCCTCGGCGAGCATGTCCTCCAGCGGATACGGCAGGGTGAGGAAGTTGTGAGCCTCGTCGATGCTGAGGGTGGCGTCGATCCGGTCGCGTTCGGGGGTACGGGCGCGGGCGGCTGCGGCCTGCCAGGTGCCGGCGACGATGAACGAGCCGAGCAGGCGGGCGGTTTCTTCGCCGAGGGAGCCTTTGGGGAGGCGGGCGAGGAGGATTCCGCCGTCGAGGATCTGGGCGAGGTCGAAGGTGGAGGGGCCGGCGGAGATGGCGCGGCGGGCGAAGTCCCTCAGCAGGAACGCGCGGAGTTTGTTCATGACCGGGCCGATCACGGCCGCCCGGGAGGGTTCGGACATCGACTCGTACCAGGCCCAGAATCCCCGCAGTACGGGGTCTTTGAGGGCGGGGACGATGCGGAGCCGGTAAGAGGGTTCGCCGAGGAGGCGGGGTACGTCGGCGAGGGTGACGAGTTGGCGGGTGCGGTCGCGGTGTTTGAGGAGGGTCAGGCAGGCGGCGCGCATCACGTCGTCGGTGCGCGGTCCCCAGAACGCGGTGAAGATCCGGCGGAAGATGCCGGTGAGGTTGTCGACGACGACGTCGATGTCGGCGCCGTCGAGGACGTTCAGGCAGGGCGGGGTGTGCGGGTCGTCGGGGTCGATGAGGACCAGCCGGTCGGCGCACGTGTCGGGCAGGCGCTGGAGGAGGTCGGTGACGAGGTCGCCTTTGGGGTCGATGACGATGACGCCGCGGTGGTGGCGTACGTCGTCCAGGACGAGGTTGGCGATCAGGGTGGACTTGCCGGAGCCGGTGGCGCCCATGACGTGCAGGTGGTGCCGGGCGTCCGTGACGTGGACCCCGACGCCGCGGCGGGCTCCGGCATCCGAACGGCCCAGCGGCTTGACGCCGTTTCCGGGGGTGGGTTCGGGCACAGTGGGGGGTGGGAGGACGGAGCGGGCGCCGGCGCGGCGCAGGCCGGGGGCGTCCGGGTCGTGGGGGATGTGGGCGAGCGCGGCCAGCTCCGGCACCGACAGCAACGCCGCCCGCACGGGGAACCACCGCTCGTTCAGGAGGGATTCAGGGTGCGGCAGCCGGGTGCGGATGAGGTGGTTGCGGTCGGCGTACAGGCCGAACGCGGAGGCGAGCGCGTGGGCCCGGCCCCGCCCCACATCCACCGCCCGCTCCGCCTTGGGGGAGCAGGTGGCGGCGTAGGCGAGGGAGCACTGCCACTGCGGTCCGACGAGTTTGACGGCGGATTGCCGTACGGCCGCTCCGTGTTCGGGGTCCTGCCGGCTGGTGGCGGCGCCCTGGGGACGGTGGAGGAGCAGGGCTGCCAGGGCGGGGAGCCGGGCGGGCGTGTGCCCGGCCTTCAGGCGCCGGGCCTGGCGGCGGGCGCGGCGCAGCGCCGTGCCGGTGGCGGGGCGGGCGAGGATTTGCACGCACCCGGACTCGGCCTCGCTCATGCCGGTGGCGGCCTGCAGCAGCGCCCGCAACGGGTCTGCGGGGTGGTCGCTGCGCAGCGGCAGCACCGCCGGGCGGGCCGGGCGCAGCCGGCCCGCTGTGCGGAGGTGGCCGGGTGGCAGGAGTGGGGCGGGGGTGGTGATGCGGGTGTGGGCGCCGGGCCAGGCGGCCTCCACCGCCCGCCGTACCAGATCCAGCGGCACACTCCCGGGTACCCATACGGCGATGCGCAGCCCGGTCGGCGACCAGGTGTATTCGAAGCCGAGGTGCGGCTGCCCGGTGGTGATCCTGCGCCACCAGGGCCGCAGCAGCCCGGACAGTTGCGCCCACAGGACTTCCCCACCCCGGGGAGCGACGACCGGCGGGGCGAGGATTTCGACCAGGCGGGCGCCGTGGGCCAGGCGTTGTTGCTGCCACCGGTGCAGCAGACGCCGCCCGACCAGGCCGCCGACGGCGACCACTGCGGTGCAGGGGCCGAGGACGGGTGCGTGCGCGCCGAGCCAGGCCAGAGCCGCTCTGCTGGTGGTAGTCCAGAAGCTGCCGGGGTCGGTGAGGAACTCCTCCAGCGGCCCGCCCCGGTGGCCGGTCACGCTCCCCACGTCGCCTCCTCCTCGTCGCCAACGCCGTCGAGTTCGTCGGTGTCGAGTTCGTCGGTGTGGGGGGTGCGGGTAGCGAGTTCGCCCGGGTCGGTGGTGACGACCTCGTGTTCGCCGGGGGCGGCGATGCTCATGAAGGCGACCTTGTGGCGGCGGTCCCCGGTCAGCAGCAGGGCTTCGCCGCGGGTCGCGGTCAGCAGGAACTCCCGCTCGCCGTGGCAGAGGTGGAAATTCTCGGTGATGGTGTCGATGGCCTGCGGGGCCTGCCGCAGCAGGACCTGGGTGGCGGCGTTGGAGACGATCGCCCGCCCCAGCGGGGAGGCGAGGACGTCGTCGGCGTCCTGGGTGATCACGGCCAGCCCCGTCCAGTACTTCCGTGCGGCCTTGGCCATCCGGAACAGGAACCCGGCACCAGCCCCGTCGCGCATCAGCAGCCACGCCTCGTCGACCACGACCAGATGCCGCCCCTGCCCCGAGGGGTGGGAGGTAGCCTGGCGCCAGATCGCGTCCAGCGCGAGCAGCATCGCCGGCGCTTTCACCTCCTCGGGCAACCGGCGCAACGCGAACACCACCAGATGGCCCGCGGTATCGGTGGTGCTCGGCCCGTTGAACAAGGCGGCGTGGGAGCCGCTGACATACGGGGTGAGCCGCTCGGCCAGCCCCGCACCCGAGCCGCCCTCGTCCTCGGCCTCGGCCAGCACGGTCGCGAGGTCGCCGAGCGTCGGCGGGATGCGGCGCCAGGTCCGCGGGTCGGCGGTGATCCCCGCCCGCTCGTAGACGGTGAGGACCGCCCGGTCCAGCACGGCCTTCTCCCCGGCGGACGGCTCTTCACCGAGCAGCACCGCCAGGAAGGTGTGCAGGAACAGCACGCGCCGCGTCAGCACATCCTCGTCGGTGTCGGTCGTGTGCGGGAGGTCGAAGGGGTTGAGGCGGACACCGTCGGCGCCGAGCGCGAGGACGGTGCCGCCGACCAGGCCGGCCAGGCGGACGTATTCGTCTTCCGGGTCGATGACCGAGGCGGTGACGCCGGTGAACAGCAGCCGCAGCAGTTCTTGTTTGGCCAGGTAGGACTTGCCGGCCCCGGAGCGGGCCAGTGTGATCGAGTTGTAGTTGTCCTGCGCGAACCGGTCCCACACCACCGGCGCCCCCGAGACGGTGTTCAGCCCGTACAGCACCCCGCACACGCCGCCGTCGTCTGCGCTGGCCAGGGGCAGGTCGGGGCTGGTGAACGGGAAGCACGTGGCGAGCGCGGCGGTGTCGAAGGTGCGCCGAACCCGCAGGGTGTCGATGCCCAGCGGCAGGGTGGCGAGCCAGCCGGGCAGGGCCCGGTAGGTGGTGGGGGACACCGTCATCAGCAGCGACTCGGCGACCGCCTGCACAGCTGCGGCTTCTTCGGCAAGGGCGTCCTCGTCGCTCGCATGCACGGTCAGATACAGCGCGACGTGGAAGAGTTTCCCCTCGCCGCGGGCGATGCGATAGGCGAGGTCGGCGGCGTCCGCGGCGGCGGCCTCCATCTCGGGGTCGTCCAGGCGGCCCTTGTCGAAACCGGCGCGCCGCCCGGATTCCAGGCGGGCGCGCTGCTTCTTCAGCCCAGCGGCGGCCACCGGGCTGGGGACGGGCTCGATGTGCAGAGCGACGTCGAGGTGGCCCGGGTAGTCCAGCAGCGGCGCGAGCCACCCGGCGGTGACCTCGGCCGGGTAGCCGGTGACGACCAGCGTGGTGGCCAACTGCCCGCCGACCCCGATGGCGCGGGCGCGGACGTCGACCGACTCAGGCCCCGCCACGTCCAGCAGCTCTGCGCCGTCCACCATGAGCGCGGCGTTGCTGGGGTGGCGGGTGGTGAAGGGCAGCGGGTTCACGACGGTTCGCCTCCAGCGGTGACGGCGGGTGGGGTGAGGGTGTCGGGGTTGCAGGCGGCGGTGATCAGCTGCGCGGCCTGCTCGCCGTCCAGCGGGGTGACGGCGAGCTCGGCCCCGGCCAGGGTGCGGGCGGCCTCGTCGATCCGCTGCACCACCCGCCCCTGACTGCCTCTGCGGCCGTGGGCAACCGGGTACTCGCGGGCGACGAGCACGATCTGCCGGCCGATCAGCGCCCCGGTGGCGGCGAGATCGGCGAGGAAGACGGCATGGGCCCGCGCGGCCTGCTCCAGCGCCGGGTGCGGCAACCCCGCCGCATCCTGCTGCAGCCCTTCGGCGAGCGGAGCGAGGTCGATGCGGTGGCAGCGCACCAGCACCTGGGCAGGCCCGGTCAGCGAGTTCAGCCACCGCGCGAACCCCGCGGTCAGGGCCTGCTGTTCGCCGGGCGACCGCAACTCGAAATTCACCGTCGAGCACGTCGCCAACGCCGCAGTGCCCGCCCCGCGCAGATCCAGCACCCCGCCCGGGCTGATCCCCGCATACGGCATGTCCATGGCAGTCGGCTGCGGGCCTGCGGTCTTCGCCCAACGAGCGGGGACGATCTCGGGCAGCGGCGGAACGCCGTTTGGGGCGTGGACGCGCCGCCCGCGTGTGCGCGCGTGGGCCAGGGCGGCGAGCGCGAAGCGGTCCAGGCCGACGCCCTCCCTGCGCCCGAGGACCAGAGCGGCGACCGCACCCGCGATCGGCACCACCAGGGCCGCGAACCCCAGCGGCGCCAGGAACGGGCGCGTGGCCCACCACACCCCGTACAGCACGGCTGCGGCGGTGGCGAGCAGCGTGCACTGCCGGGCGGTGAACGGCCCCAGCAGCCGGTCCGGGCGGGAGATATCGGCCGGGATACGGGTCGCGTAGAGGGTGTTGACGGTCTCGTCGGACGGGTCCATGAAGGGTTACCTCCGGGGTGGTTCGAGGGGCAGTCGCAGCTGCATTGGGCGCGGTGGCCGGATGCGGACCCGGCGCGTCGGAATCGGAAGAGCCAACTGCCGCCCCCGCGGCTTCTGCCCCGCACCGCCCACTGCCGGTGCTGGTCCGGCGGACGTGGCGCGGGACCTGGACCTCGTGGTGCGGGCGGGGACGCGTTCGGCGGGGATCGGCAGCCACAACTGCGTCGCCCGACCCGGCCGCGCCGGGGTGCGTCGGACTCCGATGGGCAGGGCCAGCTGTTGGGCACGGCGGGCCCGAGCGGGATGGATCACGGCACGAGGACCTCTCGACGAACCGGCAGCAGCGGGCGCGGCCCCGCCCCGGCCGGGAGACGGGCCGGCCGGACGGCTCGCGGCCCCCGGGCGTCCGCCCACGCGGGCGAGGACGGCACGGCCGCGGGCCAGCAACGCCCGCCCCCTGCCCCGCACACCCCCACCCAGCCCCCGCCCGGGTCCGCCCCCAGGCGGGCGGCGACCGCCGCCCCCGCCGAGCGGTCCGCCCCGGCCCAGCAGCCCCGAACCCCCACCGCCCGGGCCGCGGCCGCCGCGTAGTCGGCGCATGCCGGGCATGTAGCGGTCCATCAGCCGGTACATCGCCAGCTGCTTCAGCATCCGGGGAGCGTGCGGGTTGTGCATCGGCGTGCCGCGCAGCACGAGTTGCAGCGTCCAGCCGGGGATCTTGAACAGCACCCAGAACAAGGCGACCCCGGCCAGCAGCGTCCCCAACTGGCCTGCCTTCGGCACACCCAGCAGCGTTGCGCCGGGCGCGAAGTACAGCTTCAACCCCAGCACGAACGTCATCGACTGCGCGATCTGGATGGCCAGGCACCCGCCCAGCGCACGCCACCACAGCCGGGCCACCGGATCGGTGAGCGGATGCGCATGGCACGCCAGCATCAGCGGAGCGGCCACCGCCAGCAGCGCCATCACCGCGGCCCGCACCAGGAACCCGATCAGCACCGCTACGATCAGGCAGACCATCACCGTGGCCAGGACCACCAGATACAGTTTCAGCCCGGACACGCCAAACAACGCGAACGGTAGGACCTGCTCGACCATGCCCTTGCCCGCGTCCTGCATACCGGTGGCCATGACCGCGTGAGCAAGAGCGTTGGACAAGTTGATCGCCTTGCCCATCACCGTCAGCGAGCCGGCGGAGGCGACCATGCCGAACAGCAGACGGGGCGCGATCTGTTGCAGTGCGTAGCGGGTCTGGACGGTCTCGTATCCCATGACCGTGATGCCGCCCGCGGTCACGAAGAGCACGTAGACCCCGGCGGTAAGGCCCAGCATCGCCGTCCACAGCCGTTTGATGTCGGCCTGCTGCGTGACGTCCGGGGTGGCCAGCAGAGTGTCGGCGAGGAACTCCCGCACCGGCTTCATGACCTGCTCCAGCAGTGTGCCGAGGAACGACGTGATCGCGTTCACGACCATCCCGGGAAGGTCGAAGAACCCCACACCGTTGTCGGTGGTGGTGCAGTCGCCCGAATCGCCGTCCGCCTCGCACGCCGGCGGCATCAACCCCGGCGACGGTTCCCGCACCGGCGGACGCTCCCGTTCGTGCACCGGGCGGTCCGGGATTGGAGACGGGCCGGGGCTCGGATGCGGCCTCGGACCCGAATCCGAACCCGCAGACGGCCGGGCGGTGGGGCCCGGGCCGGGCCTTGGCTGCGGTGTGGGCTCGGGGGGATCCGGCGCCGCAGGCGCGAATGCCGTCCCGCCCGCCGCATACGCGACCGGCGCCGATACGATCACCGGCGCCACCGCGAGGACGGCCAGCAGCACCAGCGCGCCGGGGCGGATCACCGGCCGCCCCTGCCGCCGGTGCCGACGATGCCCTGGAGCACTGTGACGACCACCGGGGCGAGGACGGCCAGACCGTAACCGATTGCCGCGGCCTTCAACGCCCGCTTGGCCGCCTCCACCTCCCCGGGATCGCCCCCGGCCATCAGATAGCGCAGCCCGCCGAAGGTCAGGAACAACGTGGCCAGCCCGGCCAGCAGGCCGACCACGTAGTTCCGCAGATTCGCGATCACGGTCGGGATGTCCGCTACCGCCCATCCGGCCGGCGGACCCGAAAACAGCACACAGCCCGCGAGGGCGGCGGTGAAGCCGATCCGGACCACCCATCGGGCGGCTCCGACCGGCGGCCGCCGCGAGCGGCGAAGTCGGGCGAGCATGACGGCGACCTCCAACAGCAGAAACCAACAGGGGGCATGAAGGGAGCAGCAGGCGGCGCGTCGCGCGCCGGCCGTCGCGGCATCGGCATATCCGGGGGTGGGGGTGAGCACGGGATCCCTCGGCCCGGGGCCGGCCTCCTCGATCGGCGACGGGAACACAAGGGAGGACTCTGGTGTCAGCACGAGACGGACGTGCTCACCCCCACCCAGCGCGGCAGCTCCCCGGCAACGGGCCGGAGGGTCCGCCGGAGTAGTCGCCTCCCGGGTACGTGGCCCGGATCCAGGAGGCGACCGCTCACCCGCTATAGGCATCCGAAAACCGGGAATTGACATCCGTTCACCCGAACGGACGCGAAAACCCGCAGGCTCAGGCGCTACGCATCCGACCGGTCAGGTAGGCAGCCAGGTGCTGCTCGGCCGCGGTGCGGTGCCGGTACAGCTGGCGCAGACTCACCCCGCGCTCATCGGCCAAGCGCTGCATGGGCTCGCCCTCCAGCCGGGTGCGGGCGATCAACCGGGCTTCGGCGACGTTCACGGCATGGGCCTGCACCGCGCGCGCCAGGACCGCGTACTCGTCCTCATCCCGAGCGCTGCTCGGGTCGGGGCAGCCGGCCGGCAACAGACCCAGCGCGATCCGGCTCTGGTGCCTGGCCTGGACCCGCGCAGTACGCAGGGTGCGCTGCACCGCCCGGTTGGCCGCGGCGAACAGCTCGCGGTCCACGACCTGCCGGCCCACGTCCACGGTCTGCACCGCAACCGCCACCGCGGCCAGCGCCTCCTGCTCCAGCTCCGCCCACTCCAGATGAACCGGGCGAACCTGCCGTGCCAGCATCCGCCGCAGCACCGGCACACTCAACCCGACGGCCACCGTGCCCCACGGCTCACCCAGCCGCTGCGCCCGACGGACCACCTCCTGCCAGGTCCGGGCCCGCTGCTCGCGGGAGGTGGCCGGATGCGCGAGGCGGGCGCGGACCTGGTCCACCGGCAGCACGTCCTGCTCCGGCTCCGCGCACACCAGATGCGCGGGCAGCGTCAACGGGTCCTCGGCGCTGGCGAGCGCGAGGAACGACTCCTCCAGCAACATCAGCGGAGAACTGGCATCGACGCGGGCGGGGCGACCGGTGGTGGGTGAGGGGAACATGGCGGCTCCTTGCCAGAAGAGGCGGACAACGTCTGCCGCCACCTCTGTCACCGGCCGGCGCCACCCCCGGGCCGACCCCGCGTCACACCTGCCCGACCCCCGGACCGAACCCGGCCCACTGGCTCGCCCCGTACGACGGCCCCCGACCGGCCCACCCCCAACCACCGGCAGCCCCGCACCCGACCAGGCTGCGGTATTCGCACACGAAGAAAACGTGAAGATCCGTGACCGGGTCCTGGCCTTGCCCTTCGCACGGGGGCGCCTGACTGGGAGCATTCAACACGGACGCGGAGCGCGGCCCGCCACCGGGGACATCCACCCCCATACCGCACGGCGGCCAAACAGAGGCGTATGCCATGCGGCTACCGCCGCCCCTCCCACGACGGCCGGCATTCAGCGCTTCATCGGCCCGTACGGGTGCAGGTGAGCACGGTCGGCGGGATTCCCAGCACGTCGAGTCGGGACAGGAGCTGTTCCTCCTGTTCTTGTGTGACAGCGATCCACAGCGAGCTGCCCGAGTCGCTGGCGCTGAAGATCTGTTGATCACCCCGCCACCCTTCGGCGTGAATCGTGTAGGGGAGTAGGTCTGACAGGACACTGAACTGCGCGTCGTCACGGACATCGATGTCGATCCCCATCCCGGGATCGGCGCGCCGAGAGCGCGTGCCCCGTGTCACCGCCTCCCGGGCCAGGACCAGCGCGCGCTCGTACGAGCGCAGTACAGCAGGCGGCCAGGCGCCGTCGCAGTACGCGTCGAGGTGCGCCGCATTGATGCCGTCACGCAGTACACGCAGCGCCTCGCGATGAACGAGCACGCCGTCCGCAGGGCTCAACCCGTCCGTGAGGACGAGTTCGCGGACGCGTCTGCTGCTGTTATTGATCACAGCCGCGACCCTCCCACACACAGCACGTTCCATGCAGCGGACCCCGTAACGCGATCACCACCAGAGGCGGCCGGGCACTGCAGAGAACCCCCGGGCGCCCGGCCGTGGCCTGCAGGTGGCCCGGCAGTGGCCCGCCCTCGTTCCGGCGGCGGCCCAGTCTCCTTGCGACCGCGCAGCCACCCGGTCGGCCGACACCGACCAGCCGTTGAGGCGACGCTTCACGGGCGGTGCGCAGGTGGCTCGCAGGTGGTCCGGTACCGGCTCGCATACCCCGTGGCCTGCGCAAACCGCGCGACATCCCCGCCGACTACAGCAGACCACGCTCTTGCCCCACGCTGCCGGCGGGCAGAAAATCCGCGGCCAGGATGTCAATTCCGACGCCCTGGATGCCTATAGGGCACGTCAGCACCAGACGGACCCGGATTCCTCGACCCGGGCGCCGACGTCGTTCATGCCCACCACGCCCTCACCCGCCCACCGCCCCGCCCGCCCCGGGCACAGTGCCCTGCCGGCCACGGTCTGGCTGCCCGGCCCCGGGCAGGCGGATATCTGCGTCCTTGCTCCTGGCCGCGTTCTGCCGGGCTGGGCGCTGGAGAAGATCCGTACCGACTTCGCCCGCCGCCCCGGCCACCCGCCCGCGCCCCTGTGGCGGCTGAGCATCACCGATACCGGGCTCGGCATGGACGCCCGCACCCCCTGCCACATCGAACACGCTCCCGGACCGGCGGCGGAGCGTGCCAGCGGCGGCCCCGTGGTGCTGCTGGCCGAACTCCACCCCGACGCCCTCCCCGCGACCCCGCTACCCCCGACCGGCGGGGAGATGCCGGGCGCGGTGGACGGCGGCTGGCCCGGCTTCTTCCACCGCGCCCACCGCCTCCTGCCCGACGGCGGACTGCTCCTGCTCGCCACACGGCAACGCCGCCAGGCCGGGGTCCTCACCGACCCGCTCGGCTGGCTGATCGCCGCCTCCCGCACCGCCGGCTTCCGCTACCTGCAGCACATCGTCATCGCCCACGTCCGCGCCGTCGACGACCGCCTCGAACCCGCCCCGCCCCCGGGCGCCGACCACGGGGTCGTGCACAGCGACCTGATCGCCCTGACCGCGATCCACCACCCCTGACCCACCCGCCTCTGCCCGATCCCGTCGAGGAGACCCCTGGTGTCCTGTTCTGACTCGGTGTGGAACACCGCCCCTACCTCCGCCCCCGCCCAGCGCAAGGGCCGCTACGTCCCCGGCACGGCCGCTCACCCGGCCAAGATGCTCCCCGGCATCGCCACCCACGCCATCACCACCTACACCCGCCCCGGCGACCTGGTCCTGGATCCGATGTGCGGCATCGGCACCACCCTCGTCGAAGCCGTCCACCACGGCCGCCACGCCCTCGGCGTCGAATACGAACCCGCCTGGGCCCGCCTGGCCGAAGGCAACCTGCGCCACGCCGACACCCACGGCGCCCCCGGCACGGGCACCGTCTACACCGGCGACGCCCGCCGCCTGATCGAACTCGTCCCGGGCATGTTCCACGGCACGGTGGACCTGGTCGTCACTTCACCCCCGTACGGGTCGAGCGTGCACGGCCAGGTCCGCTCCAGTCGGGAGACCGGCGAACCCGGCGTGGTCAAGAAGGACTTCCGCTACAGCCGCGACCCCGCCAACCTCGCCCACGTCTCCACCGACCGCCTCCTTCAGGGCTTCACCCAGATCCTGGCCCAGTGCCGCATCCTGCTCCGTCCTGGCGGCCACGTCGTGGTCACCACCCGCCCATGGCGGGAACGCGGCGAACTCATCGACCTGCCCTCCGCCGTCCTGGCCGCAGGCCACACCGCCGGCCTGATCCCCACCGAACGCTGCGTCGCCCTCCTGGCCGGCATCCGCGACGGCCGACTCGTCACCCGCCCCTCCTTCTTCCAGATGAAGAACGTCCGCGACGCCCGCCGCCAAGGCATCCCCCTCGCCGTCGTGCAACACGAAGACGTGATCGTCTTCACCGCACGCCCGACGCTCGGACCAACCCGACAGCACCCCGAAGCGGCAGCCAGCGCACCGGCTTCCCCAGCGTCCCGGCCCGACCACCGCGCCCGGGGGACGGGCCGATGAACCGCCCGGGGAAGCGGCGTGCGGGGGCCCGGCCCGACCCCGACGACCCCGAGCCCGGTCCCGCCCGACCACTCGGGTCGGCCACCGACCGCTCCGCCCCGGCCACCGACACGACAACCTTGGGCGGCTCCATGTCGTCGGCGGGGAGTATCACGAAAGTGGTGTTCACCACTCGGTTGGCGTAGAGGTTTCTCGGGGGTCTGGTTGGCTCACGCTCGTTCGGCGGAGAGGCGGCCGTCGAAGGCGATGTCGAACGCGTTCATCGCCTCCTTCCAGCGGCTGGTCCACCGCTTGCGCCCCTTTCCGGTGGGGTCGAGGGCGAGCGTGGTGAGGTAGAGCCGCTTGAGAGCGGCGGTCTTCCGGATCGGGGT
>NZ_CBDRBL010000081.1:0-32340 GCF_965342175.1 Actinacidiphila sp. bgisy167
TCTTGCATCAGGGGGCACCAACGACCCTCATCACTCACTGACCGTGACGAAAAGTCAGGGTGCCAGACGACGCGCACCGCTCAAGATCGAAGACCCGGGAAGTCGCAGCGACTCTCGGTACCAGGGGGCGTGCGCGGGGAAGCCGGCGAGGAATCCCGCCCCCGGGTGGACGCCCGTCGTCCGCCAGAGGAGCCGGCTGTCGAACCAGGCGTCCGTGGTCAGGAAGCGGATCAGCCGCAGTGCGCGCTCGTCCCCGACCGGCAGCCCGGGCAACGCCTCGTCGGCGGTGAGCGCCTGCTCGGGCAGGGGGAGCGACAGCTCCCCGGCGACCCGGGAGAGCATGGCTCGTACCGACACCGGCTCCGGGTGAGCGGCATGCAGCACCCCGGCCGGGGGTTCGGCCTCGTCCAGCGCGAGCGCGACCAGCGCCTTCGCCAGGTCGTCGGCGCTGACCAGGGACACCCGCGCACGGCCGTCGTCCGGCAGCCCCGGCAGCAGCCGCAGTGCCGTGACCGCGGCTGGGACGACCCAGGTGTCGCCGCGCCCGTACACCAAGTGCGGCCGCACCACGGTCCCGCTGGCGGCCAGCACCTGCGCGTCGCCCGCCAGGCGGCTGCAACTGACCGCGGATTTCGGGCCGGGGACGGCCGTCTCCTCGGTGACCCCGCGGTGCGGTCCGGGACCGTAGACCGCGGTGGTGCTCAGCCGGACGAAGGAGCGCGAGCCGGCGGCCCGCGCTTCCCCGAGCAGCGCCGAGGTGCCGACGGCATTGACCGCCTGGAGCCGGTCCTCGTCCCCGGTGATCAGGGAGCCGAGGTGGAGCACCCGGGAGACGCCCGCGCAGACACCGCGGAGGGTGGCCGGGTCCGCTAGGTCTCCCGTCCAGGGCTCGATCGCCGGGTGTGCGGGCGGCGCCGCCGTGTGGGCGAGCAGCCGCACCCGCAGCCGGGCGCCGCGGTCGGCTGCCGCCAGCAGTCCGGCCAGGACATGGGATCCGATGAATCCGGTGCCGCCCGTGAGCAGGACGGTGCGCGGCTGGTCGCCGCCGGGCCCGGTCACGGGGCGTCCGCGGGCACGAGCGCCGCCGCGTTGTGCAGATCGGCGGTGAAGACCAGCTGACCGTCCTGCGTCCCGCGCACGGTGAGCAGTTCGGTGCCGGTCCCGAGCTGGACGCAGGTCCTGGCCTCGATGACGCAGGGCACGCCTAGTTCGGCGTAGCGCTGGAACTGGATGCGGAGCGTCTCGGGGTAGAACGGCTGCCGCGGCACCAGGTGCGCCACCTGCTGGACCGCCTCCATCAGCAGGATGCCCGGGTGGTGGTCCCGCTTGCGGTTGACGTTCAGCGGGTGCAGCGGGTCGATCCGCAGTCCCCAGGAGTCCGGGGTGTCCGCCGCGCCGAGTACGACGTAGGACTCGTCACTGCGGCCGACGAGCGCGGGGGCGATGGCCGGCCGCAGGTCGGCCGTCGCGGCATGGCTGTGGAGCGCCTCGCCGCGCAGCCGCCGGTAGGCGGCGGGCGAGGTGATGCTCAGGCGGCCGCCTCCGGCCGCCAGCTGGCGGCCTCCTCGGGAGATCACGATGTGGCAGTGCATTCCGGCCGGACGCGTGCCGCGCTGGAGGATATCGGAGAACTCCACCTCGACATCGATTCGGGCGGCTTCCTCACGCACGGCAAGTTCTTGCGGAACAGCCGTGTAATAGACGTCCCACATGACAAAATGGTGCTCCATGGGGACGGAGTAGGCCTCGTGAGCCAGCAAGATTATCGACTGGCGAAAGGTTTCGAAAATCGTGACCGGGGAGTACCTGTTCTGCAGGGGTGAGAAGAACGCGTGCCGGCTGTTCCAGTTCCCTTTTACTCGATAGCCGTGTTCTCCGGCCCTGGACCACCCCGTGGGGATGACGTCACCCCCGTCGGTCTGGTGGACCAGAGCCGGCGCTATTGTTGAAGACATGCCAAGAGTATGGGCAGTTTTCACTTTCCCCCACTTAAGAGAAGATCCGCTGTGGGTCATCCCCGGGTCAACATACCGGCATGCTTGTTTGTCACACAAACCTCTTACCGGTGCGCCCGGCAAGAGGTTGAAATCGGAATAAAGAGCGAAGGAAATGGGCATGTCGCGACAAGAGCGGGCAAGGCGGACGAAGGGTCTGATTCTCCATGCGGCTGGATCACTGTTCGCCGAGCGTGGATATGTCGGCACGACTCTCTATGACGTGTATACGCGCGCGGGAGTCACCAAGGGAGCCTTCTACTTCCACTTCCCTTCCAAGGAGTCCCTGGCCGAGGCGGTCCTCGCCTCCCAGGTGGAAGGCGAGGCCTATCCGTTGGTGCCCAGGTCTCTGAAGCTGCAAGAACTGGTCGACGCCGGACTGGTCTTCGCCTGTGCGATAGCGGAGGATCCGCTGCTGCAGGGCAGCATCCGCCTCTCCCTCGACTTGCTCGACCAAGGCGTCGGCGTCGACGCCAAGTTGCCGTTCCGGGCCTGGATCGAGCAGAACCGCGAAGCGCTGGAGGACGCGAAGGCGCAAGGTGAGCTGCAGGCCCACGTCGACACCCAGGAGGTCGCAGAGCTGCTCGTCGGGGCGTTCTCGGGCGTGCAGCTGCTGTCCTACGCGATCAGCGGGCGGCGGGACCTGCCCCAGCGCGTGTCCGTTCTGCTCACCCACGTGCTCTCGTCGATCGCCACAGCCGGCGTCCTGGCACGCCTGGACCTGTCACCGCAGCGGGGGCGCGACGTGCTGGCCGAGGCCGGGCGAGTAACGGCGGAATGAGGGGTCCGGCCCGACGGATTTGTTCAAGAACTTTTTACTCAGGGGCGTTGTGCCTGGTCAGCGCCCTGAAGGGTTTCCAGGATTGGGATTCACCCCTGGCATATGTCCGAACGAACAGGAATATTTCCGGCCGATAGTTGAAAATTTAAATACGGGCATGCTGGTAAAGTTTTGTTCGGTGCCAGGTGATGCGGCAGGGGGGTGAGGGTCCGAGGCGGATGCCGACTGCGAGGCCGCGACGGAGCGGTGTCGCATCGGCCGTGGTGCAGCGAACCATTTCTCTGTAATTTGTGAATTCCTTTCCCCAGCGTCGCTTGTTCATTTTTGTCAAGCGCCGCTTCAGTGTGCCGTAAAGCAGAATCAAGTGTTCTGTCGACGGGGTACGGGCGCTGCCGAAAAACTCGGAGACAACGTTATGTGACTCTTGGGGCGCCTGACTCGGTCCGCATGATGAAACCGGTGCTTTAGGTCAGTATTGGGGGATGATGTGACTGCTCTCGAAGCCTCGCCGCTCACTCTTGCCAACGGCCCCGCGGAGTTCGCCCGCTGCATCTTCATGCCCCTGCCGCGCTCCGATCAGCGGCGTTGGGCGGAGGTCTACCTCCGGGGCCTGCTCACCATCCCGGGCAAGAAGACGATCAAGAAGATGATACGGGTGTGCGGAGACAACGATGTCTCCCGGATGACCCAGTCCCTCCAGCAGTTCATCAGCCAGAGCACCTGGGACTGGTACCAGGTCCGCGAGGCGATGGCCCGCAAGCTGCATGCGAGCCTGGACGCCGAGGCGTGGGTGGTGGACCAGGCCGTCGTGCCCAAGCGCGGCACCCACTCGGTCGGTGTCGCCAAGAGATTCGTCGCCGCGCAGGGCAGGACGTTCAACTGCCAGGTCGGCATCGGCCTGTTCCTCGCCACCGACATCGGCTCCCTGCCGGTGGACTGGAGCCTCGCCCTCGACGACACCTGGTCGCTCAACGATGAGCGGCGCTCGCGCGCCAAGATTCCGGGCGATGTCGCAGGCAAGCCCGACTCGCAGCTCATCCTCGACATGGTGGACCGGGCGGTCCATGACTGGGGCCTGCCCGCCCTGCCAGTCGTGGCCGGGCTGTGCAACTGCCCGGACGCCTACAGCCTGCTGGCCGGGCTGCAGGAGCGCGGCACCAGCCTGGTGCTGGAAGTCCCGGCATCCCTCGAGGTACTGCCGGCGTTCCCCGCCAACGCCAAGCCGGCCGCCAAGGCGGCCGAGGCCGACGGCGCCCGGCTGCCCACCGCACGGGAGCTGGTGAGCGGAGGCACCAGCCGGCCGCATGTCACCTCCGTGCCGCACGACACCGACCAAGCCCAGCGGGTCTTCCTGCGCTCGTGCCTCGTGCAGGTGCCGGGACTGCGCACCCGGCCGCACCTGTCCCTCGCGACCTTCCGCCTCTACGCCGAGTGGTCGCCGACCGAGTCCCAGGCCACCCGGTTCTGGATCACCAACCTCCTCGACCGCCGCCCCGACGAGATCATGAGGCTGGCAGCCATGCGCCAGGAGAGCGCCACCGACCTCGACCGGATGGAGAAGAGCTTCGGCGTCAAGGACTTCGAGGGGCGCTCGTTCCCCGGATGGCACCGCCACATGACCATGGCCTCGGCCGCGTACGCGTTCGACAGGCTGAAGGCCGCCGGTCGGCTGATGGCCTGCGCGCCGAGCTTCTGAGCCCGCCTCCCCGCCGGGCAGCGACGGACGATCCCGGGTAAACGACGTGTCATGCACCCGCAGAAGGGCCCATGGGCGATCAGGACCACACGCTACGCCGCTTCCTCACCACCCTCTCCCCCCGACCCTATGTCCGGGCCGCCGCATGGGACAGCGCCCAGCGGGGCTGGGCCAACCGCTACCCCGCCACCGCGGACCTGAACGGCCTGCGCGGCGACCGCCCCGTCGCCATGCACCTGTTCCCGGAGGACGCCCGCGAGGGCACCCGGATCTGGGCCTTCGACCTGGACGCCGGCGCCGGCCGCGAACACGCCGAGCACCAGGCCCACCGGCTGAGCCAGTTCCTGTCCGCCGCCGGCCTGCCGGCCGTTCCCGTCCGCTCCGGACCCACCGGGGGCCACCACATCTGGACGGCCTGTGAAGAACCCATCCCTCTGCCACTGTTCCAGCGCCTCATCCGCACCTTCGGAGCCCTCAGGGAGCACAGCCCCGACTCGCCCCACTCGCTGAGCACCCTCGACACCACCCCCTGGCTCAACCTGCGCACCGGGGCGCTGCGCCCGCCCGGCGCGGCGCACCGGCTGGGCGGGCGCGCCGTCCTGCAGGAGCACAGCCTCGACGAAGCCTTGGACGCCCTCGCCGCCGGCGGGCCGCTGCGCGCGCTGACCCGGCTGGCCGGCGATCTGGAGGGGATGGCCGGCGACCGCCCGCCCGTCCGGCCCGCGCAGGCGGTGGCGCGGGCTGTAGTCTCCGGCCGCCCCCTGCCGCCCAGCATCACCGGCGGTGACCCGGCGGCCGTCCCGCACCGGCGCATCGTCGCCGACGAGAGCGACGCCAAGCCCCGGCTGGCAGGCCGGCGTCGTGCCCTCACCGCGGCCGGCCGGGAGGCCCTGAGCACCGGGCCGCACCCCACCGCCGACCACTCGGCGCACGCCTGGCGCGCCTTGGTCGCCCTCGCCCTGGCCCGCTGCACCTTCTCCGACGTGCTGACCCTGCTCTACGACACCAAGGCGTCCCCGGCTCTGGAGTACTTCCGCAGCTATCGCAGCGCACGCGGCACCAGCGGCCGGGCGGTCCGCAGCACCGCGGAGACGGAGGCGCTGCTCAGCCAGCAGTGGGAACTCGCCGTCGAACGCGCCGCCCGCCTGCCCGTCGGCGGCGCGGACCGCGACGACGACCCCGCCCCCGAGGTGACCGCGGCGGTCAACGCCCTGCTGGGGCGCATGGAGAACGCCGGGCCGGCCCGCTGGTCCCAGCCCACCGGGCCAGCCGACGAAGCGGTGCTGCACTGTCTGGCACTGCTGGTCCTGGTCAGCGGCAGCCTCACTGTCGACCTCGACGTGCGCAGGGGAGCCCTGTTGACCGGGTTCAGCGCGCAGACCGTCAACGTCGCCATCCGCGACCGCCTCATCCCCGACGGGTGGCTGCACGAGGTCCGGCCGTCCGACTTCATGAAACGGCGGGCCCGCACGCTCGCCCTCGGCACCGGGTCTGACACAAGTGATAACGCCCCCCAGCACACCCACCGGACCCTGCTGCGGCGCCTGGGCACTCGGGTCAGGGAGGCGGCGTCCGAACTGTGGTCCAGGCTGGGGCATCATCTCCACCGCACTTTTCAAGCCGTCGGGCGGAGCGGGTCGACCGTCCGGGAGGTCAGGGCCCGCACCGGATACTCCCGACGCACCACCCTCCGCCACCTGGTGACACTGCGTGAGCAGGGGCTGGCCCTGTTCGTCGGTGACGTCTGCCGCCGTACCGGGCGGAGCGTGGACAGAGCCCGGGACGCTCCCGTGCCCGAGCGCGCCCTGGTCTACGAGGTGGACCGCTCCGTCGCCGCCTGGTGGCGCGGCGAGTTGGCCTGGCTGCGCGCCCCGCGCACGGCCAAGATCCGGCGGCGCGCCACCGGGCGGGACGGCGCCGGGGGTTTCACCGTCACCCGCTACCCGAGAACCGCGCTCGGCCGTCCCGACCACGCCCGCGCCTGGCTGCTGTCCGCGCTGGCCCTGCTCACCCGCCCCGGTCCGGGCGGCGCGGACCAGGGGCGGACGTGCTGCCCGGACCGCCCGCGAGCCCCGCGGCTGCGTGCACTGGCCGAATTCTCCCCCATTCATGCGGAACAGTTATCAGCGCAAATATTGGACACGGAACGTCGCCTCGGATTGACTCGTCCTGCGCTGGAAGCCCATGAAAACCGGGCGGAGGGCGGGTAGGAAAAACCCTCCGCGCGCGCACCGGCGTGAGCGCCAAGCCTTGCTTGGTGAACCGTCGGCCTGCGTCCTTCCCCCCGGGGACGCAGGCCGGCTCACGTCACGATTGCCGGGACATGCTTCGTTAAGAGCGCCTTGTGCGGCCGGCCGGACAGCCGCGAGCATTCCTGGACAGGCGCCGACAGCAGGAAGCGCCGGATAGGAGGAACTCATGCAGCCACAGGCCGCCGAGCACAGGATTCCCTTGTTCGAGGAGGGAGACCTCAAGGACGGAGACACATTCTTGCTGCCCGCCGATGCCTTCGGAGGCACCGATTCCATCGCCGTGTTCAGGGACGAGGGGCAGTACCACGCTCTCGACGACACCTGTCCGCACGCCCTCGCCTCGCTCTCCGAGGGGTGGGTCGAGGACGGCGAGGTCGAGTGCCCGATGCACGGCGGGCGGTTCTGCCTGCGCACCGGCGAGGCCACCGCGATGCCCGCCACCGGCGCCGCCCGCACCCACCCCATCGAGGTCCACGACGGCCGGGTCTGGCTGATCCTGGGCGGCAGCGAGTGACTCCGGGAGACCCCTCGCTCCCGCGCCGCATCGCCGTTGTCGGTGCCGGCCTCGCGGGGGTCTCCGTCTGCGCCGAACTGCGCCGCCTCGGCTACGAGGGCACCCTCAGCCTGTTCGGCGAGGAGGACGGCATACCGTACGACCGGCCGCCGCTGAGCAAGGACTTCCTGTTCAGCGACCTCCCCGCCGAGAAGCTGTGGCTCAGACCGGAGCAGTGGTACCGGGACAACGACATCGACCTGCAGCTCGGCGAGTCCGTGGTGGCGCTCCACCCCTCCGAGGGGCGGATCGTGCTCGCTCGCGGCAGCGACCGGCGTGCCGACCTCGTCGTGCTCGCCACCGGAGGCCGCCCCCGCCCGCTGAACGTCCCCGGCGCGGACCACCCCTCCCTGGTCACCCTGCGCTCCCTGGACGACGCGCACCTGCTCAAGGAGCAACTGCGCCGCGGTGCCGAGATAGCGGTCGTCGGCGGCGGGCTGATAGGCGCCGAGGTGGCCGCCTCCGCCCGCGCGCTCGGCTGCGCGGTGACCCTCGTGGAACCCGCCGAGCTGCCTCTGCAGCACCTCGTCGGCCCGGTCTACGCCGCGGCCCTGCACGCCCAACACCACGAGCACGGTGTGCGCGTGGTGCGCACCTCCGTCGACGAGGTGGTCCGCGTCGGCACCCGCACCGTCCTGCGCCTGGCCGACGGCACTTCCCTCGGCTGCGATCTCGCCGTGGTCGGCGTGGGCATCGACCCCGAGACCTCGCTCGCCGCCTCAGCCGGCCTGCACACCGACCGCGGCATCGTCGTCGACGTCGGCCAGCGCACCTCGCACCGGCGGATGCTGGCCGTCGGCGACGCCGCCCGTGGGAAGGCCACGGCCGCCGCCACCGCGGTGGGCCACTGGCACGCGGCCCAGACCCAGGCCGCGAACGCCGCCGCCGGCGCCCTCGGCCTGCCGCGGCTCGAACTGGCGGCGCCCTGGTTCTGGTCGGAACGCTACGGAACCCGCCTGGAGGCGGCCGGACAGCCGACCGTCGGCATCACCACCGTCGACCGCGGCTCGCTGCAGGACGACTCGGTGATCACCTTCGCGCTCAGCGAGGGCCGCTGCGTCGGAGCCGTCGCACTCAACCGGCCCCGCGAGATGGCCGCCGCCCGCCGCCTCATCGAGCGGGACGCGGTGGTCGACCCGGCCCGGTTGGCCGATCCCGGTGTCGACCTGCGTTCGCTCGTCCCCAGCCGCCCCCGCACGACCTGAACGGACCCGACCTACGCCACTCGACCCGAACCGGAAGGCTGACTCCCCATGGCCACTGACAGCGCGACCACCCCGTCGCGGGCCGTAAGCACCCCGGCGACCAGAACGACACCGCGCTGGCTGCGCGAGAGCTGGGTCGCCTTGTTCGCCATCTACTGCATAGGCTTCGGCATCTACGGCGAGGCGAAGTACGCCACCTTCAGCCGCGCGATGTCTCGGGTGCCGATCCGGCCCGATGTGCCTGCGCACTATCCGCTGCTGGCCATCCACGTGCTCACCGGCTTCATCGCCATCTGCCTGGCCTGGTGCCAGGTCTGGCCGTGGCTGCGCGAGGCCCGTCCGCAGCTGCACCGGCGGCTGGGCTGGGTCTACTACCTCTTCGGCGTGTTCCCCTCCTGCCTGCTCGCCTTCCCCGTCGCCATCCTCACCCCGGCGGGCCAGGCCATCCGCTCCGTGCTTCTGGTCATCGCCGTCATGTGGACCGTCACCGTCGTCGCCGGCTTCCGCGCGATCCTGCAGCACCGGTACGAGGACCACCGTCGCTGGATGCTGCGCAACGTGGCCCTGACCACCACCATCGTCACCTCCCGCATCCTGTCCTGGTGGTTCGTCAGCTGGACCAACGGCCTGCTCCCCGACACCTACGAGCACCAGCCCCTGCTGACCGTCACCAGCATGTCCGCGACCGGCCTGTGGACGGCCCTGCTGCTGCACATGAGCTTCGTCGAGTGGTACCTGCTGCGTCCCCGGCGCCGCATGGGCACCCGGAAGACCAAGGGCGCCGCTGCCCGATGACCTCACCCTCCGCCGTCGGAGTTCCGGCACCGCCGTCCACCCCGGCCCCGTTCGTCCGCCTGCTCTACCAGGGGTCGCCGCTGCAGGCCTCCCGTCTGGTGCGGGCTGCCGGCCGGTGCGATGCCGAGGTCCTGGCCGAACCGCACGACACCGGCGACCCGCTGGAGCTACTGCGCGCCGGGCGGGCCGACTTCGCCATCGCCTCCGCGGAGGCCCGCCTGCCCGGCCTGGCCCTCTCCCCGGTCCTCTTCACCGAGGGCCGGGTGCTCGCCGTGGGCTGCGGGCACGCACTCGCCGGACACAGCGCCGTGCGACTGAGCGACCTGGCCCGCGAGGGTGTCGCGCCCGCACCCGCGCCCTCGCCCTGGCGTTGGCATCCGGGTGCCGCGCGCACGGGGCCAGGCAGCACGCGGCCCCTGCGGGAGTTGTTCAGGGCGATCGTCCACGCGCGCACCGCCCACGTCTTCCCCGCCTCGATCGCGGACGTCGCGCCGCGGGGCGTGCGGCTGCTCGACATCCTGGACGCGCCGCCCCTGCCGATCGCCCTCGCCTGGTCGGCGGACCGCGGGGTCAGCCCCGAGGCCGCCGGGTTCCTCCGCGACGTCGTCGGCCGGGCGCCGGCCGACGACAGCCGCACCACCCACGGGAAGGACCATGGGCGCTGACGACGAGCCCGTGCCGGGCCTGTGTGCGGGCCTCGATCTCCACGCCTCGGACCGGGAGACCGAGGCCGGGCACTTTCTGGCGGCGGCACCCCGCCACTGGGCGGCAGTGCGGGACGTCGGGCTGCTGCCGGGCTGGCGTGTCCTCGTGACGGGCCGACAGGCGTTCGGCTACCTGCGCTGGATCGCCGACCTCGTCGGCCGACGGGGCTCGGTGGTGGTCGTCATGCCGGGCAGCAGCCCCGCGGACCCGCACGGCCCGGCCCTCGGGCCCCGGCTGCCCTGCCCGGTCACCCTGGTGCACGCCGACGGCGGACCGCTGCCCTTTCCCGACGACGAGTTCGACGCCGCCTGGTGCGCCGGCATTCTCGACACCCGGGGGGAGGAGGAGGTCGCCGACCTGCTTGTGGAGGTCGAGCGGGTGATCCGTCCCCAGGGCATCGTCGCCGTCCGCGACAGCGTCCCGCACCTGCTCACCGTGCGGCCGGGCGACCCCTACCTCATCACCGACTTCCGGCGCGCCGCGGCGGCCTTGCTCGACTGCCCCCAGCGTCTGACCCTCGGCCAGGACGTCCACCTACAGCTGCGGCACAGCGGCTTCACCCGCCTCGAGCAGCACGTCGATCTGGTCGAGTACTACGCCCCCGTCCCGCCCTCGGTCCGCCGCTACTACCAGCAAGCGCTGGCGGCCGTCGCCCGGCAGGCGGCCATCGTCGGCATGGACGAACGCTGGCACCACCTGCGCGGAGGCGACGGCCCCGGCCACCCGCTGCACGCGCCGAACGCCTACGTCAGCGAGGGCTATGTGCTGGCTTCGGGCGTCAAGGCGAAGAACACCTCACTCGGCGGCCACCGAAGCGGTCGGACGGACCGCAGCGGTCTCGCGGCCGAGGGACAGCGGATCGGACATGACGGCGGCCAGCAGCACCGCGACGTCCCAGTTGCAACCGGAGGCGGCGGCATGGAAGCCCGCGGCCAATGAGGTGGCCTCCGTCAGCCGGCCCGCGAGCAGCGAGCAGTCGATCATGTAGGCGGTGAGGAGCGCCTCCATCCACGGGTGCTCCTCCCGGAGGCCGGGAGCCCCGATCAGGGCCCGCCGCATGTGCGGCAGCGCCTGCGCCGGGCGGCCCTCGCCCAGGGCCAGGGCCGCGCGCGCCGCGCTGAGGAACACCTGCGCGTGCGGCTGCGGGGAGGCGGGTGCCTCGCGCACGGCCTGCGCCGCCGCGTCCATGGATCCGGTCACCGACAGCAGCCAGGCCCGTTCCGCCAGGAACCGGGCGGCTGCCTCCGGCCGGGCCGCGGCGGCCTGCTCCAGCAGCCGCGCGCCCGCCTCGGCGTCGCGCAGCCCCAGACCGACCAGCATGGCCCGGACCAGGACCACCCAGTGCGGCGTGCCCGCCTCCCCGGGCAGGGCCGCGCCGCCGACGGCGTCCAGCAGGGCCACGCCCTGCGCGGCCTCGCCGCGCAGCAGCAGGAGGAACGCACGCACCGCCGCGGCGGTCGCGGTCGGGTCCACCTGCAGGGCGAGCCCGCTGAGCAGGTCCACCTGCTCCAGGGCGAGCGCCCGCCAGGCGGCGTCCAGCGCGGACGCCAGCCCTATGCGGGCACCGTCCCCGAGCGTGCCCGCCCGCCGGCCCGGAGTCGGGGAGACCTCCACGGCCACCCCGCTGCGCAGGAACTCGGCCAGCAGCGCCACGTTCCCGCCGGTGGCCGCCCGCAGCGCCGGCGCCAGCCCGGCGGGGACCGGTGCGTCGGCGAGGTAGTGCAGCACCCGGCCGATCTCGGCGGCTCTCAGCGGAGGCAGGTTCACGCACACGGCGCCGGGCAGATAGCGCAGGCAGTCCAAAGGCCCCTCGGGGACGTCGTCGGGCCTGCTGGCCACGACCGCCGCGCCCTCGTGCACGTGCGCGGCGCGCAGGCGGCGGACCAGGGTGTGGCCGGCGCGGTGCGCGTCGTCGAGCACCAGCACCGGGGGCACTGGGCCGGGGCCCGATGCGTCCCCGGCGAGGAAGGCGCTCACGGCCGCGGGGTCCGTGGCCGGGTCGACCGCCATCACCCGGTGGCCGTCGCGGGCGAGCTCGTCCGACAGCCGGTGCAGCAGGGCGGTGCGCCCGGAACCGGGCGCACCGGTGACGACGACCGGCCCGCAGCCGGCGATCGCCAGGGCTTCGCGGATCCGGTGAAGGTGCTCGATGTGTGCCAGGACGTCATGGTGCATGGTGGTTCCCCCTGCGTCGGCGTGGGACGTTCACGGAGCGGCGGGTCAGTAGACGAGGCCGCCGTCCGCGCGGATGTTCTGGCCGGTGACCCAGGCTCCGTCAGGGCCAGCCAGGAAGGCCACCACGGCAGCGATCTCGGCTGGCTGGCCGAGCCGGCTGAGCGGAGTGTCCGCGATCACCTGCTGCCGGATCTCCTCGGTGGTGGAGCCGATCAGCATCTCTGTCTCGCTGGGTCCCGGCGAAACCGTATTGACCGTGATCTCGCGCGGGGCCAGTTCTCGCGCGCCCACCCGGGTGAAGGCTTCCAGCGCCGACTTGCTCGCGATGTAGCCCGACTCCGGGACGCGCGGCCAACGGGTGGTGACGGACGAGACGTTGACGATGCGCCCGCCCTGGTTCATCCGCGCGGACGCGTACTGCATCGCGAAGAACGGGCCCTTGGCGTTCACGTCCATCACCCGGTCGTAGTCCGCCTCCGTAGTGGTGCCGATGGGCGTCATGACCGGGATCGCGGCGCTGTTGACCAGGATGTCCAGGCCCTGCAGGCCGGCTTCCGTGAACTGCTTGTCGGCTTCCCGGAACAGCGCCTGAAGCGCGCTGAGGTCGCCGGAGTCGGCCTTCACCGACCAGGCGGTGCCGCCACCGGAGCGCACCAGGCGCTCCGTCTCCCGGGCCGCTTCGTCGTTGCGGAGGTAGCTGAACACCACGCCCGCGCCGTCGGCCGCCAGGCGCTGGACGATCGCGCGGCCTATTCCCCGGGATCCGCCGACGACAACGGCGCTCTTGCCGCTGAGCGGTTTGTTTTCCATGGATGCCTTTCCCTGTTTTCACGGGGCGTCCGGAGTCGATTTCCCGGACGCTTGCACGGGGCGGACTTATCTCATGCGACATTACGATCCGTCAGGCGGAAGTTTCCAGGGAATCCCGCACTGTCGGGGAGAGGTCGTTAAGTCACGCGTCGCGGCGCAGCACCATCATCGTCACGTCGTCGAATGCGGGGGATCCCGCGACGTGCCGTGCGAGCGCCTCGTCGACCGTCTGCAGGACGACGGCGCCGCTTTCCGCGGGGCCCAGCAGCTCCAGCAGCCGGGGCATTCCGAAAGGGGTGTTGTCGGGGGAGCGGGCATCCACCACGCCGTCTGTGTACAGGAACAGAGCCGCGTCCCGCTCAAGGCGCGTATGGCCGATGGCGTACGTACTGTCCACCATCATTCCGACCGCCGGACCGGTGCCGTGCAGCAGTTCCCGGTGGCCGCCGGGGTGGATCAGCACGGCCGGGTTGTGGCCGGCGTTGACGTAGAGGACATCGCCCTGCACCGGGTCGAGCAGGCCGAAGAAGAGCGTGGCGAAGTAGGCCTGCCGCAGGTGGTGCCGGGCCAGGTAGCTGTTGGTCGCCGCCACGGCCTGGAGCAGCGGGCCCGCGCCCAGCCCGAGGGTGGGGGGCACCGGAACGTGCTCGGCGACGCCGGCCGGCATCGCGCCGGCGCCGCAAACAGCCAGCGTGCTCGCGTCCTCCGCGGCGTGCCGCAGCAGGGTACGGATGATGGCCATGAACAGGGCCGCCCCCAGGCCCTTGTCGCACACGTCGGCGACCACGAAGGCGAGCCTCCTGCCGTCGAGGAGCTCGAAGCCGTCGTAGAAGTCGCCGGACATGTGCTGGGCGGGCCTGAAGCGGAAACCGAACTCCCAGCCAGGGAAGGAGGGCAGCCGCTCCGGCAGGAATCCCTGTTGCAGGCGCTGGGCGAGGAGCAGGTCGCGTTCGTGGGCGCGCAGGGTCGCCTCGGCGGCCGCGGCCTCCACCAGCCCCGCCAGCTGCCCGCGTTCACGCGAGGACGTCAGCCGGTTGCGCAGCAGCGCCGGGAGGTAGGGCGGGGCGACGAAGCCGAAGCCGGCCTGCGCGCACAGCTCCAGGGCCCGCACGTTCTGCCCCGGGTACACCAGGACCGCGCTGGGGAAGAACCGGCCGAGCCCGGCGATCCGCTTGAGCCCGAGGTCGGCGCAGAGCAGCACCGCGTCGGGGGCGGCGAGCGGGGCCAGCTGTCCGGGCCTCGCGCGCTCCACCGTGTAGCCGGCCTGTTCCAGGCCCTGGACCAGAGCGCCGTCTCCGTCCGGGTCCTCACCGACCACCACCACTCGTTTCCTGGGCATCGGACTACCGCAGGACGGTCAGGACACAGTGGTTGCGGCGCCCGGTGTACCGGTAGCGGAAGTCGTCGAGACTGCGCATGGCCAGGAACAGGCCGAAGCCCCCCACCCGCCCGGTCGCGGTCCCGGCGGCCAGCCGCGGCAGGGGGTCGTGCTGGCGCGGGTCGAACAGCGGTGCCTCGTCCTCGATCTCCACCCAGGCGCGGGTCGCGTCGAAGCCGTAGGACAGGCTGATCGGCCCGCCGCCGCTGTGGTAGCCGTGGACGACGATGTTGGTGACGATCTCGTCCGTGGCCAGCCTCAGCCGGTAGGCGGCCTTGCCGTCCAGGCCGGCGCAGGTGGCCAGGGCGCAGACCATGGTGCCGACCTCGGTGGAGACCGGGCGGGAGCCGTCCAGGGTGAAGCGCAGGTTCACGCGCTCAGCTCCCGTCGCACGGTCACGCTGCGGTCGAAACCGGTGAGCTCGATGGTCCGGCGTACCTCGTCCGAGGGGTTGATCAGCACGATCTCCACGGCGCGGCCGAGGACCTGATGCGCGAAGACCAGGCAGCGCAGGCCCGCCGAGGACATGTAGGCGAGGTCGGACAGGTCGAGTTCGAGGCGGTCGAGGTGCTCACTCGACAGGCCGTCGAGCACGGTTGCCAGGTGCGCCGCGGCCGTGCTGTCGGCCTCGCCCGCGAGGGTAAGGCGGGCGGTGGAGTTCCTGATGGTGAGCGACACGTCAAGTGTCATGCGGGTCTCCAGACGGGTCGAAGGGAGCGGCGTACAGGACCTGCACGGAGCGGGGCGGCAGCATGACGCGGCCCGGCTCCGGCGGCCGGACCGGGGCGAGCGGCTCCGGTGCGGCGGTGTCGGCGAAGGCGTGCCAGGCGAGGTGGCCGGTCAGGTCCGGCAGGGGGACGGTGTGGGTCTCCCAGTGCGCGTTGGCGGCGACGTGCACGGCGTCGTCGCCGAGCCGCAGGGTCCACTGCAGCAGCGGGACGCCGTCGACGGGCGTTGTGGCCAGGCCCCGGGCGTCGGGCGAACGCAGCGCCGGATGGGTACGGCGGAAGGCGGTCAGGGCCCGGGTGAAGCGAAGCAGTTCGGCGTTGTCCGCGGCGAGACCCCAGTCGATCCAGGACAGCACGTCGTGGCAGTAGGCATTGTTGTTGCCCTGCTGGCTGCGGCCGAACTCGTCGCCGGCGGTGAGCATCGGCACGCCGCGGCTGGCCAGCAGCAGGACGAGGGCGTTGCGGACCTGCCGGGAACGCAGCCGCAGCACCTCGGGGTCGTCGGTGGGGCCCTCGACCCCGCAGTTCCACGAGTGGTTGGCCCGCTCGCCGTCGAGGTTGTCCTCCCCGTTGGCATGGTTGTGCTTGTCGTTGTACGCGTACAGGTCGTGCAGGGTGAACCCGTCGTGGCAGGTGACGAAGTTGACGGAGGCCCGGGGCCCGCGCCGCCCGTACAGGTCCAGGGAGCCGAGGACGCGCGCGCCGAGGTCCTGGGCCGCCTGGTGGTCTCCCTGGAGGAAGCGGCGCGCCGAGTCGCGGAAACGGCCGTTCCACTCCGACCAGCGCCCGTAGTGCGGGAAGCTGCCGACCTGGTACAGGCCGCCCGCGTCCCACGCCTCGGCGATGAGCTTGGTGTCGCGCAGCACCGGGTCGGCGGCGATCGCCTCCAGCAGGGGAGGGTCGGCCAGCGGCGCGCCGTCCTGGCCGCGGACCAGCGCGGAAGCCAGGTCGAAGCGGAACCCGTCGATGTGGAACTCGGCCACCCAGTAGCGCAGGCAGTCCAGGACGAAGGCCCGGCCGACGGGGCTGTTGGCGTTGAAGGTGTTGCCGGTGCCGCTGAAGTTCAGGTAGCTGCCGTCCGGTGCCAGCAGGTAGAAGCCGGGGTTGTCCAGCCCCCGGAAGGAGAGGGTGCGGCCGCGTTCGTCGCCCTCCGCGGTGTGGTTGAAGACCACGTCGAGGACGACCTCGATGCCTGCCGCGTGCAGGCGCCTGACCGTGTCCTTCAGCTCGGTGGCGGCGTCGTCCGAAGCAGCGTAGCTGGCCTTCGGCGCGAAGTGGCCGAAGGTGTTGTAGCCCCAGTAGTTGAACAGCCGGCGGCCTTCGCTGCTGCGGGCGTTGTCGGACTCGTCGAACTCGAACACCGGGAGCAGTTCGACGCAGTTCACGCCGAGGTCGAGCAGGTGGGGAATCTTCTCGGCCAGGCCGGCGAAGGTCCCGGGCCGGCGCACCCCGGAGGAGGGGTGGCGGGTGAAGCCGCGTACGTGCAGCTCGTAGACGACGAGGTCCTCGACCGGCGTCCTGGGCGGGGTGTCGCCCTGCCAGTCGAAGGCCTCGCCGGCGACGACCCGGGACCGGTACGGGTACGGGTCGAGCGAGTACGGCGCGCCCCAGGTCTCCCGGCCGCCGAAGGCCCGGGCGTAGGGGTCGGCGAGGACGGTGCGGGCGTCGAAGCGCAGCCCGCGGCCGGGCGCGAACGGGCCGTCGGCTCGGTACCCGTACTCGATGGCCTCGGGGTCGAGGCCGCTGACGAGCATGCTGTAGACGCCGCCGACCCGGCAGTCGCGGGGGAAGACCACCTCCGCGAAGGGCTCGGGCGCGCCGCGCCAGTACAGCACCAGGGTCATGGAGGAGGCCCCGCCGGCGGGGATCGAGAAGTTGATCCCTTCGGGGGTGGCGGTGGCACCGTAGGGCAGCGGCACGCCGGGGCTCACCCGCAGGCCGGCAGCCAGGAGCGGAGCGGCAGTGGTGGTCACGGGGCCAGCGCCCGGATCGCGTCGTCGACGTTGTCGGCCACCAGGACGCTGTCCAGGAAGCCGGTGGCCGCGAGGACGCTGCGGGCCTCCTCGGGCATGGTTGCTAGGGCCAGCGGAACACCGTGGCCACGGGCCCGGTAGTAGACCAGCAGCAGCACCCGCAGGCCCGCGCTGGACAGGTAGCCGACGCGTCCGAGGTCGAGCAGCAACTGCCCGCTGTCCGGCGTGAGCGCCTCCAGGGTCGCACTGGCCTCGGCGGCGGTCACCCCGTCGAGGTCGCCGTCGACGACGACCACCGTGACGGTGCCCCGCATGTACTTCTCGACCTGCATGTCACATCTCCGATCAACGGGCCGGCTGCAGGGTGGCCCGCACGGTCAGCGGCTTCTCCGAGCGCGGCAGCTCGATGGTCAGGGCGTCGGGGTCGAAGTCCGTGAACGGGCTGCCGTCCACCTCGACCGCGCCGAGGCGGACCGAGCCCGGGGGCAGCGCGTCGGGAGCGACCCGCAGCGTCCGGTCGGCTTCCGGCAGCGGCCGGAACCACAGCGGCAGGGGTTCGTCGTTGAGCAGCAGCCGCTCGTACACCGTGGCGAGCAGGCACAGCTCGGCCTTGTGGTAGAGGCTCATGGCGTGGTTGGCCTTCATCCGCTCGCTCCCGAGCAGGTACGGCAGGCCGTCGGCGAGTACGTTGAAGTACACGCCGCCCTCCTCGTGGTCCAGGAAGAAGGCGTTGTAGAACGCGGCGGACTCGCGCGCCTGGGTACGGAAGTCGGCGTCGCCGGTGTTGCCGGCGAGGATCTGGTACGCCAGGATCGCCTGCTCCTGCTGCCACCACGCCTTGCGGTCGTGCCAGGCCATCCGGTGGAAGTCCTCGCCGGGCCGCCGGGTGCGCTCGACGACGTCGTACCAGCCGTGCCGCTGCAGGTCGGCACCGACCGCGGGCATGGTCTGCCCGATGTGCCGGGCGAGTTCGGTGTAGCGGGCCTTGGGGCGGATGGCGTTCATCCGCATCAGGTTCCAGGCGATCTTCAGGTTGTGACCGACCACGGCCCGGTCCTGCTGCCACCCCCAGGTGCGGTCCGCCGACCAGTCCTCGTGGAAGCGCTCCTGGACGAAGGGGCTGCCGTCCTCCGGGAAGCGCTCGATGATCAGGTCGAAGCACTCCTCGAGCATGTCGGCGTGCCGGGCGTCACCGGTGGCGAGGTACAGGTTGAGCAGGTACGCCGGTGCGTGGTCGCCGATGGAGTTCCAGTTTTTGCGCGAGCGGTTGCGGCCCAGCGACGGGTGGTGCGGGCTGAGTTCGAGGGGGTCGATGTGCGAGTAGTAGCCGCCCCGCTCGTGGTCCTTGAAGTACCGGTGGAACAGGCGCAGGGTGGCGTCGATGTCGCCGGCGATGCGCGGGTCGCCGGTGAGGCGGTAGGTCTGCGTCGGGCCCACGAGCGCGTAGATCTGCTCGTAGGCGGGGATGGCGCGGTAGTCGTCGTCGAACTCGGAGGTGAAGATCTTGGTCTCCGTGCCGCCTCGCACGTCGATGCCGTGGTACCAGTACACGACGTCGCTGTCCCGGTCCACGAAGCGCATGTGGTCGCGCAGGTAGTCGGTGCCGCGCTCGGCGATGCGCAGGTAGTCCTCGTCGCCGGAGAGCATGTAGGCGGAGGCCATGCCGTACACCAGCCGGGAGATCGTGTCGGTCTCCTGGACGTGATGGTCGCCCTTGTTGCCGCTCAGGCGCAGCTGGGTGCGGTAGTCGGCGAAGTCGGGGTCGGAGGTCTGCCCGAACTGCGCGAGCCGGTAGAAGCGGGCCAGCTCCCCCAGTTGGTGAGGCCACCAGCCGCCGTCCTCGAACGCGTACCGGCTGGCCTGCTCGCCGAGGAAGGTGACGTGCTTGGCCTCGACGGTGTAGCCGGAGCGGCTCGGGTAGAAGACCCCGTACAGGAACACGTGCCGGCCCGGGACGAGCAGCTCGGCCAGCCGTCCGGTCACGTCCTGGTACGGCTCGCCGAGGTTGCGCAGCATCTCGGCGGTGGCAGTGCTGTATTCGGCGCGCACCGTCCGCCCGTCGCCCGTGCGCAGCGTGACCACGCGGCCGGCCGGGTCGTGTTCGCTGACGTAGCCGGCGACGAGGTCGGAGAACAGGAAGTCCGGTCGGTAGTCACCCGTCATGCTGGTTCCCCTTGCGGTTGGGTACGGTCGAGCGCCACCAGCGCCGGTCGCGGGAGGCTCCCCTGGCCGCGAGGAGGTCGATGAGGGTTCGGGCGAAGAGGTGGCAGTGGTCGGCGCTGCGGGCGGTGACCAGGTCGCCGTGCACCACGACGTCCTGGTCGGTGTAGACCGCCCCCATGTGCCGGACGTCGTGGACGAGGTTGTTGTGGCAGGTCACGGGCCGCCCGCGGACCGCCTCGGGGATCGGCGACAGCAGCCACATGCCATGGCAGATGACCCCCTTGAGGATGCGCGGGTCGTCGAAGGCCCGCTGCAGCAGCTGGACGGCGGGCGAGAGGTCGCCCGCCTTCTCGGCGTACCTGAGCCGGTCGGAGACCATGCCGGAGGGGACGATGAGGGCGGAGTACTTGCGCAGCCGCTCGTCGTCGACCAGCTCGAGGTCCCCGTCGACGGTGAGGGGGAGCTGGTGCTCGTGGCCGGTGAAGGTGAGGGTCTCCTGGCCCCAGAGCCTGGTCAGCAATTCGACCCGGGCGCCTTCCTCGGCGAAGCGACGTTGGTAGTAGTCCACCTCGGGCTCGACGTAGTCGCTCTCCATCAGGATCGCGACGGTACGTCCCAGCAGACGGCCGTCGGCGGCCGGTGCGATGGCGTTCATCGGTGCGCCCTTCAGTCCGTGGCCAGGTCGATGAGGAACGGCCCGGGGTGTTCGAGCATCCGCCGGATCGCGGGCTCCACCTGGTCCGGCTTGTCCACCCGCGCCGCCTCGACGCCCAGGCTCCGGGCGAGCTCCACGAAGCCGATGCCCGGGCGGCTGAGGTCGAAGCCGGCCGGGTGGTCGTGCGACGCGATGGAACGCTCGCGCCAGTACTGCTCGATGTTCAGGTCCAGCAGCTGGTAGCGCTGGTTGTTGCAGATGATGAATTTCGCCGCGACCCCGTAGCGGGCCGCCGTCCACAGCGCCTGGATGGTGTACATGCTGCCGCCGTCCCCGGTGAAGCCCACCACGTGGGCGTCGGGTCGGGCCAGCTTGGCGCCGATGGCGCCGGGGATGCCGATGCCGAGGGATCCGCCGCGGGTCAGGAAGTAGTCGCCGGGCCGGGTCGGCGGGAGCTGGCGGACCAGGGGCGGGGAGGCGGTGAGCGCCTCGTCGAACAGCACCACGCCCGCCGGGCCGACCTGCCGGCGCAGCTCCGCGGCGAACAGCTCCATCAGCGGGCTGTCGGCGGTGGTCGCGGGAATCGGCACCGGGTCGGCGGACGACCGGGTCAGTCCCCGGGACTCCAGCAGGTCGCCGAGTGCGGCGAGGGTCGGCGCCGGGTCGGCGACCAGGGCGACGTCGACGGGGAAGTTCTTGGCGACCTCCCAGTCGTCCAGGTCGATGTGGACGATCTTCGCGTCGGCGCGGAAGGGACTGGCCAGCGAGGGGAACACCTCGGGGAACAGGTAGGTCCCGACCACGGCCACCACGTCGGCCTCCGCGACCGCGGCGGCGCTGACCTCACCGAACATGTGGCCGAGCTGTCCGCGGTACAGCGGGTGGGTGGCGTCCATGTTGACTTCGGAGTTGTCCAGGCCCCACACCGGTGCGTCCAGCAGCTCCGCCAGCCGCGCCAGCTGCGCCTGCCCGCCGGAGACCGAGACGCCGTCGCCCATGAGGATCAGCGGGTTGCGCGCGCCGGCGAGCAGCGTCGCGGCGCGTTCCAGTTCCGCGGCGACGGGCAGGGCGGCCCGGGTGGGCACCGAGGACGGCACCGCGGGCTCGCTGGTCAGCTCGTCCAGCACGTCCATCGGCAGGGCGACGAACACCGGTCCGCGCGGAGGCGTCATCGCCACCTTCACGGCGCGCCGCAGCACCCGCAGCACCGAGGAGGGGTGCGTCACCCGCGTCGCGTACTTGGTGACCGGCTTGGCCATCTCCACCAGGTCGACGGCCATCTGGGAGTCCATCGCGTCGTAGCGCACGCCGGCGTCGCCGGCGATCACCACCAGCGGCGAGTGACCCCGCTTGGCCTGGTAGAGCATGCCGACGCCGTTGCCCAGGCCGACGCCGGTGTGCAACTGCACGAGCGCCGGGCCCCCGGAGGCCCGGGCGTAGCCGTCGGCGATTCCGACGGCCACGCCCTCATGCAGCGCCAGCATGTACTCGAAGCCCCGGACCTGCTCCAGGACGTCCAGGAAACCCTGCTCCACCGTGCCCGGGTTGCCGAACATCCTGGTGATCCCATCAGCCAGGAACTGCTCGAAGATCGCTTCCTTGCCAGGCCTCGCGTTCATGCGCGTTACCTCCAGGTCGAGTCGTGACGGGCTCGGCTGCTACCAGCCGTAGCGGCGCAGGCCCGCCTCCAGGACCTCCACCAGCTTCTCGCCGGAGAGGAAGGAGTCAGGCGTCGAACGGGCGGTGATGAACGGGTAGTCGACGATGACCGAGGTCTCCTTGCCGACGTTTCCGTGGAAGCGGCCGTCGGGGCCGGTGGCGTCGCGCAGGATGTACTCCAGCGGGTACGGCGGCGGGCCCATGTTGAAGTTGACGCCGAGGAACCCGGTGCCGTCCTTGTAGTCGTACTCCTTGCAGTGGCCGGTGACGTGCTTGCCCCAGAGGATGCTGGTGCGGGTCTCCCAGTCACGGGCGAACGCGAGGGTGGCAATGCCGTAGCACTCGGCCAGGATCGGCTTGTCCGCGCGGACGAAGGCGAGGACCAGCTCGTGCAGCCGGCCGTTGTTGGCCAGGTCGACGATCGGGCCGCTGCCGCCGACGATGACCAGCGCGTCGTACTGCTCGATGTCGGCGTCGAGCGTGGCCAGCTCCCGGTAGTACGCCTCCATCAGGCGCAGCGGGTTCGGCTCGCTGTCGTACGGGCGCTCGGGGATCCACGCCGACAGGTCGAGCGGGTTGTCGAGGCGGTCCGACTCGTCCAGTTCGCGGGCGGCTACGGCCACCTCGGGGGTGGTCACCGAGCGGCCGAGCGGCGGGTCGATGTAACCGGGGTCCAGGCTCGGGGGCAGCGCCTGCGGACGCTTGCCGGTGGGCGTGGCGAAGACGCTCTCGTACCCGTTGCGGTCGAAGGCGACCAGCGGGCCGAGGAGTTCCTCACCCCAGTAACCGTACTCCGAGAGTACGATCAGAACCTTCCTTGTCATTCCGTCTCCTGTGAAGTCGGATCGGAGATGGCGCAGAATCCGCCATTCGATATCGCTGGCGATTGCTCGCCCTTTGAAGAAAACCGGACCTCCGCCCGAGGGGGCAAGGCCGTCGGCGGGTAATGGGTGTACTTGATTAAGTCCGCCCCGAATCAGGGCCCGCACAAGGCTATTTCGTGCAGTGCACGAAATAGCCTTGTCGTCCTTCAGCGCAGGGCTTCTTCCCCCCAGCCGTCGTGCCACAGCCACAGCGCGGAGCGCGCCGGAAGGACGAACGGCGCGCCGTCGGAGCGCACCATACCCGCGACCGGGGCGCCGTCCGGCGCCGCGGTGGTGTCCAGCACCACCGACCAGCCGCTCGCCGCGGGCAGCGGGACGCCGAGGTCCGTCAGCGGCTGGTCGGAGAAGTTCACCAGGCACACCAGTGCCTCGCCCTGCGCACCGGTGCGCGCGAAGGCGGCGACAGGTCCGCCGTTCGGCTCGGGAAGCCACGAGAACAGTCGCGGATCGTCGTCCAGGCGCAGCGGCGCGAGCGTCTGCTGAAGCCGGTTCAGCCGCGCCACAAGGGCGGTTAGGGCCGCTCCCCGCTGGGTGGCCGCCTGGCCCCACGGCAATTCGCCTTCGGCGTCCCACTCGGACGTCTGTCCGAACTCGCCGCCCATGAACAACAGTTTCTTTCCCGGATAGGCCCACATATAGGCGAGAAGGGCCCGCAGCCGCTCCGCCTTCGCCCCGTCGTCCCCGGGCATCCGCTGCCACAGCGATCCCTTGCCGTGCACCACCTCGTCGTGCGACAGCGGAAGCACGAACCGCTCGGAGAAGGCGTAGGACGCCGAGTGCCTGAGGGCGTCACCGTCCGGGTACGTGGAGCCGGCCTGGACGAGGGTGTCGTGCATCCAGCCGAGGTTCCACTTGAGGTCGAACCCGAGGCCTTCCGGCCGGGTCACGCCGGGCCAGGCGGAGGACTCCTCGGCGATCACGAGCGCGCCCGGGTGGGCGGTGCGGACCGTCGTGGTGAGCTGCCGCAGCAGTTCGACCGCCTCCAGGTTCTCTCGCCCGCCCAGGGCGTTCGGCAGCCACTCGCCCTCGCCCCGGGAGTAGTCCAGGTAGAGCATCGAGGAGACCGCGTCGACGCGAAGACCGTCCGCGTGGAACTCGGCGAGCCAGTACGAAGCGGCGGACAGCAGGAAACTGCGGACCTCGGGGCGGCCGTAGTCGAAGATGTACGTGCCCCAGTCGGGGTGCTCACCGCGCCGGGGGTCGGGATGCTCGTACAGGGCGGTCCCGTCGAAGCCGCCCAGGCACCAAGCGTCCCGCGGGAAGTGCGCCGGCACGAAGTCGAACAGCACTCCCACGCCCAGCCCGTGCAGGTGGTCCACGAGGAAGCGCAGCCCGTCCGGGTCGCCGTGACGGGCGGTGGGCGCGAAATAGGAGCCGACCTGGTACCCCCAGGAGGCGGTCAGCGGGTGCTCCGCCAGCGGCAGCAGCTGCACGTGCGTGAAGCTCAGCCGCGTCACGTGCTCACCCAGCCGGCGCGCGAGGTCGCGGTAGTCCAGCCAGGAGCCGTCCTCCCGCTGGCGCCATGAGGGCAGGTGCACCTCGTAGACGCTCATCGGCCGGTCGGCGCCCTGCCGGGCGGGGCGCTCGCGCATCCACTGTGTGTCACGCCAGCGGTGGGAAGTCGCCGTGACCACCGACGCGTTGGCCGGCGGGCACTCGGCGGCCCGGGCCAGCGGGTCCGACTTCTCGCGCCAGCGCCCGTCCGCCCCGCAGACCACGAAGCGGTAGCGGGCGCCCGCGCCCACGCCGGGCACGAACAGCGCCCAGACCCCGCCGGTGTCGGTGCGGCTCATCAAGTGGCCGCGCCCGTCCCAGCCGTTGAAGTCGCCCGTGACCTGCACACCGCGGGCGTTCGGCGCCCACACGGCGAACAGTGTGCCGGCCGGGGCGCCGCCCGACGCCGGGAGCGGGCGCGCCCCCAGCAGCTCCCACAGCCGCGTGTGCCGGCCCTCGGCGAACAGCGCGAGGCCGTCCTCGTCCAGCGCCGGCGGCCACTGGTAGGGGTCCTGCCGTCGCCGCCACTGCCCGTCGGTGCATTCCCACACCGTGTACAGCCCGACCCCGCTCGGTACCACGGTGCCGAACAGCCCGTCCGGGTGCAGGCGGCGAAGCGGGATCCGCCGGCCGTCGCACACCTCCACGTCCACGGCGTCCGCCCCGCGGGCCAGTACCGTGACCGCCGTCCCCTCCGCGCACGGGTGCGCGCCCAGCAGCCGGTGCGGGTCGGCGATCTGGCCAGACAGCAGCTGCCACATGCGCTCCTCTGTGGGCAGGCCGGCCACCTCGCGCACCGGGGCGGTCACGGTGCCGCCCCCGCATCCTGCTGACCCAGCGTCAGGTCCCGGACGGCGCCTAGGGGCACGGAGACCCAGTTCGGGCGGTTCCTCGTCTCGTACAGGACCTCGTAGACGGCCTTGTCCAGCTCGAAGGCCCGGAGCAGGCGCCAGTCGGCGGACGTGATGCCGCCGTACCCGCGGAGGAAGGCGTCCGAGGCCCCTTCCGCCCAGCCCGGACCGTCCTCGCGCCGGGTGCGGGCGGCGTAGTCGATGGACCGCAGCATCCCCGCGACGTCCTGCAGCGGGGAGCGCCAGGCCACCCGCTCCGCCGGCGAGGCCGACGGCTCCCCCTCGAAGTCGATCAGCAGCCAGCCGTCCCCGGTGCGCAGCACCTGCCCCAGGTGGAGGTCCCCGTGGACACGCTGCAGCCGGCCGCTCAGCGGCCCGTGCAGCTCCACGGCCAGCGAGGCGCGCAGGCTCGGCTCGAACGGCCGTAGCACCGGCACCTGCTCCAGTGCCTCTTCGAGCCGCACGGACATCCCGGCGGTCAGCCGCCGCGCCGCGGACGGCGTCAGCGCTGCCGAGCCGAAGGCGCGCGCCAGCGCCCGGTGGATGGAGCGGACGGCCGCGCCGAGTGCGGCGAAGTCCTCCGGTGCCAGTTCGGCGCCGTCCGCCGCAGCGGTGGCCAGCGTCCACCCGTCGACGGCGCCCGGGACGAAGGACTGCACCAGCCCCAAAGTGACCGGGCCGAGTTCGGTATCGCCCTCGATCGACCCGAGCACCGGGGCGATCGGGGCCCCGGCCTCGCCGCCGATCCGGCGCAGCACGTCCAGGTCGGGGTTGGTCCCCGCCACCGCTCGGCGGAACAGCTTGAGGATGAAGCGCTCGCCGAACACCACCGAGCTGTTGGACTGCTCGGCCTGCAGCGGGCGGACACCGAGTCCGGCCCGGACCGCGAGCTGCAGCGCCCCCTCCCGCTCGGAGCGGAACCGCACAGGGCCGCTGCTGCGGCCCGTCGCGACCCGCTGCAGCAGCAAGGACATCAGCTCGGGGTCGCTGGTGGCCTCGTAGACCAGCCGGCCGTCAATGACGGCGATCGGGTCGGCGCACAGCCACGACGGCACCGAGGTGCGCACGCCCACCGGGACCTGGTAGCGCTGCACCGTCCCGTCGCTCATCTCGGCGGCCACGATCAGCAGCCGTGCCTCGGGGCCGTCGTGCGCCGGGGCGGGCACCAGGGTCGCGGTCGAGGTGACGGTGACGTCCCGGACCGACTGGTTCTTGCCCGCGAACCAGCGCTGGGCCTGCAGCCAGCGGCCCAGGGCCGCCTCCATGCCGGTCATTCCTCCTCCAGGTGGCGCAGGTGCAGCCAGTAGAAGCCGTAGGGGGACAGGGTGACGGGGAAGTCCTCGTCACCGACGGAGCCGAACACCTCGCCGCCCGTCGCCTCCATCACGACGCGGCCCCGGTGGTCCTTCAACGGGAGCGACGCCCGCTGCGGGCGGCCCGAGAGGTTGAAGACGCACAGGACCACGTCGTCCGTGTCCGCGCTGTCCGCCCGGTGGCTGCGCAGGTAGCTCAGGACGGCGGGGTTCTCACCCTCCACCTCGGTGTACGTGCCGAGCCCGAAGGCGCGGTGCTCCTTGCGGACCTGCAGCATCTGGCGGTTCCAGTGCAGCAGACTGGAGGGCACACGCTGCTGGGCCTCGACGTTGACCGCCTGGTGCCCGTAGACGGTGTCTGCCACCACCGGTAGGTACAGCTGTCCCGGGTCCGCGGTCGAAAAACCGGCGTTGCGGTCGGGGGTCCACTGCATCGGGGTGCGCACGGCGTCGCGGTCGCTGAGCCAGATGTTGTCGCCCATGCCGATCTCGTCGCCGTAGTACAGGATCGGCGAGCCGGGCAGCGACAGCAGCATCGCGGTGAACAGGCGGACCTGCCGGTCGTCGCCGTCCAGCAGCGGGGCGAGCCGTCGGCGGATGCCTATGTTGGCCCTCATCCGCGGGTCCCTGGCGTACTCGCCGTACATGTACGCGCGGTCCTCGTCGGTGACCATCTCCAGGGTCAGCTCGTCGTGGTTGCGCAGGAACAGCCCCCACTGGCAACCGTCCGGGATGGCCGGCGTCTGGGCGAGCACCTCGGCGACCGGGTAGCGCGACTCGCGCCGCACCGCCATGAACATCCGCGGCATCAGCGGGAAATGGAAGGCCATGTGGCACTCGTCGCCCCCGGCGGAGGTGTCGCCGAAGTAGGCGACGACATCCTCCGGCGGCTGGTTGGCCTCGGCCAGCAGGACCCGGTCGCCATACTCGTCGTCGACCACCTTCCGGCACAGCTTGATGAAGTCGTGGGTGGCCGGGAGGTTCTCGCAGTTGGTGCCCTCCGCGGCGAACAGGTAGGGCACCGCGTCCAGCCGCAGTCCGTCCACGCCGAGGTCCAGCCAGAAGCGCAGCACGTCGAGGACCGTCTCCTGCACCGCCGGGTTCTCGTAGTTCAGGTCCGGCTGGTGGCTGAAGAAACGGTGCCAGAAGTACTGGCCGCGGACCGGGTCGTAGGTCCAGTTCGAGCGCTCGGTGTCGACGAAGATGATGCGTGCGTCCGGGTAGCCGGAGTCGTCGTCGGCCCACATGTAGTACTCCCCGTACGGCCCGTCGGGGTCGCTGCGGGAGGCCTGGAACCACGGGTGCTCGTCGGAGGTGTGGTTGAGCACCAGGTCGATCATGACCCGGATGCCACGGCGGTGCGCCTCGTCCAGCAGCCGCACGAACTCGTCCATGGTCCCGAACTCCGGGAGCACGGACCGGAAGTCGCTGATGTCGTACCCGCCGTCGCGTAGGGGCGAGGCGTAGAACGGCGGCAGCCACAGGCAGTCGACGCCCAGCCAGGACAGGTAGTCCAGGCGCTCGGTCAGCCCCGTGAGGTCTCCCGTGCCGTTGCCGTCCGAGTCATGGAAGGCGCGCACCAGCACCTCGTAGAAGACCGCCGTCTTGAACCAGTGCGGACCGCCTTCCGCCGGCCCGGCGCCGGCCGCGGACACCGGCTCGCGGCCGCTCATGCCCTCACCACCGCCGCGATGTGGGCCGCCTGGTGCAGCGGTTCGATCTTCACGTACGTCTCCTCGGTCCAGTGGAAGAGGTCTCCGCTCACTTCGTCGAGGACTGCGAAAGCTCCGGGCTCCAGGCAGAGACGGCGGAAGTCCCAGCTGACCTTTCCCTCCTGGGCGGTCGCCGGGTCCAGCGAGACAACGACGAGGACCAGGTCCCCGCTGACCTGGTCGCGCTTGGAGTACGCGACCAGGGAGTCGTTGTCGGTCGGGTGGAAGTGCAGGTCGCGCAGCTGCCGCAGCGCCGGGTGGGCGCGGCGGATCTCGTTCAGCCGGGTGATCCACGGCTGCAGCGAGCGGCCCTGCTCTAGCGCCCCCCAGAAGTCCCGGGGGCGCAGTTCGTACTTCTCCGAGTTCAGGTACTCCTCGCCTCCCGCGGCGAGCGGCTCGGACTCGTAGAGCTCGAACCCGGCGTACACGCCCCAGGTCGGTGCCAGGGTGGCCGCCAGGGCGGCGCGGATGGCGAACATCGCCGGCTGGGCGTGCTGCAGCGAGCGCGGCAGGATGTCGGGCGTGGTCACGAACAGGTTGGGCCGGCACTCGTGGGCGTGCGCGACCAGTTCGCTGCCGAAGCCCTCGATCTCGACCTTGGTCTCCCGCCAGGTGAAGTAGGTGTAGGACTGGGTGAAGCCCAGCCGGGCCAGGCCGTACAACCGGGCCGGCCGGGTGAACGCCTCGGCCAGGAACAGCACGTCCGGGCAGGTCCGCTTCACCTCGCCGATGAGCCAGTGCCAGAAGTCCGGTGGCTTCGTGTGCGGGTTGTCGACCCGGAAGATCCGCACCCCGTGCCGCACCCAGTGCAGGACCACGCGCAACACCTCGGCGTACAAGCCGTCGCGGTCGTTGTCGAAGTTGAGCGGGTAGATGTCCTCGTACCGCTTCGGAGGGTTCTCCGCGTAGGCGATCGAGCCGTCGGGCTTGCGGGTGAACCACTCGGGGTGCTCGGCCACCCAGGGGTGGTCGGGCGAGCACTGCAGCGCTAGGTCGAGGGCGATCTCCAGGCCGAGTTCCCGGGCGCGGGCGACGAAGGCGTCAAAGTCGTCGAGCGTGCCCAGCTCGGGGTGGACCGCGTCGTGGCCGCCGTCCGCCGAGCCGATCGCCCAGGGCGAGCCGGGATCGCCGGGCTGCGCCACCACCGCGTTGTTGCGCCCCTTGCGGTTGGTCCGGCCGATCGGGTGGATCGGCGGCAGGTACACCACGTCGAAGCCCATCGTGCTGACCCGTTCCAGCTCGGCCGCCGCGGTGGCGAAGGTCCCGTGCAGCGCGGTGCCGGCCGTGTCGCGGCCGCCCGTGGAGCGGGGGAAGAACTCGTACCAGGCACCGGACAGGGCGCGCTCGCGGTCCACCCACAGCTCGTGGGTGCGCCCCGGCGACTGAAGGCGCCTCACCGGCCGCTCGGCCATTAGTTGCAGGACCGGCGTGGACAGGGCGGGCCCGAGGCGCTCCTCGGTCAGCGCGCCGTCCCGGCGCAGGGCGCCCGCCGCGTCCCGCAGCAGCAGCCGCTCGCCGGCCGCGGCGGCGTCGGCCGCCTCGTCGAGCAGCCGCGCGCCCTCTTCCAGGTCGACCGCGAGCAGCGCGGGATTGACACCGGCCTCGGCCTTCACCCGTACGGCGTGGCACCAGGTGGCCCAGGAATCGTCCCAGCCGTCGACGCGGAAGCGCCACAGGCCCGCATGGTCGGGCACCAGCAGTGCGTGCCACCGGTCCGCATCGTCGGGCGAGCGGCTCATCGCGGTGTACCGCGGCGCCGGGTCGTCAGGCCCCTGCCACACGAGGGCCGCGCCCACCGCGTCGTGTCCCTCGCGCCAGACGGCGGCGCTGACGGCAACGGCTTCGCCTACGGCCGCCTTGCCCGGCAGGCCCTCTCCCACCACTGGGGTCACGTCCTCGACCACAATCCTGTTCATCAAATGCCCTTCCCGGGCCGGATCCGCGACCCGGTGCCGGGGACCACCCCCTCGCTCGTCCCCGGCGCCGGGAGTTCAGCGGGCGTCCGGACCGATGATCCAGTGCTCGCGGGTGACCAGCCGGTGGTCGTAGCGGGGCTCGATCAGCTCGGCCAGCTCCTCCTCGGCGTGCTTGAACTCGGCGGACTCCAGCGCCGCGGCCAGCGACTGCTCGTCGTCGAACCACATCAGGTGGACGGCGTCGAGCATGGCCTCGCCCAGGGCGTAGTAGCCGTCCCGGGTGTGGTTCTGCAGGTAGCCGCGCAGGCCCGGCACCTTCGCCAGGCGGGAGGCGTAGCTGCTCAGGCTGCGCTCGCGGAAGGCGTCGAGCGGCAGGCGCTCGGCCCGCTTGACCAGGCGAAGCAGCTTGACGCCGCTGCCGGTGCCCTCGTGCCGCGGCGGCTCCTTGACGACGTGCGCATCGGTGTCGAGGACCACGGTGCGCCAGAAGGCGGCCCACTTGGGCTCGTCCAGGCGGGCACCGTTCAGGAACTCGTCGGTCTGCAGCGAGGCCAGCTGCTCCTGCTCGTTGGCCAGCCAGATCTCGGCGACGCCGCTCCACAGCGGCTCGCCCTCACCGTCGAGGAAGGACGGGATGCGGGTGTCGATCGCGTACTTGCGGATCTGCGGGATCTTGCTGGCGTACTGGACGGCGTGCACGTCCAGCCAGTAGTCCTGGAACTCCCGCTCCGTCATGCCCGGCTTGGGCGCGGCGAAGATGAGCTGGTGGATCATGGAAACTCCCGTCGGATGTAGGGCGGTGCGGTGGCTGACGTCCGGTCAGACCTGGTAGCGCTTGACCACGTCCGACGCGAAGCCGAGGTAGTCGCGCAGCGGCCAGACCTCCTCGAATTCGAGGTACTCGCGCATCGGCAGCCGTCCGAGGGCGGTGCGGTCGAGTTCCTCGGCGTCGGGCGAGTCGATGATGGCGATCACGCGCTTCTGCGCCGCCACCTTCCAGATGCCGACGCAGAAGCCGGAGTCGATGGTCTCCTGCGCGTGCTGGGCCTCCTCGGCCTCGATCTCCCACAGCTCGTCGAGGGAGATCCGGCCCTCGTGGTTCCACTTCATCTGTACGTAGAACAGCATCTGAACTCCCATGGTGGGGGCGGTCGTTGACGCGGGACGGTGCGGCCGGGAACCGACCGCCTCATGCGCTCGAACGTATGATGGTGCGGTCGTCCAGGGCCTGGCTCAGCAGCAGCGCGGCCTGGGCCGCGGAGGCGAGAGTCACGTGGTGGTGCCAGCCGCGGAACGAGCGGCCTTCGAAGTGCTGCAGCCCGGTGCGCTCGGCGAGGACGGGAGCGCTGTCGGCGTGCCGGTCGGCCATCCGCAGGAGCGCCAAGGGCTCGTGCATCCCCGACGGGTCGAGGTTGGTCACCCAGTACTCGGCGCGGGCCGGGTCAGGGCTGACGCGGTGCAGCACCCGGCGGTGCAGCAGCGGCAGCCCGTCGCGGAACGGCTCCCCGAATCCGGTGCTGCGGGGCAGCGCGGTCATCGTGTAGACGTCCTGCGTGCGGCCGCCGCGCCGCTCGGCGCCCCGCAGCAGCCGTGTCCGGTCGCCCTCGGGGTTCAGTCCGACGAGGTCCGCGAGGGTCTGCGGTCCGTTCGGGCGGGCGCCCGAGCGCAGTGGCGTGCCGGCCGGCACCCGCAGCAGGTACATCAGGCCGCGGCTCTCCAGTCCGCGGACGACTACCGCGACATCCGTGCGGTCGTGGACGTGGCCGACCAGCGGGAGGGGGCGCAGCCTCCAGTCGCCCATCATCTCGTCCACCGCGTCCAGCAGGTGCCGGCGACGTGGCTGCGACCGTTCGCCGGGGGGCACGTTCGCCTTGGCGCGCAGCGGGCCCTCGTCCCACTTCCTGGTGAGCATCAGACGCCAGTTCACCGGGACGCTGCCCAGGTCGCCGGCGACTTCCACGGCGAGGGCGCTCTGGCAGTTGAGCACCCGGCCCTCGGAGGGAGCGAACTGGCGGTCCACGCCGACCGAGTCGGTGCCGTTCTTGGCGAACGCGACGTCGCGCACGAGCCACGCCCTCGGTGCCAGTTCGCGGTACACCAGCGCGGCGAGTTCCCGGCGCACCGGCGCCCAGGCCCAGGGGCTCTGGTTCACGAACTGCTGCAGGGACTGGATGGGGTCACGCCCGTCGCCGAGTCCGGCGATCCGGCGGATGGTCTTGCGCCCGTCGACATGCAGCAGGCCCCGGACGTACAGCTCGCCCCAGCGGCGCTGGTCGGCCCGGGCGAAGGAGGAGAAAATCGTCTGGCAGAATTCGGAGATCTCAAGGTTGTCCAGCCGTCCGCCCAGTACGGCAGCAGCATGCAGGGCAGCCATTGTTTCTCCGTCTCCTCATCTGCGGGGCGGGAATTTCCTGCCCGGGCGTATTCCGCCGGGGCGCCGGAAGATTCCCGGAGGTCCTGGCGGTGCCTTCATACTGGCGAGCGGAAGAACAGGCCCGCCAGGGCAAAGAGGGACTACGTTGTTTCTCGGCAGCAACATCGTGACGTTTAGGAAACTGCCTGCAACAACGTGTTTTTGTACTTGTCTTTTCCGCCTGAGCGGGCTTTCGGCGCCGACGGCCGGGATGGTGCCGCCCCTTCGGTCAGGG
>NZ_CBDRBL010000082.1:0-32320 GCF_965342175.1 Actinacidiphila sp. bgisy167
CCCCCCCCCCCCCCCCCCCCCCCCCCCCCCCCCCCCCCCCCCCCCCGCCGCCCTCGGTCCGTCACGCCTCCGGGCGCATGCCCAGGGTCCGTACGACTTCCTGGACGTTGGCGTACCGCCGGTTGTCGCCGGGGAGTCCGTCCACCAGGTCGGTCAGGGGGTCCGGCGCGTGCCGTTCGCGCAGGGCGCGCAGCAGGTCGCCGCGCCGCGCGGGGAAGGGCTGCCGGGTCAGATGCCGGGCGAGCTCGAACCGCACCTCCGCGCCCTCGGGGGCACCCGCCCACGCCGGTCCGGTGCCCACCTCGGGGTCGTCGTCGGCGGCGGGCTCCGGGTCGTACCACTCGTCGACCCGGGTGGGGTGTCCGGAGCGCAGCATCCCGCGGAGTTCGTGCTTCATCTCGTCGTCGCGGTGGACGCTCAGCCGGTCGCTTCCTCGTTGCACGGTGGCTCCTCTCCTTCAGGGGTCGGGCCTGTCCCTCGTCTACCCAGAGCGGGGACCTGATGCCTGTTGAATGCCCGCATAAGCGGATGAATCCCCCTACTGCGGGTACCAATCGGGCGAGGTGACAGGAGGCGAAAGGAAGGTGCGCGCCCCATGAGCCGCTACCCCGGCGGGGTCGATCCCGCAGATCTGGACGAACGACAACTGGTGCAGGAACTAGAGTCGGTCCACCGGACCCGCCACGAGACGCTGCTCTACGGTTCCGGGGCGGCCCTCGACGCCCACAACTCCCGGATGGCCGCCCTCGAAGGCGAGTACCTGCGCCGTCATCCCCAGCGCATGGTCTCGGCGAGCCGTACCCGGGCCGGGGCGAGGGCGCGGGCGCTGCGAATGCCGGCGCAGGCCCCGCAATAGAGGGCCGGGCGCGGAACACCGGCCCGCCACGGGCACCGGCGCGAGTCGCCGCACCCGCTGTGACCGCCGTACGCCACGGGGCCGAACAGCCGCAGCGCCCCGACGGAGGACGAGGACGGGCGGCGCGGCGAGGAGCAGCGGGACCATGGGCACACCTCCGTGATCCCGGCTGCCCCGGATTCCCGGCGGCACGCGCGGGACCTCCCCCGGCGGCAGGAGGACGGAGCACGTGCGAGGCAGCGCGGCACGGGCGTGGACCCGGCCACCGGAACACGCTCGTCACAGAACCCACCGGAGGCACGATGCAGCGGACCTCACCGCCGGCCCCGACCGGGCGCCTCGCACGGACCGGACGTCGGCCCGACCCGGGCCTGCCGGTGCCGCCCTACTGGGCGCGGCGGCTGACCGCCGCCATGCCGGGAGGTGTCGCACCAGAGCCCTCCGGGGGCGGCGCGGCGGTGCGCGCGGCCGCCGCGGGGTACTGGGAGCGCCGCGGGCTCGCCACGGACGCCGCCGACATCATCGCCGCGCCCGGCGCGGAGCCCCTGCTGCTGGCGCTGCTCGCGGTGGTGGGGGGCGACGTCGTGCTCGCCCGGCCCGCCGCCGCGTGGCAGGCGCCGCTGGTGCGGACCGCGGGCCGGCGTACGGCGGCCGTGCAGACCCCCGCGGTCGGCGGTGGCGCCCCCGACCCCTTCGCCCTGCTGGAAGCGGTGCACCGGGCCCGCGCGGAGGGCGCCCACCCGCGGGTGCTGCTCATGGCGGCCGCAGACGACCCCAGCGGTACGGTCACGCCCCCGGAACTGCTGCACGAGGTCTGCGAGGCGGCCGAGCAGTGCGGGCTCCTGCTGGTCTCCGACGAGACCTACGCCGACACCGTGCACCGCCCGCACGAGACGGTGCTGCTCACCCCCGCCGAGACGCTGCCCACCCGCACGGTCGTCGTCACCGACCTGTGCGCGGCCCTGGCCCCGCCGTCCTGGCCTGTGGCGGTCGCCCGCTTCCCGGCCACCGAGGAGGGCAGCCGGCTGCGCGACGCCGTGGCGGACCGCTGCGCGGCGCTGCGCGCGGTCCTCCCGCAGCCGGTGGGCGCCGCGGCCGCCTACGCGCTCGCCGAGAGCGACGAGGTGCGGGCACGCCGCGCCGACGCGACCCGCCTGCACGCCGCCCTCGGCGCCGCGGCACACGAGGCGGTCACCCGCGCCGGCGCACTGTGCCGCCCGCCCGAAGCGGGCTTCCACCTCTACGCCGATCTCGGCCCCCTGCGGCACGCCCTGGCGGCCGCCGGCGTCACGGACGCCCCGACCCTGGAGGCCGCACTCACCGCCCGCCTCGGACACCCCGTGACCGGCGGGCACCACTTCGGCGACGACATCGCCGCCCTCCGCGTGCGGATCGACACCGGACCCCTTCACGGCGACGACGCCGCGCAGCGCGGCGCCGCCCTCGGCTCTCCGTACCCGCTCGAACTGCCGCATGTCGCGGCGGCGGTGTCCCGCCTGGGAGCGGCGGTCGCCGGGCTGGTCGCGGGCGGCGCCTGAACGGCGTGTTCCGATCGTCGGCCGCCCCGCCCGCCCCGCCGGTCCCGCCCGTCCCGGCCCGTCCCGCCCGTGCCCCGGCACGGCAGAGACTCCGCAGCCCTCCCGCCGTGAGGCGTTCAGTGGCTGGGGCCGGGGTGTTCCGCCGTGTGGTCGTCGGGGGCGGCGGGGTCCGGGGCGGGGCCGCGGGAGCGGCGCCGCAGGCGTGGGGCGGAGGCGATGAGCAGGGTGAGGGCGACGGCGAGGAGGACGCCCTGCCAGGGCTCGGGGAAGAGCGTGCCGCCGAGGATGCCGATCAGCTGGTAGGCCGCCGCCCAGGCGAGGCAGGCGGGAACGTCGCCGCGGGCGAAGCGGCGGACGGGCATCTCGGCGAGCAGGCAGGCGACCATCACCGGGATGCGGCCGGCGGGTATGAGGCGGGACAGGACGAGGACGGTCACGCCGTGCTCGTCGAGCCGGCGTTGCGCGTCGGCGAGGTGCGCGGGGTCGGCGCGCTCCTGCAGCTGCCGCCGCCAGCGCGAGCCGTTGCGCGACCGCACCCCGCGGTGGCCGAGCAGGTACAGGCCCAGGTCGCCGATGAAGGCGGCGGCCGAGGCGATGACGAAGACCAGGGCCAGGGAGAAGGGGGCGGTCTGGTGGAAGGCCACCACGGCGGCGCTGCTGACGAGCGCGCCCGTGGGCACGACCGGGACGAGGGAGCCGAGCACGACCAGCAGGAAGAGCGACGGGTAGCCGACCACCTGCCCGGTGGGCTGGGAGGACGCCTGCTCGGCGAGCAGGGTGAGTCCGCTCACCTGGCGGCCTCCAGCAGAAGGGTCTCCCCGTGGTCGAGCCGGTGCACCGCCACCGCGGGGGCGACCCGCCCGGCGTGCCGGACGAACTCGTCGCCGGGGGAGTGGAACTCGTGCGGGCGGACCGCGTCCATGCCGATCGGCCAGTACGTCCCGTAGTGGATGGGCACGGCGGCACGGGGCGCCAGCCGTGCCAGGGCCCGGGCGGCGCGGGCCGCGTCGAGGTGGCCGGAGCCGAGGAACGGCCCCCAGCCGCCGACCGGCAGCAGCGCGGCGTCGCAGGGGCCGACCTCGTCGGCCATCGCGTCGAACAGCCCGGTGTCGCCGGCGAAGTACGTCCGCTCCTCACCCACCAGCACATAGCCCAGCGCGGGGCAGCGGGGCGGCCCGTACGGCAGGCGCCGCCCGTCGTGCGCGGCGCTCACCACGCGTACCGTCAGGGCGTCCACCTTCACCTCGTCGCCGGGGACGACCTCGACCAGCTCCAGCCGCCGGACCGCGGCGAGCCGGCGCAGCCGGGGCACCGCGGCGGGGGCGCCGCGCGGCACGAGCACCGCGGTCCCCCGGGAGAGCCGGGCCAGCGAGCCGGTGTGCAGGTGGTCGGCGTGCAGGTGGGAGACGACGGCGACGTCCGCCAGCGCCGCGCCCGGCGGCGGCACCGCACCGTGCCGCCGACGCAGGTGCGCCAGGCGCGGGACGAACAGCGGATCGGTGAGCACCCGTACCCCCGAGTCCCGCACGGTCACCGTCGCGTGTCCCCACCAGGTGATCTCGACCGACACTCGCGCCTCCTCGTCTCGCTCCGAGCCTATGCTCCCGCGCGCCCGCCATGTGCCCCCCAGGTGCGCGGCGGGGCGCAGGGGGGACTGTGACAGTCTGGGGGCATTCGTGGTCGGGCGTACGGAGATGCGAGGAGAAGGTGGGCGTGCTGCGTCGGTGGCGGGCGACCGGGGGCGCGATCGTCCGCGTGCTGGTCGTGTGGGCGGTGTCGACGGCGACGATGGCCGTGCTCGCCGGGATCCTGCCCGACTTCCGCATCCAGTCGCCCTCCGGCGACAGCCCCACCCGTATCGCGGTGACGGCCGCTGCCGGAGCCGGTGCCTTCGGTCTGCTGAGCGCGCTGGTCTGGCCGGTGCTCGTGCGGGCCGTGCTGCTGGTGCCCGCGCTGGTGCTGGGCCTGCTGGTCTTCTTCCTCAACGGTTCGCTGCTGCTGCTCGCGCTCCGCTTCACCCCGGACTGGCAGGGCGACATCGCGCCGGCCACGGCCGTGGTGATCGCCGCGGTGATGTCGGCGGCCTCGTCCGCCACCAGCACGACGCTCGCCATGCGCGACGACGCGGCATACGGGCGCCGTCTGGCGCGCCTGGCCGGCCGCCGCCGCGGTGCGGGCCACCACGTGGCCGGCGCGGAGGGCAGGGGCGAGCCGGGCTTCGTCTTCCTCCAGCTGGACGGTGTCGGGTACGACGTGCTGCGCGAGGCCGTACGCCCCGCCACGCACCGGGGACGCCTGTGCCCACCCGCGATGGAGAGCGTCGCGGCATGGCTCGAGGGCAGTCACCGCCTGCTGCCGTGGACGACCGACTGGAGCAGCCAGACCGGCGCCAGCCAGCTGGCCATCCTGCACGGCAGCAACGAGGACGTGCCGGCCTTCCGCTGGTACGAGAAGGAGACCGGGCAGGTCATGGTCTGCAACCGGCCCTCCTGCGCCGCCGAGCTGGAACGCCGCGCCGTCGCCCGCACCGGGCGTGCGGGGCTGCTGGCGCCGGACGGCGCGAGCCGCGGCAACCTGTTCAGCGGCGGCGCCGAGCAGCTGGCGCTGGTGATGTCCGTGTCGACCCGCCGCCGCCGCTACACCGCCGACCGGCTCGCGATGGCCCGGCTGCGCTCCCGGGCGGTCGGCGCCCCGGAGGGCGGCGATCCGGCGGCCGTCCTCGCCGAGGTCAGCGCGACCCGCTCCCGGACCGGCTACTTCGCCTACTTCTCCGACCCGGCCAACGCCGTGCGCACCGCCGCGTCCTTCTTCGCGGAGGTCGTCCGCGAGGTCGCCGAGTCCGTCGCCGCGCGGCTGCGCCACGAGCGGCCGCGGGTGCCGCGCGGTGGGCTGTACCCCTTCCTGCGGGCCTTCGCCACCGTCGTCGAGCGCGACGTGGCGGTGGCGGCCGTCGTCGGCGACATGCTCGCCGGGCGCCGCGCCGTCTACGCCGACCTGGTCGCGTACGACGAGGTCGCGCACCACTCGGGGCCGCGCAGCCCGGACGCCATGCGGGTGCTGCGGCGTCTGGACCGCGCGATCCGGCTGATCGCGGACGCGTCCCGGTACGCGCCGCGGTCCTACCGGATCGTGCTGCTGTCCGACCACGGCCAAAGCCACGGCGAGACCTTCGAGGCCGCGTACGGGCTGACCCTGAGGGACCTGGTGCGGGCGGGTTGCGGCCTGCCGGTGCGCCGCCGTGCCCGGGGCGCGGCCAGCGGCGCCGAGGCTCGCGCGGCGGCTCGCGCGGCACTCCACCGCCCGGAGCAGGGGGGACGCACAGGCGAGGAGCAGGAGACGGCCGGACCGGCCACGGACCCGGTGGTGCTGGCCTCGGGGAACCTGGCGCTGATCTCCTTCCCCGACCTGCCGGGGCGGGCCGATCGGCAGAGCGTCGAAGCCCGCCACCCCGCCCTGCTGCCCACGCTCGCCGAGCACCCGGGGATCGGCTTCGTGCTGGTCCTGGACCGGGAGCGCGGACCGCTCGTGCTGGGCGGGGACGGCGGCGAGCACGAACTGGAGACGGGCCGGGTCACCGGCCGCGACCCCCTGGCGCCGTTCGGGCCGGGCGCGGCGGCCGCGGTGCTGCGCACCGCCCGCTTCCCGCACGCCGCCGACATCATGGTCAACTCGGCGTACGACCCGGTCACCCGGTCCGTGCACGCCTTCGAGGAGCAGGTGGGCTCGCACGGCGGCCTGGGCGGCGACCAGAGCCGCCCCTTCCTGATGCATCCGTTCGACCTGGACGGACCCGGGCTGCCGGACCGGCTGGTGGGCGCGGAGGCCGTGCACGAGTTGCTGGCGGGCTGGCTCGACCGCAAGCCAGTGGCGGCGGCGCCGGCCGCGGACGGCCCGGACGAGCAGTCGGCCCGGGGCGACCTGGACGGGCGGCGGGTCGTCGGCTGAGGGGCGCACCGCCCGCGGGACGCACCGCTGCCGGCGACGTGCACCGCCCGCTCATGGGCTGACCGCGAGCACCAGGTACGCCGCCAGCAGCGCCAGGTGCACCCCGGCATGCAAGGGCGTGGCCCGTCCCCGCATCATCGTCAGGGTGCCCACGGCGACGGTGATCGTGAGGAGCACCATGTGCGTGGCGTTGAGCCCCAGCACCAGCGGGCCGGTCCACACCGAGGCGATCGCGACCGCCGGGATGGTCAGCCCGATGCTCGCCATGGCCGACCCCAGCGCGAGGTTGAGGCTGGTCTGCACCCGGTCGCGGGCGGCGGCCCGGACGGCGGCGAGGGTCTCGGGCAGCAGCACCAGCAGGGCGATGACCACGCCGACCACGGAGGAGGGGAGGCCCGCGTACTGCACGCCCTTCTCGATCGTCGGCGACTCCACCTTGGCCAGCCCGACGACACCGACCAGTCCTACCAGCAGCAGCACCAGGCTGGAGAGCGCGGCTTTGCGGGTCGGCCGTTCGTAGTCGTCCCCCTCGAAGCCGTCGATCACCTCCCCGCCCGACGACACCGGCAGGAAGTGGGTGCGGTGCCGCACCGTCTGGGTGGCCACGAACAGGCCGTACAGGATGAGCGACGCCGCCGCGGCGAAGCTGAGCTGGGCACTGTTGAAGCGCGGGCCGGGCGCACTGGTGGTGAAGGTCGGCAGGACGAGACTGAGAGTGGCGATCGTCGCGACGGTCGCCAGCGTGGCTCCCGCGCCCTCGGGGTTGAAGACCGCCACCCGCCGCCGCACCGCTCCCACCAGCAGACTCAGTCCCGTGATGCCGTTGCAGGTGATCATCACGGCGGCGAAGACCGTGTCCCGGGCCAGCCCCGCGCTCTGCGGTCCGCCGTCCGCCGTCAGGGTGAGGATCAGCGCCACTTCGATGACCGTCACCGCCACCGCCAGCACCAGGGCACCGAACAGCTGGCCCACCCGGTGGGCGACCACCTCCGCGTGGTGGACCGCCGCGAGAACCCCGGCGCACAGGAAGCCCGCGACCACCACGACCAACGCCACCGGGAGGCTGCGTCCCCATGTCAGGGCCAGCACGACCACCGAGAGCACCGGGACGAGGACCGTCCAGTGCAGGGCGGACAGGGGGAAGCGAGCGGTCATGCCTCCGAGACTGACAGCAGGTCAGGTCCGGCGCGACGCGGGAGACCCGGATGTGCCGCCGTGCGTCGCCCGGCCGGGGGACACGCCTGGTCGGCCGAACGGCCCCGCTCGGGTGGCCCTGGCAGGCCGCCTCGGCGCGGCCTCTAAACCAGTGGACGCGCCGCCGTCCTTGTCGACAGCATTGCGCCGATGACAAGAACAGACACACCCGACTCCTGGGATGAGCGCTCCTCGCTGACGACCCTTCTCGACTACGCCCGGGACACCGCCCGCGCCAAGTGCGAGGGGCTCTCGCCCGAACACTCCCGCAGCGCCCCGCTCCCGGGTTCGCCCCTGATGACACTCAGCGGGCTGGTCAACCACCTCCGCTGGGTGGAGTACTACCGCTGATCTTGCGAGAGTGCCCCGGCCTTCAGGCCGGGGGTGAATCGCATCTCAGAACTGCTCTGACTGACCTCAACCGTGGGTGCGGGTCCGCACTGTCTACCCGGGCCCACGGTTGGCCGCGCTCAGTCCGGGCGCTTCTGCTGCGCGATGTAGTCCTTGACCACTTGGAGCGGCGCACCGCCGCACGAGCCGGCGAAATATGAGGGCGACCAGAACCGGCCGTGCGTGATCGCCCGGTTGACCCGGCCGGTGAACTCCGCGCGCAGGCGGCGGGAGGAGACGCCCTTGAGGCTGTTGACCAGGCTGGCGAGCGCGACCTTCGGCGGGTAGTGCACGAGCAGGTGGACGTGGTCAGCCTCGCCGTTGAACTCCTTCAGCTCCGCTCCGAAGTCCTCGCAGACCTTGCGCATGACTTCTTCGCAGCTCGTCAGCATCTCGTCGTCGAGGACGCCGCGCCGGTACCTGGTGACAAATTGGCCGGGCGCGAGACGGTGGGAAGGGCACACGGCCGACCGGAGTACGGCTACAGCTGGAGCGACAGCTACGGCCGCCGCGCCGCGGTGAGTTCCGCCAGCCGGGCCGCCGCGGCGTCCCAGGCCCGGCTGTCCCGGTCCGGCTCGTACGTGCGCAGCGGCTGCGTGGCCGCGACCAGGGCGCGCATCGCCGCCAGGCCCTCGGGGCCGTCGCCGACCGCGCCATGGGCGCGGGCCTGGACGAGGATGTTGCCCAGCGCCGTGGCTTCGGTGGGACCCGCGACGACCGGCAGGCCGGTGGCGTCGGCGGTGAACCGGCACAGCAGTTCGTTGCGGGAGCCGCCGCCGACGAGGTGGACGCGCCGGATGTCCCGGCCGGCCAGTTCGGCCGCCTCGCGCAGGGTGCGGCGGTGGGCCAGCGCCAGGCTCTCCAGGATGCAGCGGACGACCGCGCCGTGGGACTCCGGGGGCTTCTGGCCGGTCCGCAGGCAGAAGGCCCGGATCCGGGCGGGCATGTCGCCGGGCGCCAGGAACACGGGGTCGTCCGGATCGACGAGGGCCGCGAAGGGCTCCGCGGCGGCGGCCGCGTCGAGCAGTTCCCGCAGCGGCAGGCCCTCCTGCCGCTGGTCCCAGGTGCGGCGGCACTCCTCGAGCAGCCACATGCCCATGATGTTCCGCAGATAGCGGATGGTGCCGTCGACGCCGCGCTCGTTGGTGAAGTTGGCGAGCCGGGAGGCCTCCGTGAGCACCGGGGCGTCCAGTTCCAGGCCCGCCAGCGACCAGGTGCCGCAGGAGATGTACGCGAAGTCCGTCCCGGTGGCCGGCACCGCGGCCACCGCCGAGGCGGTGTCGTGCGAGGCCACCGTGACGACGGCGGTGTCCGCCGCAAGTCCGGTGTACGCGGCCACGTGCGGCAGGAGCGTGCCGGCGTGGTCACCCGGGGCGCGCAGCGGCGGCAGCAGGCGCGGCTCGATGCCGAGCCCGTCGAGGAGCTCCTGCGACCAGGTCGCGGTGCGCGCGTCGAACAGCCCGGTGGTGGAGGCGTTGGTCTCCTCGGCGCCGATGCTGCCGGTGAGCCAGTGGGTCAGCAGGTCGGGGATCATCAGCAGGGTGCGCGCGGCCTCGAACTGCGCGCCGCCCCGGGCGGCCGCGAGCTGGAAGACCGTGTTGAAGGGCAGGTGCTGCAGCCCGGTGACCCCGTACAGCCGTTGTGCGCCGATGCCGTCCCTGGTCCGGTCGGCGACGTTCTCGGTCCGGCCGTCCCGGTAGTGGTGCGGGACGCCGAGCAGGGCGCCGTCCGCGTCGAGCAGCCCGTAGTCGACGGCCCAGCTGTCGATGCCCACGGAGGTGACGCCGTCCGCGGCCCGGGCCGCCAGCCGCAGGCCGTCCAGGCTCTCCCGGAACAGGGAGAGGATGTCCCAGTGCAGGCCGGTCGGCAGCCGCACGGGGGTGTTGGGGAAGCGGTGCGCCTCGTCGAGGACCAGGTGGTCCGGGCCCACCCGGCCGAGGATGACGCGGCCGCTGGTGGCGCCGAGGTCGATGGCGGCGAATGGCACGTGGGCCCCTCGTGTTCTGGTCGTCCCGGTCCGGTGGGTCCGGGCGTTACGGTCGTCGGATCGTTCCGGGTCTCGCGCGTTCGGGTGACGGGTGCGGGCGGTGCGGCGCGGCGCACCGCGGGGTTCGGTGAGGCGTACGGGGGCGAGGGAGCCGGTCGGCCGGCTCCCCCGCGCACTGGGCCCGCGTCAGCGCAGGAAGGCCGCGGCCACGCCGGCGTCGACGGGGACGTGCAGACCCGTGGTGTGCGTCAGCTCGCCGCCGGTCAGGGCGAAGACCGCGTTGGCGACGTGCTCCGGGAGCACCTCGCGCTTGAGGATGGTGCGCTGGGCGTAGAACTCGCCGAGCTTCTCCTCCGGCACCCCGTAGGTGGCCGCGCGCTGGGCGCCCCAGCCCGAGGAGAAGATGCCCGAGCCGCGGACGACCCCGTCGGGGTTGACGCCGTTGACCCGGATGCCGTGCTCGCCGAGCTCGGCCGCCAGCAGCCGCACCTGGTGGGCCTGGTCGGCCTTGGTGGCGGAGTAGGCGATGTTGTTGGGACCGGCGAAGACCGCGTTCTTGGAGGCGATGTAGACGATGTCGCCGCCGAGCTTCTGCGCGATCAGCACGCGGGCCGCCTCGCGGGAGACGAGGAAGGAGCCGCGGGCCATGATGTCGTGCTGGAGGTCCCAGTCTCGGGCGGTGGTCTCCAGCAGCGGCTTGGAGATCGAGATGCCCGCGTTGTTGACCACCAGGTCCACTCCGCCGAAGGCCAGCAGGGCCTCCTCGAAGGCGGCGCCGATGGCCTCCTCGCTGGTGACGTCCACGGTGACGGCGACCGCCCGGTCGGGGCCGCCCAGTTCCTCGGCGACGGCCCGCGCGTTCTCCGCGTCGAGGTCGGCCACGACCACGCAGGCGCCCTCCGCCACCAGGCGGTGCGCGATGGCCTTGCCGATGCCCGAGCCGGCCCCGGTCACCAGGGCGATGCGCGTGGCCAGCGGTTTGGGCTTCGGCATGCGCTGGAGCTTGGCCTCCTCCAGCGACCAGTACTCGATGCGGAACTTCTCCGCCTCGTCGATCGGGGCGTAGGCGGAGACGGCCTCGGCGCCGCGCATGACGTTGATCGCGTTGACGTAGAACTCGCCGGCGACCCGAGCGGTCTGCTTGTCCTTTCCGTAGCTGAACATGCCGACACCCGGGATGAGGACGATCGCCGGGTCGGCGCCGCGGATCGCGGGGGAGTCCTCGCCGGCGTGCCGGTCGTAGTACGCCTGGTAGTCGGCGCGGTAGGCGGTGTGCAGCTCCTCCAGACGGGCCACGGCCTGCTCGAGCGGCACCGTCGGGGGCAGGTCGAGGACGAGCGGGCGGACCTTGGTGCGCAGGAAGTGGTCGGGGCAGGAGGTGCCGAGTGCGGCCAGCCGGGGGTGCTCGGCGTGCGCGAGGAAGTCCAGTACGGGTGCCGAGTCGGTGAAGTGGCCGACCTGCGGGCGGTCCTGGGAGGCGATCGACCGCAGCACGGGAGCGAGGGCGGCGGCCCGGGCCCGGCGCTCGGCCTCGGGCAGCGGCTCGTAACCGGGCAGCGCGGCGCCGAACGGGTCCTGCTTGCCGTGGCGCTCCAGGAACTCCTCGGCGGAGCGGATGATCCACAGGGCGTTGCGCTCGCACTCCTCGGAGCTCTCGCCCCAGGCGGTGATGCCGTGGCCGCCGAGGATCACGCCGACGGCCTGCGGGTTGGCCTCCTTGATGGCGGCGATGTCCAGGCCGAGTTGGAAGCCGGGGCGGCGCCACGGCACCCAGGCGACCTTGTCGCCGAAGCACTCCTGGGTGAGCTTCTCGCCGTCCGCGGCGCAGGCCAGCGCGATGCCCGAGTCGGGGTGCAGGTGGTCGACGTGGGCGGCGTCGACGAGGCCGTGCATGGCCGTGTCGATGGAGGGGGCGGCACCGCCCTTGCCGTGCAGGCAGTAGTCGAACGCCGCGACCATCTCGTCCTCGCGGTCGGGGCCCGGGTAGACGGCGGTCAGGGCGCGCAGCCGGTCCAGGCGCAGCACGGCGAGGCCGGCCTCGGTGAGCGTGCCCAGGTCGCCGCCCGAGCCCTTGACCCACATCAGGTCGACATCGGTGCCGGTGACGGGATCGGTGGCGGTGGCCTTGGCGGAGGCGTTGCCTCCGGCGTAGTTGGTGTTGCGGGGGTTGGCGCCGAGGCGGTGGGCGCGCTCCAGCAGCGCGGCGACTTCCGGATGGGTGGCGGATGCCATGGGGTGTCCTTCGGGAGGGGCGGTCGGGGAGGGACGGGGCGGAACGGCCGTGGCCTCTTACGCCCCCCAGCCGGCCTGGGTGCCGCCGACGCGGTCGGCGACGATGTGCTCCTGCCAGCCGGAGGCGTGGTAGGCGGCGACGGGGTCGGGGGCCAGGCCCTGCTCCTCGCGCACCTCCCGCAGCAGCGGGCGTACGTCGGTGTTGTACGCGTCCATCAGCGCGGCGTTGGCGGCGAGGACGTCACCGGAAGCCTGGGCCGCGCCGAGGGCGTCGAGGTCGACCAGGAGCGCCTTCGCGGTGGCCTCCTGGACGTTCATCACCGAGCGGATCACCGCGGGGATCTTGGCCTCGATGTTGTGGCACTGGTCGAGCATGAAGGCCACGTCGGTCGCGGTCTCGAAGCCGCCGTTCTTGGCGACCTCGTGCAGGATCCGGAAGAGCTGGAACGGGTCGGCGGCGCCGACCATCAGGTCGTCGTCGGCGTAGAAGCGGGAGTTGAAGTCGAAGCCGCCGAGCTTGCCCTGACTCAGCAGGAAGGCGACGATGAACTCGATGTTGGTGCCCGGCGCGTGGTGGCCGGTGTCGACGACGACCTGCGCCTTGGGCCCGAGCTTCAGGCAGTGCGCGTACGCGGTGCCCCAGTCCGGGACGTCGGTGGTGTAGAAGGCCGGCTCGAAGAGCTTGTACTCCAGCAGCATCCGCTGGTCGTCGCCGAGCCGCTCGTAGACCTCGGACAGGGCCTCGGCGAGGCGCTCCTGGCGGCCCACGATGTCGTCCTGGCCGGGGTAGTTGGTGCCGTCGGAGAACCAGAGCTTGAGGTCCTTGGAGCCGGTGGCGTCCATGATGTCGACGCACTCCAGCAGGTGGTCCACGGCCTTGCGGCGGACCCGCGGGTCCGGGTGGCACACGCTGCCGAGCTTGTAGTCGTCGTCCTGGAAGACGTTGGAGTTGATCGCGCCCAACTCCAGCCCGCGGTCCTTGGCGTGGGCCGAGAGCGCGGTGTAGTCCGCCACCCGGTCCCAGGGGATGTGCAGGGCCACCGTGGGGGCGACGCCGGTGAACTCGTGGACCTTGGCCGCGTCGTCGAGCTTCTCGTACGGGTCGCGGGGCACCCCGGCCTGGGCGAACACCTTGAATCGGGTGCCGGAGTTGCCGTAGCCCCAGGACGGCGTCTCGATCCGCTGGGCTGTGAGTGCCGCCTTGACGGCCGCGATGTCAGGCATGTCCACCTCGGATGGCTGGGTGAATCGGCTCGGTGAATCGACTGGGTGAATCGACTCAGTGAATCGATTCATTCGGCTGTGAAGCTATCTACGCGCCCCCCTGGCCGTCAAGGGGGCGGCCCGATTCCGTGCCCGTTATTGAATCGTGTCATCCGTCTGGGGAAAGGGCGTTGTGGCTGTTCGTACGGCCTTGTCGGGCGTGTTACCTGCGGGTTTCGCGAGGGTGCAGGTCAGGAGCGGGTCTCGGCGGCTCTTGACGCTTCCGTGAGGCGGGGCTAGCTTCCCGGCAACTCCGTTGAAACATTTCATAGCAGGAGGGCGCAATGACGCACCCCGAACCGGAGACCACTCCGGTGCTCGCGCTCGAGGGGGTGAGCAAGTCCTTCGGTGCCGTTCGCGCTCTGCGCGATGTCTCGCTCCGGCTCCACGCCGGCGAGGCCCACGCCCTGGCGGGTGAGAACGGCGCCGGCAAGTCGACGCTGATCAAGACCCTCGCGGGTGTGCACCGCCCGGACGCCGGAACCGTGCTGCTCGACGGCCGGCCCGTGGAGTTCCACGGCCCGGGGGACGCCCGTGACGCGGGGGTCGCCGTCATCTACCAAGAGCCCACGCTCTTCCCCGACTTGTCGGTGGCCGAGAACATCTTCGTCGGCCGCCAGCCGCGCCGCTCGCTCGGCAGGGTCGACCACAAGGCCGTGCGCGAGGCCGCGGCCGAACTCTTCCGCCGCCTCGGCGTGGACCTCGACCCCGAGCAGCCGGCGCGCGGACTGTCCATCGCCGACCAGCAGTTGGTGGAGATCGCCAAGGCGCTCTCCTTCGACGCCCGCGTCCTGATCATGGACGAGCCGACCGCCGCGCTCACCGGCAGCGAGGTCGCCCGGCTCTTCGGCGTCGTCAAGTCCCTGCGCGAGCAGGGCGCCGCGGTGCTCTTCATCTCCCACCGCCTCGAGGAGATCTTCGCCCTCTGCCAGCGGGTCACCACCCTGCGGGACGGCGCGTGGGTCGCCAGCGAGCCCCTCGACGGGCTCACCGAGGACGACCTGGTGCGCCGCATGGTCGGCCGCGACCTGGACGAGCTCTACCCCAAGCAGCACGCCGAGATCGGCGAAGTCGCCCTCAGCGTGCGCCGGCTGACCAGAGAAGGCGTCTTCACCGATGTCTCCTTCGAGGTGCGGCGCGGCGAGATCGTGGGCCTGGCGGGCCTCGTCGGCGCCGGGCGCAGCGAGGTCGCCCGGGCGATCTTCGGAGTGGACCGCCGTGACGCCGGCGAGGTCGTCGTCGACGGCAGACCGCTGCGCGGCGGCGCTCCCAGCCTCGCCATGGCCGCGGGCATCGCGCTCGTCCCCGAGGACCGCCGGGCCCAGGGCCTGGTGATGGACATGTCCATCGAGCGCAACATCGGCCTCACCGGCTTCGCCTCCACCACCAAGGGCGGTCTGATGAGCCGTCGGGCCGAGCGCAGCCGCGCCCTGGACTGGGCGGTGCGGCTCCAGGTGAAGTACGCCCGGCTGGCCGACGTCGTCGGCACCCTCTCCGGCGGCAACCAGCAGAAGGTCGTCCTGGCCAAGTGGCTCGCGACCGCGCCCGAGGTGCTGATCGTCGACGAGCCCACGCGCGGCATCGACGTCGGCACCAAGGCCGAGGTGCACCGCCTGCTGTCGCGGCTCGCGTCCGAGGGCGTGGCCGTCCTGATGATCTCCTCCGACCTGCCGGAGATCCTCGGCATGGCGGACCGCGTCCTGGTGATGCACGAGGGACGACTGACAGCCGAGATCCCCCGGTCGGAAGCGACCGAGGAATCCGTGATGGCGGCGGCGACCGGCCGCGTGAGGAGCGCGGCATGACCGTGACCGCCGACACCCCGCAGCGGATCGACGCGGACGAACCGACCGCGTCCCGCCGCTTCCTGGACCGGGTGCTGAAACTGCGCGCGCTCGCCGTGCTCGCCGTGCTCGTGGTCATGCTGGCCGCGACCCAGCTCTACAACAGCGAGTTCCTGTCCCAGCAGGGCGTCAAGGACCTCCTGCTCAACGCCACCATCCTCGTGCTGGTCGCCATCGGCCAGGCCATGGTCGTCATCACCCGCAACGTCGACCTGTCGGTCGGCTCGGTGCTCGGCATCTCGGCCTTCGCCGCCGGCACCTATCTGCACGGGGGCGGCAACCCCCTGGTCGCCGTGCTCATCGCGGTCGCGCTCGGCGTGCTCTTCGGCCTGCTCAACGGCCTGCTGGTGAGCCTCGGCCAGGTGCCCGCGCTCGTGGTGACCCTGGGCACCCTCTACATCATCCGCGGCATCGACTCCATCTGGGTCGGCTCGCGTCAGATCACCGCGAACGACCTGCCGGACAGCTTCGTCGACTTCGGCCACGACGGGATCTCGGTGATCCCCTACCTCGCGCTGCTGACGCTCGTGGTGCTGGTCGCGGCCGGCTACTACCTGCGCAGCTACCGCGGCGGACGCGACCTGTACGCGCTGGGCTCCAGCCCCGAGGCCGCCCGGCTGGCCGGCGTCCCGGTCCGCAAGCGCATCCTCACCGCGTACGTGGTGTGCGGGGCGCTCGCCGGACTCGCCGGGGCGCTCTACCTCGCCCGCTTCGGCAACGTCGACTCCGGCACCGGCAACGGCTACGAACTGACCGTCGTCAGCGCCGTCGTGGTCGGCGGCGTCGCCTTCACCGGCGGCTCCGGCACCGTGTACGGCGCCGCGCTCGGCGCCCTGCTGCTGACCTCGATCAACAGCGTCCTGCCCTCCGTCGGCGTCAGCTCGGTGTGGGTGCTGGCCATCGACGGCGTCCTGCTCCTGCTCGCCATCGCCGTGGACCGGATCGTGGCGCTGCGGGTGGCCGGCGTCCTCCGCAAGCGGGCCGCACAGATGAGGAGTGCCCACCATGCCTGAGACCACCAAGGCCCTCGCCCCGTCGGCTCGCCTCGGCGGCGCGGTGCGCTGGGACACCGCGGTCGGCGCCCTGCTCGTCGTCCTGCTGATCTGCTCCTTCTCCTTCGTGGACAACTTCGGCAACGCTCTGAACGTGTCCTTCCTGATCGGCAACACCCTGCCGATCGCCCTCATCGCGCTGCCGATGACCATGCTCGTCGTCTCCGGCGAGATCGACCTGTCCGTCGGCTCGACGGCCGGTCTCTCCGGCGCCGTGATGGGCGCGCTGTGGAACGGCGGCATGGCGATCGAGACGATCATCCCGCTCTGCCTGCTCCTCGGCGCCCTGTGCGGCCTGGTCAACGGCCTGCTGGTGACCCGGCTCGGCCTGCCCTCGCTGGCCGTCACCATCGGCACGCTCGCCGCCTACCGCGGCATCGCGCAGATCGTGCTCGGCGCCGACTCCGTCACCGACTTCCCGCAGCAGTACCTGGACTTCGGGGCGGGCCGGATCGACGGCACCTTCATCCCGTACGCGGCGATCCCCTTCGCCGTGCTGCTGCTGATCGCCGTCCTGGTCCTGCACGCGACGCCCGTCGGGCGCTCCCTGTTCGCCGTCGGCGCCTCGGAGGAGGCGGCCCGGTTCGCGGGAGTGCGCGTGCGGCGGCTGAAGCTGGCGATGTTCGTCACGACCGGCCTGGTCTCCTCCCTGACCGGGGTCTTCTGGGCGCTGCACTACGCCAGCGCCCGCTACGACAACGCCACCGGCCTGGAACTGTCCGTCATCGCGGGCGTCCTGCTCGGCGGCATCGACTTCGACGGCGGCAAGGGCACCCTGGGCGGCGCGATCGCCGGGGTGTTCCTGCTCGGCGCCGGCCAGAACGTCATGAGCCTGCTCAACGTCTCGGCCCAGTCCCAGATCGTCGTCACCGGTGTGCTCCTGGTGATCTCCGTCCTCGCCCCGAGGATCGGCCGCCAGGTCTCGCTGGCCAGGGCGCGCAGGAGGCCCGCCGACAAGGACCCGGCCGCGCTTGCCGTCTCCTGACCGCCTCCCCCACACGTCACACGGCACCACCACCCCCGCACCCTCTTCCGTCCTCACTCCGGCGCCCGTTCCGGCAGCGAAAGGAACACCATGTCCAGAACCCTCACTCGCCGTGCCACCGTTGTCGTCGCCGTGACCGCGGCCGTCGCGCTCGGCGCCACAGCCTGCGGCGGCACCACCAAGAACTCCGCCAAGGACAGCGGCGGCGGCGCCAAGGCGACCGCGTCGGCCGACCCCAACGCGGCGACCAAAAAGGGCCTGACAGTCGCATTCCTGCCCAAGCAGGTCAACAACCCGTACTTCACCATCGCCGACAACGGCGGCAAGCAGGCCCTGGACGCGCTGGGCTCCACCTACAAGGAGGTCGGCACCAGCAGCGGCACCGACACCGCCGGCCAGGTGAGCTACGTCAACACCCTGACGCAGCAGCAGGTCGACGCGATCGCCGTCTCCGCCCAGGACCCGGGCGCGCTGTGCACCTCGCTCAACCAGGCCCGCAAGAACGGCATCAAGGTCGTCACGTACGACTCCGACACCAAGCCCGAGTGCCGCGACCTGTTCGTCTCCCAGGCCAGCGCCGAGGACCTGGGCCGCACCGAGGTGCAGCTGATGGCCGAGCAGATCGGCTACAAGGGCGAGATCGCGATCCTCTCGGCGGCCCAGACCGCCACGAACCAGAACACCTGGATCGACTTCATGAAGGACGAGCTCAAGGGCCCCAAGTACAAGGACGTCAAGCTGGTCAAGGTCGCCTACGGCAACGACGACGCCCAGCAGTCCTTCCAGCAGACCCAGGGCCTGCTCCAGCAGTACCCGAACCTGAAGGGCATCATCTCCCCGACCACGGTGGGCATCAAGGCGGCCGCCCAGTACCTGGCGGGCTCCAAGTACAAGGGCAAGGTCAAGCTGACCGGCCTCGGCACGCCCAACGACATGCGCGCCTACGTCAAGAACGGCACTGTCGAGGCCTTCGAGCTGTGGGACCCGGCCAAGCTCGGCTCCCTCGCCTCGTACGCTGCGGTCGCCCTGGCCTCCGGGCAGATCTCCGGCACCGAGGGCCAGAGCTTCAAGGCCGGTGACATGGGCGACTACACCATCGGCAAGGACGGCGTGGTGGTGCTCGGCAAGCCGACCGTGTTCACCAAGGACAACATCGACCAGTTCACGTTCTGAGGGCCCGGGCGTGGCGGAGAAGGGCCGCACAGTGGGGATCAAGGACGTCGCCCGTGAGGCGGGGGTGTCCGTGGGCACGGTCTCCAATGTGATCAACCGGCCGGACGCGGTACCCGAGGCGACCCGGGTCCGCGTGCAGCGCGCCATCGCCCGACTGGGTTACGTACGCAGCGAGTCCGCCCGGCAGTTGCGGGCGGGCCGCAGCAGGATCGTTGCCCTGCTCGTGCTCGACATGGGCAACCCGTTCTTCGTCGACGTGGCGCGCGGCGCGGAACGGGCGGCCCGGGAGGCGGGTCTCGGCGTGATGGTCTGCAACAGCGCGCAGAACCCGGCGGAGGAGGCCGCCTACCTGTCGCTCTTCGCCGAACAGCGGGTGCGCGGGGTGCTGGTGACGCCGGCTGACGACGCCGACGGCGGCAACCTCGCCGCGTTTCGGCGGCACCGCATCCCCGTCGTCCTCGTCGACCGGGTCGCGCCGGGCGCCGACGGATGCTCGGTGTCGGTGGACGACGTGGCCGGGGGCCGGACGGCGGTCGGCCACCTGGTGGCCGCGGGGCACCGCAGGATCGCGTACGTCTCCGGCCCCGGGCACCTGCAGCAGGTCCGGGACCGGCGCGAGGGGGCGTTCGCCGCTCTCACGGAGGCCGGACTGCCGCCGGCGACGCTGCGAGAACTGCCCACCGAACGGCTGGACGTCGCCTCCGGACGCGACGCCGGCCACCGGCTGCTCGGCCTCCCCGAGCGGCCGACCGCCGTGTTCTGCGCCAACGACCTGCTCGCCCTCGGGGTGCTGCAGGCGCTGTACGCGGCGGGGGTGGACGTACCCGGCGAGATGGCCATCGTCGGCTACGACGACATCGAGTTCGCGGCCGCGGCGGCCGTGCCGCTCACCTCGGTGCGGCAGCCCGCGGCGAACATGGGCGCGCTGGCGGCCGGGATGCTCCTGGAGGAGACCGGGCCGCAGGCCCGCGAACACCGGCACCGGCGGGTCGTGCTCCAGCCGGAACTGGTCGTCCGGGACTCCAGCCTGATCCGCCGCTGACGCCGCCCCGGCCGGGTCCGCCTGCGCGGTGGGCTGGCCGGGGCGCCGCGGTTCGGGCGTCCGGTGAGGGCGAGGGCCGACGGCGACGGTCGACGGCGACGGTCGACGCGGTCCGGCGGCCGGCTGAGCGCGTCGAGCCGGTGGGGCGTCGGCCACCGCGAAAACCTCTGGACACGCTCCAGGGCGCTCCGCGAGCATCCGTGCGTGACAGACGAACCCGCCCGCCGGTCCCCCGCGCCGACCCGCCTGAGGTCGGTGAGGTTCGCGGATCTCACGGGCACGGCCATGACCGCCTTGCTGGACGACGACCTTGCCCGGGCCAGTGCCGAAGCAGGAGTCGGGCTCACGGACTACTTCCTCACCGATCAGGCGAAGTGGGTCTGGCGGTATCGGCTCGGTCAGCTGGCCTCGGACCCGGGTAGCGCGGGGTGGCTCACCCGGGCCGTGGTGGCCGAGCCCGAAGACGTCGTCGTGGGGTACGCCGGGTTCCACGGCCCGCCCGATGGGTCGGGCATGGTGGAGATCGGCTATTCGGTGGCCCCTGGTCACCGTCGTCAGGGGTACGCCAGGACGGTGCTGACCGAGTTGCTGCGTCGCGCCGCCGCCGAACCCGGAGTCAGGACCGCGCGGGTGACGATCAGCCCCGAGAACACCGCATCCCTGGCCACGATTTCCGGTTTCGGCTTCGTGGAGGCCGGCGAGCAGTGGGACGAGGTGGACGGCCTCGAGCTCATCTTCGAAGTCCCGGTCTGAAAGGGCTGCCGCCGTCAGGCGCGCGTGGGCCGGGGCGGGTCAGGGGGTGGGGCGGCCGGCCGCCGTGCGGCCCATGGCCAGCGCGAGCTTGCGCAGCCGCCGCCAGTCCGTGCGCACACCCGTCGCCGGTACCCCGGGCCGGAGGCGGGGCACCCGGACCCGCAGCGCGCCGGGGCTGATGCGGCAGCGCACGGGGGTGGGCAGCACGAGGGCCTCGCCGTCCACACCCGCCTCGATCTCCGCCGCGTCGGCCGTGGTCACCACCTCCCGCGCCGTGGCCACGGTGAGCCCGGAGGCGACGCGGGGGCCCATCAGCAGCGTCGCGGCCTGGGCCGCGTTGTCGACGCTGACGCCGAGCACCCCCAGCAGGCCGGTGTCGAGACGGTCGCGGCGGCCGAGCCCGGCCGGATCGTCGGTCCGGTAGGGGTTGTTGCTCACCAGCACGGCCTGCGGCTCCTCGATGACGACCTCACCCGCCCTCGCCGTCAGCCGCGGACCGACGCGGTGGGTGAGCAGGTCGGGCAGGAGTTCCAGGATGGTGCCGACCTTGTCGTCCCGGTACGCGGGACTCTGCACGACGGCCGCGTAGGCGCCGAACGACACGTTGTTGACGAAGGGCCGGTCGCCCACATAGCCGAGGTCCACCCGCAGCTCCACGCCGTCCCTGAGCGCGTCCAGGCAGGCCGCCGGATTCGCGCGGTCCAGTCCCAGGTCCATGGCGAAGTGGTTGCGCGTGCCCGCGCAGATCACCAGGAACGGCAGACCCCGCTCCGCGGCCACACCGGCCACCAACGCCTGTGTGCCGTCACCGCCGGCCACCCCGAGCAGGTCCGCGCCCTCGTCCGCGGCCCGCCGGGCCAGTTCCGCCACGTCCTGTGGGTGGTCCGGGTCCAGCAGGACGACCCGGGCGCCCAGCGCCTCCGCCTTCTCCTTCAGCCCGAACGCGCCGACCTTGCCACCACCGGAGCGCGGGTTCATGATCAGGAAGGGCCGACGCGGCCGGGCGGCGATCCGCTCCCGCACCCGTGCCTCGTGGGCGCGGGTGGCACGCACCGCTTTGCGCCCCGCGACGACGGCGAGCGCCCACAGCGCGAGCGAGACGACCACGACCCAGAGCAGATTCGCCCGGTCGTAGTAGGCGAGGACGGCCAGCGGGGCCAGCACGGTCAGCACCACGGCCAGCGCCCGCGCCACACCACGGCGGGTCAGCACCCACCACGTCCCCGCCGCCGTCACCGCGGTGCCGCCGAGCGCGGCCGCCACCAGCACGATGCTGCGCAGACCCGCCACCGCGACCGGCAGCGCCACCGCCGCCCCCGCAGCGGCCAGGGCCAGACGGGCCAGCCAGCGCTGCGCGACATGCCTCCCGGAGAGGTGCTCCATGGGTCGACAGTGTCACCGCACGTCCCCGGTCCGCCATCCCTCGCGTGCCCCCGGGTGGCGTTCCGGACACGGGTGGTCCGCGGCGCATGGGTGACGGCACAGTCCGGCGCAGCCGGCCCACGCGGCGGCGGTCAGACTCGGGCAGCGCCGTCGCGGGCGAGATCCTTGCCGTACCAGATCTCCATGTAGGGCCCCGTGCAGTACGCGGGGATCTCGCGGTAGCCGTGGCGGACGTACACAGAGCGGGCCTCGACGAGGTCGAGGCGGGTGTTGAGGACCATCCGGGACGCGCCGAGCAGGCGCGCCTCGCTCTCCAGCAGCTCCAGCAGGAGGCCGGCGCCCTTCGTGCCGCGGAAGGCGGGACGCAGGTAGACGCGGGTGAGTTCGGCGCGCTCGGCATCCAGCATCAGCAGGCCGCCGCAAGCGGCGGCCTCACCGTCGAAGCGGCCCACGACGAACTGTCCCGTGGGCGGGGTGAGCAGCTCCGCGCCGTCGCCGGCCAGGCCCCGGTCGATCTCCTCGGTGGTCGCGGGCCGCATCCAGTAGCGGCCGGCGACCTCGGCGTAGTAGTCCCGGCGCAGGCCGGTCGCGTCCGTCGTGTCGAAGTCTTCGGGGGCCAGTTGCCACGAGGTCATGCGACCTTCATAGCCCGGACGTGCCGCGCCGCCAACCGGTTTCGGGCGGTGGGGACCCCGTGGCACGCTTCGGGACCAGGTCTCCGCGAGACGTCCCAGACACCCGGCAGATGGAGCGCCGCTTGTGCGTCTCGCGGAGAGCGGTGAGGCCGCCGCCGTCAGCTCGGGCAGCGCAGCACCCCCGCCGCCTGCTTGGCGGTGAGCACGCGCCGCACGCTGTTCGCGACCATCGTCCGCACCTTCGGATCCTGGCGCATGGCGGTGCGGATGCCCTCGGCCATCGTGGGGATGCCCTTGGGGGAGACGGTGAGGGTGAGGTCGCCGCCGGCGCGGAGGAAGGACAGGGCGCGCCGGCTGAGCGGCGTGGACTGGGCGGAGGCGGCCTTGCCGAGGTCGTCGGAGATGATGACGCCCTTGAAGCCCAGGTCGTGACGGAGTGTCTGGTCGACGATCAGCGACGAGAACACGGCCTTGTGCTGGGGGTCGATGCGCTGGTACGTCGCCAGCGACACCATCACCAGTCCCGCGCCCGCGGAGATCCCCGCGCGGAAGGGCTCGATGTTGCTGCCCGTGCGGGTCAGCGTCGTGTCCGTCACCGATGCGGTCGTGTCCGTGTTGCCCTTGACGCTGCCGAGACCCGGGAAGTGCTTGGGCGTGGTCAGCACCCCGGCCGCCTTCGCGCCCTGGACGAACGCCGTGACGTGCGGGGACACCACGCCGGCGGTCGAGCCGAACTGGCGGCCGTAGCGGCCGATGGGGGCGTTGGCGGTGCCGATCGAGGCGGGGACGATGTCGGCGACGGGGGCCAGGTCGACGTTGACGCCGGCCTTCTTCAACTCGTTCGCCCAGCCCTGCGCGCGCGAGCGGAGGGTGGCCGTGGACCACGTGCCCTGCGTCTTCCCGCTCGGGATGGTGGAGAAGCCGGGGCCTTGGAGGACCTGCACCTGGCCGCCCTCCTGGTCCGTGGAGACCAGCAGGCCGACCCGCTGCCCCGCCGCCGTCTGCCCCAGCGACTTCTGCAGCCCGTCCACCAGGCTGCGGGTCTTCGTCACCCCGGCCGTGCTGCGGCCCGCGAGGAAGACCGACCCGACGGCGTACGACCGCATCGCGTCCAGGTCCGCCTCGGGCGGTGTGGGCAGTTGGGCCGCGCCCATGAAGAGCTGGCCGACGCGCTGCGTGTCGTTCATCGCCCCGAGGACCCGGTCCACGCAGGACCCCTTCGGGGTGGCGGTGGTCGCCGTGCGCTCGGTGGCCGTGGTCTCCGGGCGCTCGGTGGCGGTGGGCTCCGTGCTCTTGGTGGGGGCCGTCTCCGTGCGCCCGCCGGGGGTGGGCTGCGCGCGCCCGGTGGCGGCCGTCTCCGTGCGCCCACCGGTAGCCGTGGACTCCGGGGCGGACGGCGCGCCCTGGCAGGCGGCGAGGGTCATCGTCGCGGCCAGCAGGCCGAGGAACACGCGTCGGGGGGTGAGGGCGTACGAGATCACCCCTGCAGCGAATATCCTGATTGTCCTATCTGTCAATCGGGGCGGACCCGACCGGGGGAGAGCCCATGACGAGCCGTTATGTCGCCGTGGTGGGGCCCGCCGCGGCCACCGCGCGGGAGCGTGAGATCGCCCGCGGGCTCGGCGGACTCATCGCCCGGCGTGGCGCCGTCGTCGTCTGCGGCGGGCTCGGCGGCGTCATGGGCGCCGCGTCCGAGGGAGCCCGCGCGTGCGGCGGGACCACCGTGGGGCTTCTGCCCGGCCGGGACCGCCGGGCGGCCGACCCGTCCCTGACGGTGGCGATCGCCACCGGCCTCGGCGAGCTCCGCAACGGCCTCGTCGTCGCCGCCGCAGACGCCGTGGTGGCGGTCGGCGGCAGCTGGGGCACGCTGAGCGAGGTGGCGCTCGCCCTGCGCACCGGCAAGCCGGTCGTCGTGGTCGGCGGCTGGGACGTTCAGGGGCCCCCGGCCGGGGAGACGTTTCTGCGGGCGGCCTCCGCGGAGGAGGCCGTCGATGCTGTCGAGGCGGCGCTGGCGGAGTCCTCCCCCGGCGGCTGAGCAAGGCGCCCGGCCGCCGGGGGAGGACGCGCGGGTCAGATCGTGATGCTCTTCAGCTCGGTGTAGTGGGCCAGCCCCGCGGTGCCGAACTCGCGGCCGATCCCGCTCGCCTTGAACCCGCCGAAGGGGGCCGCCATGTTGGGTGCGGCGCCGTTGATGTTGAAGGTGCCGGTGCGGACCCGCCGGGCGATCTCCAGGCCGCGCTCCCGGTCAGCCGTCCACACCCCGCCGCCCAGACCGTACGGGGAGTCGTTGGCGATGCGGACGGCCTCGTCCTCGTCGTCGAAGGGGATGACGACCAGCACCGGCCCGAAGATCTCCTCGCGGGCGATCCGCATCGTGTTGTCGACGTCGGCGAAGACGGTGGGACGTACATAGTGCCCGCCCTCCAGGCCCTCCGGGACCCCGGGGCCGCCCGTCACCAGCCGAGCGCCCTCCCGCACGCCGAGCTCGATGTAGGAGCGGACCCGCTCGGCCTGGTCGGCGCGGACCATCGGGCCGAGGAAGGTGGCCGGGTCCGCGGGGTCGCCCACCGTGAGGCTGTCGGCGAGCGCGGCCACCGCCGCGACGACCTCCTCGTACCTGCTGCGAGGGGCCAGGATGCGGGTCTGCGCGACGCACGCCTCGGAGTTGTTGCCGAAGGAGTCGTACTTCAGGCCCGCCACGACCTTGTCCAGGTCGGCGTCCTCCAGGACGATTGCCGCGGACTTGCCGCCGAGCTCCAGGGTGACCCGCTTGAAGGTCTCCGCCGCGGCGCCCGCGATGGCCCGGCCCGCCGTGGTGGAGCCGGTGAAGGCGATCTTGTCGACCCCGGGGTGCGCGACCAGGTGGGCGCCGGCCTCGCGGCCGCCGGGCAGGATGCTGACCACCCCGTCGGGGAAGCCGGCCTCGGCGAAGAGCTCCCCGAGCAGCAGACCGTCCAGCGCGGTCTCGGGGGACGGCTTGAGCACCACCGTGCATCCGGCCAGCAGTGCCGGGACCAGCTTGGCCAGCGCGGACTGGTGCGGGGCGTTCCACGGGATCACCGCCGCCACCACGCCCACCGGCTCGCGGCGCACGACGGTCTGGCCGCCACCGGCGGCCGGACGGCGCTGCTCCCAGGCGAGCTCGCCCGCGGCCCGCAGATAGCTCTGGGTCTGCTCGGACACGGCCGGCTGCAGCGCCGAGGTGAACCAGTGCGGGGAGCCGTTCTCGGCGGTGATCAGCGCGGCTATCTCGGCGGCCCGGGCCAGGTGCAGCTTGTCGAATTGGGCCACGACCCGCATCCGCTCCTCGGGGCTCATGCGGGGCCACGGGCCCTCGTCGAAGGCGGCGCGGGCGGCGGCCACGGCCCGGTCGACGTCCGCCGGGCCGGCCTGGGCGGCGCGGCCCACCAGCGAGCCGTCGTGGGGGGAGCGGACCTCGATCAGGTCCGTTGTGGTGGGAGCGGTCCAGTGGCCGCCGATGAAGAGCCGGTCGTACGTGATCATCAGGATTCCTCTGTCGTTCACGGAGGGGTCGGGGCCGGTACCGTGCGTACCGGCCCCCGGTGACGGCTCCACGTTCCGCCCGGGGCCACAGGGCCGGCCAGGGACGGAGTGTCCCTGGGACTGCCCGTACCAGGCACGCGCCGCGTCCGGTGCCGAGAATGGGGGCATGCCTTCCACCGATCGCCCACTCCGCCCCGACAACGCGCTCGGGGACTTCCTGCGCGCCCGGCGGGGCGCGGTCGACGTCGGACGCCTCGGCCTGCCGGACGACGGCCGCCACCGCCGTGTCCCCGGGCTGCGCCGCGAGGAACTCGCCGAGCGCGCCCACGTCAGCGTCGACTACGTGGTGCGCCTGGAGCAGGGCCGCACCCGCCGGGTGTCCCAGGGCGTCCTGGAAGCGCTCGCCGACGCCCTGGAGCTGGCCCCTGACGAGCGGGCGTACCTCTTCACCATCGCCGACGTCACCCAGCCGAAGGCCTCCCGCCCGGCCCCGGCGCAACGGGTGGTGCCGCAGATCCAGCAACTGCTGGACGGCATGCGCGACGTCCCGGCGCTGGTGCTGGGCCGCCGGCAGGACGTGCTGGCGTGGAACGCCCCCGCCGCGGCGCTCCTGACCGACTTCGGCGCCCTCCCGCCCGAGCACCGCAACGTCATCCGGCTGACCTTCCTCGACCCCGGTTACCGCGCGCTGTACGGGGACGACTGGGCGGGTATCGCCCGCGAGTGCGTGGCCTTCCTGCGCATGGAGGCGGGCCGCTACCCCCAGGACCCGGCCCTCGCCGCCCTCGTGGGCGAACTCAGCGTCAAGGACGCGGACTTCCGCGCCTGGTGGGGCAGTCACCGGGTAAGCGGGGCCCGGCCCCGCAGCAAGACCTACCAGCACCCCCTGGCCGGGCCCCTCACCCTGGACGTCCAGCAGTTCACCGTCGAGGGCCAGACCGGCCAGTCCCTGATCACCTACACCGCTCGCCCCGGCACCCCTTCGGCGGACGCCCTGCGCTTCCTCCTGCAGTGGTCGGCGTTCGGCGCGCCCGACCGGGACGCGGTGCGGGCCCGCGCGGCGCGCGACGCGGAGCGGCGGGACCGTTGACGGGGCCCGCGCTCGCGCGCGGCGCGAGGGCGCGGCGGGGAAGCCGGCCGCCCCGTCCCGGCCCCGAGCGTCCGGCAGACGGTGGACCGTGCGTATCCGCACAGCGGCGCACGGGACTCCGCAGGGCGGTGACGGTGGGGCGCCACCGTCGACACCGCGGCGGGTGCGGGGGCCGCGGGCCCCGGCACCCGCCGCGCCCTTGCCTGAAACATCCCCCGGGTATAGTCCAGCCCTCAGCGATAGGTGCGGTTTGCGGCCACCCGTGGCCCTGCCGTGCAGACAGTCCCGTAACCGGAGGAACGCGGCATGCTCGAGGCTGCTGGCCTCACCGCGGTCGAGGAGACCGTCTACCGGCTCCTGGTCACCACCGCGACGGCCTCGGCAGAGGAGGTCGCCGCGCAGACGGACCTGCCCCCGGGCCAGACGGAGGGCGTCCTCGCCTCACTCGCCGCCAAGGGACTGGCCAGCCCCACCGACAGCCTCCCCCGGCAGTACGCCGCCACCCCGCCCGATGTGGCCCTGCTGCCGCGGCTGCAACGCCAGGCCGATGCCCTCGACAAGGCCCGGACCGCGGTCACCGACCTGCTGGACAGCTACCGCAGCACCGTGCGCCGCCAGGACGCGGGCCAGCTCATCGAGGTCATCACCGGCAGCGAGGCGCTGCGCCAGCACCTGCGGCAGATGCAGGAGAACGCGCGCCACGAGATGCTCTGGTTCTGCAAGGCGCAGTACGTCGCCATGCCCTCGGGGAGCAATCGTGCCGAGTACGACGCCCTCGCCCGCGGCGTGCGCTACCGCGTCCTGTACGAGCAGGCGTTCTTCGACGACGACGGGGCCATCGACAACGTGGTGGAGGGCGTCAGGGCCGGGGAGATCGCCCGCTCCGTCCCCCATCTGCCGCTGCGGCTCGCGGTCGCCGACCGCTCCATCGCCATCTGCCCCCTGGTGCCCGGCGGCCCGCACGGCAGCCCGAACGAACCGACCGCGGCGCTGCTGCGCGACAGCAGCCTCCTCGAGGCGCTGACCGCGCTGTTCGAACGTTACTGGGAGGACGCGGTGCCGCTGCACGTCAGCGCGTCCGGCGCGATGAGCGGCACCGACGGCGCGGACGACTCCGACCCGCTGAGCGAGACCGACCGCCGGCTGCTGTCCCTGCTCGTCGCGGGCGTGGCGGACAAGGCCATAGCCAGTCAGATGGGCCTGAGCCGGCGCACCGTCCAGCGCCACATCCAGCACATGATGACCCTCGCCGGCGCCGCCACCCGCATGCAGCTCGCCTGGCAGGCCGCTCGCCGCGGCTGGCTCTGAGGGGGCCGGGGAGGGCGCGCACACCGGGGATTTGGGCGCGCGGGATCCGCCCGCGCCGTCCCCTTCTGAGCGGGCATCACGAAGGGCGGGCGACGGCGGTACGGTCAGCCCCGCTCCGCGGCCTCCCCGACCGGCACCCGCGGGGCCCGGCGCCCCGTCGCAGGGGTGCCGAACCGGATGAGCATCTGCACCAGACCCGGGCCGCAGTCCATGGTGCGCAACGCCGCCCGCAGGTCCGGCCACTCCATCGCCTCGTGCAGCAGCGTCGCCTGGACGGTGTGCGCGGTCGCCAGAAGCACCACGCGTCCTATGGCCTGGCCGGCCCGCAGCCAGTCCGCGCACGTGTCGCCGGGGGTGCACAGCACCGCCACCAGGGGCCGGCGCTCGGGATCGAGGAGCCAGGCGGAGGCGGCCGCCCCGGAGTTCTCGTGGACCCGGCCCCCGGCGCCGACGAAGCGCCCGCCCGTCCCGCAGCGCTGCTCCGCCTCGGCCGCCAGCCGCAGCAGCCGCGGCGTCTCCTCGGCCCGCGGCAGCACCAGGGACGCGCCCTCGGCGTGGGCGGCGTCGATCAACTCCAGCACGACCGCTCCGGTCGGGCAGTACGCGAAGGCGGAAGCGAGGCAGCCGCGGCGGCGCCAGACCGCGTCGTACAAATCGCGGTACGGGCCGCCGCCGTCGTCGCGCGGGCCGGTCGGCCGCACCTCGGCGAGCAGATCCGGGTCGCCGGGCACGGGCAGCAGCCGCACCTTCGGCTCCCACCCGAAGTGGGCCAGGGCGACCCGGAGGTTGAACACGGCGGCGCCGACGGACACGTGCAGCACGCGGGCCGCGGCCTCCGACTCCGGCACCCCGGGCTCGGGGACCGCGCGCACCTGGAACGTGGCGGTGTCCGGATCGAGGCGGTACCGCCAGGGGCGGCTGCCGCGGAAGGAGGGCGCCGCGACGGCGGCGGAGATCAGTCTCTCCACGGTCGCCCCGTTGAGTGGGGTGGGTTCCACGGTGCGCTCCCTCCGGCCGGCGCGTCCTTTCAGCCTGCACGCCGCGGTCCCCCGCGAGCAGGGCCGACCGGCCCTACCGCGTGGGCCGCCGGGGCACGGCCGGCTGATCCTCGGCACGGGTCATCGCCCCGCGCCCAGGGCCGGAGCCACCACGAACGGTCAGCGCACCGTGCTGCCGCTGCCCTGGGGACCGTACAGATCGAGCAACCGGGTGCGGGCCCCCTGCAGTCGGTGCGCCACTATCTGAGCGACCCGCCGGGCCACCGCGCGCCCGAACACCACGTCGGCCTCGCACAGAGCCCGCACCACCGTGGCGTCGAACTCGTCGACTCGCACAGGGGTCTGCGTCACCGCGCCCAAATGCCACGTGTACGGCGGGAAGAGCCATGACCAGCCGAGCAGGTCCCCCGGACCCAGGGTCTCCACCACGGCGGGTTGCCGGCCGGGCACGTGCAGGTCGAGCGCGACCGAGCCGGCCCGGATGATCCAGAAGCGGTCCGCCCTGTGCCCCTCCTCGAAGATCCTGGTCCGGGCCGGGAAGGACACGTCGCGCGCGAGTTCCCGCAGCCGGCCGCGGGTCTCCGGTGGCAGTGCGTCGAGCAGGCCCGTCGTGGTCGTCATCGCCGTCCTCCCTCGGATGCGGTACGCCCTCACCCCCAGAGTCCTCCGCCGTCCCGGGCACGAGGAGGGGCCGACCGGCCCCACCGCGGGCCCCGGCGTCCATACCCTGCCGTGCCCGCGCGGAGGAGGGCGCAGACGGGGCGGAGGGGGCCCGGGGAGCAGGGGACGGGGCGCACCGGTGTGAGCGGGCCCCACGGCGCCACCGCGAGGAGCACCCTGAGGGAGGCCGCCGCGGCACCGCGCCGCGGCCGCCGACGAGGGGGGATGCTCATGAGAACGCGGAAGCGCCAGGAAGCGGCGGGGAACGCGGACGCCCTCGCGCCCGAGGAGGTCTCGGAGTCCGAACGCCTGCGCCAAGGAGCCCGCCCCGCCTTCCCGTCCGCAGCCCGCCGCTGGGCGTCCGTAAGGCGCGAGACGAACCCGCACCCGGGCACCGGCCCCCGCACACCGGCACAGCGATCCAGCCCGCGATGACACTCCCATGGCACTGAGTGCGCTTCCAGAAGGTGCTGAGTACCCTCGCGCCCCGGGGGTCCCTACGCGGGGGACTCCTCGTCCGCCAGGCCCGCCTCGATCTCCCGGACGACCCGCCACATGGGCGTCCGCCTCCTGGTGATCACGATCACCACGTCGTCCTCCGCCTCCTGGGTGTCCTGCCGGGCGCTGCCGTCCCCGTTCCAGGCGGCGCGCACGAACCGCAGCGCGTGCTCCACTGCCGCGCCGGCGTCGCCCTCCGCCCCGGAGCGCAGCCAGGTGCGCAGGCCGTTGTTGTGGGCGGCGACCACGGCAGCCGCGATCACGTCGGCCCGGAGCTTGCCGTCGGGCCGGTCCGCGTAGCGGGCCCCGAGGTACTCCGCGAGCGCGCGCTCGTACCGCCAGACGACCGACAGCTCGTAAGCCCGCAGCCCGGGCACCTGTTTGGTGAGTCGGTAGCGCTGCACGGAGAACGTGGGGTTCTCGGCGTACATGCCGAGCACCAGGCGCGCCGCGTCGCAGACCCGGGTCACCGGGTCGTCCGTGTCGGCGCTGGCCTCCAGAAAGCGCGTCATGTCGGCGAGCGCGCGTTCGTGGTCGGGGAAGACCACGTCTTCCTTGGAGGGGAAGTAGCGGAAGAACGACCGGCGCCCGACACCGGCGAGGGCGACGATGTCGTCGATCGTCGTCGCCTCGTAGCCGCGCTCCAGGAAGAGCTGGAAGGCGGCGGCGACGAGGGCGTCCCGCATCGGTGGCTTTGTGGTCATGGACGCGAACCTAACACCCCGAGACCATGGATCACTGACACTGAGTGTGCAAAACTGAGGGTACTCGATGCCATGACGTGTGACGCGGACTGGAGTAACGGACGTGAGTGACGATTTCGACCTCTTCCGGACATCGGAGGAGCACGACATGCTCCGGGACGCGGTGCGCTCCCTGGCCGAGGCGAAGATCGCCCCGTATGCGGCGGAGGTCGACGAACTCGGCCGCTTCCCGCAGGAGGCTCGGGACGCGCTGGAGGCGAACGACCTGCACGCCGTCCACGTGCCGGAGGCGTTCGGCGGCGCCGGCGCCGACGCGCTGTCCACCGTGATCGTGATCGAGGAGGTGGCGCGGGTGTGCGCCTCGTCCTCGCTGATCCCCGCTGTGAACAAACTGGGGTCGCTGCCGGTCCAGCTGTCCGGCTCCGAGGAGCTGAAGACGAAGTACCTGGGCGCGCTGGCCCGGGGCGAGGGCATGTTCTCGTACTGCCTGTCGGAGCCGGACGCCGGCTCGGACGCCGCGGGCATGAAGACCCGCGCGGTGCGCGACGGGGACTTCTGGGTGCTCAACGGCGGCAAGCGGTGGATCACCAACGCCGGTGTGAGCGAGTTCTACACCGTCATGGCCGTGACCGACCCGGACAAGCGTTCCAAGGGCATATCGGCGTTCGTCGTGGAGAAGGGCGACGAGGGCGTCTCCTTCGGCGCCCCGGAGAAGAAGCTGGGCATCAAGGGGTCGCCCACCCGAGAGGTGTACCTCGACCATGTGCGCGTCCCCGCCGACCGGATGATCGGCGCCGAGGGCACGGGCTTCGCCACGGCGATGCGCACCCTGGACCACACCCGTGTGACGATCGCGGCGCAGGCGATCGGCATCGCCCAGGGCGCACTCGACTACGCCAAGGGATATGTGAAGGAACGCAAGCAGTTCGGCAAGGCGATCGCCGAGTTCCAGGGCATCCAGTTCATGCTGGCGGACATGGCGATGAAGCTGGAGGCTGCACGGCAGCTGACCTACGCGGCGGCGGCGAAGTCGGAGCGCTCGGACGCGGACCTGACGTTCTTCGGCGCGGCGGCCAAGTGCTACGCCTCGGACGCGGCCATGGAGATCACCACGGACGCGGTGCAGCTGCTGGGCGGATACGGGTACACGCGCGACTACCCGGTGGAGCGCATGATGCGCGACGCGAAGATCACCCAGATCTACGAGGGCACCAACCAGGTCCAGCGCATCGTCATGGCCCGCAACCTGCCGTAATCAGCAAACCGAGAGTGTGGAGGGACATCAA
>NZ_CBDRBL010000083.1:0-32225 GCF_965342175.1 Actinacidiphila sp. bgisy167
GTCCGTGAGCGCGAAGGCTCACTGCCCTCTCACCGGCGGTCTGTTGGGATGTCGGCAGCAGCGTGACCGGAAATTTTGCGTGCTTTTGAAGGACGCTGCCACTCGGCCATCGGAGAACCAGAGATGCGATCAATGACCACACTCACCAGGCTGTTCGTCCCATCGGCGCTCATCGTCGCCGCTGTCGCGGCGCTCTCGGCATGCGGCGGTGGGGCCGCGCAGGGGCCGCAGGTGGCCAGTGTGCCGGACGGCACGGCGAGTGCCGCCTCGCCCCCGGCCGGCGGGGGCACCGACTGGATGCCCTTCGTACGGTGCCTGCGCGAACACGGCCTCGATGTGAGGGATCCCGACCCCGACAACCCGCAGGGCAATGTCGTCACCTTGGCCGACGGGGGCCAGATACCTGTCATGGACCCCGCCCACCGGGCGTGCGCGTCGAAGATGCCGGCACTGGACGAGGGCCCCCACTGGAAGCCGGAGGAGATCGAGAAGTTGCGGCAGTACGCCGCGTGCATGCGGGAGAACGGGGCGACGGAATTTCCCGACCCCGACCCCGAGACCGGCGACAAGCCCGAGGACTCGACGTACAACTTCAAGCTGGACCCGAAGGCCCGGAAGGCCGGGGAGGCCTGCGACCATCTCTACCCGCAGTCCGAGAGCCAGGGCGTGGCCGGATGAGCCGTCGGAAGAGCTCCGGGAAGGGGCGCCGAGCGCTTCTGGCGATCGGCGGGACTGCGGCAGTGGCCGTGGTGGTGGCCGGCGCGGCCTCCTTCGAGGTCCTCGAGGGCCACGTCGAAACCGCTGCCCCCAGCGTGTCCCCTCCGGCCACCGCGGAGGTCACGCGGAAGACGATGGAGCGCTGGATCACCGTGTCGGGTGCCGCGACGTACGGCCGCGCACAGCCCCTGACCGGACACGCCGAAGGCACGGTCACATGGCTGCCCGCACCCGGCACCGTGCTCCGCCGCGGCGACGTGCTCGCCCGGGTCGACGACCGCCCCGTCGTCCTCCTCTACAGCGAGCTCCCCGCCTACAGGGAACTGGCGTTGGACATCAAGGGCGAGGACGTCAAGGAGTTCACCACCAACCTCAGCGCGCTGGGCTACGGCGGATTCACACCCGGTGACACCTACACCGCCGGAGTCGAAGCCGCCGTGAAGCGCTGGCAGAAGGCCCTGGGCGCGCCGGAGACCGGCAGGATCGTCCTCGGAGACGTGGTGTACGCCGACGGCGCGCGCAGGGTCGCCGCGCGCGGTGCGGCCATCGGCGCCGCCGCGGTGTCCGAGTTGCTGACGGTGACCGGGACCACCCCGAAGGCCAAGCTCACCATTTCCGAGGCGGACTCCGAACTGGCGGTCAAGGGCGTGCGGCTGAAGGTGTACACCGCCGGTGGCAGGAGCACGGACGCCACGGTCGTGTCCGTCGGCGCCCCGCGCACCGGCGACAGTGGAGAGAACGTCCAGGACGTCACCGTCTCCCTGGCCGACCCGTCGGTCGTGACCGCCGGGACCGGTCGCGAGGCCGGCACCCTCACGGGCCGGTATCTCGCCGGTCGGCACGAGAACGTCCTGACCGTTCCCGTGCCGGCGCTTCTCGCGCTGTCCGGTGGAGGCCACGGTGTGGAAGTGCTGGACGGCGACGGGCGCAGTCATGTCGTCGCCGTGCGTCTCGGGCTCTTCGTGGACGGACGCGTCGAGGTCTCCGGCGACGGGCTGGCCGCGGGTGACAAGGTGGGAGCCGCGCGATGAGCGCCGACCCCGTCGTCGTCCTGGACCGTGTGAGCCGTACCTACGGCGGCGGTGTGGCCGCCGTGCGCGATGTGAGCCTGACGGTGGGGCCGGGCGAGGCGGTCGCCATCGTCGGCCCCTCCGGCTCGGGGAAGTCCACGATGCTCAACCTCATCGGCACGCTGGACCGGCCCACCGCGGGCCGGGTCGCCATCGCCGGGCACGAGGTGTCGAAGCTGAGCGATCGCCGCTTGTCCGCCTTGCGCGCGATGTACATCGGCTTCGTCTTCCAGCAGTTCCATCTCCCGGCGGGCTTCCCCATCGTGGAGGCGGTGGCCGACGGCCTGCTGTACTGCGGCGTGGCCCGGAGGGAACGGACACGCCGTGCCCTGGCCGCGCTCTCCCGAGTCGGGCTCGGACACCGGACCGACCACCGACCGCATGAACTCTCGGGCGGCGAGCGGCAACGAGCCGCGATCGCCCGCGCCATCGTCGGCGAGCCGCCACTGCTGCTCGCCGACGAGCCCACCGGCAATCTGGACACGGCTTCCGGCGGGGCCGTCATGGATCTGCTCAGGGAACTGCACACCTCTGGCACGGCCTTGGTGCTGATCACCCATGACGCCGAGGTGGCCGCCCGGTTGCCGCGCCGGATCGAGTTCCGGGACGGCGCCGTGGTCGGCGATCGGGCCACGGGCGCGGCCGACGGCGCCGGAGAGGCCACGACCGGATTCGCCGACCGGGCCGCCACAGGCCGTGGCCGCGGCCCCGGCCATCACACTGCGACGGAGCGCCGCTGATGCAGACCACTCCTTGCTCCCTGAGGCCCTTCCGGCTGCGGCCGCGTGACGTCCTGCGGGTCGGCGGCAGCGGACTGCGCTACCGGCCCCTTCGGGCCGTGCTGTCGGCGCTCGGCCTCGCCATCGGCATCGCCGCCATGACCGCCGTCGTCGGGATCTCCAGCTCCAGCCGCACGGCACTCGACCGGGAACTGGCCGCCCTGGGAACGAACCTGCTCACCGTCGGTCCCGGCACGGACCACGGCACCGGGCAGAAACAGGAGCTGCCGGAGACGGCCCCGGCCATGATCCGCCGGGTCGGCCCCGTGCAGTCCGTCGCCGCGGTCGGCCGGCTCCCGCGTGCCGCGGTCTACCGCAACGAGTACATCCCCACAGCGCTCAGCGGCAGCATCGCCGTCTACGCGGCGACGCAGGGCCTCCCGGAGGCACTGCGTGTGCCCCTGGTCGTCGGCCACTGGCCGAATGCCACGCAGGCGAGGCTGCCCGTGGTCGTTCTCGGCGCCGACACCGCGAACACCCTCGGGATCCACGAACTGCGTGCCGCTTCGGCCGCGGAGGGCCCGAACGGCGTCCAGGTCGTGCTGGGCGGCAAACGCTTTACCGTCGTCGGAGTCCTCGCCCCGTCCCCTCTCGCGCCCCAACTGGATCGGGCCGCGCTCGTCGGGTGGGGCGCCGCCCGTGCGGAACTGGGTTTCGACGGACACCCCACGACCGTCTACACCCGTGTCCGGGACGACGCGGTCCTCGACGTCCATGGCGTCCTGGCCCCCACCGCCAACCCCGAGCACCCCGAACAAGTGGCGGTCTCCAGGCCCTCCGACGCCCTCGTGGCGAGGAACGCTTCGGAGCGGGCCTTCACCGGACTCCTTCTGGGCCTGGGTTCGGTCGCTCTGCTGGTGGGCGGGATCGGGGTGGCCAACACGATGGTCATCTCGGTGCTGGAGCGTCGCTCCGAGATCGGTCTGCGCCGCGCCCTGGGCGCCACACAGGGGCAGATCCGGTTGCAGTTCCTCGCCGAGTCGCTGCTGCTGGCCGCACTCGGCGGAGTGGCGGGCGTACTCCTGGGCACCGCCGTGACCGGGGTGTTCGCCACGACGCGGGGATGGCCGACCACCGTGCCCGTATGGGCCTCCGCGGGAGGCGTGGCCGCCACGTTGGCCATCGGCGGACTGGCCGGCCTGTACCCGTCGGTCCGCGCCGCGCGCATGTCTCCGACGGAGGCGCTGGCCGGCACGTGAACGGGTGCGCCCTGCGGTTCGGGCCGGATCGGCAGGACCAGGAGGGCGCGGTGCACGGGCTCTTCCGAGCCGGTGCCCGCTGACGTGAGCGTCGCTTCGGTCGGCGTACGCCGCCCCTCGGCGACCACGGCCGAGGGGCGGGGTGCGGCAGACGGGTCAGTCCTGCGGTCGGCGGCTGCGCAGCCGGGCGAGCTCCGTCTGCCACCTGCTCCGGCGGTGGAGGCCCCCCGCTTCGGCGGCCTCCGGAGGGGACACGGGCAACCGGACCGATTCGCAGTAGGCCTTCCATGCCTGGTACCAGCCGGGCGCGAGGACGGCGGCGAGCAGGATGAGCGGGACGAGCACGGCGGATATCAACACGGCTGCTCCCTTCCGCGCGGCCGTCACGCCGGCGGGCGCGAACAACGGTCGGTGGACGCTGTGCCGCCGACCGGACCGGATGCAACGGGCTCCGTCCGTCATCGTCCTCCCGGGCGTGTCGAACGCAAATCGAGCGAACCGCCTCGGTGTCCGCGGCGCCGCTGGTCAGCCCGCTTTCCGCCGGGCGGTACGCGGACCGCGCCGACGCCCCGCCCGCTGCTCCGAACGGGTGAGGCGGGCGGGCCGGGCGCACGGCGCCGGGCCAGCGTGCCCCGGCCGGTCCGCGCACCATGTCAATCCGCCGGATGACGGAGTCGGCCGGGCCCGCCGGCCGTAGCGGACAGCCGCCGCGCGGGGCTGTTCCGCTCTGTCTTGCCCCGGGGGCGTTTCCCCCGGTGCGCGGCGTGGGCAGCCACGGACTGTGCGGGTGTCCGGGGTTCGTCGGCATGGGGAGATGAGGGATTGATGCCTCCTGAGATAGTTGGGCGTCGCGGCTCGTTGGCGGGGGAGAGGTTCGGGATCGGCGACAAGCCCCTCACGTTCGGGCGCAAGGACGGGAACACGGTGGTGATCGCCAGTGTCAGCGTGTCCCGCCTGCACGCGGAGGTGCGGCGCGAGGGCCACGGCTTCGTGCTCTACGACCGGGGCAGCAGCAACGGGACGCGGGTCAACGGGGAGCGGGTGACCTCGCATGTGCTGCAGCCCGGCGACGAGATCGCCATCGGTGACGAGACCTTCCGCTTCGAGGCCGCCGACGCCATGGAGACCATCCTCGACCTCTCGCTGCTGGAGGCGCTCGTGCCGCCCTCGGAACCGGCGGAGCCGGGCCAGGTGCTGCGGGTGACGGTCGCGGGCGGCGGTCCGGTGGGGCTGGCCTTCGCCCTCCTGCTGGAGAACCTGATGGGCCGGCGGGTGTTCGTCACCGTCTATGACGGCCGCTGGACCCAGGACGGGGACCGCGTCGTCTGGAAGGACGAGGGCCAGGGCAACGTCCGGCGGCAGCAGGTCGTGACGGTGCAGAGCCGGCAGTATCTGAACCTGCCCCAGGAGATGCAGGACCGGCTGTTCACGGAGGGCGCGTACAGCGAGATGTGGCCCGCGGGCCCGGACTCGATCCGCGGTCGCAACCCGCGCAACATCCGCATCGCGTACGTCGAGGACACGCTGCTGGACCTGGCCGGCAGCAAGCGCGAGCGCATCCGCCTGGTCCCCGCCCGGTTCGACGCGGCCGAGCATGCGGAGGCGGTGGCCTCCGAGCACGTCCTGGCGATCTGCGAAGGCGGCCGGTCGCGCACACGCGAGCATTTCGCCGCCAGATTCGGGACGGCCGACACCTCCATCTACTCGCTGGACGGGGTGCACCTGCAGGACGTCGTGCTGGGCCTGCGCGTACGGTCGAGGCTCTCCGACCCCATGACCGTCCTGCTCACCGTCGCGCAGAACCGCTTCCTGCTCAACTCCCTTCGGGGTGAGGGTTTCCTGAACATGCGGCTGACCGACGCCGAGGCGCGGGAGGTCGTCGGGATCGACCCCGTGCGGCAGGTCTTCGAGCAGTGCGTCGCCTCCCGGCCCTGTGTGATGAGCCGCGACGGACACGGGGACTTCCACTGCTCCACGCACAGCACGTTCTTCCTGCCCGCCCTCATCAAGGGATCGCCGCTGTGGCAGCGCGTCAAGGAGGGACTGGCGCTCTTCGACGTCGACGAGCAGGACCTGAGCGCGATCACCGCCTTCCGCCTGGACATGGTGCAGCGCCCGCGCTTCACGGCCCGTCTGCACCCGGCGACCGCGACCACTCCCGGGACGTACGGTTTCCTGCTCGGGGACGCCGCCAACGCCATCCACTTCTGGCCCGGGCGCGGCCTGAACAGCGGTCTCGCCTCGGCGATATCGCTGGCCCGCACGCTCAGCGGCACCTGGCGCGGCCGGGCGCTGCGGGACGCGGACTTCGTACGCCACGAGGCGGCGATGTCGATGCTCCAGTACCGGCACAAGAGCCGTGCCTGGAACGCGATGATCACCACCGACGAGAACGGGGTGGGCCAGGCGATCAAGGACCGGATCGCGCGGAGCATCGAGGAGTGCGCCGCGGCCGAGCCGGACCGCGAGGGCGACATCGACGCGCTCATGGAGCAGGTGCGCGCTATCCGGGCACGCCTGGCGCCGCGGATCGCCGGGATGCCGGACGACGAGACGCTGCGGCGGCACCTGGGGAGTCTCGGCGGCGAGACGTTGCGCACCCTGCGGGACAGTGGTCCATGGGACACCGTCACCGTCGGCGGCGAGGAGGTCGACATCGACATCTTCTACCGCGACGCGGGTCCCACCTCGCCGCGTGCGGCCCCGCTGGCCGGCTGAGCAGCCGAGCGGTCGACCGGCCCGTCAGGGGCCGATCGGCCCCATCAACCCGGGCGGGTCGGGGGGAGCGGCGCCCGGCTCGTCGAGGACGGCGGTGATCAGTCCGGGGAATCGGCTCTCCAGTTCCTCGCGGCGCAGGCTGATGAGGCGCTGCCGGCCGTGCGGGTCGTTGCGGATCACCCCGGCCTCGCGGAGCGTCTTCAGGTGGTGGGAGAGGGTGGACTTGGGGATCTCCCCGTTCATGGGCTGGCAGGCCGATCCCTCCAGGGGCCGGTCGGCCAGGCGGCGCACCAGGTCCAGCCGCGAGGGGTCGCTCAGGGCGAAGAGCACGTCGGTCAGCACCAGGTCCGCGGTGTCGGGATGCGGCAGTTCCCGGGGGGCTCCAGTCATGGTTCGATAATAGTTGAACAATCGGCGGCTGTGTGTTTTCCTCGAATGGTTCGATAATTGTGGAACCGTTCGGAGCCCCCTATGCACACCCATCGCCGCGAGCGGCGACTGCCGCGGCCGGTCGGCTTCTGGCTGCTCGCCGCCACCCTGCTCGCCTTCCTGGCCGCCTCCAGCGCACCCTCCCCGCTCTACGTCGTCTACCAGCACCAGTGGGGCTTCTCGCCGACCGTCCTCACCGAGGTCTTCGCGGTCTACGTGCTGGCGCTGCTGGTGGCGCTGCTCAGCGTCGGCGGGCTGTCCGACCACGTCGGCCGGCGGCCGGTGCTGCTCGCGGCGCTGGTCGTCGAGGCCGCGGCCATGGTCGTCTTCCTCACCGCGGGCGGGGTGGGCGCGCTCTTCCTCGCCCGCATCCTGCAGGGCGTGGCCACGGGCGCGGCGGCCGGGGCCATCAGCGCGGGGCTGATCGACCTGCAGCCCTCGCCCACCTCGGCCCTGGGCTCGCTGCTGAACACCCTGGCCTCGGCCACCGGACTGGCCGTCGGGGCGCTGGGCGCCGGCCTGCTGGTGGAGTACGGCCCGGCCCCCACCCACCTGGTCTTCGTCCTGCTGACCGCCGTGTTCGTGGTGCTCGCGGCACTGGTGCTGTACCTGCCCGATCCCGTCTCGCCGCGCCCGGGGGCCTGGGCCTCGCTGCGGCCCCGTGCGGCCGTACCGGCGCAGGCCCGCCGCGCCTTCCTGGTCGCGACGCCCTGCCTCGTCGCGACCTGGGCGATCGGCGGGCTCTACCTCGCGCTCGGCCCCTCGCTGACCGCAGGGGTGCTGCACCTGTCCAGCCACCTGGTCGGCGGCCTGGTCGTCGCCACCCTCTTCGGTGCGGCGGCCGTCGCCTCCCTGCTCCTGCGCGGCGTGGCGCCGCGGCGGATGATGACCGGCGGCTCGGCCATGCTCGCGGTGGGGACCGGGCTGACGCTGCTCGCCCTCGCCGGACCCTCGACGGCACTGTTCTTCGTCGGCACCGCGCTCGCGGGGCTGGGCTTCGGCGCCGCCTTCCTGGGCGCCTTCCGCTCCCTCGCGGCGCTGGCCCGGCCCCCGGAGCGGGCGGAGCTGTTCGCGTCGCTCTACGTCGTGAGCTACCTGGCCCTGAGCGTTCCGGCCGTCGTGGCAGGCTTCGCCGTGCCGGACTTCGGTCTGCACAGCACGGCCACGGTGTACGGCTCCGTGGTGGTCCTGCTGGCGCTGCTGTCCGCCGTGTCGGCGGCGCTCGTCCGCAGGCCCGCCGTCGTGATACCGGCCGCGCCCGAGGCCGCGTCCGCCGGCGAACCCGCCGCCGGCCTGCCGACCGTTCCGGCCGCGACCTCCGCGGCGGCCGGCGAGCCCGGGACCGGGGTCTGACCGGGCGCTGCGGGCCGGACGCGGGGGCGACGCCGAAGGCGCCGCCCCCGCGGGTGACGATGTCGCGGGAACGCGTCGGGCGCGGCTCCACGACCCGGACGACCGCCGACCCGGGCGACCGCGAGAGCGGGCCGCCCGGCACGGGCCCGCCGGTGTTCGCCCGGCCGGTCAGCGCTTCGCCGCGGCGAACGGGCCGGGGCCGGCGAACACCAGCCGGGCGAAGTTCTCGCCGATGCGCCGGTGCCCCGCGGGGTCGGGGTGGATCCCGTCCGGCAGCGGCAGTTCCGCGTAGTCGGCCGGGCCGTAGAGCTCCCGGCCGTCGAGGTAGTGCAGATGCGGGTCGTCGGCCGCCCGCCGGGCGACCACGCGGGCCAGTGCGTCGCGGATGACGTTGAGGGTCAGCCGGCCCGCGGCGCGTTCCGCCGGATCGCCGGTGGCGACGAACCGCAGCGAGCCGCCGTCGACGTCCGGCGCCAGTGGCCCCGGTGTGTCCTCCTGCACGGGGCACAGGACGGAGGAGACCACCAGCAGGGGTGTCGTCGGATGCCCCTCGCGGACGAGGTCGAGAAAGCCGTCCACCGCCGGGACGAAGGCGCGCAGGCGCATCACGTCGGCATTGACGATGTTGATTCCGATCTTGAGGCTGATCAGGTCGGCCGGCGTGTCACGGATGGCGCGGGCGGTGAACGGATCCAGCAGCGCGCTTCCGCTGAAGCCCAGGTTCACCAGCTCCACGCCGCCCGCGGCGGCGGCCAGGGCGGGCCAGGTCGCTGTCGGATGCGCGGCGTTGGAGCCATGGCTGATGGAGCTGCCGTGGTGCAGCCACACCCTGCGGCCCCGCGGACCGGAAGCGGCGATGGGCGCGTCGCTGCGTAGCGCGATCAGCTCGGTGGTCTCGTTGTGCGGCAGCCAGATCTCGACGTCCTTGTCTCCCGGCGGCAGGCCCTCGAACCGGGCGGTGCCGGGCGGCCCCTCGTGCAGCTCGGCGGTCTGGGTGAGCATGTCGGTGATCTCCCGGACGTTCCCGCCGGGCACGGTGGTCTGCGCGGCGAGACGGCCGTCGACCAGCAGGTCGTACACGCCGTCCGGCGGTGGCGGGAAGCCGCGGTAGACGCGCTTGGTGGGGAGCGCGTCGAGTTCGACGGTGGTGGCCCGGGTGCGGAAGGCCAGCCGGACGCCCGACGGCTGCGCCTGCGCGGTGGCCAGTTGCTCGTCCGGGATCTGCCGGCGGGCCGCGGCGGGTAGGCGGTGGGGGAGCAGCCCGCTGCGGGTGCGTTCCACGTCGAGTGCGCCCCGCAGCAGTTCGGCGGTGACGGGAGTGGCGATCAAGTCCGGGTTCGCGTGCATGGTCCTCTGCTTGTCCGTGGGCGGTTCGCGGGCCGGTGGCCACAGGGTGTGGCGGGGTGTCCCGGTGGGGAGGCGGCAGGCACGCCCTCAGCGGGCCGACCGCTCGCGCAGCAGCGCGTCGAGCGAGTCCAGCGCCCACGACCACGACTCCTCCGCCGCGACGGGCGTGTGGTCGAAGCCCCCCGCCAGTTCGAGGCTGACGTAGCCGTGGAAGACGCTGCCCAGCAGACGGACGGCGTGCGTCTGCTCCGGCTCCGGTAGGCCGTAGCCGCGCAGGACTGCCCGCGACATCCGGGCGTGCCGGACACCGGCGCCGGTGGCGGCCGTCTGCGGGTCGAGCCTGAGCTGCGCCGCCGCGTAGCGGCCGGGGTGCTCCCGGGCGTAGGCGCGGTAGACGTCGGCGAAGGCGATCAGGGCGTCCTTGCCTGCGCGACCGGCCAGGGCCTCGGCCGCGCGGTCGGCGAGTTCCTCCAGGGCCAGTAGGGCGATCCTGGTCTTGAGGTCCTGTGAGTTCCTGACGTGGGAGTACAGGCTGGCGGCCTTGACACCGAACCGCTCGGCCAGCGCCGAGACGGTGACCTGGGCGAAGCCGACCTCGTCGGCGAGCTCCGCGCCCGCCTGGGTCAGGCGTTCCGCGGTGAGTCCTACGCGTGGCACAGCGCGTCTCCCTTCTTCCCATCGGCATTATGCGTTTGCCTAAACAGTGTAGGCAAATGCCTTCTGCGATGTGTTCGCTGGTGCGCGTGCGCTGTGTCGCGGTGCGCTGGTACAGGGCTCCTCTGGCGTGCCGGGCGGCGTCAGCCCCCGTCACACCGCGCCTGGATGAGGAGCAGGGCGATGTCGTCGCTGCGCGCGGGGGACTGCTCGGCGTGGTGCACCAGGGCGTCGGCGAGCTCGTCCACCGTCCCGGGCCCGTGCTGCGCGAGGCGCGCGGCGAGCGCCGCGATGCCCTCCTCGATGTCGCCGCCCGGGGTCTCGACCAGTCCGTCGGTGTACAGGGCGAGCACGGCGCCGGGCGGCAGGGGGACGTCCGTCGGCGGGTAGGTGGCGGCGGGGTCGATACCGAGCAGCAGTCCCGGTGCCGGGTCGAGGACCTCGACCCGGCCGTCGGGCCGCCGCAGCAGCGGTGGCAGGTGGCCGGCCGTGGCGAGGCGGGCCCGGTGCCGCGCCAGGTCCAGCTGGACGTAGAGGCAGCTGGTGAACAGCCCCGGGTCCAGATCGGTGAGCAGGCGGTTGGTGCGGGCCAGGACCTCGTCGGGCGGGGCCCCGGCGGTGGCGTGGACAGCCGTGCGGACCTGGCCCATCAGCGCGGCGGCGCTGACGTTGTGTCCCTGCACGTCGCCGATGGCCGCGCCCGCGAGGTGTGAGCCCAGACGGATGAGGTCGTAGAAGTCGCCGCCGATGCCCATACCGGGGCCGGCCGGCAGATAGCGGGCGGCGACGTCCAGGCCGGGCACGCTCGGAAGCGTCCGGGGGAGCAGGCATTCCTGGAGTTCCTGGGCGAGGCGGTGCTTGGCGTCGTACAGGCGCGCCCGTTCCAGCGCCTGGGCGATCAGCCCGGCGGCGGCGGTCAGGACGGTGCGCTCCTCGTCGGTGAACGGGTGGGGGCGCTCGTAGGCGATCACCAACGAGCCGACGGGACGGCCGGAGGAGATCAGCGGCAGGAAGGCCCAGGAGCTCATGTCGTCGTGGAGCACGGCGGGCGGGTAGGCCTGGTGGAGTGCGGCGAAGTCGGGGAAGAAGCCGGGGGTGCCGGTGGTCAGCGCCCGCACGGCGGGGGTCTGCGAGTTCAGGGGGGCACCGTCGAAGTGTTCCAGCAGGTCGGAGGGGTAGCCGCGGTGGCCGATCAGCCGCAGCCGGCCGTCCTGCGCTGTCATCAGCGCCAGGGCCTGGGCACCGAAGGCGGGCAGCAGCTGGTCCGCTGCCTGGTCCGCGACGTCCCGCACGCTGATCGCCTGGGTCAGCGTGGCCGCCAGGTGCATCAGGTGGTACATGATGTTCGCCCGGCCGGGTTCGGCGGCGGGCGCGGGGCTGAGCACCCCTGCGGGGTCGGAGGGCAGGGCGGTCGGGACGATGCGGACGCTGACGCCGGAGGAGTCCGGATAGAGATGGAAGGAAAGGCACGGGCCCGTGGGCGGCGAGGCGCTGAAGGAGGAGGGCTGCCCGCTGATCAGCACGGCCCGGAAGCGGTCCTCGACGACGGGCCCGTCCAGCCACGGCAGCGCCGTCCACAGGCAGGCGCCGAGCAGTTCGGCGACCTCGGCGCCCAGGAGCTCGGCCGCCCCGGTGGTGGCGAACAGGATCCGGCCGTCCAGGTCCAGCGTGCAGCAGCCCCCGGGGAGCCGTTCGGCGAAGTCCACCGCGGACTGCGCCTCGGCGGGCCACACCGCGCGCGGGCGCGTCGCAGGCAGCACGCGGGGCTCCGGGGGCGCGGCGACAGGCCGGCCCTCGTCCGCGGCGCGGCGAAGGAGCCGCAGCAGGTCCCCGCAGGCGGTGTCCATCGCGGCCCGCTCCCGTGGGGTCGGGCCCTTCGGCCGTGAGCCGGGCCACTGGAGGACCAGCCCGCCTGCCGCGGTGGTGCCGTCCGTGACCGGTGCGGCGGCGAGCGCGAAGGAGTACGGAAGCATGAGGGCGAGACGGGGGTAGGTGCGCGCCATCTCGTCCTGGCCGCCGACCCATACCAGGCGGTGCTCGCGCACCGCATCGGCCACCGGGGTGTGGTCGGTCAGCGACACCCGCGTCCACGGCGCGGCGGTCTTCCGGGAGACGCCGCCCAGCACGGCCAGCCGCAGGACCGGTTCCCCCGCGGCGAGCAGGTAGACCGCGCCGACCGACGCCGCGGTGTCCCGCATCGCCCTGGCCAGGACGGTGTCGGGCGAGACCGCTTCGAAGCCGGGGGCGGCCAGGAGATCCGCAGTGTGCATGCGCTCACCCTCTTCCGGCGGCGGCCGGGCGGCGGCCCGTAGGCGTCGCACATCCGTCTCATCAAGGATGACCCACATATGGGTTCCTTGTCTGTCGTTGTACGGCAGGAGACATCGGGACAGGAGTGGCCCGACGCGCACGGCACGCCGGCGCGGGCGGCCGGCCGGGCGCCGTGCGCCGTGCGCCAAGAGGTGGCGCACGGGGCGCCGCGGCCCTGGCCGCCGCAGCCCCGTCCGCAGCGCCCGCGGCCACCGGCGGGATGTCGACCCGCGCCCCCCGAAAGGGTCATCGCCCCTCTCCCGTCATGCGCATTACCTCATATATCGGCCATCGTGGCCTAACGTGATCGTTCTGTCGCGAAAGGGTCGTGGTCGATGTGATGGCGATGGCATGCGCGGGTGGTCCGGAACGCCGGCGGCCCGCTGACGGGCGGTACGAGTGGTGACGGGGGCCGCGTGGGGAGTCCTGGCCCAGGGAATCGCGGCGGCGGGAGACCCGGCGCAGTTGCTGCCGGCCCGTCAGCAGATGGCGTTCACCCTGGGCTTCCACATCATCCTCGTGCCGTTCGGCGTCGCCCTCACCACGCTGATGCTCGTCGCCAACTACCGCGGTCTGCGCCACGGGGACGCCGACTCCCTGCGGATCGCGCGGCGCTGGTCGAAGGTGGCCGCGGTGCTCTTCGCCGTGGGGGCGATCACCGGCACCGTCCTCTCCTTCGAGCTCGGCATCCTCTGGCCCGGCCTGATGCGCGGATACGGTCCGGCCTTCGGGTTCCCGTTCGCCATCGAGGGGCTGTTCTTCTTCCTCGAGGCGATCTTCGTCTCCATCTACATCTACGGCTGGGACCGCCTGTCGCCCTGGGCGCACTTCTGGACGGGTGTCCCGGTGGCCTTGTCGAGCATCGGGGGAGCGGGCGCCGTCATCGCGGCCAACAGCTGGATGAACCACCCCCAAGGCTTCACGTTCCGCGACGGACAAACCGTGGCCGTCCGTCCGGCGGAGGTCTTCTTCAACGGAGCCTTCTGGTGGGAGTTCCTCCACATGCTGCTCGCCGCGTACATCGTCGCCGGTTTCGCGGTGGCGAGCGTGTACGCGGTGGGCATGCTGCGCGGCCGCACCTCCCGCTACCACCGCGTCGGGTTCCTCATCGGATTCGTCACCGCCGCCGTCGCGATGCCCCTGCAGATCATCGTGGGGGACACCATCGCCCGCTACGTCTACGATGCCGAGCCCGCCAAGTTCGCCGCGATCGAGCTGCTGCCCGAGACCGGCACGCACGTCCCCGAGACGCTCGGCGGCGTGCTGATCGACGGGCAGGTCAGATACGGGATCCCGGTGCCGGACATGGCCTCCCTGCTGGCCGGGTTCCGCCCGTCCACCGAGATCAAGGGGCTCGACGCGATCCCCGCGGACGTACGCCCCTCCGACCGGGCCGTCAGCACCGTCCACCTCGCCTTCGACGTCATGGTCGGGCTCTCCTTCGCCCTGCTGGCCCTCGCCGTGTGGTTCGCCTGGCTGTGGTGGCGCAAGCACCCCTGGGAACGGCAGCGCTGGTTCCTGCGCTGCTGCGCGCTCAGCGGACTCGGCGCCGTGGCCTGCCTGGAGAGCGGCTGGGTCGTCACGGAGGTCGGCCGCCAGCCCTGGACCGTCGTAGGCCATCTCCTCACCCGCGACGCGGTGACCACCCAGGGCAACCTGTGGGTCTTCTTCGGGGCGGTGCTCGCCATCTACGCGGCCGTCGGCGTGGGCGCGGTGACGGTGCTGCTGTCGATGAAGCGGCGCTGGCAGGCCGAGGGCGACGACAGCGTGGACGTGCCCTACGGCCCGCGCACCGGACCGGAACCCGTCGGTGCGCGCCCCGGGACGGAGGAGTGATGCCGCAAGCCGTCGCCGCCTTCCTCTTCCTCGGGGTCATCGCCTACTGCCTCTTCGGCGGCGCCGACTTCGGCGCCGGATTCTGGGACCTGACCGCGGGCGGAGCAGAGCGCGGCAAACGCCCCCGGCATTTGATCGACACCTCGCTCGGCCCGGTGTGGGAGGCCAACCACACCTGGCTCGTCTACTGCCTGGTCTTCCTCTGGACGGGGTTCCCGAGCGCGTTCACCGCCATCACGACGACCCTCTACATCCCGTTGGGCATCGCCGTCCTCGGCATCGTGCTCCGCGGGGCCGGCTTCGCCTTCCGCAAGGCCTCGCTGCGCACGCCCGAGCAGCGCCTGTACGGCGTCGCGTTCGCCGCGTCGTCCGTCCTGACTCCGTACTGCTTCGGCTCGATCGCCGGGGGCATCGCCTCCGGACGCGTGCCCGCGGCGGGCAACGGGGACCCCGTCACCAGCTGGCTGAACCCCACCTCGGTGCTCGGCGGCGTGCTGGCCGTGCTGGTCTGCGCCTACCTCGCCGCCACCTACCTGTACGTGGCCGCCCACCAGCAGCACGACCACGCCCTGCGGCGGCACTTCCGCACCAGGGCCCTGCTCGCCGCCGCCGTGACCGGAGTCGTCAGCATCGCGGGCATCTTCGTCCTGCGAGCCGACTCGCCGCGCCTGTTCGGCGAACTCAGCCACCGCGCCCTGCCGCTGGTGGTGCTCGCCGCCGTCTGCGGGGTCGCGAGCATGGTCCTGCTGCGGAGCGAGCGGACGGGCTTCCTGCGCGGGCTCGCCGCGGCTGCGGTCGCGCTCGTCGTGCTGGGCTGGGGTGTCGCCCAGTATCCGTACCTGCTCGGCACCCATGTCGAGATCGGCGAGGCGGCGGCTCCGGACGCCACGCTGGCGGTCACACTCGGCGTGGCCGTGGTGGCCGGACTCCTCATCTTCCCCTCCATCGGGCTGCTCTTCCGGCTCGCCAACCGCGGCCGACTGCGGCCGCCGGAGTCGGCGCCGGCGGAACAGCGGCACTGAGCGCACGGGCGGACGGCCGCCGCATGAGCAGGGGAGAAGAGGGCCCGCGGGCCGGGAGCAGGGCCACCCCCGGCCGGCGGCTCGGCGCCCGACACCCTCGTCCGGGCCGGCGGCTGACGGTGCCGGTGCCGAACGCGAGCGGCCCGGCCGGCGTACCCGAGGGGGTACGCCGGCCGGGCCGGTTCGATGGGTGGTGCTAGCGGGTTACCCCGAGCACGGTCTCACCCGTACGGTCCGCGCCGGTGCCGGTCACCCGTACCGTCACGCTCTTCGCGTGGCCGTTCGGGACGGTGACGAACGTGTGGGCGTAGCCCTCCGCCGTCGCCTGTCCGGAGCCGACGGCCTTGCCGTCGAGCCGCACCGTGAAGCGCTCCCGCGGCGACAGGCCCGCCGCGGTGACCGAGACGATGGAGCGGGCGGCGGCCTGTCCCGGCATCGCGTCGACGACCAGCGCCGACCCGGAGGCGCGCACCGGTTCGAGGTCGTCGGCGTCGACCGCCGGCACGAGGAGCCTCCGCTCGACCAGGGCCTGGAAGATCGGGCCGTTGATCTCGAAGTACGCGGTGGCCCACAGCGGCTGCCCGGCGGGCACCGTGACGGTCCGGGAGACCGGGGTGCCCTCCTTGTCGCTGACCGGCGTGGGGATGGGCTCGTTCACCAGGAGCGATGTGCCCGCGTAGACCTGCGAACCCTCACCCGCCGCGAGGTCGAAACCGGCGCTGTAGGCGGCAGGGCGGTGGGTCACCGTCATCTTCAGCGACGCGGGCCCGTCATGGTGCTTGTCCGCGCCGCCGTGCGGGAAGGTCGCGTAGAACGGCTCCACCATCGCGGGCTTGCCGCTCTTCCGGGCGCTGTCCTTGTTGCCGTACGTCGCCACGGTCGCCCCGTCGAGCAGGAGGTCGAGGCGGTCGACTCCGGTCGTGTCGTAGGAGCGGGTGAACGTGTCCTGCGGATCGGCCTGCAGGGTGGCGAAGACCAGGTCGCCGCCCGTCAGCTTGTAGCGCAGCGTCGGGAAGGCGACCACCTCGGAGTTGTTGGTGTAGCTCACCTTCGCGGTGTGCTTCGCCGAACGGTCCTCGGTGATCGACGCGGTGCTCGCCGCCGTCGCGGCCGGCTTCCAGGTCGCCGACTCGCTCTGCCCGGCACGTCCGTGCGCCTCGACCACGGTGAGGGTGGCGGTGAGCTTCTCCGCCCTGGTCTCCACCGGGTCGGACGCCCAGCCGTACCAGTTCAGCGTGCTGGCGTCGATGGGCAGGGTCCGGTCCAGGTAGGTGCCGGAGGTCCCGCGGACGGTGACGTGCACCGTGCCCTTGCCCCGGATGGCGCCGGTCATCGAGGCCAGCGGGTTGCCGTCGAAGGCGTGGGCGTCGCCGTGGCCGACGTCACCCAGGACCAGCTTGCTGACGGTGAAGGAGCCGCCGGCGCTGTGCTTGCCGTACGTGACCTCGAGCGTCTGCTTTCCGGTGGCGATGGCGGACGGGAGGGTGACCACCCGGCCCACGCCGCCGTCGTCGGTGGTGCGGCCGCTCGCCAGGACCTTGCCGGAGCCCTTCACCCGGATCTGGAAGTCCACGGCAGGGGTCAGACCCGTCGCCCAGACGACGGCGGACTGGCCCGGTACCGCGTAGGCGGGATTGACGGTGACCGTGGCACGGCCCCCCGGAGTGTGGGGCGCTCCGGTGCGCGGGTCGGTGGTCACGGTCAGGTAGGTGGTGTGCCCGGTGTCACCGTACGTGATGCGACCGAGGTAGACGGACCCGTCCCGTAGCCCCTTCCAGGACAGGGCGACCGGGGTGGTGGTCCCGGCCTTCAGGTGCGCCGTGGCGGGCTGCGCGGTGAAGGAGCCCTCGGCGTTCCCGTCGCCCAGCATGAAGCTGGACGCGGTGAAGTCGAGGGATCCCGATCCGCTGAAGAAGCTCACCTCGACCTCGTACAGACCGGGTTCGGGGTTCTCCAGCTCGACCTGCTCGTCGGCGGAGTCGGTGGCGGACTGTCCGACCAGCGTCGTGTCGCCGTACTCGTTCAGCCGGTACACCGACAGGTCCAGGTCGGACGAGTCGTCGTCGGCGGCGTCGAGGGTGAACCGGGCGACGTCCGTTCCCTTGGGGACCTCGACGACGTGGGTCCGCGCGGGTCCGCCGACCGTGCCCGATCCCTGCACCTGCAGGCCCCGGGCGAGCCCGGTGAGCTTCAGCGGGACGTCGCTGTCCTCACCGCCGCTGATGTTCACGGTCGTCCGGCCCGTGCTGCCGGAGGCGGCGGCGGTCGCCGGCGCGGTCATCGCGACCGGTCGCACCGCGACCGCGCTGCGCACGGTCTGCTTGCCGTCGCGCCAGGTCAGGTACCCGGTGGCGTACTCGCCCAGCGGGGCGGTGGTGCGGTTGAAGGTCACCTTGAAGGTGGCGGACTGGCCCGCCTTGGTGAACGTCAGCGACTTCGGCTCGACGACGGTGTCCACGCCGGGGATCTGCACCGCGTCGGCGGTGTAGGTGCCGGGCCCGGTGGAGGTCACGGTGCGGGTCACGGTCTGCCGCCCGGCGAGCGAGCCGACGCCGATCGACGCCAGGTTGAGGTCGGTGGCAGCCGGAGCGGTGCGGTCGCCCCTGATGGCCGCGACGTACTGCGCCCAGTCGTCGGGGCCGTTGAGGTACAGCAGCCCCGGGTTCAGGTAGCGGGTCGCGTCCACCTGGCCGTTGCCCTGTGCGAAGACGTCGCCGGACGCCTCTCCCGTCTCGGTCACGGTGGGCCGCGTGGTGGTCATCAGCGCGGACTTGATCTCGGCCGGGGTCGCCTGCGGGTGCAGGCCCAGGTAGAGCGCGCCGAGACCGGCCACGTGCGGGGACGCCATCGAGGTGCCCGACATGTAGGTGAAGCTGGGCTTCCCGCCTGCGGCGTTGGCGGCGTCGGCGAGGACGCCCACGCCCGGCGCCGCGAGGTCGGGCTTGATCAGGTCACCGCCGTCGGCCCGCAGGGGGCCGCGGGAGGAGAAGCCGGCGATCTGCGGCACCGCGGCCGACGCCAGGTGGTGAGGGTTGCCCTCCACCAGGGTCGCCTTGGGCGCGTCGGTACCGGCGTACGAGACCAGCGCGTCGTAGCCGTCCGCGTCGACGGCGATGGTCGGGACGGCGTGGGCGTCGAGGTCCACCGAGTCCGGCGAGGGGTTCACCAGGATCATCCCGATGCCGCCCGCGCGCTTGACCTCGGCCGACTTGGCCGTCCGGTCGTACGTGCCGCGCTCGCACAGCACGATCGCGCCCTTGACCTTGGAGCCGTCCAGGTCGCCGGGACCGCACAGCCGCGGGCGGGTGGCGAGCGCCGTCCCGGCCGTAGAGGCGGCCACCAGCGGGCCGGTCACTGCGGTCCCGTCGGCCGGGAGCGAGATGGACGCGCCGAGCACGTTCGCCCCGTTGCCGAACTCCACCGTGGCCTCGCGGGTCGGCGTGGTGCTCGCCGCCGTGGTGGTGATCCACGGCGAGGCGTTGTCGACGGTGCTCTCCGAAGGGCCGGAGTTGCCACCGGCCGTGGCGACGAAGATGCCGCTCACGGCGGCGTTGCGGAACGCCTCGTCCACGAGTGAGTCGGTGCTGCTGGCGCCGGCGGCGACGCCGATCGAGTAGTTGATGACGTCGACGTTGTCGGCGACGGCCGCGTCGATCGCGGCCAGCAGGTCACCGGTGGCGCAACCGTCGTCCTCGAGGATTGTCGGGTCGGGCCCGGACCAGCATGCCTTGTAGGCCGCCACCTTGGCGGCCGGCGCCACGCCGGAGATCGTGCCCTGCGGATGCCCGGCGACCTCGGCCTTGACTCCGTTGGCGCCCGCCGCCGTGCTCGCGGTGTGCGATCCGTGGGACTCGCCGTCCCGGGGCGACAGGTACTCGCCGGTCTCGGGGTCGCCGATGTGGTCGACGCCGAAGTTGTCGACGAAGTACCGAGCCCCGACGATCTTGGTGGAGCAGGCGGCGGCGGTGAACTGGACACCCGTGGTGCACGTGCCGGTGAAGGTGCCCCCGTCGCCCTTGCGGTAGGTGATCGTGGAGCCGTCCAGGTACGGTTCCGCACCCGGCTCGGTGCCGAGCGGGGCACCGGCGAACGAGGGGTTCTCGGGGGCGATGCCGGTGTCGATGACGCCGACCACCACGCCCTTGCCGGCGCCGGCGACGCCGCCGTTGCCGGCCCACACCCCGTTCTCACCGCTGAGGCCCAAGTAGTCCGTGGAGTTGACGGCCAGCGGCTTGCGCAGGTCGTCCTTGACCACCGACACCACCGTGGGGTCGTTGCGGAGTTCCTCGACCTGCTGCGGCCGCAGTTCGGCCGTGAAGCCGTTGAGGGCGGCGGAGTAGGACGAGATCACCCGGGCGCCGACCGTGCCGGCCGTCTCGGACTGGCGCTCCCGCAGGTAGCCTCGGTACGCCTTTACGGCGGCCGAGCCGGCCTTCAGGCCCTCGCCTTCGCGCGGAGCGGTGCGGGCCTTGCCCGCCACGCCACCGGTGTACGTCGCCGCGGACGGCTCGCGCAGGGTGACGATGTACCGGCCGGCGGTGGGTGCTTCGCCGGCCTCCGGCGCCTGCCCCGTGTGCTGGGCGGCGAGGGCGGGAGGGGTGGGAAGCGGCGCGGCGGCGGCCGGGGTCAGGCCGGCGGCGCTGGAAAGGGCGAGGCCGGCGACTGCGACGAGTGCCGCCATGGACCGCGGTATCGCCGAACGGCGCGGGGGTTGATGGACAGGTGGTGCCACCAAGGCTCCTTCGTGTGGGGTGACCGGGCATCCGGCCGAGGGGGGACGCCGTGCGGGCGCACACCAGTTCTAGCCGGGTGATCCCTTGGTGGCCATCGAGTTGCGCTGCCGATACCGGTCAGTGGCCAGAACGGGCCACCGCTTTGCGGTCAGATCCAGTCGCGGCGGGTCGCTGCGACCCCCGCTCCGAAGCGGTTGGTGGCGCCGAGTTCGGCGAACAGGTCCTGGATCCTGCGGCGTAGGGTCCGCGGTGAGATGCCGAGTTGCCGGGCGATCGCCTCGTCCTTGACGCCGGCGGCGAAGAGGGCCAACAACGTCCGTTCCTCGTCGGTGGGTTGACGTGCCCGTTCGACTCCGGCCGTCGCCTTGCCGGGCAGCGTGCCGCAGTCGGTTGACTCAGTCAAGGGGGAGGCCGCCGACCAGTAGTTCTCGAAGAGTTCACCCAGGGCCTCCAGCAGAGGCGGGGATTCGGTGTACAGGTACTCCGCGCTTCCGACGGCAAGGGTCAGCGACACCAGCGCGGCCGAACGGTCGGCCATCGCCAGCTTGATCGGCAACGCCGGGACGACCCTGGCCTCCTCCCCGCGCGACACCAGGTTGCCCAGGTCCTGCCAGCCGCCCTCGGCCTCGAAGCTGGCGGCGGCGTAGACGGCCCGTACCCGGACCCCGCGCCGCACCGCCGCCTCGTCGAGCGGCTCGTTCGGGGCGAGGAGGAACGGCGGGCGGTCCAGGGCGCACAGTTCGGTCCGCGCGGACTGCTTGAGCCGGTAGTAGCGGTCCCCGATGGACTCCAGGCCGCTGATCACGCTGGTGCCCGGCCCGCCGTCACGGGCCCTTCTCGCCGTGTCGAAGAGCTCCCCCAGCGGTCCGGTGGCGTCGCGCACCGCCTCCAGTTGGCGCTCGCGCGCCTCGACCAGCGCGCGCAGCGCGTGCCGGGGGTCCACCGTGAAGAACTCCCCGGAGGAGCGGCGGCTCATCAGCCCGGCGCGGTGCAGCCGTTCGAGGACCGCGAGGCCCTCCTTCGCCGACACGCCCAGGGCGGCGACCACGTCGTCGGCGGTCGCGCTCTCCTGGGACAGCAGGAGGCGGTAGGCCTGTTCGGCCATCGTGTCCACGCCGACCCAGGCGAGCGGTCCGTCGGTTTCCACGAGGTCCTCCATCCCCTCCCCATGACGTCACCGACGCGATGGAATCAAGAACGGGCGGCAACTTCAAAGCGCGAGCCGACCGCCCGCGGGCGGTCACCCGGACCCGTCTGCCGCTCCGCACCGGGCCGGTGCGCGGCTGTTTCCGCGTCGGGCCCGGCCGCGCGGTCGGCGGGCGGTGGCCGGCGGCGACATCTCCCGGCCCCTAATGTCCCGTCGTCCTCAGGGACTTGAACGGCGTCGTGGTGGCCCGCATGACCCGTGCCGCATCGAGGACGACGCGGCCGTCGTGGCACGGGCCGGCCGCGGTCCCCGGTCCGGGCGGTGCGGAGCGCACCCGGTGGCCGGGCGGTCGGCGTGACATTCGTCGCACGGCCGCCGGTGGACAGAGACGCCCCCATTGTTGTTAAGTTTTCAACTAGAAGGTTTACTCTTCAACCAACGACCGGCCCGTTTCCCCCACGGCCCCGGCATTCGCGGACCGCACACCCCCACCGGGGGAGGGTCCCCCACGAAAGGAACCACCTTGTCGATCAAGCTTGCGATCGTCTACTACTCCTCCACGGGCACCATCGCCGAGATCGCGAAGGAGATGGCCGACACCGCGGAGAAGGCGGGCGCAGAGGTGCGCCTGCTCAAGGCCGCGGAGCTCGCCCCGCAGGCGGCGATCGACTCCAACCCCGCCTGGGCCGCCAACCACGCCGCCACCGCCGACATCCCGGTGGCCACCGCGGCCGACGTCGAGTGGGCCGACGCGGTCATCTTCGGCACCCCCACCCGCTTCGGCAACATGGCCTCGCAGCTGAAGCAGTTCATCGACACCCTCGGCGGACTGTGGGCGCAGGGCAGGCTGGCCGACAAGGTGTACAGCGGCTTCGTCTCCACCGCTACCTCGCACGGCGGCCAGGAGTCGACCCTGCTCGCCCTCTACAACTCCATCCACCACTTCGGCGGCATCGTGGTGACCCCCGGTTACACCGACCCCGCCAAGTTCGTCGACGGCAACCCGTACGGCACCTCCCACGTGGACGCCCAGGGCAACAACCCCGTCGGCGACACCACCCGCACCGCCGCGCGCATCCAGACCGAGCGCGTCATCAAGCTCACCGCCGCCCTCAACCGCGGCCTCGCGGGCTGACCCCGCGGCGACGGCGCACCCGCCCCGGACGACAGGCCGCGGGTGCGCCGTCCCACCCCACCCGCTCGGCGGCGCCTCCCCCTGTCGTGCCGGAGGCGCCGCCGGCCCGTACCGGTGCCGCCGTCCGCGCGGGATCAGCGGCCGTCCTCCCGGGGGCCCAGCGGTTGCTGGGCCCACACCGTCTTCCCCTGCCCGCGGTAGCGCACCCCCCACTGGTCGGCGAGGCCCGCGACGATGAACAGCCCGCGCCCGTTCTCGTCGACGGTGCGCGCGTGCTTCACATGGGGCGCGCCGACCGCGGTGTCGCTCACCTCGCAGGTGAGCATCTGCTCGAGCACCATGCGCAGTCGCAGGGGCGGAGCGCCGTAGCGCACGGCGTTGCCGACCAGTTCGCTGACGATCAGCTCGGTGGTGAACGCCGTCTCCTCGCCCACGCCCCAGGCCGCCAGCCGGCGACGCACGGCCCCGCGGGCCAAGGGCGCGGCCTCGGCGCCGGCCGGCAGCACGCGGGTCAACACCCGGTCCGCGGGCAGCGCGCTCGTGCGGGCCAGCAGCAACTCCGCCTCGTCGCTGCCGCCGGATCCGGCGAACGCGGAGGCGATGGCGTCACGCACCTCGGGCAGCGGACGGGAGACCGCGCCGTCCAGGAGCGGGCGCAGCGGCGCCGACGGCGCCAGGACCCGCTCGGCGAACGCGCCCGTCGCCAGGGCCAGGGTGCTCCCCGCGGGTAGGACGGCCGTGGTCGTCGGGAAGGGGGCGTCGTCCGGTCCGCTGAGCAGCGGACCAGGAGGGACGGCCAGGGCGTCCGAGGTGCCGTCCGGGAGCACGGCGACCGGCTCGGGCAGGCCGGCACGCGCGATGACGCACGTGAGTTCCACCGGATCGTAGACCGCGATGGCGCATCCGATGTCGAGCGTCGCGCAGCCAGGCCCCGGCAGCGCGGCGGACGCGGCGGCGAGCCGGCCGGCGGTCTCGCTCAGCCGGGCCAGCAGTTCGTCCGGAGGCAGGTCGAGGCCGGCGAGTGTGTGGAGGGCCGTCCGCACCAACCCCATCGTGATGGCCGCGACCATGCCGTGCCCGGCCACCTCGCCGACGACCAGAGCCGTCCGCGCGCCGGGCAGCGGGATCGCGTCGGACCACGCCCCGCCGCCCTCCGGACCGGAATGGTGCAGCTGGGACACCTCCACTGACGGCCGCAGCGCCGGCTGCCCGGGGAGCAGTCTGCGCTGGAGGGTCGAGGCGATGATCCACTCGCGCATGTACTGCCGGGCGTTCTCGACGCACAGGGCGGCGTGCGCGCACACGGCCGAGGCCGTCCGCAGATCGTCCTCGTCGAAGGGGGCCCGTCCCTGCCCCCGGTAGAAGCTGACCACACCCAGCGCCTGGTCCCGCAGGGTCAGCGGGGCCACGATCAGGGAACGGGCACCGCGCTCAAGGATGACGGCCCCACGGACCGGGTCGGCGGCCAGCCACGGGGCGTGCTCCTCGACCGGCAGCAGGCGCGCGCGGAGGTCGGACAGGACCTCCGCGAACGGGGTCCCGGCCGGCAGGGGACGCACCTCGCCCACCGGGTACGCCGACCCGCCCCGGACCGCGGCGCGCCGCACGGGCACGTCCCGGTGGACGGGTACTTTCGGCGGTTCCTCCCCGCGCACGACGTCGTCGACGATCTCGACGACGGCCGTGTCGGCGAGGGCGGGCACCACCACGTCCACCAGCTGCTGGCAGACGATCCCCACGTTCGGAACCTGCCCCAGTCGGGTGTGTACCTCGTCCAGCAGGTCCAGGCGGCCCTGTGCCCTCACCCGGTCGGTCACGTCGACGGAGGTCGCCACCACTCCGAGCGCCGCACCCCGGCGGTCCTCCAGGCGGAAGTAGCTGACGGAGCGTACGCGGTCCTTGGGCCGGCCCGGCCCCCAGGCACCGCGGACGAGCCGGTCCAGGACGGGTTCCCCGCTCTCCAGGACCCGTCGGGCCACGGCCGCCTCCGCCTCGGGGTGATCCAGCGCGAAGACCTCGGTGAAGGGCCGCCGCGGCGGGCTCCCGCCGGCGCGTGCGCCACCACCCGACCCGCCGAAGGCGGCGCTCATACGCAGCACGCGCAACTGCGGGTCGAGGACGAGCACTTCCATGGGGGAGTGGGCGAAGACGGTCCGCAGGACCGCCGCGTCCTGCTGCGACGGCGCCGGGTCCGTTGCCGCGAGCACCCGCCACAGCACCGACGAGCCGCGCAGCACCGGCTCGATCCGCACGGGGAGCCCGCAGGGAGAGCCCGTGCCGAGGCTGCCGGCGTCCAAGTCGGTCCCGCGCAGGAGCGCGCCCAGGGACCGGCCGACGGCCTCTTCCGCGGAGCGGCCGAACAGCTCCTCGGCCGCACGTCCCCACTCGAGCACCCGGCCGTCCTCGTCGACGAGGACCAGCACGTCACCGCTGGGCATGGACCACGCACCTCCGGTTCCATGCCTGCCCGCGTCAGCCGCGAGGAAGCCCCTCCGCGGCGACGGCTCCGCCGATCGGCGCAGCCCGCGGTGGGGCCGACCGCCGCACGGCGTCGCGCCCCGCCGCGATTGCGCCCGGGGCCTGTCACAGACGGCGTGATCATCTCGGTCTCCCTGCGGGTGCGGTGCCCGTCCGGGCGCGGGGGCGTGCGAGGCGGCCCGGTGTACGTCACCGCCTTGACAGGTTACGTATGGGTGGGTCATTCTCGTCACCAGTCAAAGCGGTGACGATATGAGGAGACAGGAGAACGTGATGGAGCTGAAGCTCGAGGTTGTGGTGCTGCCGGTGTCCGACGTGGACCGGGCGAAGGACTTCTACGCGGCGCTGGGTTTCCGGCTGGACGTCGACTACGTCGGCGAGGACGGCTTCCGCGTCGTCCACTTCACCCCGGAGGGCTCCGGTGCCTCGATCCTCTTCGGGGACGGCGTCACCACCGCCGCCCCCGGCTCCGCGCAGGGCCTCCACCTGGTCGTCGAGGACATCGTGGCCGCCCGGGCCGAACTGGCGGCCCGGGGCGTCGACATCAGCGAGGTCTTCCACGACGCGGGCGGCGTCTTCCACCACGCCGGTGAGACAGCCCGGGTCGCAGGCCCGCACCCCACGCGGGCCAGCTACGGCTCCTTCGCCACCTTCGCGGACCCGGACGGCAACGGCTGGGCGCTCCAGGAGGTCACCGAGCGGCTGCCGGGACGCTGACCCGGCCGCCCTCCCCGGCACATGCCGTCATGTCCGAGCGGCTCGCACTCCGAGTGCTGCCGGTGGGCGGAGTGCTCCGCCTGCTCCGAGTACCTCGAGCCCTTGCGCCCCGGATGCTCCTCGGACCCCTCGACCCCCGGGTCCCCCGCAGCCCCGCCGTACCCCCTCCGGGCACGGCGGGCCTCCGGCCGGTCCCCTCCGCCCCCCATCGTTTGGAAGAAGGCCATGAAGATCGACGAATTGGCGGGTCACGCCATCAGCGGCGCGTCCCGGGAGTACGACGTCGTGGTCATCGGCGGCGGACCCGTCGGTGAGAACGTCGCCGACCGGACGAGCGCCGCAGGACTGGACACGGTGCTCGTGGAGGGCGAACTCCTGGGCGGCGAGTGCTCGTACTGGGCGTGCGAGCCCAGCAAGGCACTGCTGCGGCCCGTGGTGGCGCGGGCCGACGCGCGCCGCATACCCGGCCTGAAGGGCGCGGTCGGCGGGCCGCTGGACGTGGCCGAGGTCCTCGCCCACCGGGACCGGCTCTCCGCGTACTGGAAGGACGACGACCAGGTCGCATGGCTGGACTCCGTCTCCGTCGATCTGGTGCGCGGCCACGGCCGCCTGGACGGTCCCCGTCAGGTGGTGGTGGACACGCCGGACGGCGGCACGGTCCGGCTGACCGCGCGGCACGCCGTCGTCGTCGCCACCGGGACCACGACGCGGCTGCCGGAGCTGCCGGGGCTCGCCGAGGTCCGTCCCTGGACCAACCGCGAGGCGACGAGCGCCCGCGAGGCCCCGGGGCGCCTGGTGGTGGTCGGCGGCGGTGTCGTCGGCGTCGAGATGGCCACCGCGTGGCGGGCGCTCGGTTCCGAGGTGGTCGTGCTGGTGCGGGGGTCCGGCGGGCTGCTGGCCCGCATGGAGCCGTTCGCCGGGGAGATGGTCGCCGACGCCCTGCGCGAGGCCGGTGTGGAGGTGCGTCTCGGCGCCTCGGTGGCCGCCGTGGCGCGCGAGGGAGGCCCGGACGCTCCCGTGCGCGTCACCCTGGCGGACGGCGGGACAGTGGTCGCCGACGAGATCCTCTTCGCGACCGGTCGCGCCCCCCGCACCGCGGACCTCGGGCTGGAGACCGTCGGCCTCGTCCCCGGCGACTGGCTGACCGTGGACGACACCTTCCGGGTGACGGCCGTCGCCGACGGCTGGCTGTACGCGGCGGGCGACGTCAACCACCGCGCCTTGATGACGCACCAGGGGAAGTACCAGGCGCGGATCGCGGGAGCGGTCATCGCTGCCCGGGCGAAGGGCGAACCCGTCGACGACCGCAGGTGGGGCGCGCACGTCGCGACCGCCGACACCGAGGCCGTGCCGCAGGTGGTCTTCACCGACCCCGAGGTCGCCTCCGTCGGACTGACGACCCGTGAGGCCCTGGCCGCGGGGCGCCGGGTGGACGTCGTGGACTACGACATCGGCCGGCTCGCCGGCGCCGTGCAGTACGGCGAGGACTACCGCGGCAGGGCGCGCGTCCTGATCGACCCGGAGCGCGGCACTGTGGTCGGCGTCACCTTCGTCGGCCCGGGGGTGCAGGAACTGCTCTATTCGGCGACCGTCGCCGTCGCGGGGGAGATCCCTGTGGACCGGCTGTGGCACGCCGTCCCGGCCTTCCCGACGATCAGCGAGGTATGGCTGCGCGTGCTGGAGGCCTACCGGGACATGCGCAAGGACTGAGGGGCAGCCGCGTCCGCGGGGGTGCGACGCCCAACGGTCCTCCTCCGCACCGACGCCGCGTCAAGGCCGCCGTCGGAGGGGGCCTGGACCGGCCACAGCCGGCCCTTCGCCGGGCGTCCGGCCGGCTGTTCCCGGTCCGCTGCGCGCCGGGCCGGGCGACCAGGTGCGCTGCCCGCGCGGGACGCGTCACCGGTTCAGGGCCATCGGCTGACACGCGGCCCGGCCGGGCGGCTCCGAGGGGCTGTTCGCGGAGGGCGGCGACGCTCCGATGTCCGGCGTCCAGGTGCCCCCGTGGGGACCGGAACGCTTCCAGGGTCCCATGCTCGACCTCTTCGAGAAGTACGGCGTGGAAGCGCTGCCCGCCCGGCCTCCAAGGCCGGGCGGGGCTAAGCGGCCCGGTCAGGCGGCGGAGTCACCGCCCTCGGTGGCCTCCTCGGGGACGAGCAGCACCGCGATGCGGCTGGTGTGGGCGATGGCGTCGCTGACGCGGGGGTTGAAGAAGGCCGCGACCGAGCCGCGGTGGTGCGGGCTGAGCACCAGGAGGTCCGCGTCGAACTGCTCGGCCGCGTCGGAGATCGCGCCGGGGACCTGCTGCGTGGTCACGTCGCGGACGAGCTCGCCGTCGGCCTTCTCCACCCCCATGCCGTGGAGCGTGGCGACGGCCTCGTCGATGACGGCGCCGGCTTCGGAGTCCTCCTCCAGGGGTGTGACGGTGTCGAAGGCGACCGTCGAGGCCAGCACGTGCACGACGTGCACCGCGGCACCGGTCAGCCGGGCCAGGTCGCCGGCCGTCCGCAGGGCGGGCCGGTGGGAGTGGCTCGAGTCGACGGCGACCAGGATGCGCTGGTACATGGGCGTTCTTCTCCTCTTCGAGAACTGGACAGGGTGCGGCGGACCCGGTGGGGTCCGCACTGCACCCCTGTCACCAGCGCTGTCGTGCGGTGTGACATTCCCTGACCCGGGTGCGGCATTCATCGGCCGCCCGCGCCGCAGACGCAGGAGGGCGCACGACGACGGCCGCCGCGCCCCGAAGGGCGCGGCGGCCGACGCGTGGCGGTGGTGGTGCGAGGTCAGGCGGCGGCGTTCCTGCGCCGCACGACGACGACGATCACGGCGCCCAGTCCGAGAGCGAGCAGCCCGGAGCCGCCGAACAGCAGCGCGCCGCCGGCACCGGTGAGGGCCAGTCCGCCCCCGGAGCCACTGGTGGAGTCACCGACGGAGTCACCGCCGGAGGACGAGGCGCCGCCGCTGCCGGACGCTCCGGCGGAGCCCGACGTGTCGTCGTCGGAAGCGGTGGGGCTCGGGGTGGCCGACGGGCCTCCGGAGGAGCCCTGCGAGCCGTCGCCCCCGGCGTCGTCGTCGCCGGTGCCGTTCAGCACGATCCACGCCGTGTTGTTGGAGTGGTCCGCCTCGTTCGGGCTCATCAGCTCCGGCAGGGCGACCTTGCCCCTGGCGTTCTTCACGACCTTGTCGATGCGCAGTTCGAAGGGGAAGCTCACCTTGGTGTGCTCCAGCAGCGGGGTCCCCACCCAGCACAGGTAGCCCTTGACGCCCTCGTCGATGGTCGTGGCGCCGCAGCCCTTCGGGGTCTTGGTCACCTTCGCCCCCTCGGGGATGGTCACGGTGAAGCCGATCGGCTCGCCACCGCTGCGCAGCGAGCTGATCCAGGCCGGCCCGTCGTTGCGGAAGCCGATCTCCGCCTTCACCGTGTCGCCGGCCTTGCCCTGGGCGGAGGCGCCGGTCAGCACGAGGTCGTAGGTGTTGCCGCTGGGAAGGTCGACCTCGGCGTAGCGCGCGTAGTCGCCCGCGGCGGCGCCGGGAAGCTCCTCGAGGGTCAGCGGGGCGCCGGTGCCCGGCGTGTAGCCGTCGCCCTCCATCAGGGCCTTGGCCTTCTGCGCGCCGACCGCGGAGAACCCGTAGTTGACGATGTCGTAGAGGGCGAACTCGGCCGTCTTCACCTTCAGCGGCTCGGACAGGGCGTAGGCCGCACCGGCCTTGTAGGTGCCGGGGAAGGTGCAGATCACGTCGGTGCCCTGGTACAGCAGCGACCCGTCCGTGGTCTGCTTGTAGGCGCAGTTGCCGTAGCTGTCGGGGAAGCTCAGCCCGCGCGAGCCGTGGACGTGCAGCACGGTGCCGTCGGCCGCCATGCCGCCGACGTTGCGGAAGCCGACCGGGGCCTCGTAGGTGTCGCCCGCGGCGAAGCCCTTGGGCTCGGAGAGCTTGCGGCCCAGCAGCTCCGGACCGCCGACCAGCACATCGATGGTGAGCGGCGTGAAGTCCACGCCCTCGCCCTCGCCGGTCACCTTGATGGTGCCGAAGTCGCCGGCCGCGCTGTCGGCGTCGACGGCGAGGCGGATGTCGCCGATCTCGTTGTACCGCTCCCCGGCGTTGATCTCGTAGCCGTCGCAGACGGCGGTCAGACCCTTCGCGGCGCAGGGCAGCTTCACGGCGGCGACGCCGTCGAGACCGCTGGCGTCGATCTTGATCGTGTACGAGCCCTGGTGGACGACCGGGATGACCCCGTCGTCGCCCGGCTCGTCACTGCCGGGCGCGGCGAGCCGCAGCGTGACCTGGGGCTCGTCCGAGTCCTCGTGATCGCTCTGGAGCGACAGGTCCACGTGGCTCTGGCCGGTGATGGCGACCGGCAGCGGAGCGCCGTCCTCGGCGAAGGCGGAGGCGGCGGGTCCGAAGCCGGCGGCCAGAGCGGCGGCCGCCACGAGCCCGATCGCTGCCCGGGCAACCGATCGGCGGAAGGGACGTCTCATTCAGCGTTTCCTTGTCGGAGGCAAAGGGATGCAGCAGGCTGAGCGGTGCGCCACCTCGGGCGCACGCCTTTCAGACCGCTCGCGCCCCCGACCGTTGTCCACGGGAAGATCACATTGCGATCACAGAAAGGGCTGCAGCGCCCCAAAAAATGCCTGCGAAATGCCCTATAGGCCGACAAAACGGTCGCAGGCCGCAGGGGTGGCATCCGAGGGGCCGGAATAGTTGCCTCGGCATACGGGTTGCCCCTTACGTACGCCCTACGACGACCTGGACCACGGTCCCCTACCGCTGCCCGGAGGCCTCACCCCATGACGCACACGACGGCCGACCTGCCCACCCGGAGAGCCGGCGGGGCGGTCGTCCCGGTACTCGCCTTCGCGGGCATCGTTGTCGCGGTGATGCAGACCCTGCTCGTGCCGGTCATCAAGGATCTGCCGCAGCTGCTGCACACGGCCCCGAGCAACGCGACCTGGGTGCTGACCTCCACCCTGCTCTCGGGCGCCGTGGCCACGCCGATCATGGGCCGGCTCGGCGACCTGTACGGCAAGCGCCGCATGCTGATCATCAGCCTCGCGGTCATGGTGATCGGCGCTGTGATCAGCGCCGTCACCAGTCAGCTGCTCACCATGATCGTGGGCCGTACGCTGCAGGGCTTCGCCATGGGCGCCATCCCGCTCGGCATCGGGCTGATGCGCGACATGCTGCCGCGTGAGCGGCTCGGTTCGGCGATGGCGCTGATGAGTTCCTCCATCGGCGTCGGCGGCGGCCTGGCGCTGCCGGGTGCGGCGCTGATCGCCCAGCACGCGGACTGGCACGCGCTCTTCTACGCCGCGGCCGGCCTCGGCGTGCTCGCCATCGTGCTCGCCCTGCTCGTCGTGCCGGAGTCCCCGATGCGCGCGAAGGGCTCCTTCGACCTCTTCGGCGCGCTCGGCCTGTCCGCCGGCCTCGTGCTGTTCCTGCTGCCGATCACCAAGGGCAGCGACTGGGGCTGGTCGTCCGGCACCACCCTCGGGCTGTTCGCCGCCGCCGTCGTCGTGCTCCTGCTGTGGGGAGTGATGGAGCTGCGGATGAAGGCCCCGCTGGTCGACCTGCGCACCACCGCCCGCCGCGAGGTGCTGCTCACCAACCTCGCCTCGATCATGGTCGGGGTCGCCTTCTACGTCGTCTCGCTCGTCCTGCCCCAACTGCTGCAGCTGCCCGTCGCCACCGGCTACGGCCTGGGGCAGTCCATGGTCGTCGCCGGTCTGGCCGTCGCCCCGCTCGGCCTGACGATGATGTTCACCGCCCCCGTCTACGCCCGCCTGTCCGCCCGCTTCGGCCCCAGGACCACGCTGATCATCGGCCTGGTGGTGATCGGCGCCGGCTACGGCGGCGGCATCGGCCTGATGGACGCCGTCTGGCAGACGGTGCTGACCTCCGTGGTCCTCGGCGCCGGCATCGGTCTGGCGTACTCCTCGCTTCCCGCGCTGATCGTCGGCGCGGTCCCCGCCTCCGAGACGGGTGCCGCCAACGGCCTGAACACCCTGATGCGGTCCGTCGGCACGTCGGTGTCGAGCGCCGTGATCGGCATGGTCCTGGCCAACACCGCGCACCATGTGAACGGCGTCGCCGTGCCCACCCTGCACGGTTTCCACCTCTCCTTCCTCATCGCCACCGGCGCCGTCGTCGTCGGCCTGCTGCTCGCCATCGGCCTGCCCGGCCGGCGCTCCGGCCCGCACCTTCGCGCGGCCAGTGCCCAGGAGGCCGGTCCGGCGCGTGCGGAGCAGGTCGTCAGCGGCTTCCGCGGCCGGGTCGTGGGCGCCGAAGGCACTCCCGTACCCCGCGCCAAGGTGACCTTGATCGACCACCGGGGCCGGCAGGCCGGCGCGACGGTCACCGCGGAGGACGGCAGCTACGCGATCGCCGTCCCGGCCGGGGGGTCGTATGTGCTGGCCACCCGCGCCGCGGGACACGGTCCCCTCGCCTCGGCCGCCCGGCACACGGGCGACGAGCGCATCGTCGACCTCGACCTGACGCTGCCCGGCGAGACGGTCACCGCCTGAACGGCGCGACAGCCACCGCGGGGGGGGGGGGGGGGGGGGGGGGGGGGGGGGGGGGGGGGGGGG
>NZ_CBDRBL010000084.1:0-28696 GCF_965342175.1 Actinacidiphila sp. bgisy167
GGACGGGGGCCCGCCCCACCTCCGGAGGGCTGAGGCCGGGCCCGGCGCCCCTACGGGTCTCCCGCAGGGGCGGGGCCGCTCGCCGCGTGCGCGGGCGGACCCGCCGCGCCGCGCCCGGCCGCCTCAGCGCGGCGTCATTCGACGACGGCCACCGGACCGTCCAGCCGGTTGCGGTCGATCGCCAGCCGCCGGCCGCCGTGCTTCTCGCGCACGCTGCCCGAGTACTGGTGGACGCGGCCGTGCGGCTGCCAGGCGTCACGCGCGAGGACCGGTTCGCCGCGCACCGCGGGCTTGCCCTGCCAGCGGGCGAACCAGACGGCGCGCGGCAGGTCGTCGTAGCCCGCGCGGCGGGCCCGCTCGACGTGCCGGATGCCGGACTCCGAACTGCTGTAGAGGCCCGGCAGGTAGCCGGCGTCCTCGACCTCCCGGTCCCAGGCCCGGATGAAGTCGAGCGTCTGGTCGGCGCAGCGGGAGTTCCTGACGTTGTACGCCTCCATGTCGAGGTAGAGCGCGCTGCCCGGCTCGAACCCGAGGGCGGCGGCCCTGCGCACCGCGTCCCAGCCCTCGCTCGCGCCCTGGCCCCAGGGGTCGTCGGTGCTCATCCGGTGGTTGCGCAGGTGCCTGCCGCGTACGCAGGGGGATTGCGAGCCCACGTAGATCGGCAGGATGCGCCAGCCCATCCGGTGCACCGAGCGCACCCAGTCGCGATCGAGGTGGCGCTGGGTGCTGCAGGCGCGGGCGCGGCCGCCGTAGTAGACGCCGATGGCCCGGTACTTGGAGCGCAGCCAGGCGCGCATCGTGGACAGCGGAGGTGTGCGGCAGGTGTCGAAGCCGTAGCCCCGGTAGACGCGGACCGGGCCGCTCGCGGGGGCGCGCTCGGGGCCGCCGAGGCCGTAGGGCAGGTCGAGGCCGTCGAGGAGGCCGGTGTCGGCGAAGCCGAACGGGCCGTCGTCGCCGCCGTCGCCGGGCGCCCGGGCCGGCCGGTGGGTGCGGGCTTGGGTCGGCGCGGAAGCCGTCGCCGAGACGTCCCCGGTAGGCGGCGTCGCCGGACGCGGGACGACGGCCTCGGCCGCGGTGGGCCCGGCCAGGAGGCAGGCCAGCGCCATCGCCACGATCGCCCCGGATCGGATGATCGGCTTGTGTTCGCGCATGCGTCGAGTGAACGCGGGCCGCTGCCCCCGGACGGGGGAGCCACGCCCCGGTGTCAGCCGTACGCAGCAGCGCCCGGCCGCGGACGGGCTGTCCGGCACATGGCCCGCCGCCCGACGCCCGCGGCCGAGCGGGCCCGGTGGCCGGTCCTCCACATCCACCGTGGGGGCGGCGGCGCGGCCCGCCAGCATGACGAAGGGGCCCTGCGGGCGGCAGGGTCGGCCCCTCGACGTGCCGGCGCCGCCCGGGGGCCGCGGGGGGCGGTGGGACCGGGGCCGCACGCGACAGCATTGTCCACAGCCTGTGGACAGACTCCGGACATGACTGCGCGACGGCAGTGAGGTTGCCGTCGCGCAGTCGACCCTTGCGTCCCTCAGCCCTCCGGCCCGCCCCGGCGGCGGACCGCCCGGCTCACCACATGGGTCCGAAGTCGATGGCGAGCGAGGGCTGGTTGACGGTCGTGAAGGCCGAACCGACGACGCTGGCCGTGCTGTTCTGGTTGGAGGCCCCCGCCCCGGTCGCCGCCTGCTGTGTGGTCGTCACCGTGCCGGAGTTGTCTCGGCCCACGTTGCCACCGCTGCTGCTCACCACGGTCGCGTTGGAGGTGCCACCTGCCGCAGCGCCGTTGTCTGCCACCGCCGTGCCGGCGAACAGCGCCGCCGCCAGCGGCAGTGCGGCCAGGGCGGCCAGGACTCGGGCGGTACGGATGCTTGCCATGTGTTTCCCTCCGAGGAGTGGATACCAGGTGTGCGGTGCGGTCAGCCGACCGCTCCGCCGGCTCTGCGACGTCGCCGCAACCAGAGTTGCCCAGCACCACGGCGGACAAGCCGGGCGGAGAGCCCTTTCCCTCGCAAGCGTGACGATCTGTCGACAAACCTCCGAACTCCCCGTCCGACGCGGCCTGGCCGCGCACCGCCCGCCGCCGGGGTGGGTGGCCGCTGTCCTGCCGTTCGAGCGGATGCCGCACCTCAGCGGCGCGTGGCGCACCGGAAGGTGGCCGTCCGCTTCCTACGCTCCCGCTTGACGGACCCCATCGCCCGTCGCGCCGCGCCGGGACGCCCGCGCCCCGGACGCACCACTCACCCACGGGGAGAGACGTGAACCGGTCCTGGTCCCGTACCCGATTCCCGCTGACGCGGCTGCTCGCCGTACTGCTCCTGGCCACGGCCTGGCTCGCCGGCTGTGCGGGGCAGAGCCCCTCCGGGCACCCCCACGCGACGGACCCGGCCGCCCCTCGCGAGCGGCAGGCGTCCCCGTCGGCACCCGCCCCGCGGCTGCAGGACCCCCCGGAACTGGTCAGCCGCGACGGCGTCCTCAGGGCCGCCATCGTCGTCGAGCGCCGCAAGGTGCGGGTCGGCGACCACCGGCTGTACGCCCTGACCTACAACGGGATGTACATGCCGCCGACGCTGCGCGTCCGGCCCGGCGACCGCGTCGACCTCACCCTGACCAACCGGGTGCGCGAGGACACCAACGTCCATGTGCACGGGCTCCACGTGTCCCCGCGCAGTCCCGCCGACGACATCTTCATCGCCATCAGGTACGGCAGGAGCCACCACTACAGCTACCGGCTGCCGCGCACCGTCACACCCGGCACCTACTGGTACCACTCGCACGCCGACATGATGTCCGCCGCACAGGTCGCGGGCGGCGAGTCGGGCGTCATCGTGGTGGACGGCCTGCGGCGGTACCTGCCCCCGGCACTGCGCGGGATCACCGAACACGTCGTCGCGCTCAAGGACTTCCAGATCCACGGGAACGCGATCAGGACCCACAAACTGAAGATCGGGACGCGCACCAACCGCACGGTCAACGGCCAGCAGAACCCGGTGATCTCCCTGCGGCCCGGTGAGACCCAGCTGTGGCGGCTGGCCAACATCGGCGCCAACATCTACTACCGGCTGCACCTGAAGGGCAACCGCTTCCACGTGATCGCCCAGGACGGCTACCCCGTCCGGCGGGTCTACGCGGCGGACACCCTGGTCATCGCCGCGGGCGCCCGCTTCGACGTCCTGGTGCGGGCCGGCAGCCGGCCCGGTGCCACCGTGCTGGAGACCCTCGCCTACGACACCGGCACGGCGGGCAACCGATTCCCCCGCACCGACCTCGCCACCGTCGTGACCGCCGGCGCCCCCGTGGCGCCGGCACGGCTCCCGACGGACTTCGCGCCCAACGAGGATCTGGCGCACGCCGCGATCGCGGACCGCAAGACGGTGGTGTTCACCGAGAACGCGGCGGGCGACGAGTTCTACGTCAACGGCCGCACGTACCGGCCGGACCGGGTGGACTTCACCTCCGTCCTCGGCACCGTCGAGGAGTGGACGGTCCGCAACGACAGCGACGAGGAGCACTCGTTCCACGTCCACACCAACCAGTTCCAGCTGATGAGCACCAACGGGAAGGCCCACGACCCGGACCACCGCTGGTTCGACACGGTCAACGTGCCTGCCCGCGGCAACGTCGTCATCCGCGTCCCCTTCGCGGACTTCACCGGCCGGACGGTCCTGCACTGCCACATCCTCAACCACGAGGACATGGGCATGATGGCCGTCCTCGACATCGTCCCGCCCCGTCCCGGCGGCAAGTGAGCCCGCCGGGGCCCCGGGAACGGCCGGCGGGGCCCCGGCAGGCCGGTCAGCGCGTGCCGAAGCGCCGGGCCGCCGCCAGGACCGCGTCGCTCATGGCGGAGCTCCCCGTGTGGCCGGAGTCGTCGATCACATGGAGCTCCGCGTCCGGCCACGCCTTCGCCAGCTCCCAGGCGGTGGTCAGCGGACTGCCCAGGTCCAGCCGACCGTGGATCAGCACCCCCGGGATCCCGGCGAGCCGGTGCGCGTCCCGCAGCAGCTGCCCCTCCTCCAGCCACGCGCCGTTGGCGAAGTAGTGGGCGCAGATGCGCACGAAGGCGACCAGGTCGTCGTCCGGCCGATCGCTGTAAGCCCCCGGCCTGCCGTTGGTCTCATGGGCGATGACGGCGTCCTCCCAGGTCGCCCAGTCGCGGACGGCCTTGCCCCGCACCGCCGCGTCCGGGCTGTTCAGCAGCCGGTCGTACGCGGCCGGGAGGTTCCCGCCGCGCTCCCCGGGCGGCACCCCGTCCCGGAACGCCTCCCACGGCCCCGGCACCAGCCGGGCCACGCCGTGGTACAGCCAGTCGATCTCCTCCCGGCGGGTCGTGGTGACCCCGACGATCACGATCTCCGAGACCCGCTCCGGGTACCGCTGCGCGTACGCCAGGATCAGCGTCGAACCCCACGAGCCGCCGAACAGCATCCACCGCTCCACACCGAGGTGTTCGCGCAGCCGCTCCATGTCGGCGATCAGGTGCTCGGTGGTGTTGTGCTCGAGCGGCACCGCCGGGTCCGAGGCGTGCGGCAGACTCTGCCCGCACCCGCGCTGGTCGAAGAGGATGATCCGGTACACCTCGGGATCGAAGGTCTTCCTGCTCCCCCGCTTCCCCCCGGCGCCCGGGCCGCCGTGCACGCACAGGACCGGCTTGCCCTCGGGGTTCCCGCTGGTCTCCCAGTAGACGCGCTGCCCGTCACCGACGTCGAGCAGCCCCGACGCGTACGGCTCGATCGACGGAAATGCCGTTCCTGCCATCACGGTCCCTCCTCCACACCGGCCACGACCCCGTGAGGCTAGCCGGTCACCCGCCGGGCCGGGGCGCCGCCGTCACTCGGGGCCCGAGCGGGGCCGGGGGAAGGGCCCTGGCTCCGCCGGCCCGTCCTCCTCGCCCCGGCGGGAGGGCCGGTGGCGGTCCAGAGCCGGCAGCTCGGGCACGAGGTGGGCATGGGCCCGGCAGACGGCCGCGGTCTCGGCGATCGACACCAACGGTGTGCGGATGTGGGACCAGCCGCCGGAGGCGTCACCCGCCACGGCGACGCCCACCCGGTCCCGGGCGATGGCGGTCGCGGCCGCCGTCGCCTCGCTCGAGATGTCGCCCAGGCCCACCTCGGCGGTCTGCCGGTTGACGCGGTGCACGACGCGCCCGGAGAGCTGGGACCGGAGCGTGGCGGCGCCCTTGCCGAGCTCGACCCCGAACCGCTGCCCGCAGATCTCCAGGTAGATGCCGACCGCGCGGGCCCGCTGGGCCAGCCGGATCAGGTTCGCCACCATGCGGTCCCGGCGTTCCTCGTCCTTCTTGGTCTGGCAGAGGAAGAGTTCGGCGACCTCGTCGACGAGCACCACGACGGGCACCGGCCGCACATACGCGGGCAGCCCCCAGATGTCGGAGGCCACCTCCTCCTCCGGGCTGGCCGGCGTCGAGCGCTGGTACTCCCGGAGCAGCGCGAACCGGTGCTCCATCTCACCGACCAGCGCGTCCAGCAGCTCCGCCGCCTGCTGCCGGTCGGTCGCCAGGGCCGACAGCCTGGGCGCGTACGGGATCTGCTCCACCCCGCCCTTGCAGTCGATCCCCACCAGGGCCACCGGCAACCGGGCCAGGTTCATGATCAGGTTGCGCTGGTACGTCGACTTGCCCGACTGGTTCGCGCCAAGGGTGAGGGCGTGCGGGATCTCCCGGTAGTCGCGTACAAAGGCGGTCCCGTCGTCCCGCAGCGCCACCGGCACCACCATCGGCCCGGACGGCAGGCGGCGGGGCATCCGCACGTCGCGGAGCACGTCGTAACCGGTCATGCGCAGCTCCACCACCCCGGGGCCGAGCTCGGCCACATGCACCGCGTGCACACCCCACGCGTGGCGCAGACGATTGGCCGCGGCGGTCACGTCAGCCGGCTCGAGCCCGCCGGGCAGCCTCAGCCGCACCCGCAGCCCGGTCAGCGAGCCGCCCACCCGGCGGATCCGCGGCGGCACCGGCCGCGCCCCGCGCCGCCCCACCACCCACCCCGCCAGCACCCGGGCCCGCGAGGGCGGTGCGACCAGTCCGCAGGCCGCCATGGTGGAGCCGTAACTCGACAGGAACCGCACCCAGGTCAGCGGGAGCCCGAACAGCAGCCAGAACACGACCGGGAACCGTTCACGGGCATAGGCCAGACCGCCGGCCGTGGCCAGCAGCAGACCCAGGAGCGCGGCACCCGTCATGGTGATCAGCCCTTGCCGTTCGGGACGGCGGCCGGCACCGGCGCAGTGCCCGCCCGCGGCGTCGCGCGAGCAGACCCCATGCCCGGTTTGACCGTTACGCGCATTCTCCCAGCCCCACCCCCGCCCCCCGGTCACCGACACCGGGGTTCCCGTGGAGCCGCGCTCGTTCCCGCGGACGGCCTGCGGTGGCAGTGAGTCAGTCCGGCTTCCGTGACACGTTCCCCGCCCGCAGGGCTTCACGTCGCCGGGCGCTCGGGCGGGAGATGTCGGGGATCGGCAGAACCAGTGCTTCATGTTGCTGTGATAAGAGATTCGCCTCGGCCGCGGTCTTCAGGCAGCGGTCCAGGTTTCAGGCCGGCACAGCGTCCGGCCGCACAGGGGAGGGCATGACGTGGGGATACGTGTGCGGGCGCTGGCCTGGTGCCGGCGTTCGGGAGTGGTGGCCGCCTCCGCGGTCGTGCTGCTGGCCGCGGGGATCACGGGGGGAGTCGGGGTCCAGTCGGCCGCCGCACAGCCGTCCTTCCCTTCGTGGCTGGTGGGTTTCCAGACCGAGAACCATGCGACGGGTGCCTCCCGGGCGTGCTCGGCGATCGAGCTGTCGAAGATCCGCGAGGTGACGACACCGGACTGCTTCACAGGCCGTTCCGCGAACGACTGGCCGACCTTCTACCACGGAGGCACCCAGGACTGGGGCACGGACAGCCTGGCCTACCAGGCCCACCCGCGGTACAACGCCACGACGCGGCAGGCCGCCCTCGCCGTGACGGTCGCGAGCAATCCCCCGGTGAGCTACACGACGGGCAGCGGCCGTCCTGTGCTGGCGACCACCGCCGACGCCGCGCTCTACTCGCCGGGCGCCACTGCAACGTTCTACTCATGGGCCGCGCCCGACAAGGAGACGGCACAGCGCAAGGCGCACACCGAGCAGGTGGCGATCCTGTCGACCGCCACCTGCACCAAGCTGCTGGGCCGGACGCCCCCGGCCGGTTCGCTCTGCACCCTGCCCGCCAAGAACACGCCCACGCCGAACCGCGCGGAACAGTGCCTCGGTGACGCGGGCGGTGCACTGATGTCGGCAGGCAAACTGATCGCCATCTCGGCGACCTCGTCCAACGGGTGTGTGGACGCGAGCGGAGTGCGCCTCTACACCAACGTAACGGCGTACCGCGCGACGACCGTAGCCTGGGGACACGACAGCTACGCGAACCAGTGGAGCATGGGCTCCGTGACCACCGTGCAGCCGATGACGGGCGGCGGCCTGGTCTCCTTCTGCAGCATCGATACCGGCAACCACCTCACCGGGTGCGCCAAGAACCACGCGGCCACGACGTTCTTCCACGTGCAGTACAACTGGCTCACCCAGGCGGGCGACATCACCGGCGACGGCCAGCCCGACCTGCTCGCCCGTACGCCCGGCGGCGCCCTCTACCGCTACTCCGGCCCGTCGTTCGAGGAGCTCGACAGTCGGCCGCACTCCTGGTTGGCCAACGGCTTCGGCGGCTACAACGCCATGTTCGTCACCCCCGACTTCTCCGGTGACGGCCTTCCGGACCTCCTCGCCCGGGACGGTGCAGGCGACCTGTGGCTCTACCGCGGCACGGGCACGGGCGGCCTCCGGCCCCGCGTCCACATCGGCGTCGGCCTCAAGGGCTACAACCTGATCACCGGCCGCGGCGACCTGTCCGGCGACGGGCTCGCCGACTTCGTCGCCCGCGACAACGCCGGTGTCCTCTGGCTCTTCAAGGGCAACGGCAAGGGCAGCTACGCCGGCCGCGTGAAGATGGGTACGGGATACTCCGGATACAAGCGCATCGTCGCCTCCGGCGACATCGACCACGACGGCCGCCAGGACCTCTTCGGCACCACCCCGGCCGGCGGCGCCGCCGTTCTCAACGCCGTCCAGGGCACGCTTGCCAGTCCCCGCTGGTACGCCTCCACCGGCTACCAGGTCTTCTCCCAGATCAACTGACGCGCTCACGCGCCGCGCGACCCTCCGCCCATATCGGGCGGAGGGTCGCCCGCCTTCCACAGCCTGCGCAGCACGCAGCGGGCTGCCAGCCTCGACGGCCGATGACGCAGGATGTGCCCCGCACACTGTGCCGGGTCGCGCGCGACTGTGCGCCACGCAGGACCTTCGCGCAGGAAGCGGCACTGCCCGCCCGCCGACGCGGTACGTTGCGCCGGATGACTGATCGCACCTTCCCCCCTGTGTCCCTTCGCGCGGGCGAGCTCCTGCTCCGTCCGTTCACCCACGAGGACGTCGAAGCCACCCAGGCGGCCTGTGCGGACGAACTGACCCAGCGCTGGCTTCCTTTGCCGAACCCGTACACGCTCGACGACGCCACTTCCTGGTGCACGCATGTCGCCCACGCTCTGCGGGAGTCCGGTGACGGCATCCACTTCGCGGTCATTGGAGCGCGGAATCCGCGTCTCCTCGGCACAGTCGGCCTGAAGCAGACGGATTGGCGCGCACTGGTCAGCGAGGTGGGCTACTGGACAGCGCCCTGGGCCAGGGGATCCGGGGTCGCGACCGCGGCGACTCGCGCCCTCGGGCGCTGGCTGCTGGGCGACCAGGGCTTCGCACGCATGGAGCTCAAGGCCGCGACCGGGAACATCGCCTCTCAAAAAGTGGCAACGCGCGCCGGTCTGCACCGCGAAGGGGTCATGCGCAACGCCGGCTTCACGCACACCGGCCGGACCGACCTCGTCCTCTTCTCGCTCACTCCCCAGGATCTCCCGAGCAGTTGAGGCGAAGCCGTGGCTCGCTGAACCGCCCCAGACCGGGCGGGAAGGCCTCGGGTTGTGCGAGCGACCCGAGCGTGCCCCATCCGTGCCCGATCGCAACGCGGGATAACCGCGGGGGCCGCACGCCACCGCGCACGAAGAAGGGGTGCCCCCGTGTCTTGGGGCACCCCTTCTGTCCAGCGCCTTCGCAGGCCTACTGCGGAGAGTGTGGGATTTGAACCCACGGTGACATCGCTGCCACGACGGTTTTCAAGACCGTTCCCTTAGGCCGCTCGGGCAACTCTCCCCGCGCCGCGGGTCCGGTCCGGTGGCCGGGCGGCGCGGGGACAGCCTAACGGGTCGGCTCAGCTGGTGCTGTCGCCCCTGCGTTCGCCGAGGGTGATGGTGGCGGTGTGGGTCTGTCCGCCACGGGTGTACGTGAGGCTGACCTTCTCGCCGGGCTGGTGCTGCCAGATCTCGCCGATGAGGGTCGGGCTGGAGTCGACGACGGTGTCGTCGAATTTGGTGATGACGTCGCCGGAGCGCAGGCCCGCCTGGTCGGCGGGGCCGCCCTGGGTGACGGCGTCCGGGCCGGTGGCGATCTTGGCGCCCTCGCCGCTGAAGCTGGAGTCGACCTGGACGCCGATGACGGCGTAGACGGGCTCGCCGGTCTTGATCAGCGTCTCGGCGACGCGGCGGGCCTGGTCGATGGGGATGGCGAAGCCCAGTCCCACACTGCCGGCCTGGGTGGCGCCGTCGTTGCCGCCCGTCGACTGGATGGCGGAGTTGATGCCGATCACCGCGCCCTCGGAGTTGAGCAGGGGGCCGCCGGAGTTGCCGGGGTTGATCGAGGCGTCGGTCTGTATGGCGCTCATGTAGGAGGCGTTGGAACCCTGGCCGTCGCTGGAGGCGATGGGACGGTGCAGGGCGCTGACGATGCCGGTGGTGACGGTGCCGGAGAGCCCGAAGGGGGCTCCGATGGCGATGGTGGAGTCGCCGACGGCCACCTTGTCGGAGTCGCCGAGGGCGAGCGGGGTGAGCTTGTCGGGGTTGACGCCCTTGAGCTTGATGACGGCGACGTCGTAGCCCTGGGCGCGGCCGACGACCTCGGCCTCGTACTTCTTGCCGTCGGAGAACGTGGCGGTGAGGCTGCCGCCGTCGGCGGCGGGTGCGACGACGTGGTTGTTGGTGAGGATGTGGCCTTCCTTGTCGTAGACGAAGCCGGTGCCGGTGCCGCTCTCCTGGCGGCCGGTGGCCTCGATCGTGACGACGCTGGGGAGGGCCTGCCTGGCGATGCCCGCGACGGAGTCGGCGGCGCGGCTGAGGTCCTTGGGGTTGCCCACCGCGGAGACGGTGGTCGAGGAGGAGCCGTCGTTGCGGTCGGCCGCCCAGAAGCCGACCCCGCCGCCGACGCCGCCCGCGACGAGCGCGGCGGCCAGGACGGCCGCGACCAGGACGCCGTTGCCGCGCTTCTTGGGCGCGGGGGCGGCCGGCACGGGCGTGCCCCACACGGGACCCGCGGGACCGGAGGGGCCCATGGGGCCGGACGGCCCGGCGGGGCCGCCGTACGGCTGAGTGGGCGGCGGCGCGACCGGCGGCAGCGGCGTCGTGTGTACCTCGGCGGGCGGCGCCGCGGGGGCGGCCGGGTAAGCGGGGGACTCGGCGGGGGACTCGGCGGGGTGACCTGCCGAAGGCGGCACGGCCTCGGCGGGCGCGGCCGGTGCGGATGCCGGCGCGGCAGGCGCCGGTGCGCCGGGGCCCGCGGGAGCCTCCGCGGCCGCGGGGGCGGCCGGGCCCGGTGACGGGGCCTGCGCCTGGGCCGGGGGAGCGGCGGGCGGGGCGGCGGAGGGCGCGGGAGGCGCAGCGGGAGCGGTGGACCCCGTGTCAGCGGGCGGCTGCGTCGGCAGCGCCGCCGGGACCGGGCCGACCTCGTTCTCGGTGCTCACGGCTGTTCTCCTCGGATATGCGTGGTGTGCCGTGCGTACGACTGCGGCTACGGTGCGTACGACGACCGTCGTGGTGGACACAGCTTTTCCCACCGGGTGTCAGACCGCCGTAAACAGCGGCCGGTCCCGGCCCGCCGGATGGCACGATAGCCCGGTGACCGATCTTCCCGCGATCCAGGTCGTGGCCCACCGGGGAGCCTCCGAGGACGCCCCGGAGCACACGCTGGCCGCCTACCGGAAGGCCATCGAGGACGGCGCGGACGCCCTGGAGTGCGACGTACGCCTCACCGCCGACGGCACGCTGGTCTGCGTGCACGACCGCCGGGTGAACCGGACCTCCAACGGCCGGGGGGCGGTCTCCGCACTGGAGCTGGCCGACCTCAGGACCCTCGACTTCGGCAGCTGGAAGGCGGAGGCCGGCGGCGGGCGGGCCGCGGGGACGATGCGGCGCCCGTCCGCGGAGATGCGGTCCCTCCTCGACGCGGACGCCGAGGCGCCCGACCGCTTCGGCGGCGACCCGGACGAGTTCAGCCGCGTCCTGACCCTGGAGCGGCTGCTGGAGCTGGTCGCGGACACCGGCCGCCACGTGGAGCTGGCGATCGAGACCAAGCACCCCACGCGCTGGGCGGGCCAGGTCGAGGAGCGGCTGGTGGAGTTGCTGGACCGGTTCGGGATGCTGTGGCCGGAGCCGGGAGAGCCGTCCCGGGTGCGCGTCATGAGCTTCTCGTCGCGGTCGCTGCGCCGGATCCGGATGGCCTCGCGCGACCTGCCGACGGTCTTCCTGATGCAGTACGTGCTGCCCCGCCACCGTGACGGCCGGTTGCCGTCCGGGGTGCGGATCGCCGGCCCCGCCCTGCGCATCCTGCGCGCCAACCCGGGGTACGTGGAGCGGCTGCACGAGGCGGGGCACCGGGTCCACGTGTGGACGGTGAACGAGCCCGAGGACGTCGAACTCTGCGTGCGGCTGGGCGTCGACGCCGTCATCACCAATCGCCCGCGGCAGGTGCTGGCCCAACTCGGGCGCGGCTGAGGGGCGTTCGAGCCGCCGAACGCCACGGGCGTTGTGCACCGGCGCGTTCGGAACCTGTTCGATCGTTGTGTGTGCCCCAAGAGACCGCAGTTGGCCGGTTTCCGGCGCAGAACGAGAGGGCATCCATCCCGTGGCGTGGGGTGAAGGAGGTCTCGGGGGTGGCGTTGGTGGTGGCCCAGGAGGTGCCGACGTCCTCGACCATGGCCCTGCCTCATGGTCCGGCGGGCGTGGCCGAGGCGCGGCGCAGGCTGCGCAAGGAACTGTTCGCGAACGCGGTCGCGGAGCCGGTCGTCGACGACGCGGTGCTCATCCTGTCGGAGCTGCTCAGCAACTCCTGCCGGCACGCCCGGCCGCTGGGCGAGGACGCGCCGTCCCCGGGCGGCAGCGGCATCAGGGCCGCCTGGCGGCTCGACGAGGACGGTCTGCTGACGGTGGAGGTCACCGACGGCGGCGGGCCCACCCGCCCGCTCCCGTCCAGTCCCTCGCTGACCGCCCGCGGCGGCCGCGGGCTCGGCATCGTACGGAATCTGTCGCTGCGCTGGGGTGTGCGTGACGCCCCCGGCGAGGTCACGGTGTGGGCGATGCTCGCGGCGCGCAGCCGGCGCGCCCGGCGCGACGGCCTCGCGCCCCAGCTCGACATCCCGCTCGACTTCGCGGACGCCTTCGACGACCTCGGGTAGCTCCCGGGGCGGTTGCCCGGCCTCCCCGGGCACGACCTCCGCTGAGGGCGTCCGGCGTGGCGCTAGGCTCACGGCCGGAACACCGCCGTTACGGGAGAGATCGAGCCATGGCGAAGAAGCGTCCGACGAAGACGAAGGCCCCCGCAAGCCCGCAGATCGCCGACGGGGAGATCCCCGCCGTCGGGGCCAGGGAACCCTGCCCGTGCGGCTCGGGACGGCGGTACAAGGCGTGCCACGGCCGCGAGGCGGCGCACGCGGTGACGGAGCTGGTGCGGCGGCCGTTCGAGGGCCTGCCGGGCGAGTGCGACTGGGTGGCCCTGCGCGAGCTGGTGCCCGCCGCCACGGCCGAGTTGACGCTCAAGGACCCGCTGCCGGACGGTGTGCCCTCCGTCACGCTGGCGACCGTGCTCCCGATGGCCTGGCCGGGGCTGCGCCGGGACACCGGCGCGGTGCTGCTGGGCCTGCAGAACGACACCGCTTCCGGGGACATCAGCCGTGACCTGGCCGACACCCTGCTCCGCGCGCTGAACGCGGAGCAGGGCAACCCGGTGGGCGGGCAGCGCCCGGCGGCCGACGGTCCGCGGCTGCAGGATCTGCTCGACCTGGACGCCCCGTTCGGCCCGGTGGTGCACACCGGCTTCGAGTTCTGGCTGGAGAACGCGGAGTCCGTCACGGGTGAGGTCGCCGCGTCCCTGGAGCGGGCGAACGCGGCCGTGATCCCGACCGTGCGGCTGACCGGTGTGGAGGCGGCGTACTGGTGCGAGACCCCGGAGAAGAACCACCTGCGCTGGGTGATGCCGCACCCCGAGGAGCAGTTGCTGGACGCGCTGGCGCGGCTGCACGCGGCCGGCGCCTCGTCGCTGGGCGACAACACGCGGCTGGTGGGCTCGTTCCGGGCGCACGGGCTGGTCGTCCCGGTGTGGGACCTGCCGTCGGGCGTGACGGCGGACGAGGTCGAGAAGCCGGCGGCGGCCTTCGCCGAGCGGCTGGCCGAGGCGCTGGAGCGGACGACCCCGTTGACGGCGGAGGAGCGGCGGGCGCGCAGCGGCTTCACCAACCGGCAGATCACGCTGAGCTGAGAGGTCGCGCGGACAGGCGGGGTGGAGAAAGGAGCGGGTCGAGGGCCGAGTTTGGCAAGGCGGAGAAGGGAGACGCAGCGGAGCTGCGGCGACCGACGACACCGCCGCCGGGCGAGAGCCGTCGACCCGCGACGCCGGCCCGCCTATCCGCGCGGCCTCTGAACCGCCCTCCCGCGCCGGCGGCCGCGCTCATGGGCGCCCTGGGTGATCCTGGTCACAACCGCCGCCGGTCCGGGCGGGAAGCGGCCCGGGAGCCGTACCCCGGATTTGCGTACGGGCGAAGTCTTGTTACCGTTTAAACAGTCCGGTTGCTGGTGCATCCCCCGTCGCCAGCGACCGGACGTTTCCATGTCCGGGTCAGTGCGCGGATCCGCTGCGCAGCAGCGGGCGTTCGCCTCCCCGCTCGGCGATCTCCGCCACCGCCGTGTACGGCTCCGTCGCCCCGGCCACCGTCGGCTCGCGCGGCGTCTCGCAGCTACCGCTCACCTCGTCCGCGGTGACGGCGCAGGCCGCCTGCACCGTCCGGCCGTCGGGCCGCATGAGGGTCAGAACGCCGTCCAGGGGCCGCCCCGTGGTGTTGCTGTAGTACGTGCGCGCCCAGGTGTCGCCGTCCTCTCCGATGGTGCAGGTCTGCGCCTGCAGGCCCTCGGGAGAGGTGAGTTGGGGACCGCAGGACGCGGTCTGCCGTGCGGGGGACGTCAGCTTCGGCAGGCTGTCGAAGACGCTGGACGCGCCGGCCCCGTCGAAGGAGGACTTGTCGTCGGTGACCGCCGCCATCACGTCCTCGGACACGGCGGGCAGCTTGGGACCGGCGGCGGGTCCGGCGATGGCGCCGGTCAGGGGCAGCACGGCGGCGACCGCCACGACCGTGGCGAGGGCGGCCATCCGCAGGTTCGGCGCACGCATCATGCGCAGAACATAGCGGGAGAAACGGACATGATGGGGGGCTCGTTGCCCGTTCGCCGGTCAGCGGCCCCCGCTCCTACCCGAACGAGTGACGGCCGGTGGGGACGCCAGCCGTCACAGACCTGCCCCGGACCTTGCCCCGGACCCTGCCGCGGGCCCGCAGCGAACCCGCGGCGGACCCTCGGGCACGGCCCCCGGTCAGTACGAGAGCCTGCTGCCGTCCGGCGCCGTACGCCCCGCCTGCACCAGGGTGTCGACGATCACCCGCACGCTGGGCAGCCACGGCGCTCCGCCCCCCGGGTCCGCCACCGGCCGCCGGACCCAGCGCGCCGGCGCGGCGCCGCCGGTGCCGCCCGGCGAGGGCGGCAGGACGAGAAAGCCGCCCTGGCCGTGGTACCGCAGCGAGGTCGGCACCCATTCGTGGCGGTCGAGCAACTCCCCCAGTTCCTCGAGGGAGTAAGGCTCCACCAGGAGCGCGAGGCGCGTGGCGGTGGCCACGACCGGGCCGGTGCGCACCCCCAGCTTGTCGAAGACGCCCAGCGCCCGCGCCCCCGCGACAGCGGGCAGGCTCACCGCCGAGACGCGCCCGCCCGTGGCGAGCAGCAGGGGCTGGTCCGGCCGCCGCGTCCACCACCAGCGGACCATGCGCGGATCGCGGGTCGCCGCGAGGAGGCCCGGATCGTGCGGATGCGCGCCGGGCACCGGGCAGTCGGGCCGCGCGCAGGCGCATCCGCCGCGCGCGTCCGTACCGGCTCCGGGGACCACGGGCCAGTGCCACCGTTCGGCGCAGGTGAGCGCTGCACGCAGCAGCTCGGGACTGCTCTTGCGTCGCTTTCCGAGGATCTCGCGCATCTGCGCTCGTTCCTTTCCGCTGGTGCTCGGGAATCACCCATGACACAACGTCGTCTGGAACACACCGTTCACGAGGCAGCGCATCACGTCTCGAGCCGAGCGTGGAACATGGCGGGAGGTGGCGCACACTGGCGCTTGTGCGTCCTGCGGAGTGCTGGGAACTGCTGCGTGTGCTTGCGTGCTGCTGTGTGCGGTCCCGCCGACCGTGCAACGACCCCGCCGTGGGGGGTGGGTGGGCCGTCTTCCGTTCATGACGCCCTGACAGGGGCGCCGGGTTCCTGAGGCCGCCGACTCCCATCCCGTACGTACCCACTGCGACGGGTATGACGCGCTGTCGAACCCCCTCAGTCGACTACCAATTCTCGCACGGGGTGCCTTTTTTCGGCCATAGTCCCGCGCCGCCTCGACCGCGCCGACACCAGCCCCGCTACCTGGGCGATCCTGGACACACCCACCGGTAGGCGGTAGAAGGGAATCCCTTGACAGCGGCGCAGCATGAGCTTGGGGGTTTGCGATGCTATTGCCTGATATGCGCTGCTCTGCGGAGCCGTCGCCGCGGCACGGCGACGGCCGCGGAAGCCGGCGGCCATGAGCGCCGCGCACCTCCCGAAAGTGGCCGGAATCGACTCACCCGTTCCGGCACCGGCGCACACTTCCTCCCCCCTCCTCGGCCGGCTCTCCCCTCCGGGTGAACCGGGAGCGCATCCCGGAACGCCCGTCCCGGGCGTCCGACTCACCGCCGACCAGGACCAGCTGACCTCCTGGATCTCCGATCTGACGGCCCTGCACGAGCTCACCGAGCGGCTGGCCGGGACCGCGACCCTGAAGGACGCGCTGCGCGAAGTGCTGTGCGCCGGCGGCGCCTTGGTCGGCGCGCGGCGCGGTGTGGCCGCCCTTGCGCCCGGCGACGGGCTGGGCCCGGCCACCGTCGTCGGGCTCGGCCTCGGTCCGGCCGAGCTCGGCGTGCTGGAGACCGTCCCCCTGCCCGCGGCGCCCGAGGAGGCGCCGGCGGAGGAGATCCACACCGACCTGTGCCGCGAGCCCGGGATCGGCCCGCGCCACCGCGAGGTCTCCCTCAGGCTCGGCTTCGGCGCCAGCTACGCCCTCCGCCTGTCCGCCGGCGCAGCCGGCCGGCTGGGTTCCGCCCTCTGGTTCTACGACGGCCCGGCCGAACCCGCCGAGCGCCAGCGCCACCTGGCCGGCCTGTACTGCCGCCACGCCGCCGAGCACCTCGCCCTGCTGCTGGAACTGGACCGCGGCCGCACCACCGTCGCCGCGCTCCGCGACGAGCTGCTGCCGGCCCGGCTGCCGCGGGTCCCCGGGGTCCGGCTGGCCGTACGGCACCTGCCGGCCGCCGGGGGCGGGGGCGACTGGTACGACGCCCTCCCGCTGCCCGAGGGGGCGCTGGGGCTGTCCGTCGGCGGGGTGAGCGGCGGGGGCACGAGCGCGGTCGCCGCGATGGGACGGCTGCGGACCTCGCTGCGGGCGTACGCGGTGATGGAGGGCGAGGACCCGGTCGCGGTCCTGTCCGACCTGGAGCTGCTGCTGCGGCTGACCGAACCCGCCCGGTCGGCGACGGCGCTGTTCGCCTACGCCGAGCCGGCCTCCCGGAAGATCGCGGTCGCCGGGGCGGGGCACTGCCCCCCACTGGTCGTCGGCGAGCGCCGGGTCGAGTACGTGGAGACCTCGCTGTCCGCGCCGCTGGGCATGCTCAGCTGCTGGGAGGCGCCCAGCGTCGAGCTGCGGGCGCTGCCCGGGGAGACCCTGCTGCTCTACACCGACGGCCTGCTGCACCGCACCGGCGATCCCGTCGACCGGGCCTTCGCCCGCCTGCACGCCGCCGCGGCGTCCGCCCCGGCTCCCGTCCGGGACGACCCGGCGCAGCTGGTGGAGCACGTCCTGCACGCCCTGCGGCCCGACGACCGCAGGGAACCGCACCCGACCGAGGACGTCGTCCTGCTCGCCGCCCGCTTCGACTGAGCGCCGCCCGGGCCCGCGGCCGGTCGGCCCTCGCACCCGCTTACGATGGGGTTCGTCTACTTCGAGGGAGGCACGACGTGGCCGAGGACCGCGACCCGGGGGCAACACCCAGCCGTCAGACCGGGGACCAGACCCCGGGAGGCGACAAGCCCATCAAGCAGCGGAAGAACGGCCTCTACCCGGCCGTCTCCGACGAGCTCGCCGACGTGATGAAGTCGGGATGGGCCGACACCGAGCTGCGCGACCTGCAGCCGGTCGAGCAGGCCCCCTACGCCGCCAAGCGGCGCGCGGCGCTGTCGGCGCGCTTCCCCGGCGAGCGGCTGGTGATCCCGGCCGGCAACCTGCGCACCCGCGCCAACGACACGGAGTACCCCTTCCGTGCCGCCACCGAGTACGTGCACCTCACCGGCGACCAGACACAGGACGCCGTCCTGGTCCTGGAGCCCAACGGCGACGGATCACACGACGCCACCGCCTACCTGCTCCCCCGCTCCTCCCGGGAGAACGGCGAGTTCTGGCTGCACGGCCAGGGCGAGCTGTGGACCGGGCGCCGCCACAGCCTGGCCGAGGCAGAGGCCCTGCTGGGCCTGCCGTGCGCCGACGTCCGCAAGGCCGCCGACGTGCTGCGCGAGGCCACCGGCCCGGTCCGGGTCGTCCGCGGCTACGACGCCGGCATCGAGGCCGCGCTGACCGACAAGGTCACCGCCGAGCGCGACGCCGAACTGAAGGAGTTCCTGTCCGAGCTGCGGCTGGTCAAGGACGAGTGGGAGATCGGCGAGCTGCAGAAGGCCTGCGACTCCACCGCCCGGGGCTTCGAGGACGTCGTCCAGGTCCTGGACAAGGCCGAGGCGACCTCCGAGCGCTACATCGAGGGCACGTTCTTCCTGCGCGCCCGCGTCGAGGGCAACGACGTCGGCTACGGCTCGATCTGCGCGGCCGGACCTCACGCCTGCACCCTGCACTGGGTACGCAACGACGGCCCGGTCCGCTCCGGCGACCTGCTGCTGCTCGACGCCGGCGTGGAGACCCACAGCCTCTACACCGCCGACGTCACCCGCACGCTGCCGATCAACGGCACGTACAGCGACATCCAGCGCAAGGTCTACGACGCGGTGTACGAGGCCCAGGAGGCCGGCATCGCCGCCGTCCGCCCCGGCGCGGCCTACCGCGACTTCCACGACGCCGCCCAGCGCGTGCTCGCCGAGAAGCTCGTCGAATGGGGCCTGCTGGAGGGCCCGGTCGAGCGCGTCATCGAGCTGAGCCTCCAGCGCCGCTGGACCCTGCACGGCACCGGTCACATGCTGGGCCTGGACGTCCACGACTGCGCCGCCGCCCGCACCGAGACCTATGTCAACGGCGCCCTGGAGCCGGGCATGGTCCTCACCGTCGAGCCGGGCCTGTACTTCCAGGCCGACGACCTGACGGTCCCGGAGGAGTACCGGGGCATCGGCGTCCGCATCGAGGACGACATCCTCGTCACCGAGGACGGCAACCGGAACCTCAGCGCCGGCCTGCCGCGCCGCTCCGACGAGGTCGAGAGCTGGATGGCCGCCCTCAAGGGCTGACGCCACCGATGCGCACACGAGGGCCGGGGCCGCGCGGAACAGATCCGCGGGGCCCCGGCCCTCGTGCTGTGCGGGCGGCGCGAGGGCCGGGCGAACCACGGGCCGGGCCGGCCCGGATCCGGCTGGGGGACCGGCTAGGAGACCTTGAGCAGCGAGTCGTCCCGCCACTTGAGGATCTTGTCGAAGCTGACGACCGCCCCGTGTCCGGGACGGTTGTGGTAGTGCACGTGGTCGACGAGCGCCTCGATCAGGAAGAGCCCGCGCCCGTGCTCGGAGTGCTGGTCCTTCTTCGCCAGCGGGCGTACGGAATGGTGCGTACGGCGCAGGTCCGGGGCGAAGCCCGGGCCGGAGTCCGCCACCTCGATGCGGCAGCGGTCGCCCTCGATGCGGGCCGTCACCCGGTACTCGCCGTGGGCGGCGTGCTCAACGGCGTTGGCACAGGCCTCGGTGAGGGCGACGCACAGATCGTAGGAGATGTCCGGGTCCACTCCGGCCGTCTCCATCGTCCCCAGCAGGAGCCGGCGGGCGAGCGGCACGCTCGCAGCCTCGCGCCGCAAGTGGAGGGACCACCAGATGCTCATGCTCAGCCTCCTGGCTGCGGCTCGACATACCGATACGTATTGCCCCGAAACGCGGTCGGTAAGCGTGCCGTTGACGTGAAGCCAGCCATACGGCGGATGCCCTCGCTCCGTTGGCGGGTGTAGGAGAGCGCCGGACTCCATAGCACAGACCGGCGTGTTCCGGGCCCCGCCGTTCTCAAGGCGGGCCCGCGATGAGAGACTGACGCCGCCATGTCTTCCCCCGTGCGCGCCGGCGCCGATCTGCGACTGCTGCGGGCCGCGGTGTTCACCGCGGTCTGCGTCGTGTTGTCCGCGGGGGCGCACATGCTGGCGTCGGGGCACGGGGTGCCCGGCTGGACGCTGGCGGTGGGCTGGCTCGCCGTCTTCGCGTTCGTCGCGCCGCTGGCCGGGCGGGAGCGCTCGATGCCCGCCATCTCGAGCGGCCTCGCGGGCGGCCAACTCGTGCTGCACGTCCTGTTCAACATGGGCGGCATCTGCGGTGGTGGCATCGCCGGGATCGCCGGGCGGTTGCTCTGCGACGAGCGGGCGGCGGCGCTGGGTTCGCACGCGCACGCCGCGGCCGGAGCGGACCACCCGTCAACCATGGCCGCGATGCCGGGCATGGGCGGAATGCCAGGCATGGGCGGAATGCCGGGTGCGCCCGGGTCTGCCGCCGAGAGCACCATGCTGGCCTACAGCCTGCCCATGCTGCTCGGGCACGCGCTCGCCGCGGTGACCGCCGGCTGGCTGCTGCGCCGCGGCGAGGCCGCGCTGTGGCGGCTCGTCGCGCTCTCGGCCCACGGGCTGGCCGAACTGTCCGGCGGCGCCCTCCGCCACGCCATGGCACTCGTACGCCGACTGCTGGCGGGGGCCCCGGCCTCGCCCCGTGCCGTCCCCGGCGCGGGGCGCGCCCATGACGGCTGCCCCGTGCCCCGCACGGTGCTGCTGCGGCACACCCTGGCCCGGCGCGGTCCGCCGGAGCACGCCCTCGCGGCCTGAACGCGACCCGCTCCACCGACGTGCGAGGGCGGAGTCGCGCGCGCCGCACGCGTGCCATCCGTCACCTTTCCTCCGTCACCTGGAGTCTTCGCTCATGAACACCCTCATGCGCCGCGCCACAGCCCTCGCCGCCGTCGCCGGGGCAGCCGTGCTCGCCACCGCCGCCCCCGCCTTCGCGCACGTCAGCGTGCAGCCCGGCGACGCCGCCAAGGGCGGCTACAGCACGATCGCGTTCAAGGTCCCCAACGAGGACGACAAGGCATCGACGATCAAGGTCGAGGTCAATCTGCCGATCGACCACCCGATCGCCTCCGTCTCCACCCAGCCGGTGCCCGGCTGGACAGTGAAGATCACCAAGAGCAAGCTCCCGACCCCGCTGAAGTCGGGGCACGGCGACATCACCGAGGCCGTCACGAAGATCACCTGGAGCGGCGGGAAGATCAAGCCCGGTGAGTTCCAGCAGTTCCCGGTCTCCCTGGGCCCCCTGCCCGAGGACACCGACCAACTGGTCTTCAAGACCCTCCAGACGTACGACGACAACGAGGTCGTGCGCTGGATCGAGGAGCAGCAGAAGGGCGAGGACGAGCCGGAGATGCCGGCGCCCGTGCTGACCCTCGCCGGCGCCGCGGGCGACGGCCACGGCGACGATGCCGCCTCGGACGACGCCTCGGGCGACCCCGGAGACGGGGCCAAGGCCGAGCCCGTCTCGGCGACCGGCGCCGCCACCGAGAAGTCCGCCTCCGCCGACTCCGGTGACACCACCGCCCGGGTGCTGGGCGTCGTCGGCATCGCCGTGGGCGTGCTCGGCGTCGCCTTCGGCGTGCTGGCCGGCCGTCGCCGCGGCACGGGCACCCCGTCCATCTGACGCACGACCGCCGGGGCGGCCGCGCATCCACCGCGGCCGTCCCGGCGCCACACCGAATCCTCCTGGGGAACCCCTGATGCGTACCACCCTCAGGGCGGCGGCCTCGGCTGCCGCCGCCGCCGCACTCGCCCTCGCCCTCGCCGCCTGCGGAGGCTCGGACGGCGCGGCGAACACCTCCGGCGCGGAGCCGGTCGTCTCGGTCGACGCGACGCCGAAGGCCGCGACCGTTCTCGACACGCCGTTCGCGAAGCCGGACATGACCCTCACGGACACACACGGCAAGACGTACGACTTCGTCGAGCGGACCAAGGGCCGGCCGACCCTGCTCTTCTTCGGCTACACCCACTGCCCGGACGTCTGCCCGACGACGATGAGCGACATCGCCATCGCCAAGTCGAAGCTGCCCGCGGCGGAGCAGGACAAGCTCGTCGTCGTCTTCGTGACGACCGACCCCGAGCGCGACACACCTGAGCGGCTCGGCGAGTGGCTGGGCGCGCAGGACACGTCCTTCGTCGGCCTGACCGGTGACTTCGCCACCATCCAGGCGGGCGCGCGCTCGCTCGGCGTGGACGTGGAGAAGCCCGTCAAGGAGAAGGACGGCAGCATCACCGTGACGCACGGCGCCCAGGTGATCGCGTACTCGCCGAAGGACGACAAGGCCCACGCGCTCTACATGTCGGGAACCACTTCCGAGGAGTTCGCCGCCGACCTGCCGAAGATCATCGCGGGACGGACGCCGTGACCGGCTCCCTGCGGCGGATCACCGCGGCGGCGGCCCTGGTGCTGCTCGGCTCCACGGCCGCCTGCTCCGGATCCCCGGACGGCCCCGAACTGGAGGTGAGGGGTGCCTACATCCCGCAGCCCGCGCTGGGGGACATGGCGGCCGGCTACTTCACCGTCACCAACACCGGCGACCGGGACGCCCGGCTGACCTCCGTCACCAGCGACCTGTCCGGCGACGTGACCCTGCACAGCACCGAGGACAACCGCATGCGCCGGGTGACCTCCTTCACCGTCCCCGCGGGCGGACGGCTCACCCTCGCACTCGGCGGCAACCACCTGATGCTGACCGACCTCGCGCACAAGCCCGTGGCCGGCGAGCGGATAGCGCTGCGGCTGCACTTCGACGACGCGGACGCCATCGACGTACGGGTCCCGGTCAAGCCCGCGGGCTACCGCCCGGGAGACTGAGGAGAGCGCCATGAGGGTGATGACGAAGTCTGCGCTGCGCCTGCTGGCCGTGCCGCTCGCCGTGCTCGGCCTGCTGTTCGCCGCCGCCGCGCCCGCCTCCGCGCACGCCGCGCTGGTGAGCTCCGACCCGGCCCAGGGAGCGGTGGTGGGGACCGCGCCGGCGCAGGTCCGGCTGACCTTCTCCGAGGGCGTGCTGCTGACGAAGGACGCCATCCGCGTCCTCGGCCCGGACGGCGGGCGCGCCGACACCGGCGGCGCGAACGACGCCGGCCGGGGGGACACCACCGCGGCCGTCGCCCTGCGTCAGGGGCTCGGCGACGGCACGTACACCGTCGCGTGGAAGGTCGTATCGGACGACAGCCACCCGGTCGCGGGCGCCTTCACCTTCTCCATCGGCGCGCCCTCGAAGACCTCGGTGCCGCTGCCCGCCGAGGAGGTGGGCGGCGGCGCCGTCGGCACCCTGTACGACATCGGCCGCTACGCCGCCTACCTCGGCTTCGCGCTGCTGGTCGGCGCCGCGTTCTTCATCGGCGTGTGCTGGCCGGACGGCGCGCGGACGCGGTCGATGCGGCGGCTGGTGGCCACCGGCTGGGCCACGATGGTCGCCGCGACGATACTGCTGCTGATGCTGCGCGCCCCCTACGTCAACGGGGGCGGCCTCGGCGACGCCTTCGACCTCGGCGGCGTACGGGACGTCCTGGACACCCGGCCCGGCGCGGCGCTGCTGTCGCGGCTGCTGCTGCTCGCCGCGGGCGCGGTCTTCATCGCCGTGCTCTTCGGCAGCTGGGCAAGGCGGGAGGACCCGGTCGAGCGCCAGGACCTCGCCTGGGGCCTGGCCATCGGCGGCGCGGTCGTGGCGGTCGGCCTGGCCGCGACGTGGGCCATGGCCGAGCACGCCTCGGTCGGCATCCAGGCTCCGGTGGCGATGCCCGTCGACATCGTGCACCTGCTGGCCATGGCCGTCTGGCTCGGCGGTCTCACCGCCCTGCTGACCGCCCTGCGGGGCGGACAGCGCGTGGAGCGGGCCGCGGTGCGGCGCTTCTCCCGGATCGCCTTCGGGGCGGTGGTGACGCTGGTCGTCACCGGCGTCTACCAGTCGTGGCGCCAGCTGGGCTCCTGGGACGCCCTGGTGTCCACCGGCTACGGGCGGCTGCTGATGGTCAAGGTCGGCCTGGTCGCCGTGCTGGTGGGACTGGCCTGGCTGTCCCGCCGCTGGACCGCGCGGCTCGGCGAGGCGGCCGTCCGCGGCAGGACGGCCGTCGCCCAGCCGGTCGGGGCGGGGCGCAAGGGCGCGGGCGGCGGGAGCGGCCACGCCTCCGAGCGCGCCGGGCAGTTGGCCCGGCAGCAGGCGGCGCTGGCCAGGGAACGCGCGCGCAAGGAGCGCGACGCCGACGCCGAGCGCACGGGCCTGCGCACGTCGGTGCTGGCGGAGGTCGCCGTCGCGGTCGTGGTGCTGGCTGTCACAACGCTGCTGACCGGCACCCAGCCGGGCAGGGCCGCGCAGGAGGAGGGCGCGGCGCGGCAGGCGTCCGCGCCGGTGGCCGAAGTGCCCGAACCGCTCGACGTGACGATCCCGTTCGACACCGGCGGCCCGGACGGCAAGGGCGAGGCGGAGATCACCATGGATCCGGGCGGCGTCGGGGCGAACGAGCTCCACCTGCTGGTGACCGCCCCGGACGGCCAAGCCTTCGACGTCCCCGAGGTACAGGTGTCCTTCACCCTGAAGTCACAGAAGATCGGGCCCCTCCCGGTGAGCCTCGGCAAGGTCGACACCGGCCACTGGAGTGCCGAGAGCGTCCAGATCCCGGCCTCCGGCGAGTGGACCGTCGCCGTGACCGTCCGGACCTCCGACATCGACCAGGTCACCCGCACCAAGGCAGTGAAGATCGGCTCATGAACGACCGCCCTCAGGATCTCTCGCGGCGCAGACTGCTCGGCACGGCGGGCGCCGCCGGCGCGGCGGGACTGCTCGTGGGCGGCGTCTCGGGCGCCGCCGGCGCGCACGCCACCCGCGACGAGGCCGCCGCGCTGACCTCGGTCGGCGCCACGACCGTCCCCTTCCACGGCCTCCACCAGGCCGGCATCACCACCCCGCTGCAGGCCCGCGGCCACCTGGTCGCCTTCGACCTGGCCGCGGGGGCCGGCCGCAAGGGCGCGGCGGCCCTGATGCGCCGCTGGTCGGCGGCGGCCGAGGCGATGACGGAGGGACGGGCGCCCACGGGCGACAACCAGATCGCCCTGGACGCCGGGCCGTCCTCGCTCACCGTCACCTTCGGCTTCGGGCGCGGCTTCTTCGCCCGGACGGGGCTGACCGCGCAGCTGCCGCAGGCCCTCGCCCCGCTGCCGGACTTCGCCTCCGACGCCCTCGACCGCCGGCGCAGTGACGGCGACCTGTGGATCCAGATCGGCGCCGACGACGCGCTGGTCGCCTTCCACGCGCTGCGCGCGCTGCAGAAGGAGGCCGCGGGCGCTGCCGTGCTGCGGTGGCAGATGAACGGCTTCAACCGCACCCCGGGCACGACCGCCGAGCCGCGCACCGCCCGCAATCTGATGGGCCAGGTCGACGGCTCCAACAACCCCCGGCCCTCCGACCCTGATTTCGACGCGCGTGTCTTCGTCCCCGCCTCCGGCTCCCCGGAGTGGATGGCGGGCGGCTCCTACGCGGTCGTCCGCCGGATCCGCATGCTGCTGGACACCTGGGACAACCTTCCCCTGGAGCGCCAGGAGAAGGTGATCGGGCGCCGCAAGGCCGACGGCGCCCCGCTGTCGGGCGGCACCGAGGCGAGCAAACCCGACCTCGACAAGATCGGACCGGACGGCCGGTCCTTCGCCATCGCGGCCGACGCCCACGTGCGCGTCGCCGCCCCCGCGTCCAACGGCGGCGCGGCGATGCTGCGGCGCGGCTTCTCGTACCACGACGGCTACCGCGACGACGGCGCGCCGGACGCTGGGCTGCTCTTCGTGGCCTGGCAGGCCGACCCGCTGAAGGGGTTCGTGCCGGTGCAGCGCAAGCTCGACCGGGGAGACGGCCTGTCCCGCTTCCTGCGGCACGAGGCCAGCGGGCTCTTCGCCGTCCCGGGCGGCGCGCGACCGGGCGAGTACGTCGGGCAGCGGCTGCTGGAGGCCTGAGGGCGTCTTCGGAGCCTGTGGAGCTCTGCCGAAGGCGCCGTGTCCGGGCGCGTGGCCCCGGTGCGCCGGCTTTCGCCCGGCGGCCGGACCGGTGCCGTGCGCGGCGGCACTTCCCGGCACCCAGGGCCGCTGGGGCCGCTGGGGCGTGGGGCCGCGGCACATCATCACCGCGGCCGGAGGGCGGGGCTGCCGGTGAGGAGTCCACTGCCGCGAGCGGACTGGCCGACTCGCGCCCTGGACGGGAGGCCCCGGGCACTCCCGCACCCCTCACAAGGGCTTCGGCGAGCACCAAGGTGGCACCGGGCGGCACCCTCCGGGTTATCCACCGCTGTCGACCAGGTTATCCACAGGCCCTCCCCGCCGGCTGGGGATAAGTCGACAGAACAAGTCGCCCAAGGAACCGCCAGATCGACAAATCGGCACACTCGCGCCAAGCGCTCCCACACACCCACAGGTCATCATTCGTCACCCCGATACCTTCGAACAACTCGATAGGGGGAAGACTTCTCACTCGAAAGTGAGGGTTAGGAGGGTTTGGAGCGGGAATCCACGGCCCCGCAACCACCCCTCGAAACGATCAGGCTCGTCCTCCACAGCCCTTCCACACCCGCTGTGGACAAGTGCGAGGAGAACCCCCCTCCCTGTGGATAACTATCTGCTCCGGACCTGCCCCAACTGCCTTTGTCCACAGGGCAGATGATCTCCCTGGAAGGGCGCGGGAATTCGGCCGACCGTAACCGGCCCGCCATTATCGGCCATACGGCATTCCCCACAGCCCCCTTTCGAAGCGGACATAGCACTAGATAAAGGACTTAACTTGTCGCGTCAGCACCCGGCGCACCGGTAGCCTGTTCCCGTGATTGACCTTCGTCTGCTTCGTGAGGACCCCGACCGTGTGCGCGCCTCCCAGCGCGCCCGTGGAGAGGACGTCGCGCTCGTCGACGCCCTGCTCTCCGCCGACGAGCGGCGCAGGTCGTCCAGTACCCGCTTCGACGAGCTCCGCGCGGAGCAGAAGGCGCTCGGCAAGCTGGTCGGCAAGGCCCAGGGCGAGGAGCGGGCCGAGCTGCTGAAGCGAGCCGAGCAGCTCAAGGCCGCCGTCAAGGCCGCCGACGCCGAGCAGCAGGAGGCCGCCGAGGAGGCGCAGCGCCTGCTGCTGCAGCTGGGCAACATCGTCCACCCGGACGTGCCGATCGGCGGCGAGGAGGACTTCGTCGTCCAGGAGGTCGTCGGCAGCCCGCGCGACTTCGCCGCCGAGGGCTTCGAGCCCAAGGACCACCTCGACCTCGGCGAACTGCTCGGCGCCATCGACGTCGACCGCGGCGCCAAGGTCTCCGGCTCGCGCTTCTACTACCTGACCGGCGTCGGCGCCCTGCTGGAGCTGGCCCTGGTCAACGCGGCCATCGCGCAGGCCACCGCGGCCGGCTTCACCCCCGTGCTGACCCCGACACTGGTCAAGCCGGAGGCCATGGCGGGCACCGGCTACCTCGGCCAGGTCGAGGACGACGTGTACTACCTGGAGAAGGACGGCCTGTACCTGGTCGGCACCTCCGAGGTCCCGCTCGCCGCGTACCACATGGACGAGATCATCGACGCGTCCAAGCTGCCGCTGCGCTACGCGGGCTTCTCGCCCTGCTACCGGCGCGAGGCGGGCTCGTACGGCAAGGACACCCGCGGCATCATCCGCGTCCACCAGTTCGACAAGGTGGAGATGTTCGTCTTCACCCGCCCCGAGGACGCCGAGGCCGAGCACGAGCGGCTGGTCGCATGGGAGAAGCAGTGGCTGTCCTCGCTCGAGCTGCCCTTCCGGGTGATCGAGCTGGCCTCGGGCGACCTGGGCTCCTCCGCGGCGCGCAAGTTCGACTGCGAGGCGTGGATCCCCACCCAGGGCAAGTACCGCGAGCTGACCTCGACCTCGAACACCACCGAGTTCCAGGCCCGCCGGCTGTCGGTGCGGCTGCGTGACGAGAACGGCACCCGCCCGCTCGCCACGCTCAACGGCACGCTGTGCGCCATCCCGCGCACCATCGTCGCCCTCCTGGAGAACCACCAGCAGGCCGACGGCTCCGTCCGCGTCCCCGAGGTGCTGCGCCCCTACCTGGGCGGCCGCGAGGTGCTGGAACCGGTCGCCAAGTGACCGCTCCCCTCCCCTACCGTCTGGTCGCGACGGATCTCGACGGCACGCTGCTCGGTCCCGACCACGCCGTCTCGGAACGTTCCCGCAAGGCGCTCGCCGCGGCCGCCGCGGCGGGCGCCGGGCACATCGTCGTCACCGGACGCCCGGTGGCCCGTACGGTGCACGTCCTGGACGCCCTCGGCTACGAGGGCCTGGCCGTCTGCATGCAGGGCGCGCAGGTCTACCACGCCGGCGAGCGCCGGCTGCTGACCTCGGTCACCCTGGACCGGCAGACCGCCCGGACGGCGCTGGCCAAGATCGAGGCCGAGACCGGCCGGCTGGCCGTGGCGGCGGCACTCGACGGCGTGGACGGCGACATCGTGCTCGGCCCCGGATACCGGCTGTTCGACTCCGAACTGCCCGTCGGCGGCACGGTGGACGACGTGGAGGGGCTGTGGGCTTCGCCCGTCAGCAAGCTCTACGTCCAGCACCCGCGGATGGGGGACGACGAACTCGCGCAGGCGGCGACCGCGGCCGCCGGAGGCCTGGTCAGCGCCGTGATGTCCGGCACGGGCATCGTGGAGCTGCTGCCGCTGGGCCTGTCCAAGGCCCGCGGGCTGTCGCTGGCCGCCCGCCGGCTGGGAGTGACCGCTGCGGAGACCATCGCCTTCGGCGACATGCCCAACGACCTTCCGATGTTCGCATGGGCGGGCCGCGGCGTCGCCATGGGCAACGCCCACCCCCTGCTGAAGGCCGCCGCCGACGAGGTCACGGCCTCCAACGGCGAGGACGGCATCGCCCTCGTCCTCGAACGGCTCTTCCCCGGCGCCTGAGCCCTGGGACGCATCCCGCCACACAGCGGATCGGGGGGGGGGGGGGGGGGGGGGGGGG
>NZ_CBDRBL010000085.1:0-28641 GCF_965342175.1 Actinacidiphila sp. bgisy167
ACCTTGCAACAGCCCTGGCTGTGCAACCGCCACTCTCGTCCGACGGGAGCACCACCGGAGTGCTTGCTTAAAATTCAGCAAAACCATAGCGTCGGTGACCACATAGATTGCCTACCGCAGTACGGTTGGGAAATCCGCCCCCAATGCTGGCTCCGCTACCGGTGCAGGAGGAAGCCCGCATGGTCGTTCGACTCGACGCCGCGTCGATGGCTCCCCGTGATCGTGCGGCGGCGATCCGGGAATTTTCCTGGTCCATCAACGGTCACGTCGAGGTGGACCTACCGCCGAATCCGCATCGCCAGCAGGCCTATGCGACCACCAACGCACTGGGATCGGTGAAAATCTCGGAGATCGGCTGGAACGTGGCCCGTCTCCTGTGCGCCCCTGACCCGTCGGACGAAAACGCGGTGCCGCACGTTCTCGTCAATCTCCAGCAGGCGGGGGTCTCCGATGTCCGCCAAGGGGGAAGGCGCGCACAGCGAAGGGCCGGGGATCTCACGGTGCTCGACAATATGCATCCCTATGAGGTGTCCTTCCACGGCTCAACGCATTCGGTTCTCGTGAGTGTTCCCACGCGTGTCCTCGGGCTGCGACCCTCCGTGCTCGACCAGATCACTGCCGTGCCACTCAGTTCGGAGCGCTCGGTCGTGGGTGCCACAGCAGCATTCTTCAGTCGACTGGCCCGTCAAGCCGAAGTCGGCGAAGCCGAGACCGACCTGCTCGCGCTGCCCGGTGTTGACCTGATCAGGGCCGTGGTCACCGTGGTCCTGGGCCGGGACGACCTGGCCAGAGCGCCTCTGAACAACACACTTCTCGTGCGCGTTCAGGAATACGTCCGCCTCCATCTGGCAGACCCCGACCTGACCGCCGACCGTATCGCCGCTGAGCACGACGTCTCCGTACGCTGGCTCTACCTGACCCTGTCCCGCGCGGGAATTTCTCTCGGTGAATGGATCAGGGCGCAACGCCTCGAAGAGTGCAGGAGAGAACTGGCCTCGCCAGTGCGTCAGTTCGTGACCATCGAGGCCATCGCCCACCGGTGGGGTTTCGCCAGCGCGGCCCACTTCAGCCGCGTTTTCAAGACGGCGTACGGCGTGAGCCCCCGCGAATTTCGGTCGGGGCAGAGTGCGATTTCATCGGAAGCAGCGCCTCCTCGGCCGAGATTGGGCGGACCCCCCTGACCGTTCGGGCCCGACTGGAAGGCGACATGGCAGCCGCCCTGTGCCCCGCTCGGGACCCTCGGGGCTGCACGTGCAGCACGCGGGGCAGACTGATCGGCCCTTGCCTACCAGCGAAACGACCTCGAAGCGGTCGAGGCCGCCTCTCCGCCCTCGAACGCCGCGTGTGGATCGCATCCTGCCTTGGCACCCCTCACCGGGTACGCCGTGCCGTTCCTCGCCTGACAATCCCGACGCCCCCCCGCACGGCCGCAACCGGCCGCGCGGGGGGCGTCTTTGGCGTCCTGGTGGTGGACGCCCGTACGCAACTGACATGTCCGACGAGTAGTGGGCGTTGCTTGAGCCGCTGATGTCCGAGGGGTTGGTCGGCCGGGGTCGGGACGGATCCGGAGAGCCGGTCGCCGGGCTGATGCGGCCGGGGCCGCGGCGTCCCCACCGCCACCGGACTTGTCATCACCGGCCGCCGCCGCATCCTTCGCCTCGCGGGGCACTGGCCATGCATCGAAGGGTCCGTCAGCTGACGAACCCCCATGCGCCGACCGTAGGTATGCCCGCTCTCGCCGGCTGCCTCTACGAGCGGCGCGCCGCCCTCCGTGGCGGGTGGGTCGAGGATTTTACCCGAACCATGATCTCGCTTGCGATAACTTTTACATGCGCATGCAAGAGTTATGAGCTAAACCTATCGGCCTGAGAACGGATGCGGCTGTGCTGTCGCATCCGGCGAGCCGCCTTTCATCAGAGGAACTGGATATGCGCATAGGCCTGGCCCTGCCGACCTTCGGCCCGGACGCAAACGCTGAAGGGATCGTCGCCGTCAGCCGCTCCGCCGAGGCGCTGGGATATGACTCCCTGTGGACGGGCGACCGCGTCCTGGCCCCCGAGACCCCCAGCGCCCCGTACCCGGCGGGCGACGGGGTGATGCCCAGGGTCTACGAGAACAGCCTCGACCCGCTGGTGTCCCTGACGCTCGCCGCCGCGCACACCGAGCGGGTCCGTCTCGGCACGAGCACACTCAATGGCCTGTGGCAGCCGCCTCTGATGCTGGCCCGTTCCCTGACCACCCTCGACGTCCTCAGCGGCGGACGCCTGGACGTCGGGCTGGGCCTGGGCTGGATGCCCGACGAGTACACCGCGGTGGGCGTGCCGTGGCAGGGCAGGGGACGGCGGCTGGACGAAACGCTGGACGTCCTGCAGGGCTACTGGGCGAACGACGTCTTCTCCCATCAGGGCCCGCTGTTCACCATCCCGGAGACCGTCGTCGGGCTCAAGCCCCACCAGCGTCCCGCCCCGCCGGTACTGCTCGCGGCGTTCACGCCGGCGGGTCTGCGCAGGATCGGCCGGCGGGCCGACGGCTGGCTGCCCGTCGCCATGCCGCTCCCGTACCTCACGGGCATGTGGGCGACCGTCCTGGCCGAGGCGGAGGACGCGGGGCGCGATCCTTCCGCCCTGCGCATGGTGGTGCGGGTCAACCCCGAGCTGACGGAGGAGAAGGCCGAGCCGGAGCAGGTCCCTCAGGCCGGGACGCTGGAGCAGTACATCGACTACGCCCGGGCGGCGGCTGAGGCGGGTGTGCACGAGCTGTTCATCGACTTCGGGCAGAGCCCCCTCGGCTCCGAGGAGCGCACCGATGTCACCGGCCGCTTCATCGAAGGCGTACGCGCGGGCTGACCCGGCCGTTCGGACCGCCTTCCGGGTGGCCGCCGGCGCCCCGCGCGTCGAGCAGCCTCCCGCCTGTCGGGATGGCGTCAAAACCCTCGACATCACTTTCGGAGGGCCGCTGACAAGCGGCCCTCCGGTAACCTCGGCAACACCGGATACCGCTTGTTCGTCAGTCCCGAGCCGAGCCGACGTTCAGGAGCCGCTTGAAGGCGCGGTCGACTGCTGACGCCAGAAGGTCGGGCGTTTTGAAGGCCTCGGTGTAGCCGGCGTTGTAGCACGCGGTCGAGATGTGTGCGGCCTGCAGGGCGATGAGTGGCTCGGCACCCTGCTCGATCAGTGCCGCCTCCAGCGCATCCGTGTACTCGCGTTCCTTGACCAGGCTGCAGGCCTGGAGCTGCGGCGTCTCTGCGATCAGCTGCTCGCGCATGGGGAAGCGCAAGGCCTGGATCGCCTTGGAGTCGGCGAGGACGAGGCAGGCGGAGTGTGCAGCTCGTAGCGCTTCGATCAGTGAATTCCCGAGCGGCGCCCTGGTGCGGGCCGCTCCCGCCACGGCTTTCGCGAGGAGGACATGCGAGGCGTCGTCGTCTGCGAAGAGCACGTTCGCCTTGTCCGGGAAATAGCGGAAGAACGTGCTCCGTGCCACGCCTGCCGCAGAGGTGATCTCCGCCACAGTCACGTCGTCGAATCCGCGTTCGGCGAAGAGTGTCGCGGCCGCTTGGACGATGCGCTCACGGGTGCGCTGCCGCTTGCTCCCCCGTTCGGGCTGTGTCACCTCGGTCATCTTTGCGACGGTACCAGCGGTCGTATGGTGGCCCCAAAATTTGACACTGCATTCATAAAAAATGAGACTCAGTCCGAGAAAATTGCGCCTCAGGAGATCGGCCTGAAGCGGGAGCATGCCCTATCGGTGAGTGTGCCCATGTGGAGAGGGGCGTTGATGGCTGAGCAGAAACTGGCGGGCAGGACAGCGTTGGTGACGGGCGGAAGCCGAGGCCTCGGTGCAGCCGCGGCACGTCGGCTTGCACGGGAAGGCGCGGACGTCGCCATCACCTACGTGCACGCGAAGGACAAGGCTGAGGCCGTGGTCGACGAGCTGAAGGGCCTCGGGGTGCGAGCGGCGGCCTTCCAGGCCGATCAGGGGAAGCCGGACGAGGTCATCGGCATGGTGGGCCGTGTCGCGGAACGGTTCGGCCGCATCGACATACTCGTCAACAATGCCGGTGTCTTCGTCACCGGCCCGATCGGCGCACTGTCGCTCGACGACATCACGCGCCAGTGGGCCGTCAACGTGCGAGGCATGGTGGCGGCCACGCTGGAGGCGATCAAGTACATGCCTGACGGCGGGCGCATCGTCAACCTGGGCTCCGTCAACGGGGAACGGAGCGCCGCCGCGGGTCTCGGCGACTATGCCGCGACGAAAGCCGCTGTGGCCGCCTACACGCGGTCGTGGGCCCACGATTTGGCACCCCGCAAGATCACTGTCAACACGGTCCTGCCTGGTCCCTCGGACACCGACATGGGCATCCCTCAGGAAAGCGACCTCGGCACGTTCGTCCTGGGACTCCTGCCGTATCACCGCTACGCCTCTCCGGACGAGGTGGCCGCGGTGATCGCCTTCCTGGCCGGCCCCGACGCCTCCTACACGACAGGCGGAGAAATCCGCGTGGACGGCGGCTGGAACGCCTGATCGTCACCCAGGACGCGGGCGCTCTCCGCTGTTGGGCGTGATGAGGTCGAGCGCGTGTGGGGGGTGTGACCGTAGTGATCAAGCGTGCCGCCCTGCTTGCCCCTGGCCCGAGGTGGGCCGGCCCACTCGCGAGTTCGCGGAGGGTGGCCATCGGTGGCGCGTCTTTGGTGTGGGTCCTTGAGGCGTCCCGGGCGTCCGGTGACCCAGGCACGGTGATGCCTGTGGGCCGGTTTCGATGCTGACCTCACCGGCGCGTAGGCACCGGCAGCAGCGTCGGACGGTTGCGGGGCTTGGCCGGTACGGGGAAGCGCCCTCGACTGACGGATGCCGCCTGTAGCAGGGATCTCGTAGCGGTCGTCCCTCCCCCACGATGAAGCCGGCGTGGTCGTGCCGGGTGTGGAGCGTCTCTTCGAGGCGGAGGGTCCACGCAGGCACGTAAAACTTTTGATTCAATCGCTTTTCGATCTGCGTTGGGTGAGGGCGGTCGCAGCGACAGTCGCCTATCGTGTACGTGGAAATTACTTCTGACGAGTACATGGGAAGGGGTGGGCGAAGTATGGCGACGGATCAGCCGATTTCCGCTCCGGTGCTGGCGGCCTACAGTTACTGCGAGGCGGTCACCGGACACGAGGCTCGGAATTTCTCATACGGCATCAGGCTGCTGCCTCAAGATAAACGGCGTGCCATGGCCGCACTGTATGCTTTCTCCCGGCGGGTGGACGACATTGGTGACGGTTCCCTTGAGCGGGAGACGAAGGAATCACGGCTGGAGGCGGCACGCGCTGTCGTCAAGCGGGTCCAGGCCGGGGGTGTGGAGGAGCTCGACGCCAATCCGATAGCGGTGGCGCTCGCCGATGCCGCGCGGCGCTTCCCGATTCCTCTCAGCGGTCTCGAAGAATTGATCGACGGCGTACTCATGGATGTCCGGGGTGTCACTTACGAGACCTGGGACGACCTCAAGCTCTACTGCCAACGCGTCGCGGGAGTCGTGGGGCGTCTCTCGCTCGGTATATTCGGAACCGTACCCGGCGCACCCGGCTCGGAACGCGCAGTCGAGTACGCCGACACCTTGGGACTTGCGCTTCAGCTGACGAACGTCCTCCGAGACGTGCGCGAAGACGCGGGTGTGGGACGTACGTACCTGCCTGCTGAGGACCTGCGGAAATTCGGATGCGAAGCGGGTTTCCGCAGTTCCGAACTGCCTCACGATGCTGACTTCGCAGGGCTCGTCCGCTTCGAAGCCCGCCGAGCGCGTGCCCTGTACGAGGAGGGTTTTCGTCTTCTGCCCATGCTCGACCGGCGTAGCGGGGCGTGCGTGGCTGCCATGGCGGGCATTTATCGGCGGCTTCTGACCCGCTTCGAGCGCGAACCCGAGGCAGTGTTGGGCGGCCGGGTCTCACTGGCAGCCCATGAGAAGGTCTTCATCGCCGTCCGGGGCCTTTCAGGTGTCGATGCGCGCAGTACGCGTCGGCAGAAAGCCGGAACGCCCGTTTGATGCGCTGAGGTTTCGTGGACCGGTGAGCGGTGCCCCTGTGCGGGGTACCGGAGCTCGCTCAAGAACGGCTTGTACGGCGGCGGTCATACGTCGCCCGATGGAAGGACGCGACGTGGTCTCGGGTGGAAGAAAACTGGCTGGCGGCCTGGCGGTGCTGGTGGCGCTGTTCGGGCTGGGGGCGGTCGCGAAGACGGCCGCGTTGACACGGTGGGACATAGCCTTCGACGAGGAACTCGCTGAACGGCGCAATAGCGCATTGACATGGCTCGCCAAAGCAGCGACGGACGTGTCGCAGACTTCGGTCGGGGTGGCGCTCGCACTGCTGATTCCCCTGGTGCTGTGGGTACTGCGTCGGCGGCGCGACGCGGTGCGGGTGCTGCTCGCCTTCGCCGGCGCGCTGACCCTGACTCTCGTGGCGAAGGTGACGGTGGGCGAGCACCGGCCACCGGCCCGGTTGTGGATCGAAGCTCCGGACAACGCGGACAGCTTCCCCAGCGGGCACACGACGATCGCCGCGGCCCTCGCGCTCGCCCTGATCCTCGTGGTGCGCGGGCGTGCCCGAGCACTTGTGGCGGTACTCGGGGTGCTGCTGACGGCCGGGGTGGCGTTTGCCCGGATGTACCTGGGGGTGCACTACCTCCCCGACGTCGCAGGCGGGGTACTGAGCGCGGTATCCGCGCTGTTGCTGACCCTGGGCGTACTGGAACTACGGCCCGGCAAGGCCCGGGAGGCGGCTGCCGCTTCCTCGTGACTCTCGCCTGGGCTGTCCGCGCAGTCGGGGGGCTCACGGGGCAGCGGCCCTCCGGTCTCCTGGAGCCGCCGCCGTGAACCGTGTGCCACCAGCACGAGCCCAGCGCCGGGCGGGCCGACCGCGCCGCCGACGCATCGCTCGCGGGAGCGACGATCGCGTCCACTCTCGACGAGACGCTCGCCCTCTCCGGACGGGAACGCCCCGAGTTGCTGGCTTCAGGCAGGTCTATCGGGCGGTCGCGGAGGACTGAGCGGAGACCGAGACCGAACCGGGCCGCCCGGCGCCGCCCGGCTGGGGGCCTCGGCGGGGCCCCCGTGCCGCCCCTGGCCCGCCGGCCACAGGCGCGGCCGACGGCGCGCGGCGAGGTCCTCGCTCCAGCCGGTCAGCACGACGGCCGCGCCGATGAGCGGCCAGACGGCGAGGAACTGGAACCAGGTCGCATCCAGCGGGAGGTGGGCCTCGAAGAAGGGCACGTCCCACATCAGGTCGATCAGCGGGACGCTGGCGAGGAGCGCGACCTCGTGCCACAGGTAGACGGTGACGGCACGGGCGTTGAGCAGCCCCACCGCCGCGTTGGCGCCGGGCGCCCGCCGCATCCGGCGCGGTCGGAAGCGCAGCAGCAGGAGGACGAAACCGGCCGACCACAGGGCCTGGGCCAGCGGGATCTCGCCGAGGTCGATGCCCTCCTCGGTGGGGTGGGTGTACGCGAACCAGCCGCCCGCGGCGAGGCAGAGCGCAGCCGCGGCGACCACTGTGCGGGCCCGCAGGGCGTCCAGCAGGCCGTCGCGGTGCGCGAAGCCGAGCAGCCAGCACGCCGCGAAGGTGACGAGGTCGACCATCGGCGTGAGGGCCGGCTCGGTGAGCGGCAGCCGGTCGTACTGGGCGAGGAGGACCAGCGCGCCGCACGCCGCCAGGCAGGACCGCGGTGCCGCCCGGAAGGCCCTCAGCAGCCAGGGGGAGAGCAGCACCAGCCACAGATAGGTGCGGATGTACCAGAGCGGGGCGATGATCTGCTCGGCCCAGGCGGCGCCGGGCGGGTCGGCCAGCGGCAGGATCCACAGCGGCATCCGGAGCCACGAGTGCGGGCGCCAGCCGTGGAGCAGCATCGAGGCGGTCACGGCCGCGGCGAACAGCCAGAAGGGCGCCAGCAGCCGCCGCAGCCGGCCGCGGAGCACGGACGGCGCGGGCCGGCGCAGGGAGTGCGCCACCAGGGACCCGGCCAGGGCGAACATGATGCCGATGGAAGGGAAGAGCAGGGTCAGCCAGGCCCAGCCGAAGGTGTGGTAGGCGACCACCCGCACCAGGGCGAGGGCGCGCAGCAGGTCGAGGTAGCCGTCCCGGCCGCCGCTCCCGCCCCCGCTGACGGAGGCGGCGGCGGGGTTCCGCGGACCCGGTACGCGCGTTCCGGCGCCGTGCGCGGACCGGGGCGGGGCCGCGGAGTCGCGGCGGCCCGCGCCCTCGCGCGTTCCGGCCTCGCGTGCCTCGGGCATGGGTCGCCTCCTCGGGTGGGTACGGGTGTTCAGACGCGGCCCGCGGCACTGCCGCTGCGGCTGCCCACGGCCGGTGCACCGACCTCGCCGGTGCGCCGCAGTTTGTGCCAGCCCAGCCGGCCGCCGCCCGCGGCCGTCACGCACGACTGCAGCAGCACCAGATACATCAACTGCCGGTACAGCACCTGCTGGAGCGGCAGCGGCCACAGGTCCCGCAGCGGCTCGCCGTCCAGCCGGAAGGCGTAGGCCGCGCACGCGGCCTGCACGGCGAGCACCCCCGCCCACGCGAACGCGGTGCGCCAGGGGTCCAGGAAGAGCAGCCCGTAGACCGCGAACACGTCGATGAGCGGCGCCAGCAGGGGCGCGAGCACCTGGAAGAGGACGACCAGCGGCAGCCCGACCCGGCCGAAGCGGCCGGAGTGCCCGCGGTCCAGGACGGCGCCGCGGTGCTTCCACATCGCCTGCATGGTGCCGTAGCTCCAGCGGTACCGCTGCTTCCACAGCTGGCGCACGGAGGACGGCGCCTCGGTCCAGGCGCGGGCGCGCTCGGCGTAGACCACATGCCACCCGGCCCGGTGCAGGGCCATCGTGACGTCCGTGTCCTCGGCGTGGGTGTCGTCGCTCATGCCGCCCACGTCGCGCAGCGCGTCCCGCCGGAAGGCGCCGCAGGCGCCGGGGATGGTGGGCATGCAGCGCAGCACGTCGTACATGCGGCGGTCGAGGTTGAAGCCCATCACGTACTCGATGTGCTGCCAGCGGCCGATCATGCGGCCGCGGTTGCCGACCTTGGCGTTGCCCGCGACCGCGCCGACCCGCGGGTCGGCGAAGGGCTGCACGAGTTCGCGCACGGTGCCCGGCTCGAAGACCGTGTCCCCGTCCATCATCACGATCAGGTCGTGCCGGGCGTGCGCCACACCGTTGTCGAGGGCCGCGCTCTTGCCCCTGTTGGGCTGCCGCACGAGGGTGACGCCGGGCAGGTCCAGGGCCTCGACCAGGTCGGCGGTGCCGTCGCTCGAGCCGTCGTCGACGACCACGATCTCCACGGGGTGGTCGCTCGCGGCGAGGGAGCGCACGGTGTGGGCGATGCACTCCTTCTCGTTGTACGCGGGCACGATGACGCTCACCGGCTCGGTGACCGCGGGCCCCCAGGTGAAGCCGGGCGCCCGGCGCTGCCGCGCGTGCCGGCGCGCCAGGACCAGCATGGCGGCGAACCGGGCCAGCACGAGCAGGCCGACCCCGGCGAGGAGGACGGCGAGTGCCGGGACCGCGGCCTCGGAGACCTCCACCGCGGCGACGAAGACCCGGCCCTTCCACAGCTCCGCCCCGCCGACCCTGGTGTGGGTGGAGCTGGCGCCCACCGCACCGCCCACCGTGTCGAAGCGGTAGCCGCGCTCCTTGAGCAGCGGGATCAGCCGGTCCAGGGCCGCCACGGTCTGCGAGCGGTCGCCGCCGGAGTCGTGCAGGAGGACGATCGCGCCCCGGCCCGCCTTCGCCGGTAAGGACGCGTCGACGATGGCGGGGACGCCCGGCCGCCGCCAGTCCTCGGCGTCGCGGTCGATGAAGGCGGTCACGTATCCCTGCCCGCCGACGCGCTGGACGACCGGCCAGGACAGGTCGTCCAGCGCGTCGGCGGTCGAGGAGTACGGCGGGCGGAACAGAGAGGTGTGGATGCCGGCGGCCCCCGCGAGCGCCAGCTGGGTCTGGGACAGTTCCCGGTCGATCCGCTCCGGCGACTGGTACACCAGGTCGGGGTGGGAGAAGGTGTGCACCCCGATCTCATGGCCCTCGGCGACCATCCGCCGGATCAGCCCCGGGTGCCGGGCGGCCATGCCCCCGGTCACGAAGAAGGTGGCGCGCACATGGTGCCGCCCGAGTGCGTCGAGCACCTTCGGCGTCCACACGGGGTCGGGCCCGTCGTCGAAGGTGAGGGCGACGGTGCGGTCCGGGGTGCGGTACGAGCGTGGCCGCTCGCCGGTGGCGTCGACCACCGGGCCGCCCTCGAGCACCGCCCGCGGCACCTTCTGCGCCGCGACCGGGGGGTGCACCCGGTGGTCGGCCTCGAAGTCGCCGCGTACGTAGCCGCCGAGCAGCAGCACGCACCCGAGCATCACGAGGACGAGCAGGGGGACGACCAGGCGGGGGCGCAGCGCGGTCACCGCCCGCCCTGCGGCTGCTGGTCGACGGGGGCGTCCGAGGACTCCGGCGCGGGGGACGGGGAACCGCCGGGCTGCGCCGGCGGGGAGCCGGACGGTGTGGGTCCGGGCGTGGTCGCGTCGGCGGTCGGGGTCGGGGTCGGGGTCGGAGCCGGTGTCGCGGCGGCGGTCGCGGTCGCCCGCGGGGCGTCGGGGGCGCCGCCGTCCTCGGCCGGGCGCTGGGCCGGGGAGGCGCTGGGGCGCGGGGAGGGCGCGAGGCCGGTGCTGCCGGAGGGGGTCGGCGCGGCGACGGCCCCCGCCTCACGCGAGTCCCCGGTCACGGGGGGTGCGGCCTGCTCGGCCGGTTCGTCGAGTTCCCCCGTGCCCGCGGAGCCCGCGTCGTCCGGAGCTGTGCTCGGCACCCCGGGCAGCGGCAGCAGCGTCTTCGGCGCGATCGGCGTCGTGCCGGAGACGCTGAGCGCCAGCGCCGCCGTGTAGACGGAGCATGCGGCGCCCACCAGCCAGCCGGCCCTGCGTACGGCGCGGGCCCGCCTTCCGCTGGAGTCGACGAACACGGGGCCGGGCAGCGCCGGCGCCCCGGTCTTCGGCTCCGGGGTCCCGGCATCGGACCCCGCTTCCTCTGCGGGCGCTTGTGACCATACGTCGTGGTGGTGCGTGGAGAGCATGCCGCAACGTAACGCGACAGGAGCAGTCCTATGGGACGTATTTCGGACTTGACCATTTCCGGGTTTACATGGTCGAATCCGGCCGCACCTGTGGGGTGGCCGAGGCCCGTGCCGTGCTCCCGGGCAGCACTCCAGGGCCGTCCCCTCAGCCGCGGCCGATGTACGGCATCGTCGTCGCCATCACCGTCACGAACTGCACATTCGCCTCCAGCGGCAGCGAGGCCATGTGGGCGACGGTGCGGGCCGCGTCGGCGACGTCCATCCGTGGTTCGGTCGTCAGCCGGCCGTCCGCCTGCAGGGTCCCGGCCGCCATCCGCTCCGTCATCTCCGTGGCCGCGTTGCCGATGTCGATCTGGCCGCAGGCGATCCGGTACGGACGGCCGTCCAGCGACAGGGACTTGGTCAGCCCGGTGACGGCGTGCTTGGTCGCCGTGTACGGCGCGCTCAGCGGCCGCGGCGCGTGCGCGGAGACCGACCCGTTGTTGATGATCCGTCCGCCCTGCGGACGCTGGGCGCGCATCGCCCGGAAGGCGGCCTGCGCGCACAGGAACGCCCCGGTGAGGTTGACGTCGACGACGGCACGCCACTGCTCGTACGTCAACTCGTCCAGGGGAACGGCCGGAGCGCCCGTCCCCGCGTTGTTGAACAGCAGGTCGACGCGCCCGAAGCGGCCGGTCACGGAGGCGAACAGCGCGTCCACCGACAGCGGGCGGGTGACGTCCGTCGGGATGACCGCCACCGCCTCGTGCGGCAGTCCCTCGGCGGTGGCGCGCAGCGCCTCCTCCCGCCGGCCGGCCAGGGCCACGGCCCAGCCCTGGGCCACCAGTTCGCGCGCCACGGCCCGCCCGACGCCGCTCCCCGCCCCGGTGACCACCGCGACCCGGAGCGCCGCGTCCGTTCCCTTTCCCGCCATCTCAGTCATGGCTCCGCAGGGTATGCGGTGTCAGGATGAAACCATGCCACCCTACGCCGAGCCCCTGTCGCACAAGGAGATCGAGGACCGCCTCGCCGAGCTGCCCGGCTGGTCCCTCACCGAGGAGGGCGCGAGCCTGCGGCGCACCTACCGGCTGCCGCACATCCCGGCGGCGGTCTTCGTGGTGCACATCGCGCAGATCCAGGACGAGCTGAACCACCACAGCGACCTGCTGCTGGGGTATCAGACGGTGGTCGTCACCGTCACCACGCACGCGGCGGGCGGCCGGCTCACGGAACGGGACTTCGGCCTGGCCCGCCGCATCGAGGACATCGCCCCGGCTCACGGGGCCGCGTAGCGCCGCCGCGTGCGGGCGGGAACGGGTGCGGGCGCGTCGCCGGGTGCGGGGCGCTGCTCCGGGGGCAGGGCGTGCGCGACGTGTCACCGCCGCCCCGCCCCCTCCGCCGCGCCCGCCGCCGTGCGAGTCCCCCGGAGGCGTGACCGGCGCGGTCCGCTGTCACCGATCGGGGTGATCTTGGTGAAGGCGTGCCGCCCGCCCCGCCGCTTCGGGGGTGGCTCCCCGAACGGAGGTCTTCGTGTCGCGGGGCTGGAGCGCGGCGGTTAGGGTGGCCGTTCCAGGTCGCGGAACTGACGTGGTGTCAACAGCGCGACGAGCGCGCGATGGGCCGAACGGGGTGTTCCGCGGGCTGGTGGGCGCGTCCTCCGAATGTCGTGCACGCGTCAACATATGCTCCCCCTGGCCACTCAACCGGGGCCACGCAACCCGCCGCCAGGGAGGGACACGTGACGCATCCTCGGGCCCACGGCCGCCACGACCGCGCGCTGCGCACCGCCGCCGCGCACTTCGACCGCCGGCGCTTCCTGACCCTCACGGGGGCCGCCGCGGCCCTCGCGTTCAGCACGAACATGCCGGTGGCGGGAGCCGCCCAGAAGCCCGAGGCGTTGCCCGGCATGATCGCCGAGTACCCGTTCACCCTGGGCGTCGCGTCGGGTGACCCCACACCCTCGGGGGTCGTGCTGTGGACCCGGCTCGCGCCGCGCCCGTACGAGCCGGCGCCGGGCAACGGACTGCCCGACGCCCGCGTGCTCGTCCTGTGGGAGATCGCCCGGGACGAGCGGTTCCTGCAACTCGTCCGCATCGGCGCCACCTGGGCGCACCCGGAGTTCAACCACACCGTGCACGTCGACGCCCAGGGCCTCGAACCGGACCGGGTCTACTACTACCGCTTCCGCACGGGCCCCTGGATCAGCCCCCCGGGGCGGACCCGCACCGCCCCCGAGCAGGGCGCCCTCCCGAACGAGATGCGGCTGGCCGCGGTGAGCTGCCAGGCCTACCACGACGGCTACTTCACCGCGCTCGGCCACCTCGCCCACGAGGACGTCGACGCCGTCTTCCATCTGGGCGACTACCTCTACGAGTACGCCGTCAGCCCCACCGGCGGAGCCCGCGCGTACACCGACCGCACCCTGCCGTCCTGGTTCAACAAGGAGACGGTCACGCTGGAGGACTACCGCCTGCGCTACGCCCTCTACCGGTCCGATCCCGACCTGCAGGCCGCGCACGCCGCCTTCCCCTGGTTCGTCACCTGGGACGACCACGAGACCGAGAACAACTACGCGGGCGCCTCCGACGAGAACGGCAGCCCGGCGGACGGGTTCCTGCTCCGCCGGGCGGCCGCCTACCGCGCCTACTGGGAGAACCAGCCGCTGCGCCTCCCGCAGCTCCCGCAGGGCCCGGACATGACCCTCTACCGGCGCTTCCACTACGGACGGCTGGCGCAGTTCGACATCCTCGACACCCGCCAGTACCGCACCGACCAGGCGCACCGGGGCCGCTGGCACGTCCCGGGACCGGAGGTGCGGGACCCGGCGCACACCATGCTGGGGGCGACCCAGGAGCGCTGGCTGCTGGACGGCTTCCGCGGCTCGCGCGCGACGTGGAACGTGGTCCCGCAGCAGGTCGTGCTCTCCCGGCGGCGGAACACCGCCACCGCCGCGTCCCCGCTCAGCATGGACGCCTGGGACGGCTACCCGGACTGCCGGGAGCGCGTGCTGGCCGGGGCGAGCGCCGCCGGCGTCCGGAACCTGATGGTGCTCACCGGCGACGTGCACGTCCACAACGCGATGGACATCAAGGCGGACTGGGACGAGCCCACCTCGCGCACCATCGGCACCGAGCTGGTCACCAGCTCGCTCACCAGCGGCCGCAACGGCTCCCCGCGCCCGCGCAACTGGCAGGCGCTCATGGACGCCAACCCGCACCTGCGGTTCTACGACGGCCGGCGCGGCTATGTGACCGTCCGGCTGGACTCCGAGGAGGCGCGGGCCGACTTCAAGACCGTCGACTCCGTGACCGCCCCGGGCGCCGCCCTGGCCACCGCCGCGTCCTTCGTGACCGTGGCCGGGGACCCCGGACTGCGGGCGGTCTGACGGGGCTCAGCCCTCGCCGGGGTAGCGGACGCCGATGCGGTCCCGGACGGTGTCGAGCGTCCGCATCACGGCGAGGCTGCCCTCCAGCGGCACCAGCGGGGACTCGCGCTCGCCCGCGCGCAGGCAGCGCATGACCTCCGCCGCCTCGTGCTGCAGCCCGCGCAGGCCGTCGTCGGGGGCGCCGAACTCCTCCGGCTCGCGACCGTCGCGGTGCAGCACGAAGCGGTCCGGGTGGAAGAAGCCGCGGGGCACCTCGATCCGTCCCGCGGAACCGGTGACCACCGCGGTCTGCGCGGTGTCGGCGGTGAGGGAGCAGCTGAGCACCGCCATGGCGCCGCTGTCGTAGCCGAGCAGCATGCCGGTGTTGTCGTCCACGCCGTCCTCGGTCAGGTGCGCCCAGGCCTGGACCTCGTCGGGCTCGCCGAGCAGCAGGTGGGCGAAGGAGACCGGGTAGACGCCCAGGTCCAGCAGGGCGCCGCCGCCGAGCGCCGGGTCGAGCAGCCGGTGGCCGGGCTCGAAGGGGCCGGGCAGGCCGAAGTCCGCGTGCACGCTGCGGACCTCGCCGACCGCCCCGTCCGCCACGAGTTCGGTCAGCCGCCGCACCACGGGGTTGCAGTAGGTCCACATCGCCTCCATCAGGAAGCGCCCGCGGGCCTGGGCGAGGTCGGCCAGTTCGCGCGCCTCGACCGCGTTGACGGTGAAGGGCTTCTCGCACAGCACCGCCCGCCCGGCGCGCAGGCACAGCCCGGCCGCGACGCGGTGCGCCGAGTGCGGGGTGGCGACGTACACCACGTCCACCCCCTCGTCGTCGGCGAGTTCGGTCCAGCTGCCGTACGCCCGCGGGATGCCGAAGCGGTCCGCGAATGCCTGCGCGGAGTCGAGCCGGCGTGAGCCGACCGCGACGATCTCGGCGTCGTCCTTCAGCTCGCGCAGGTCCTCCGCGAACGACGCGGCGATGCCGCCGGTAGCCAGGATGCCCCAGCGCACTTTCCTACCGGAATCGATCGATTCCGTCATGAATCTGCCCCCACCTGGCCTCGACCACCTTGTGATTGCTGAGAGCATAGAGAACGATTCGAACACCACGGAGAGAGACCCCATGCCGCAAGCCGGCGCGACCCCGCCCGACCAGATATCCACACCGGGGCCGTCAACCCCGGTACGACGCGCCGGAGAGATCCCAGGAGCCCGCACCAGCGTGATGGTGACGTTCCTCCTCGGCGCCCTCAGCGCGCTCCCCGCACTCTCCATGGACATGTACCTGCCGGCACTGCCGCGGGTCGGCGAGGATCTGCGCAGCCCTGCCGTCACGGTGCAGCTCACCCTCACCGCGTGCCTTCTCGGACTCGCCCTCGGTCAGTTGGTCGTCGGCCCGATGAGCGACCGCTGGGGCCGCCGCCGTCCGCTGCTGGCGGGGATGGTGCTCTACGTCCTGGCCACCGCCGTGTGCGCCTTCGCGCCCACCACGGAACTGCTGATCGGCTTCCGGCTGCTGCAGGGGCTCAGCGGCGCGGCCGGCATCGTGATCGCCCGCGCGATCGTCCGCGACCTGTACGACGGCGTCGCGATGGCCCGCTTCTTCTCCACCCTGATGCTGATCTCCGGGGTCGCGCCCATCGTCGCACCGCTGATCGGCGGGCAGGTGCTGCGGATCACCGACTGGCGTGGGGTCTTCGTCGTGCTGACGGTGGTGGGCCTGCTCCTCACCGTCGTGGTGTGGCGCGGGCTGCCGGAGACGCTGGCCCCCGCGGAACGGCACGTCGGCGGGCTCGGCGCCACTCTGCGGGCGATGCGCGGGCTGCTCGCCGACCGCGCCTTCACCGGCTACATGCTGACCGGCGGCTTCGCCTTCGCCGCTCTGTTCGCCTACGTCTCGGCGTCCTCGTTCGTGATCCAGGAGATCTACGGGGCCTCGCCGCAGACCTACAGCCTGCTCTTCGGTCTGAACTCCGTGGGCCTGGTGGCGCTCGGCCAGGTCAACGGCAAGATCCTGGTCGGCCGGGTCAGCATGGACAAGGTGACGGGGGTGGGACTGGCGGTGATCACGGTCGCCTCGGCCGTGCTGGTGGCGCTGACCTCGGGGTGGCTCGGGCCGGTGGGGCTGCTTCCGGTCGCCGCGAGCCTCTTCGTGCTCATGGCGGCGATGAGCCTGGTGCTGCCCAACACCAACACGCTCGCCCTGATGCGCACCCGGCACGCCGCGGGTTCCGCCTCCGCGCTGCTCGGCACGAGCTCCTTCCTGGTGGGCGCGATCGCCCCGCCGCTCGTCGGGATCGCGGGGGAGCACACGGCGGTGCCGATGGCCGTGGTGCAGCTGTGCGGCGCCGTCGCGGCCGTGGTCTGCTTCGTCGGGCTGTGCCGACCCCGGCGGCGTACTGTGGATGCACGGTGATTCGTCCCGCCCGTCGCCACGCCAGTCAGGAGGCAGGGATGTCCGAGCCGATCGACGAGAGCAAGTGGGCCTTCAAGACCGCAGACAGCTGCCTGCACACCGGGTCCGAACATCAGATCGATCCGGAGGACCTGGTGATGGCCTCCGGCCGCGAGCCCACACCCGCCCTCATCGAGAAGGCCCGCAAACTGCTGGAGGAGCATGGCCCCGCGGCTGTCGAGAGGTACCTCCCGTGACGCGGAGCTGCGCGGCGACGAGCTGAACCGGCTCGTCGCGGACATCACCCCCTTTCTGGAGCCCGCACCGCCCACCGGGCACCCCTGGTGCGCGGGGGCGGTGGTCCTCGCGGGCCGGGGCGGCACGGTCGCCCTCCACGAGGCCCTGGGCTGGGCGGTCCGCTACGCCTCCTACGACGAGGACGCCGACCGCGGCGTGGAGCTGCCACGCGAGCGGTGGGTCCCGATGCGTCCCGACACCGTCTTCGACCTCGCCTCGCTCACCAAGCTCTGCACGGCCGTCGTCGCGGTGGGCAGGCTCGAACTCGGCCGGGAGGTGGCGGCCTACGTGCCCGAGTTCGCCGCGGCCGGCAAACAGCGCATCACCGTGGGGCAACTGCTCGACCACACCTCCGGGCTCCGTCCCGAGCTGCCCTTCCACGAGCACCCCGACGGGGAGGCCCGGGCGAAGCTGCTCTGGGAGGAGGCCCCGGTCGCGGCGCCGGGCACCGAGCGGATCTACTCCGACCTGAATCTCATCGCGCTCCAGCACGTCCTGGAGCGGACCACCGGCGAGGCCCTCGACGCCCTGGTGCGGGAGGACGTCACCGAGCCGTTCGGGATGTACGACACCCGCTACAACCCGCCCGCCTCCTGGATCCCGCGGATCGCCGCGACCGAGGACCAGCGCAGGCCCTGGGGACGGCTCGACCGCGGCCCGCTGCACGGGACCGTCCACGACGAGAACGCCCACGTCATGGGTGGGGTCGCCGGCCACGCCGGACTGTTCTCCACCGCGTGGGACCTGGCCCTCTTCTGCCGTGCGCTGCTGGACCGCGGCGGCCCCTACCCCGGCTTCGAGGTGGACCGGCCGTACTTCATGGGCGCCCTCGCCGGGCGCGGAGCGGCCGGCCACACCGGGTTCACCGGCACCAGCCTGGTGATCGACCCCGCCACCGACGGGTTCCTGGTGCTGCTCGCCAACTCCGTGCACCCGTGCCGCAGGTGGCGCGACGGGAGTGCGCCCAGGGCGGCGGCCGGCACCCGGTTCGCGCGGGCGCTCGGCGTGGCGTGACCCGCGCCGCTCCTGCCGTCGCCGCCCTGGCCGTTCCGGACGCCGTCGTCACCTACCCAGGGGCGGACGGCCGCCCGGGTCCGTGAAAGATCCGCACCCGGGCGCGTGGAAACAGACGTCCGAAAGGTGCTTCATGCCGTTCATCGGGTAGTTTGGCAGCTGACGTGGGGTAGGCATCCGCCCGGCAGCCGCGTCGGCCGGCTGGCCCCCACGGCGGAACGGAGGCGCAGCAGGCCATGGTCCCCGAGGACAGGACGCGCCCGCTCCCGGCACCGGCCGGGGGGTGGTGAGGACATGCCGCCGGAGCTCGCCGGCCTTGTCGCCGCACACCCCGGTGCGGCGCTGCTGGACTCCCCGCTGAGGCAGGTGGTGCGCGACACGGGCGCCACCATGGGCCTGGTCTACCTGATGGCGCCCGAGCAGGACCTGCTGAGGCTGGCCGCGGTCGTCGGCGTCTCCCGCAAGATCGACGCCATATGGGGGCGCGTGGTCCCCGGCGCCTCCCACCCCGTCGCCGACGCGGTCCGCGAACGGCGCATGGTGCTGCTGGGCGGCCACGAGGACATCGCCCGGTCCTATCCCCGGCTCGCCCTGGTCCTGCCGTACGACTTCCCGCTCGCCGCGGCCCCCGTCACCAGCGGCCCCACCGCCTGGGGCGCGCTGTGCCTGGTGTGGCCGGGCGGGCATCCGGGGCGCCTTTCCCGGCGGACCCGCGAGGCCTACCGGGGGGCCTGCGACCGCATGGGACGGCTGCTGCGCAGGGCCGCCGAGGACGGCAGGCCGGTGCTGCCCCCCGAGGAGCCGCGGGTCCTGCCCGCGCTGCGCGCCCGCGCCCACGGCCCCGAAGAGGCGGCGGCCGCCGCCGACCTCGCCGAACGGTTCCCGGAAGGCTTCTTCGCCCTGGATCTGGAGGGCAGGATCACCTTCGTCACGCGGTCGGCGGCCGCCCTGCTCGGCGCGGAGGTGCCCGACCTGCTGGGCGCCGAGCCCTGGGAGCTGCTGCCCTGGCTGGACGACCCCGTCCTCGAGGACCGCTTCCGCAGCGCGATGATCAGCCGCCGCCCCTCCACGGCCACGGCGCTGCGCCCACCGGACCGGTGGCTCACCTTCGAGCTCCACCCGGACGGCACCGGTGTGAGCGTCCGGGTCACCCCCGCCCCCGCGCCCGAGGCCGCGGACACCCCCGCGGAGCAACTGCCCGCAGGACCGACTCCGGATCGGGCCATCGCCCTCTACCACCTGCTGCACATGGCGGCCACACTCACCGAGGCCGTCGGCACCCAGGACGTCATCGACCTGGTCGTCGAGCAGATGCTGTCGGTCTTCGGCGTGCAGGCCGTGGCGCTGCTGACGGCCGAGGAGGGGCGGCTGCGGGTCATCGGGCACCGGGGCTACCACGAGGAGTTCATGGAGTCCGTCGACACCCTGCCGGTGGATGTCGACAACCCGGCCGTGCGCGTCCTTAAGACGGGCGTCCCGAGCTTCTTCGCCAACGTCGACGAAATGCTGCGCATCTACCCGGACACGGTCGTCCGGGACCGCAAGGCCGCCTGGGCGTTCCTGCCCCTGATCACCTCGGGCCGGCCGGTCGGCTCCATGGCCCTCGCCTACGACCGCCCGCACCCCTTCTCCTCCGGCGAGCGCAGCGTCCTCCTCTCGATCGCCGGCCTGGCCGCGCAGGCACTGGACCGGGCGCGCCTGTACGACGCCGAGCACGACATCGCCATCAGCCTGCAGGCGCGGCTGCTGCCCCGGGTCCTGCCCGACGTCCCCGGCCTCGAGGTGGCCGCCCGCTACCTGCCGGCCACCCGGGGCATCGACATCGGCGGCGACTTCTACGACGTGATCCGCCTCGACACGACCACCTGCGGGGTGGCCATCGGCGACGTGCAGGGCCACAACGTGAACGCCGCCGCGCTCATGGGGGAGGTCCGCACGGCCGTCCGCGCCACCGCCGGGGCCTCCCCGAGCGAGGTGCTCACCCGGTCCAACCGGCTGCTCGTCGACCTCGACCCGGGTCTGCTCGCCAGCTGCCTCTACGCCCAAGTGGACCTGGAAGGGCACACCGCCTGCATCGCCACCGCCGGGCACCCGCCGCCGATCCTGCGGCATCCGGACGGCACCACCGAGGTGCTGCCGCTGCCGCCCGGACCGCTGCTGGGCGTGGACCCGGACGCCCGCTATCCGACGACGCAGATCGCGCTGCCACCCGGCGCGGTGCTCGCCCTCTACACCGACGGCCTGGTGGAGACGCCCGGCGTCGACATCGATGTCTCCGCCGCCGACCTGGCGGCGCAGGTCGCCGGCGCCGGTCCGGGCGCGTCGATGGACGCCCTGGCCGACAGCCTCCTCGGGCACGCCCAGCGCTCCGGCCCGCGCAACGACGACATCGCCCTGCTGCTCACCCGTGTGACGGGAGGGGCGGTACCACCGCCGGAGTGACGCCCGTACGGACGGCGGGCGTGCGGGCGGGGTGACGGCGGGTCGGCTGCGGGGGTGTCCGCGTACCGGTAGTTGACGGCCCGTCAGAAACCCTACTTGCCCCGGGCGGCGGCCGCGGCCTGCCATGATGTGACACGCACGAAGGTCGCATCGCTGGGGGGTCACGTGACGCTGACGATCGGTGGCGCGCTGCGCGAGCTGCGCACGGCCCAGAAATCCGCCAAGGGCGTGTCGCTGTATTCGCGCCACATCAACCGGCCGGCCGGCCGGGTGCTCGCCGCCTGCGCCTACCGCATGCGACTGACGCCGAATCAGGTCACCCTGGTGAGCGCCGCCTTCAGCCTGACCGCGATCGCGGCCCTGGCGCTGGCCCGGCCCTCGTGGCCGCTGGCGGCGGCGGTGTACCTCGGCCTCGTCGTCGGCTTCGCCTTCGACTCCGCGGACGGGCAGCTCGCCCGGTTGCTGGGCCGCGGCAGCCCGGCGGGGGAGTGGTTGGACCACGTGGTCGACGCCGGGAAGATCACCGCGATCCACGCGGCCGTCCTGATCTCCTTCCACCGCTTCTTCGATCTGCCCTCCGAGGGCTGGCTGCTGCTGCCGCTCGGCTTCCAGTTCGCGGCCGTACTCCTCTTCAGCGGCGGTCTGCTGGCGGACAAGCTCAAGCCGAAGCCCCCCGCTGCCGCGGGGACGACCCCGGCCGCCGCCCCGTCGCGGCTGCGCGCGCTCGCGCTGCTGCCCGTCGACTACGGGGTGTTCTGCCTGGTGTTCCTCACCCTCGGAGCGCCGCGGGTCTTCCTGGCCGCGTACGCCGCGCTGTTCGTGGTGCACGCGCTCTTCCTCGTCGCCTTCCTCGCGAAATGGTTCCGCGAACTGAGCACCCCCGCTGCTGGCATCCAGGCGTGATCGCGAACCCGTACAACCGGCGAATGACGGCCCCCGCCCGGGGCCGCTGACACCGGACGCGTCCGCGTCTTCTTCGAGGCCCCCCGCGCGGGGCCTCGGTCCTTTCGCGTATCGGAGCCCTGCCGCCGCCGCCCTGATCGCCCACCGCTGCGCCCCTGGGGACAACGGCCGACTCCCGCTCCCGCCCCGCTCTTCCCGCACTCCGGCGTCCGAACGGCCGTGGCCGTGGCCGGGGCGTAGGGCTGCGGCTCGGGCCTCGGTCTGCGGCGCGGGCGGGCCGGTGGGTGGACGGCGGGTCGCGTCTGGCTCCCTTCGGTCGCACTGCCGGCGGGCTACGGGCGGGAGGGCAGGGGCGGTCTCGTGGGGCGCGGGCTGCGGGCGGTCGGGTGGCGGGGGTCCAGGCTCCGGAGCGGGTCGCCTTCCGCGGTGGCATGGGGTCTCGTCGCCGTCCGCGGGGGCGAACGGCCGCTGCCACGCCTCCTCCCGGTGGTGGGCGAGCCCCCCCCCGCGACCGGCGTCTGCGGGTGCGCGGGGGGCCTACGGGAGATGCGGGAGATCGGGACGAAGGGCTACGCGCCCGTGGGGGCGGGTTCGGCGTGGCCTTCGGGGTGGCCCGCCCGGGCGGCTTCACGGCGGACGACGGCGATGCGGGCCCAGAGGACCAGCGCCTTGAGGGCCGAGCCGAGGGCGAGGCCCCAGGCGGCGCCGAGGACGCCGCCGAGGGCGTAGCCGCCGATCATGAAGGCGACCGAGGCCAGGGAGAAGACCACCTGGATGGGCAGGGTGGCCTTCGGCCGCAGGACGCGCAGGGTGAGCAGGGCGCTGGTGCCGGCGGCGATCGCGGCGTACTGCGTGCCCGTGGCGGGAAGCAGGCGGGACGCCGCCGACCAGGTCTCGCCGAGCAGTTCGCGGCCGGCGCGGTCCGGCAGCGCGATGAGGAGGGCCGTCCAGGCCGCGGCGACGCCCGCGAGGACGGCGGCGAGGAGGGCGGTCGTCCGGACCTGGCCGCGCATCCCCGGGACGCGGTTCAGCAGCGGGGGACCGAAGGCGGTGGCGGAGTTGAAGAGCACGTTCATCGGGCCGAAGAGCGTCGTCGTACCGCGCAAAGCGCCCACCGCGAGCGGGCTGGCGAACACGCCGAGGCCGACCACCGCGAGCTGGCTGGAGGCGTTGCCCACGCCGTACTCGACGACGAAGCGCCGCCCGAGGTGCCCACGGCGCACGAAGCGCCGCAGGTCCGCCTTGGCGCCGCGCAGCCGGGGGGCCAGCAGTGCGGCACCGAGCAGCAGCGCGGGCGCCGCCGACAGGCCCCACACAGCGACCAGCCTGGCCGGGCCCGTGCCCTGCGGTTGCAGGGCGAGCGCGGGAAGCGCCACCGCCAGCCGCAAGGTGTCGCCGACGAGGGCGAGATGGGGCAGCCGCAGCGTCGAGAAGCAGTAGCGCAGCCCGTCCTGGGTGAGCACCAGAGGCAGCACCATGCCGAGCACCGCCAGCGCCCACGCCGTCTCGCCGGGGACGAAGGCGAGCACCGCCGCCATGGCTGCCCCGGCCGCCGCGGACGCCGCCGCGACGAAGAAGGCCGCCGAGCGGCAGGCGGTGGCCACCGACTCCGGCTCTCCCCGCTCCAGCACCAGGGCCTGGCCGACGTAGGAGACGCTCACGCCCAGCAGCACGGAGAAGACGGTGTAGACCATCGAGAAGACCGAGAACCCCGCGGCGCTGGACAGCCGGGCGGCGACGACGAGCACCAGGATGTTCGTGAGCGCCGCCACGCCCTGGTCGAGCACGGAGCAGGCGATCGCGGTCTTCGCGCCCGGCGCCCGGCCCACCTTCACCGGGCGCCGCGTCACCGGGTCACCGTGCGCAGGGGGATGGTGTCGGTGGTCGGCGCCGGGGTGTCGCCGGCGGTGGGCGCGGACGCCCTGGCCGTCGGGGTCGCCGCGACCGCGGCGCCGCCCTCCGCGGTGGACGCGGCCCCGGCGGCCGGGGCGGCCGGGGCGGCCTCGGAGCGTGACGCGGCGGCGTTCCGCTTGAGGGCCGCCCGGCGGGCCCGCCGGGCCCACCAGCCTCGGCGGGGCGAGGAGTGCAGGACGGCGCCCAGCACGGTGCTGCCCGCGCCGGTGATCAGCTGGCGCACCCGGTCGAGGTCGGTGCGGTGCACCGCGTGCGGGTCGGCGACGACCAGGACGCCGCCGATGCGGTCGGCCAGGGCCAGCGCGTCGGCGTACGTCAGGACCGCCGGGGCCAGCACGATCACCGCGGCGCCCGGTGTGTCCGCCTCGGCGAACAGCCGGCTCGCCGCCGACGAGGTGAGCGCCCGCGCCACGTTGCGCACCCGGCGCCCCGGCACGAGGTCGAAGGAGCCGGACTCGCCCGCGTCGATGGGCACCTGCAGACCGGCCGGCCAGCCGCCCTCGCTCAGGTGCGGGGAACGGGCCCAGCCGGGGCGGGAGCCGTCGGCCGAGCGCAGCCGCGCCGACAGCCCGGGCGTGCGCAGGTCGGCCTCGACCAGCAGCACGTCCATGCCCATCTCGGCGAAGGACGCCGACAGGTTGACGGCGACCGAGGCGGCTGTGTCCGCGGTGCCGCGGGGTGCGACCACGAGCAGCCGGCGGTGCTCCGCGAACCGCTGGTCGTACGCGAGCCGGAAGGCCACCGAGCGGTACTCCTCGGCCAGCCGGGGGTCGGCGTTGTCGACGGCGAGCAGCGGCCCGCCCCTGCCGCGCGGCAGCGTGCCCAGCACGGGCGCGCGCAGCGCCCGCACCACGTCGCCCTCGGAGCGCGCGGTCGGGTCGAAGACCAGCCGCACCCAGGCGGCCAGCAGGCCGATGGCGACGCCGACGAGCGCGCCGAGGCCGAGCATCATGGGCAGCCCGGGGCCGGAGGCCCCCGCCGGCGGGGAGGCGACCCGGATCCACCTGCCGGGCGTGGTGTCGAGGGTCTGCAACCGGGTGATGTTGGTACTGAGTTCGGAGATGCGGCCGACGAGGGTGGCCTGCACCGTGGTGGCCGCGTCCAGGGTGGGTCCCTCGCCCAGCCTGGCGATCTGGTCGTCGAGTTCCTTGCGCTGCTTGACCACCGGGTCGAGCTGCTTGCGCAGGTTGTGGACGGTGTTCTTGATGGTGGTCTCGGTGGTCTCCTGGCGCGCGTCCATGAACGCCCGGGTGAGCGCGTTGGCGCGGCGGGCCGCCTCGTCCGGGTCGCTGTAGGTGTACGCGAAGCGCAGGACCAGGGTGTTGGGCGGGTTGGTGACCTGGAGGTCGGCCTGGAGCGAGGAGACGGAACGCTGCGGCAGGCGCAGCGCCTTGGCGGCGCGCTTGGCGATCTCGTTGCTCATCGCCGTCTGCCGCTCGGTGCCGATGTTGATCGCCTTGTCGGGCGCCGTGCCGCCGGCCGCGAACTCGTCGACGGTGGCCGCCCGCAGCACCACCTCGCTGGTCGCCACATAGGTGTCCTTGCCGGAGACGGCCAGGTATCCGCCGCCGAGCAGACCGATCAGCACGCCGGCCACCAGCAGCGCGCGGTAGCGGACGAGCTGGCGGAACTGGTCGCGCAGCAGGTCCGGTTCGTCGTGGGCCTCGGACATCTGCGATGCGTGCGGTTGATCACTCACGTGCGTGGAACCCCCCCTACGTCCGACCCCTCAGGATCGACAGCTTCTGCGGCCGTGTCCAGTGCCTCCGTGAGGAGCGCACTGATCCGTGACAATCCGGCCTCGCGGCTCAGGTGCGCCGCCACATAGGCGGGCCCCCGGGCACCGAGCGCGGTGGCGGCCTCCTGGTCCTGCGCCAGGGCGCGCACGGCTTTCAGGAAGGCGCCCGGGTCCTCCGGCTCCACCAGCAGCCCGGCCTCGGAGCGCAGCACCTCCTGCGCGGTGCCGCCCTCCGCGGCGACAGAGGCGACCACGGGCCGCCCGGCGGCGAAGTACGACGTGAGCTTGGACGGGATGCTCATGTCCAGCACCGAGGCGCGCTGGGTGACGGCCAGGACGTCGGCGGCGGCCAGCACGTCGGGGAAGTCGGCGTCCTCGGCGGGCGGGGCGAACTCCAGGTTCGGCACCTGCGCCGCGAGCTCGCGCAGGTGCTCGCGCTGGTTGCCGTCGCCCATCAGCACGATCCGCACCGAGGGGTCGAGACGGGCGGCCTCGACCAGCACCTCCAGGCCCTGTTTGAGGCCCATGTTGCCGGAGTGCAGCACGACCGTCTGCTCCTCGCCCCAGCCGAGGCGGGCCCTGGTCTCCTCGCGCGGCCGTGAAGGCCTCGCCACATGCGACCAGTTGGGCACCAGCCGGATGCGCCCGCGGTCCACGCCCATGGCGGCGACCCGGTCCACGAAGCTCTCGTGGATCACCCCGACCAGCGTGGCCCGCTTGAGCGCGTACGCCTCCACGGCCGCGGCGGCCGCGGCCGCCCGGTCGCCGCCGCGGATGCCGCTCTGTGCGGCGGCGGCGCCCATCAGATCCTGCACGATCGGCACGTACGGCACCTTGTGCCGGGCGGCGATGCGCGCGCCGACGACCCCACCGGCCAGACTCGGCATCTGGGCCACCACCGCGTCCGGCCGCACGCGAGGCGGTGCGACCAGCCCGTGCGCGAGGATCGACGCCTCGAACAGGGCGCGTCTGAGGGCTGTCTGACGCGGCGGCACGGTGTGGCGCCGGCGGTGCACCAGCACCCCGGCGCGCCGCTCCTCGGTCCGCCAGACGCCCCGGTACGCGGGGTCGAGCCGCCACGACGGGTAGTGCGGCATGCCGGCGAGCACATGGACCTCGGCGCCGCCGCCGTCCGCCGCCGCCCAGTGCTCGGCGATCTGCGTGGCGTACGGGCCGATACCCGCGTGTTCGGGCGCGTAGTTGGTGGAGACGAGCAGCAGAGTGCGGCCCTCGAACTCGGGCACGGAAGGACCCCTTCCCCCCAGAAGTGACCAGGTGCTCACCTTATCCGTTCACCGGAGAAACACACCGGCTTCACGCTAGTGTCTGAGACTCCGCAGCTCGCGGAACGGTTGTATTCCTGTGGGGGGATTCGCGACATGGCGCACCGTGTGGGATACGCACCTGGTGTCTACGACCTGTTCCACGTCGGCCATCTGAACATCCTGCGGCACGCCCGAAGCCAGTGCGACTACCTGGTCGCCGGGGTGGTCTCGGACGAGATGGCCGCCCTGGCCAAGGGGCGCAAGCCGGTCGTCCCGCTCGTCGAACGGCTGGAGATCGTCCGCAGCGTGCGCTTCGTCGACGCGGCGTTCGTCGAGACCGTCCCGAACAAGCTGGAGACCTGGGAGCAGGTCCGGTTCGACGTCATCTTCAAGGGCGACGACTGGCGCGGCACCGAGAAGGGGGACCGGCTCGAGCGCGACTTCGCCACGGTCGGGGTCGAGGTCGTCTACTTCCCGTACACGGTGCACACCTCCAGCACGCAGCTGCGGCGCGCGCTGGACGCCCTGACGACCCCGGCGGCGGGCGCGGCCGGGCTGTAGGCCCGTGCGGTGCCGCGGCTCAGCGCAGGTGCTTGCGTTCGTCGGAGCGCAGGGTGGTGACCAGGGCGAAGCAGATCAGGGCGACCCCGATGCGGCCCGATGCCTGCAGCAGCGGGCCGCGCAGGAGGATGAAGGAGTAGCCCGCGACGAGCGGGATGACGATCGCCATGACGTTGCCGGGACGCGGGTCCACCGAGGTGCGCAGGGCGTAGCGGCGGTCGCCCCGGGCGGCGAGGTAGCCGAGCGCGACGAAGCCCGCGACGACGCCGCCGGCGCCGAAGTCGATCCAGACCTCGGCCCACATGGGGGAGGAGAGGTTGACGTTCTTCATCCCCATCCACTGGCCGATCATGACGCCGGTGTCGCGGGGCTTGCCCTGCCAGACCGACCGCGGCACGAAGAAGAACGCCGAGCCCGCGAGCTGCCGTCCGTAGAAGTGGCCCGGGCCGGTCTCCGAGAAGGTGATGGTGTTGGCGAACATGCCGATCTGGTCGTAGTCCTTGATCGCCAGCGGCTCGAACACCGACGTGGTCTGCACGGGCTTGTAGCCGTCGTCGTCGTAGCGGAAGCGGTCGGCGAACGGGAAGACGACCAGCGCGGCCAGCACGCCCAGCGCCAGGGCCGTCCGGTACATCGCCGGGCTCCTGGGGAAGGCCGTGAAGAGGAATGAGAACAGGACCGTCAGGAACCAGTAACGGGGGTTGCTGATCGGGTTGTTGACCACGCCGTTGAGCAGCAGCAGCGCGCCCCAGGTGGCGATCACCAGAGGCCGGCGGCGGGCCCGCCGCGAGGTCACCAGCCAGCGGGTGAAGACCAGCAGCGCCAGCAGCGCGGGGACGGTGCCGAAGCCGCGCAGGAAGGCGGAGCCGACGTTGGACTCCGCCGAGGCCGCGCCGTCGGCCCGGATCGTGTCGGTGATGGCCTGGCGGCTGCTGAAGAACACGGCGGGGCCGCCGAGTTTGACCACCAGCAGGGCGCTGCCGACGAAGGCGACGGCTGCCAGCAGATACACCCGCCTGCGGTGGAAGGAGGCGGAGCGGTCCTTGCGGCGGGCCCGGCGGATCGGCCTGTGCCGCGACAGCAGGGCGCCGACGTCGAAGGCCGCACAGCCGATCAGCACCAGCGCGACCGCGACCAGCAGATCCGAGCGGGTGCCGATGACCGGCGTCGGCGTCTGGCCGAGGACGTCCTGCGCGAGCGGCGCGACGCCCATCGCCACGTACACGAAGAGCCAGAACGAGCCCTGTATCAGCTTGCGGTGGGCTGTCAGCGCCATCACCGCGAGCCGGATGCCGGAGTAGCAGGTGAGCACCATCTGCAGCCAGAAGACGCCGTCGCGGGCCCCCGGGCCCGGCTGCGCCGCGACCACCGCGGGCAGGAACAGGCCGAGACCCAGGATCAGCGGTACGGCCAGCGCCCGGGAGAGCAGCGCCCGCGGCGAGACCGCCGGGACCTCGACGACGCCCGCTCCCGGACCGGCGGGGCCGCCCGGGCCCTGCGTCCCGCCGGGCTCGCGCGCAGGGCCGCCCCGCGGCTGGAATCCGTGTGCCTCAACGGCCATGCGTCAGCCCCCCAACGATTCCCCGCGCGCAGTCTATAGATCCTGCCTCCCCGCGAGGGTGTCCGCGGATAATCTGTGCGGACGGTGCCGGGGAGGGCGCCGGGGGTGGGGGTACTGGGGGGTGTGTCCATGA
>NZ_CBDRBL010000086.1:0-28582 GCF_965342175.1 Actinacidiphila sp. bgisy167
TGTCCGGATCGGCTTCAGGCGGAGCCGGTGATCGCGGCGGGGCTGGCGGTCGGGACGACGACGTACTGCCTCAGGGACAGGTCGCGGAACGTCACCGGCCCGCGCGGGCCGGGCACCCGGTCGATGTTGATGCCGGTCTCGGGCAGCCGCAGGAGCTTGGAGCCGTCCAGGAGCCGGGTGCTGCAGTTGTGGAAGACGCCCGATCCGGCATAGGCGTTGATGAACGCGGCGGCGGCGGCCGGGTCCTCGGTCACGACGGCGGCCGCCAGACCGGAGGTCTCCCGGTTGGCGATGCCGGCCGCGTCCACCGGTCCGGCGGCGGCGTCGATGGTCACCGTTCCCGGCCGGTCGGCGTCCAGGGACCACTCGTACCCCCGCGGGTGCGGGTGCGGGGGCAGCGAGGCCGCGATGCCGAGGCCGTCCAGGGTCTTCAGGACACCGGGCAGCAGGGCGTCGTAGACCGACTGGTCGATCAGCAGCAGATTGAGCCGGTTGCAGACGCCCAGGCGGTCCAGGCTCGCCGCGACGATCTCCTGGACGGCCTGCTCGTCGGCCGCGGCGCCCACGTACAGCACGCCGCCGCCGTCGGCGTGCGCGAGTGTGCGGACGCCGTGCCGGGCTGCCTCCCGGCCCAGGTCACGGGTGCTGTCGCCGCTGCCGCGGAGGATCACCAGCGGGACGAGGTCGGGCATGCGCACCAGTTCCCAGGCCGCCGCGCGGTCCTCACGGGGGACGAGCTGGATCGCCGCCGGATCCAGGCCGACCGCGGCCAGCGCCGGGGCGATCACCTGCTCCACCAGCGCGCGCCCGGAACGCAGGGCGGCCGACCCCGTGCGCAGCACACCGGCGTTGCGCGACTTCAGGAACTGCGAGGCGATGTCCACGGTCACGTTCGGGCGGGCCTCGAAGTTCGCCCCGATGACCCCGACGGGGCGGCGGCGCTCCAGCAGGCTGAGGCCGTCGGGGCGTTCCTCGAGGAGCCTGTCCAGCGGCTCGTGGGGGACGTCGGCGAGTTCGAGCAGTCCCGCCGCCATGGCCCCAAGGCGCGGGGCGTCCAGGCGGAGCCGGTCCTGGAGCGCGGCGGACATGCCGCCCGCTGCGGCGGCGTCGAGGTCGCGTGCGTTGGCGGCCACGAGCGCCGGCTGGTTCGACTCCAGCAGGCGGGCCATCTCGCGCAGCGCCGCGTCGATCGTGGCGTCCGAGGCCCGGGCGAGCTTTGAGGACGCCTCCAGCGCGCGGCCCGCGCAGGCGCGCACGACGGCGGCAAGGCACTCGTGGTCATGACGGCTGGTCAACCCGGGGCCTCTCGCGTACCGACGGTCAGGGTCTGCGGACCCACCGTAGCAGTCGGGGAGATCGGGAAAGGGGCCGTGGTGTGTGTGCGGTCGCCTTCGCGGCGTGCCGCGCGGGGCCGTGTGCCCGGGCGCCCCGTGGCGGGGGGATCGGGCACACGGCGGTGGCCGGGTGTCAGTCGAGGGGCACCACCCACACATCCGCGATCGAGGGGTCGTAGTCGGCGCCGGTGTCCTGGAAGCGGAGCCGGACGGTGCCGTCGGAGGTGGCGGCGGAGGGGTCGACCACGAACTGGTGGACGACGGTGCCCTGGCCGCCTTCGCTGCGGCTGAGGTCGACGCTGTGCACCACCTGGCCGTCGGCCTGGACGTCGTAGGTCTTGCGCCGGGCGCCGTCGAAGGTCTCCACGACGCGGATCGCGAAGCGGCCGTGGGCCGGCACGGCGGCGTCGAACTCGAACCAGCCTCCGGGGTAGGAGGAGTGGGTGTAGCGCCGGGTCAGCCCGGCCTCGGTGTTCGTTCCCGAGTACTGCGACGCCGTCAGCCGGTGGGCGGTCTCCGACGGGCCGTCACCGAGGTCGACGTGGTCGCCGGCCTGTGCGGGCGGGGTGGGCAGCGAGACCGTGATCGTGCCGGTCGCCCGCTCGGCAGGGGTCGGGCCGGTCGCCGCGGTGAGCGCGGCCTTCCCCTCGGCGATGGTGAGCGGCACCGTCACGACGGCTTGGACCGTCGCCCGCTCCCCCGCGTCCAGGCGGTAGCCGACCGGGTCCGGTGTCGGCCAGCCCTCGGGGAGGTCGAGGGTGAGCGTGCCGGACTGCGTCGTGTCGGTGCGGTTGGTCAGCACGGCGGCGACGGTGGCTCGTTGGCCGGGGCCGGCCGCCTCGGGCGTGGTGGTCACCTTCTCGATGGCGACGCCGGGGGCGACCGCCAGGCCCGCCGACACCGGGAGCGTCGCGGTTCCTCCCGTGTACCGGTAGGCCACCTGGCCGGTCAGGTCGGCCAGGGATGCCTTGGCGTCGGGTGCGACCGTGACGTCGTAGGCGTGCTCGAGGGTGCGGCCCGCGTCCGCGGTGGACGCGTGCCGGCCCGCGGGCTCGACTATCCAGTCGGCGGGCGCCCGCAGGGAGGAGTCGACGCCGGTCAGCGGCCGCTTGCCGGTGTTCTTCAGCGCCACCGTCACGCGGACGGTGTCGCCGGGGAGGATCTCGCCGGACGGCACGTCCAGTGTGGCCACCGCGCCGACCAGGCGCGACGACGCCCGCGAGAGGGTCTGCTCGATGCCGCTCAGCGCGTCACGCAGCTTCGTGGCCGTCGTCTTGTCGATCGTGCCCTGCTCGGCGTACGCCCCGGTCCGGCGGTCGAGGTCCGCGGCGCCGGCGAGCGCGCGGTGCACCGCGGCGGCGGTCTGCCGTTCGTCCGCGCCCTGGTCCTGCAGGCGCCAGGCGGTGTCGAGTTCCTTGCCCGTCGATGCGGTGCGCGTCTGCAGGTGCGCCTTGGCGGCCTTGCCGGGGCCGCGGGCCGGCAGCGCGTCGACGTCGGCGGCGAACGACGCCGCCTGTGCCCGGGCCGCGCCCAGGTCGCCGAGGACCGGGTCGACCGCGAACGCGTAGTGCCCCGAGCCGATCTCCAGCACGACGTCCCCGCCGTCCTGCTCGAGGTAGGTCACCTCCTCGACCTCGCCGATCGGCCTGCCGCCCTCGGTGACCGCCCAGCGGTTCGCCGCCGGGACGCGTACCTGGGCGGTGGTGTTCGCCGGCACGGTGACGTCGAGCCTCATCGCCCCGCCGGTGGTGTCCCATGCGCTGCGCACGGTGCCGTACGGGGTCTGGTGGCGGAAGTCGACGTGGTGGATGCCCTCGCCGGGCTGCGGGGCGATGAGCACCTTGCGGTAGCCGGGCTCGGCCGCGGAGACGCCCGCCATGGTGCGGTACATCCACTCGCCGACCGCGCCGTAGGCGTAGTGGTTGAACGAGTTCATGCCCACGTCGTTGAAGGTGCCGTCGGGGTTGATGGAGTTCCAGCGTTCCCAGACCGTGGTCGCGCCCTTGCCGATCTCGTAGCCCCAGGACGGGTAGTCCTCGTGCTGCAGCAGCCGGTAGGCGATGTCGGAGCGGCCGGCCTCGGTGAGGGCCGGCAGTAGTCCGTCGACGCCGAGGAAGCCGGTCGACAGGTGGTAGTCGCGGCGCTCGAGGGTCTTCACGAACTTGGCGACGACCTTCTCGCGCCGGTCGGCGGGGGCGAGGTCGCCCGTCAGTGTCAGGATGTACGCGGTCTGGCTGTCGCCCTTGACGGTGCCGTCGGCGCCGACGAACGCCGCCTGGTAGGCGGACCGGATCGCCTCGTAGCGCTGCCGGTACGCCTGCGCGTCGCCGTCGCGGCCGATGGCGGCCGCCATCTGCGCGAACTCGCGGGTGCTCTTGGCGGCGAACGCGGTGTCGAGTACGTCGGCGGGGGTCGCGTCGTCGAGGTTGAGCCAGTCGAGGTAGCCGCCGGCGGAGCGGATGTGGCCGGTGGAGTCGGCGTCGAGGAAGTCGACGTAGGCCTTCATCATGGCGTAGTTGTCGCGGATGACGTCGGTGTCGCCGTAGGCCTGCCACAGCGTCCACGGCACGTGCACGCCGGCGTCCATCCAGCCGGCCGACTCGTAGCCGCCGTCGAAGCGGCCGGGGACGACGGGGGCGACGCCGGGCAGCGAGCCGTCGGGGCGCTGGGTGTCCCGCAGGTCCTGCAGCCACTTGGTCAGGAAGGACTGGGCGTCCATGTTGTAGACGGCGGTGCGGGCGAAGACGTTGATGTCGCCGGCCCAGCCCATCCGCTCGTCGCGCGCGGGGGTGTCCGTGGGGACCGACAGGAAGTTGCCGCGCATGCCCCACACGATGTTGCTGTGCAGCTGGTCGACCAGGTCGGAGTCGGTGTCCAGGCTGCTGGTGAGGTCCCCGTCGGTGCCGACGACGACACCGACGAGGTCCTCGGCCGCGGGGGCGGAGTCGACGCCGGATATCTCGACGTACCGGAAGCCGTGGAAGGTGAAGGACGGCTCGAACGTCTCCGGCCCGTCGCCGGCGAAGGTGTAGTGGTCGGTCGCCTTCGCGGTGCGCAGGTTCGCGGTGTAGAGCGTGCCGTCGGGGTTGAGGACCTCGCCGTGCCGGATCGTCACCGTCCGGCCCGGCTCGCCCCGGGCGGTGAGGCGGACGTGGCCGACCATGTTCTGCCCGAGGTCGTACAGGTAGGTGCCCTTGGTCGGCGAGTCGATCCGCTTGGCGGTCCGAAGTTCCTGGGTGACCCGTACGTCGACCGCGGTCTGCGGTTCGAGCACGTTCACCGGCTCGTCGCGGACCTCGGCCCCGGCCCAGTCCGCGTCGTCGAAGCCGGGTTCGTCCCAGCCGGTGACCTTCCTGGCCACCCGCGCGTCGTAGGACTCGCCGTCGAGCAGGTCGGCCTCGCGGGTCGGGCCGCCGGTGGTCGTCCAGGTGCCGTCGGTGCGGACGGTGGTGCTGGTGCCGTCGGTGAACTCCACCAGCATCTCGGCGGTCACCGAGGTGTCCTTGCCGTAGACGTCGGTGCCGAACATGGCGACCTTGCCGCTGTACCAGCCCGGTGCGACCTCGGCGCCGAGCACGTTGACGCCGCCGCGGACCTGCCGGGTCACGTCGTAGGTCTGGTAGTCGATGCGCTTGTCGTACGCCGTCCAGCCCGGTGCGAGTTCGGCGTCGCCGACGCGTGCGCCGTTGAGCCGCAGTTCGTACACGCCGCGCGCTGACGCGTAGACGCGTGCCCGGGCGACCTTCTTGCCGCCGAGGTCGAACTCCTTGCGCAGCAGCGGGACGGGCTCGTCGCGGCGCAGCCAGGCCTCGCCGCCCTCGCTGTCCACGCGCAGACCGCCGTCGGTGACGGTGCCGGAGGCGAAGGTGCGGTCGCCCGCCGGGAAGTCGGTGTCGACCAGGACGGTGCCGTCGGCGCTGGTGACCGTGACGTCGCGGACCAGGCCGCGCTCCGCGCCGCTGGTGCGGAAGCCCATCGTGCCGGGGCCGCCGAACGTCGTGTCGGTGCGCCGGTCCAGTTCCTTGCCGTCGACGGTGGTGGTGATCGTGTCGCCGTCGACGTCGATCGCGTAGTCGTGCTCGGCGGCGAAGTCGAACCCGGCCGGGAACGGCGTCGCTTTGAGGACCGAGTAGGTGCTGTTGCGTTTGACGTGCGGGCGCAGCGCGTCGTCGGCGTCGCTGATCTGCCACATGTAGGCGTTCTCGGTGTCCTGCCCGCGGAAGTAGACGCCGAGCGCCCCGTTGATGCCGGAGGCGGTGAACTTGACGGTGTAGTCGGTCCACTTGGCGTCCGGCGCCGGTGTCCGCACGCCGATCCACGAGGCGGTCCACGGCCGGTCGCCCAATGCGGTGCCGAACGTGGCGGGCGCGCTCCACGGGGAGGCGGCGCCCCGGTCGTCCCATACCCGCACGGACCAGGCGTAGTCGGTGCGCGGCTGCAGCGCGGGGCCGCCGTAGCGGACGCCGACCGACTGGCCGGAGGAGACCTTGCCGCTGTCCCAGACGTCGGGGTCGTCGAGGCGGCCGGCCGACGAGGCGACGCGTATCTGGTAGGCCCGCTGTGTGACGCCGCGGCGCGGGGAGTCGAGCTGCCAGCTGAGGGAGGGCGCGGTGGGCGGGATGCCGAGCGGGTCCTCCAGGGCGTTGACCGTCAGCGCGCTGACGCTCGTCGCGGCGGCGGGGGCGGCTGGCGGTGGACTGGCTGCCGTCGCCGTCGCGGGTGCCCCCACGACGAAGACGGATGCAGCGACCACGGCGGTGATCTGCTGACGCACGGGCGGCTCCTCGAGAGGCATTGAATCGCTTCAATGAGACACTCTGAGGGCGATCTCCTTCTATGGCAACGGTGTTGACAGACTTGACGAACGGATTCTCAAGATCAATGAATCGGTTTAAGCCGACGGGCCGTCGGACCCGTGCGGGGTCGGCGAGGTGACCGGCGGCCCGGCCCGCGAGCTTGCCGCGCGCGCCGCGGCGGGGGCGCGGCGGCGCGCTGCCGGGCAGTCAGCCCGTGGCGCAGGGGGATGGTTGGCGGGGTGGTCCACCTGGCGGAGGCTTCACACGCCACCAGGGACAGGCCGATCGGGGCGCCGATGTCGCCGAGGAGGGCTTCGGTGATACGCCCGTAGCGGGACATCGAGCAGCCCCCGTCCGGCAGCGGGTCGCTGTCCCCGGAGCCGGCCGGGGTCCACGTACACCAGCGCCGGTCGGCCTCCAGCGCGGGTTCGGCCACCGGAACCGCCGATATCGTGCGCAGCCGGGCGCGGCACACGTTGCGCACCACCATCCGCGGCCACGGACCGGCCGCGTCCGGATCCCGTATGCCCCCTATGCGGCGCAGTGCGATGAGCGCCGCGTCCTGCACGGCGTCCTCGGCGTCCGGTGCGACGGCGTGCATGCCTGCTCGGGTGCCGGGTCAGGGGCAGGCGGAGGGCACTCGCGTCACCTGCCTGTGCCGAACGCGCCAGTTCGGAGTCCTCGACCGCCCCGATCGGCACAAGGTCACGCAGTTCCCGGATGGTACGCGTGCGCGGTGCCGTGCCTTCACCGCCCGCATCAGGGCACCGTGCGGCGGCGGGCAGCGCGAGGGCGCCGGCCTCGCCGTCGCCGGTCCCCAGGCGAGCGGCCGGCGGACGGCGCCGGGGTGCGCCTGGTGGGGTGGCCGGTCCGGCGCCGGTCCGCGCGGCGGCGTCACCGCCCGTACTGGTCGGTGTACTGCGGCCCCTCCGTCTCGGCCTTGCATCCCTCAGCGCCGTTGGGCATGCCGTGGGAGAGCACGAGGGCGTAGGACTGCGGGACGAAGTCGCAGCCCTTGCCGGACCACTGGGACGCGAGGAACGTCCAGCCGACGGCGGCGGCGGCGAGCGTGTACTTGGTCTTGGCGTTCATGCAGATGACCGTGCCTCAGTCAGGTCGGGCGATCATGACCCGGTCGGGGATGCACACATTGGTATGACGCGATTGTGATCCTATGCGTGGGTGTGAGTGTGTACACGCCCAAGGGCGCTGTCCGTGTGGTGCCCGGGTTGTCGTCGCCCGGCGGGGTCGGACACGGTGGTGGTGGCCTCGCCGCCCGGGCAGGACGACGGCCGCGAGCCGGGGCGTCGGACAGGCCGAGGGTGGCGTGGGTGGCGACCTCGCCGCCTGGTGCGAGGGCGGCCGGCGGCTGGGGGCAGGATGGACACCCCCACGCTGTCGACTCCATCCGCATCGGCGCAGTCCGTGCGTACGACGTCATCCGCATGCTCTCTCGCGACGGCCGCCCCACCCCGCTCGGCGACGCCATCGCGCACTACGGGCGGATCGCAGACCTTGCATATCCTGCGCCCGGCCGACGAGCCCGGCTACCGCCTCCGGATCAAGGTGCAGGCCGACCTGCAGGAGGGCCGTCACTCTCTCGCCCGGAAGATCTTCCATGGCCGCTCCGGGCAGCTCTACCAGCGCTACCCGGACGGCATGGAAGACCAGATCGGGGCACTGCGGTATGTCCTGAACGCCGTCGTCCTCTTCAACACTCGGTACATGGACGCCGCGGTGAACCAGCTGCGCGGGGACGGTTTCGACGTCCGCGACGAGGACGTGGCCCGTCTCTCGCCGTGCGTACGGCACCACATCAGCATGCTCGGCCGGTACTCCTTCCACCTGCCCGACCTGCCCGACCTGCCCGACGGCATGCGGCCCCTGCGCGACCCGGACACCGCCGAGCAGGCCTGTCCGGCTCGCCAGAGCATCCGGGCAGCAGGCGCGTCTCCGGCTCATGCCTGCATGCCGCCGTCAACCGGGAGTACCGTCCCGGTCACATAGGAGGCTCGGTCGCTCAGGAGCCAGGCGGCGGCCTGGGCGATCTCGTCAGGGTCGGCCGCACGGCGCAACGGGGTGCGTGCGTTGAGCTGGTCGACGACGCCGGGTGAGCGGTCGTTCCATGCACGCACCATCTCGGTCAGCGTGGTGCCGGGAGCGATGGCGTTGACGCGGATGCCCTCCGGGCCGTAGGTGATGGCGGCCGACTCGGTGAGGCTGTTGACCGCCCGTTTCATCGCACCGTAGGCGGGCAGCGCGGGGTTGCCCGTCAGGCTGCCGACGGACGAGTTGTTGACGATCGCACCCGTGCCTGCGGTGGCCCGGATGGCGGCGACCTCGGCGGACATGGCCAGCCACGGACCCTTGAGGTTCACGGCGTAGACGTGGTCGAAATCCGCCTCGGGCACTTGGTCCATCGGGGCCGGCGGCACGCTGGTCGCTGCGTTGTTGAAGGCGACGTCGAGCCGGCCGTACAGGTCGACGGTGCGGTCGACGACGGCACGGACACTGGCCCCGTCGGCCAGGTCGCATACTGCGAACTCGGCGGTGCCGCCGGCCGCCCGGATTTCCTCGGTCACCGCCTTGAGCTGGTCCTGCGTGCGGGCCGCGAGCAGCACCCGGGCGCCCTCCCGGGCGAACAGGCGCGCCGCGGCGGCGCCGATACCGCGACCGGCACCGGTGATGAGGGCGACTTTGCCGGCCAGCAGGCCCACGGCCGCTGGGGTGGATGTGTCGGTGGTCTGTGCGTTGTTCATGGCAGCGAGCCTGTGTCCGGCGGCGGAGCCGATCCAGGCACCAGCGGTACCTGGATCGGCTCCGCGGCATCCGCGCACACTGGGTGGCGTGGACAGACGAGAGCTGGCCGGCTTCCTGCGCAGCAGGCGTGAGCGCATCAACCCTGCCGACGTGGGTCTGCCCGCCGGGCCGCGCCGCCGCACCCCGGGGCTGCGCCGCGAGGAGGTGGCGCAGCTGGCGTTCATCTCGACCGAGTACTACACCCGGCTGGAGCAGGCACGGGGCCCGCGCCCGTCGCGCGAGGTACTTGCCGGTCTGGCCCGGGCCCTGCGCCTGTCGGACGCCGAGCGCGACCACCTGCACCATCTCGCCGGCGCCCCGCCCGGTCCGCCGGCCGGGCCTTCCCGTGAAGTGCGGCAGAGCATCCTCGACCTGCTGCGGCGGCTGCCGCATGCCGCGGCGATCGTGCTGTCCGCGACCTACGAGGTGATCGCCTGGAACGACTTGGCGGCAGCTCTCCTGGAGGACTTCTCCGCTCTGCCCCGGCCCGAGCGCAACCTCGTGCGCCGTGCCTTTCTCGCACCACAATCGCGGGAGCGGCTGCTGTACGACCCGTCCGACGCAAAGGCGTTTGCCCGCGCCGCGGCCCGGCACCTGCGTGCCACCGCCGCCCGCTACCCCGATGACCCCGAGGTAGCCACGCTGGTGGATGACCTCCTCGCCGGCAGCGCGGAGTTCGCCCGGCTGTGGGCCGCCCACGACGTACGCGCCGAGCCCACCCTGCGCAAGACCGTCCGCCACCCGCTGATCGGCCCCATCACCGTCAACTGCGATGTCCTCGACATCACCGACCGAGACCAACAAGTCGTGATCTACACGGCCGATCCTGGCTCTCCCGCAGAGGAGGCGCTGCGGCTGCTGTCGGTGATCGGCACGCAGCGCATGGACGTGCCCGGCTGAGTCGAGCCAGGGTGGCAGTCTGGTCACGGGCGGCACCCGCCATCAGGACGCGTCCGATTCGACCCGGCTGCCGCTCGACGAGCGGTGTGCCTCGGCCCCTGCGCCAAGGACTCGTCGGCCGTGCTGGGCGGCTGACGGGCCGCCGGCGGCCGAAGGGTTCTGAGGTCGTCCCGCAGATGACGCCCTACGCCCTATTGCCTCAGTGCCGGTATCCCGCCTGATGGAGCCCTTGGGAGATGGCCTCTCCACGTGGCGCCCGGTGGGCTGGGCGCCGATCGCTTCGCGGAGATCCCGGACCCTCAGCACCGTGTATCCGTCGCCGTCATCGACGGCTGTCCCGGCCTTCGTGAGGTCCGTGCCCTCCCCTTCGGTGGCGCTATGCGCTGAGTAGTTGCGGCCGTGCGGCGCGGCGCTCTGCGGCCTCGCGGGCCTCCCGGCGGGTGGTGGCCGTGGCTCGGCGGGCGCCTGCGTACGACACCCGCGCCCACGGCTCCTTGCCCACCCCGGCGCAGCCCGTCCCCTACGGGCCCTTGCCATGCCGGCGGGCAGTGCCGTCGGCGCGGAGCGCCACGTCCTCCCCGCAGCCGTCACACCATCCGCGGGCGTCCGGATCGGGGATGTCCGGCCAGATGATCGCCCATGTCGGGTGCACGGTCGAGAGGTGCTTGTCGCCGTCCAGGCGGACCCGCAGGTACTGGTTCCGGAAGTCGACGACGGCCCCCTTGCAGGGCTCCTTGGCCGGATCCCAGTAGGCGATCTCCAGGTCCCGGCGGGCTGGGACGCCGTAGCGGCGGCGCACGTACTGGCTGGATCGGTTGCTCATCGGACGGTCCAGCCGCGGAGCGTCATGGCGATCTCTTCCACGGTGACCCGGCCGGCCTCCGCGTCGCGGACGAGAGCGGCCGCGACCTTGGGCTGGTAGTCCAGGCGGTAGCCCTGCAACTTCATGAACCCGTAGGTGCTCACCCACGCGAACTGCAGGTTCGAGTGCTCCAGGCAGGGAGTCCGCGCGAGCTGGTGCAGGAGCGCGGCCGCCTTGAGGTGATCCGAGCCGTAGCAGTCGCGCCCCATGGCGCTGGAGTGGACGCGGGCCACCGCTGCGTAGAGCACGCCCAGCTCGTGCACCTGCGGGTCACCGTCGACCTGCTCGGCAACATGCAGCAGGAACGGCACGTCAATGCCGTGGGTCACGCGGCGTTCCCGTGGCCGGCCTCGGCGCCGTCCAGCTCCTCGAGGCGGTGACGCGCGGCGAGAGCGGCGGCGCGCCGTTCGGTGTCGGGCACGTTGTCGCCGAGCTCGGCGAAGGCCTCGCGGGTGTACTCCATGGCTTCGCGGGCGGCCTCGAGGAAGACCCGCTCGACGGCCGTGGCGCGCTCGTAGGCGGCCGACAGCACGTACTCCTGCATGCTCACCCCGGCGGCCTTCGCGGCCCCGGCGATGGCCTCGTACTGCTCCGGGTCGGGGAAGCGGAGGCTCATGGCCTTCTTCTCGGTCTTCTCGGATGCGGTCACGGTGGCAACGCTACCACTGGTGGCATCCGCGGGGAGGGGATCCGGCGGGCCGGCTTGCCGGTCCCGTTTCCCGCCCGGCCGCCGTCGCCCGCCGCCCGATGTGGTTGCTTCGCCTGGTTGACGTTCGTGGCCGAGGTCGGCCCGGGGCGGGCGGCGTCGGGCCGGAAGGTCCGGCCGGCGCCGGGAGGTGTCCGCCGCGAGGGAAGGAGCCCCGTCGCCGCCGGTACCGGGGCGGCCGGGGCGTGTGGGCCGGGGGCTCGGTAGCCTGAATGAGGGTGCGGGCCTGGAGGAGCCCTGCCGTCGGCACGGTGACGGCAACCGCCTGGCAGGCGCCCCGGCCGGGACACCCTGGATCGTCGCCTTGCGTGCAGGACCGAATATGGGCAATCGTTCACAGGCTTCTTCGGGACGCCCTTCTTCCGGACGCCGCCTCACGGGGGCCTTTGGTGACGAGGGCGTCGCCGGTTTCCTCCTCGACGACGACGGCGTCGTCCGCGCGTGGAGCGCCGCCGCCGAGCGCCTCCTCGGTGTCCGGCCCGCGGATGTCGTCGGGCGCCCGGCGGCCGAGCTGTGGCCGGAGGCGTTCGCCGGGCACCGGGGGGAAGGCGACGCCGCGCGGGCGCCGGTTCCGGAACGGCGAGCCGTCCTGATCCGCCGTGACGGCGGCGACGACGTCGTCCTGCACCTGTCGCGGTTGCTCGAGCCGGGAGGGTGCGACGGCGGGGGCACCGTGGTCATCGCCGCCCCCGCGCCGCAGGCGGCCGCCGCGGAGGGCCAGGTGATCCTGGAGGCCCTCTTCGCCCAGGCGCCCATCGGCATCGCCGTCTACGACCGGGACCTGCGCTTCGTGCGGGTCAACGCCGCCCTGGAACACATCCACGGGATCCCCGAGGAGATGGCCGTCGGCCGGCCCGTCAGCGAGATCCTGCCAGGGCTCGACGCAGGGGCGATCGAGGAGAGGATCAGGGAGGTCCTGGACACCGGCCGGCCGGTCGTCAACGCCGTCCACCAGGGGCGCACCCCTTCCGACCCGGACCGGGACCACGTCTGGCACGTCTCCTCGGTCGCGCTGACCGCGCCGGACAACACCGTCCTCGGCGTCACCGATCTGATCATCGACATCACCGATCGTCACCGGGCCAAGGAGCGGCTCGCGCTTCTGGACGAGGCCGCCATGCGCATCGGCACCACGCTGGACGTGCGGCGCACGGCGCAGGAGCTGGTGGACGTGCTCGTGCCGCGACTCGCCGACGTGGCGACGATCGACCTGATCGACGACGTCATGCAGGGCGCGGAACCCGAACCGATGGGCCGCGGTTCCCTCACGATGCGCTGCCTCGCCCGCGCGGCCGCCGACCCGGACGTCGTCAACGGCATCCGGGGCCCGGGGGAACTGCAGGGCTTTCCCCCCGACTCGCCGCATGCGCAGATCCTCGCCGACGGCCGGCCGCGGTTGATCCCCGTCGTCCGCCCCGATGCCGGATGGCTGCGGGACACCGCCGACCAGCGGGTCCGAGAGTTGCTCAGGTGCGGGATCGACTCGTTGATCCTCGTGCCGCTGCGCGCGCGGGACGCGACCTTGGGCCTGGTGCACCTGTACCGGGGGCAGGGGGCGCAGCCCTTCGAACCCGACGATCTGGTCCTCGCGCAGGACATCGTCGCGCGCGCCGCCGTCTGCCTCGACAACGCCCGCCGCTACACCAACGAGCACACGGCCGCCCTCACCCTCCACGCGAGCATGCTGCCGCGCAGCGTCCCGGAGCAGAGCGCGGTCGAGGTGGCGCATCACTACCGGCCGTCGCGGGTCCACGCCGGGGTGAGTGGTGACTGGTTCGACGTGATCCCGCTGTCGGGCGCCCGGGTCGCCCTGGTCGTGGGCGCCGTGCCGGGAACGGGTTTCCAGGCGGCCGCGTGCATGGGGCACATCTGCTCCGCGATCCGCACGCTGGCCCAGGTGGACCTCACGCCCGACGAGTTGCTCGGCCAGATCGACGACATGGTGCCGCGGCTCCTCGAGCGTGAACACGCCACCGGGTCCGCGCCGGTGGTGGAGGCCCTCAAGGGCTCGACCTGCCTCTACGCCGTCTACGACCCCGTGTCGCGGCGGTGCGTCATGGCGAGCGCCGGGCATCCGCCGCCCGCCGTCGTCGGCCGGTCCGGACAGGTGTCCGTCCTCGACGTGCCGGTCAACAGCCCCCTCGGCCAGGGGGACCCGGTGTTCGAGCCGCTGGATGTGGAACTATCCGAGGACAGCACCCTGGTGTTCTCCAGCCACAGCCTCCTGCGCCCTGCGGACACGCCCGGGACACTCGCCGCCCGGCTCAGCAGCGTCGTCGCCGACCGGGGCCGCCCGATCGAGGAGACCTGCAGCGCCATCTCCGACCTGGTCGCCGCCCACCTCACAGTGGAGGACGGCCTGGCCCTGCTCCTGGCCAGGACCCGCCCCCTGGACCCGGGCAAGCTGGCCGCCTGGACCGTGCCGTGCGTACCGGCGGCCGTGGCCGACATGCGCTCACTGGCGGTGCGGCAGCTCAGCCAGTGGGGTCTGGAGCATCTGGCCTGCTCCACCGAACTCATCGTCAGCGAGCTCGTCACCAACGCCATCCGCCACGGGCACGACCCCATCCGGCTGCGCCTGATCCTGGACCGTACGCTGATCTGCGAGGTCAGCGACGCGGCGAGCACGTCGCCGCACATCCGCCGGGCGGCCACCACGGACGAGGGCGGACGCGGGCTGTTCCTGGTGGCGAGGTGCTCGCACCGCTGGGGCACCCGGTACGCCCCGGTCGGCAAGACCATATGGGCCGAGCAGATCCTGGAGCACGTCCCGACGGCCTGAGCCGGACGGCGGCCGGTCGTAGGCGGCGGGCCCGGTCGAAGCCCGCCGGGGGGCCGGGCCGGCCTGCGGCAGGTCACGCCCGCCGCGGCGAGCGCGGTGACCGGACCGGGGTCCACGCGCATGTCGCGATGCCCTGGCCCGGGCGCCGCGCGGGGCCCGGTCGTCACCCAAGGCAGTGCGCCGTCGCGTCGACGTAGCCGCGCGGGCATGCGCGGCCCGCCCCCTGCGGCCGGATGTGGGCCGGATGCGCCGTGCGCCGGCTGCCCGGGCGCCACCGGGCGATTTCGGCCCGCCGGGGCGTCAGGCGCGTTCGGGCCGGGTACGCCGTGGCGGGGCGGTGCCCGCCTGCGGCGTCCCGGCCCGGTGGGCCGTGCTACGGGGTGACGCGCAGCAGCCGGTTGGGGGATCCGCTGCCGGGGCTGGTGACCGCCCCTGTGGTGGCCGCCGAGGTCAAGGCGGTCGCCACCTGGGAGGGAGAGGCCGTCGGGTGTCCGGCGAGGTAGACGGCGGCGGCGCCCGCGACGTGCGGGGTGGCCATCGATGTGCCGGAGATGGTGTTGGACGCGGTGTCGCTGGTCCGCCAGGCGGAAGTGATGGACGAGCCGGGCGCGAACAGGTCCAGTGCGGAGCCGTAGTTGGAGTAGTTGGCGCGGGCGTCGGTGCTGGTGGTGGCGCCGACGGTGATCGCTTCGCTGACGCGGGCGGGCGATTGACATCCTCCCGGGCTTAAAGGCCCGGGATTCCCGCCTGCTCCCGCACAAGCCGTGTGGGTCGCTTCGGGTGGGTTCCTGCTTCACGGCGCGGTGCCGGGACGGGTCCCGGTCTCGAACTTCTCGCCGGACCCGACCGACCCCTGCCACCGACGTCCGACCCTCACCTGACCCCACCGAACGAAAGTGCTGCTGACATGCGCCCCACCATCTTCACCATCGACCTCCCCGGCCCAGGACGACTGAGCACCATGGCCAGACCCCGCGGCAATGACTGGCTGGAAGACGAGATGACCGCCCTGAGGGACTACGGCGTCGACATCCTGGTCTGCACGCTCACCGGACCCGAACTCGACGACCTCGGCCTCGCAGACGAACCCCGGACAGCCGCCACGGCCGGGCTGCAGTTCGTTGCCATACCCATCCCCGACCGCACCGTCCCCGACCGCACCACGATCCTGCCCACCCTGCACAGACTCGCCGAACAACTACACGAAGGCGCACACGTCGTCACCCACTGCCGAGCCGGCATCGGACGCTCATCCCTCCTCGCCGCCGCACTCCTCATCCTCAGCGGCGTCGATCCCGACACCTCCTGGCGCCAGATCGAACGAGCTCGCGGGCTCGCCGTCCCAGACACCGCCGAGCAGCGAGAGTGGACGATGGAATTGCCCAGATAGGCATGGTGTTGTCACATCAGATTCCACGGGACCTGCGACTACCCGGCCAGGCCGGACATGGGCCGCGAGATCCACAGCGGCCTCCAGGCCGCGGAGAACTGGAACAGCGCGAACACCGTCCCGCACCAAAAGGACGGTCGCCCTGACCGCCCGACAAGGAGCACGCCGAGGCATCGATGCTCGCCCTGCACCTGCTCCCGGTCCGCGCTCGTGCACATCAACACCCCGCTGCTTCAGCAGGTCCTGTCAGAGCCGACGTGGGCGTCGCGGCTGACGGGCGAGGGCCGGCGTGGGCTGACCGCGCTCTTCTGGTCGAACGTGAACCCCTGAGGCATTTTCCGGCCGGACATGGACGCCCGGCTCGGCCTGGGGTCGGCCATCGGCGATCTGGAGTCGCACGATCGGGCATGCCGCCGACTGGCGCTCAGCACCGACACGGCCGTGCTGAGCGTCGACTTCCGCCGGGCTCCGGAACACCCGTGGCCGGCGGCTCGGCTGCCGGCGCCCTTGGCGACCTTCGTGCGCAGGCGGACGGTGGCGAACGCCGACTCGATGGGGTTCGTCGTCCGCTGCGACCGTCAAGACGGCTGTCTATCGGCGATCCGGCCTTGGTGTGGGGGTGTTTCCTCGCGTCGTTCCGGGTCTCGTGTAGAGGACTTCGCGGACCTGCTCCGCGGCGCGCAGGATGCTCTCGCTCATGAAGTCGCTGAAGCGGGCGATGTTCTCCAGGCGGACGGCGGCCGGGCTGTCGCGGCCGAGGACGGCGACGCCCTGCCGTGCGATCTCGGCGACCTGGGCGGTGCCGCGGGCGCTGGCGATCGTCGACTGGTACCAGACGTCGTCGTCGACGAAGTAGCGCTCGCGGCGGCGTTCGTCGCGTTCCCGGCTGACGAGGCCCTGATCTTCGAGGAACGCGATCGCCTTGGAGACGGACGCCGCGCTCACCTGGAGGCGCTGGACCAGCTCGGACGCGGTGAGGCTGCCCGCGTCGGCGATAAAGAGGCAGGTCAGCACCCGAGCTGTCATCTTGGGCAGACCCTGTTGCGTCAGGAGGGTGGTGAACGCCTCCTCGTACTCGCGCACGGCCTCGTCGTCGCGCCCGTGGGCCTGCGCCGGCGCCCCCTGCCCTCGGGAAGGGGCGTGCTTGCGCCGGTGGGCGCGGCGTTCGGTGGCTCGGTGGGCCAGGTCGGCGCGGTAGGCAGTGGGGCCGCCGTTGCGCATCACCTCACGCGTGACCGTGGAGGTGGGGCGGTCCAGACGCCGGGCGATCTCCGCGTAGGCGAGGCCGTCGGCCAGCCCTAGCGCGATCTGCTGACGCTCCTGCTGGGTGAGTCTGCCTCCCGGCACCGCGATCTCCCTTCGTGCCTTCCCGGACGCCGTCATCGTAGCGTTCACCTACAGCCCAATGCAACAACCAGACAGCCTGTCATTGCGTTAGATTCACACTCGCCGCAACGAAAAATTGGGCTCTAGCTGCACTGACGCGGATTTCATGCAACGAGACGGTTGCCCATCCAGCGAACGCAACGTAGCGTTCACGGTGTTAGAAACTTCGAGTGCACAAGGAGAACATGATGCAGAAGTTCGACACCCCCGCCGCGATCTCCGCCGTCTTGGACATCCCCGCCGGACGCATCCAGCTCATCGCCGCAGACCGCGCCGACACCACCGTCGAGGTCCTGCCCGCCGACCCAGCCAAGAGCAGCGACACGAAGACCGCTGAGCAGACCACCGTCGTCTACGCCGACGGCATCCTGCGGATCACGGCCCCGGCAACGAAGAACAAGATCCTCGGCGCGCCCGGATCCGTCGAGGTGACGGTCCAACTGCCCGCTGGATCCCGCGTCGAGGCCAAGGCCGCCAGCGCCGAACTCCGCGGCGTCGGTCGCCTCGGCGACGTCACCGTCGACGGCGCGTACCGCCAGATCAAGCTCGACGAAGCCGCGAGCGTCCGCCTCACCGCGATCGACGGCGATGTCGAGGTCGGCCGGCTGGGCGGCCCCGCGCAGATCAGCACCACAAGGGGCGACATCCGGATCGCCGAGGCCGTACGCGGCACGGTCGAGCTCCGCACCCAGTCCGGCGACATCTCGGTCGCCGCCGCCGCCGGCGTCTCGGCCGTCCTGGACGCCGGCACCGACCACGGCCGCGTCAGCAACGCCCTCAAGAACGACGGCACCGCCGAACTCGACATCCGCGCCACCACCTCCCACGGCGACATCACCGCCCGCAGCCTCTGAAGAAGCCAGAGCCAGGACTGTCCGGCGGGGGCCCACCGCGATCGAGATCCCGTCGGCCGCCGCCGAGAACGCGGCCGTCCGTCCCAAAGCCCGCCCTCCACGCGCAGGGCCTGGAGAAGTCGTACAGGACGCTCCCAGGCGACAAGGAGAACCACATGACGAAGAACAGATACTCCTCGACCAGCTCGAAGTGGACCGGCATGGTGCCGGTCGACGATACGGCCCTGGCCGTCACCGACACCGGCGGTCCCGGTATCCCTGTGGTCTACCTCAACGGCCAGTTCGCCACCCAGGGGTACTGGCGGCGGGTCATCGCCGAACTGGGGACGGAATGGCGGCACATCACCTACGACGAGCGGGCCCGCGGCAGGAGATCGAAGCGTTCCGCGGACTACTCCTTCGAGGCCGCCGTTCGGGACGTCGATGCCGTTCTCTCGGCCAGGGGCGTGGACCGGGTGCTGGTGGTGGGCTGGTCCTACGGGGCGTTCGTCGCGGCGCACTGGGCCAGCCGGTATCCGGACCGTACCCTGGGCGCGGTCATGGTCGACGGCGCGCAGCCGTACGACTGGCTGGACGAGGCCATGGAGCAGCGGATCCGGAAGACGTTTCGGCGGTTGAACTTGTTCATGCCGCTCCTGCGCCCGACGGGCCTGACCCCGAGGATGACTGCCGCACAGATGGCGGACAGCAACATCGAGCTCGGCAGGCTCGCCCGCGAGCGCGAGCTGGGCCCCGTGCTGGACGACATCACCGTCCCGGCCCGCTACGTGGTCGCTTCGGGGACGTCTCTCGGAAGCAAGGGAGACGAGCAGGAGCGGATCCGCGCCGGCCTCGACGAAGTGGTCGCCCGTAACGCGAACATCAAGATCAGCGCGAAGGTCGCCAGCAATCACGGTGCGATCCTCAAGAAGGACTCCCCTGCCGTTGCCGAGGCCGTACGCGAGGTCGCCGCCCTCGACCGCGGCCGGCGCTGAAGACACGATCAGCGGAGTGACGATCAGCCAGGCCGCGTCGCCGGTGTCATGGGCGAGACTCACGTGCCGGCAAACGATCGCCTGCCGGCACTCGCCCGCTCCTGATCACGTACCCGCAGGTGGGCAAGAGCCGGCACCTCGCGTCGGGCTCCCCTGGTGTCCGCGGCGGGACTCCGGAGCCCGGTGGGGCTGGGGCGGGCGGGGCCCCTCGGGGCGAGGCGGGCTTGCGCCGGCGGGCGCGCTGCTCCGTGCGCGGTGGGCAAGGTCCGCGCGGTAGCCGGTGGGGCCGCCACATTGCGCATGACCTCACGGGTGATCGTCGAGGTCGGACGGTCGAGGCTTCTGGCGATCTCCGCGTAGGCGAGGCCGTCGGCAAGGCCCGGCCCGATCGGCTGACGGTCCTTGTGGGTGAGCCTGCCTCCCAGCATCGCGCGCTCCTCCATGTCGTGCGAGGCGGCCTCCGGCGTAGCGTCCACCGTCACCCCCGTCGCCAATCGACGCGGGCGCGGGAGGTGCGGCCGTGAGCACTGCCATTGCGCCGAAAACGGCGGCCGTGAGGTGTGCTCACGTGTCCGGCACGCGGCGGCGCGGCTGTGCGCAGGCCGGCGGGCGACGCAGCTTCCCGTATCGGAAACGGCGGGCCGCCAGGCGGCGCCCCGGGGGGAAGTCCGCTCCCGCCCGCCGGGCTCCCCCTGTCCGAAAACGATCGGCCCAAGATCCGCTTTGGTGGAACTCCCGTCAGGCTGGCGTGTTCCGCCCTTTGCTCCGTTGCGTACCAGTCGAACGGGGTCCGCCGGCGGGCACCGGGGACCGGTGCCGGCCGGCCGGGGCGAACGACCCGGTTACCACTTACTGTGCAAGGAACGTTGACGTGACTGACCTCGATGCGGGGCGCAGGCGCCTGCTGAAGATGTTCGGACTCGGCGCGAGCGCCACGACCGCGGCCGTCCTCCAGGCCGATCCGGTCCTCGCCGCGACCCTGGGGTACGACGAGAAAATGGGCGTCTCCCCCGCGACGTACCGTGCGCCGGACGGTCTGGCCGAGGACACCGCGGCCAAGCGGACCGCTCTGGACTGGATCGCCGCGCACGAGAACGTCATCACCAAGCTGAGCGACGACGTGTGGGAGTACGCGGAGCTGTCCCTGCGCGAGTGGAAGTCCTCCCTGGCCACCGCCCACCTGCTGAAGGCGAACGGCTTCCGTGTCCAGTGGGGCTCGGCCGGCCTCCCGACGGCCTTCGTCGCCACCTACGGCAGCGGCGGGCCCGTGATCGGTTTCAACGCCGAGTACGACGCGCTGCCGGGGCTGTCGCAGAAGAAGGGCGCGGCCGGTCACGACCCGCTGGTCTACAACTACGACGCCTACGGCCCCACGTACGGTCCCGGACACGGCGACGCCCACAACGCGCTCGGCGCGGGCGGCACGGCCGCCGCGATCGCCGTCGCCAAGGCCGTCGAGGCGCACCGCCTCAAGGCCACGGTGAAGGTGTTCGGCAGCGCCGGCGAGGAACAACTCGTCGGCAAGGCCTACGCCGTCAAGGCCGGCGTCTACGACGGCCTTGACGCGTTCTTGGACTGGCACCCGTTCAACATCACGGTGCCGTTCTGGAACACCACCAGCGCACTGATATCCGCCACTTTCACCTTCCTCGGCGCCTCCGGCCACGGCGGCACCCCGCTGGGCAACAAGAGCGGCCTGGACGGGGCCCTGCTGATGGCGACCATGTCGGAGTATCTGCGCGAGAAGAACGTCGCGCCCTCGGGCCGGTTCCACTACGCGATCATCAACGGCGGTGGCGCCCCCAACGTGACGCCGGACATGTGCTCCATCTGGTTCTTCGTCCGCGAGGGCAGCCCGGCGCGCGCGAAGGTGCTGTACGAGAAGATCGTGGACTGCGCGAAGGCGGCGGCCCAGGCCAGCCAGACCCGTCTGGTGCACAAGTTCCACTCCGCGACGTGGAACCTGCTGGCGAACAAGGCGGGCGCGGAACTCCTGGCCGACAACATGCGGCAGATCGGTGCCCCGAAGTTCACCGACGCCGATCACGCCCTGGCCAAGGCCGTGCAGAAGTCGCTGGGCCGGCCGGAGACGGGCATGCCCACCGCGCTGACCCCCCTGGTTCCCCCGGCGGCCGCCTACACCGGCGGACTGGCCACGGACACCGCCGACATCAGCTGGCAGGCGCCCACCGCCGTCCTGCTGTCGGCGACCTACCCGCCCGGCCTGCCGAACCACAACTGGGGGGTCACCGCCACGGCGGCCACCAACATCGCCCACCAGGGCCTGCTCTCCGCGGCCCGGTACCTCGCCGCCGGCGCCGTCGACCTGATCGAGCAGCCCGAACGGCTCGAGGCGATGCGGCAGGAGTTCAAGGGCCGCACCGAGGGCGTCGCATGGGCCTCGATGATCCCGGACGGCACCCAGCCGCCGCTGTACGAGCCGCCCGCGGACTTCCTCAAGGCGACGGGCCAGAACTGGCCGCCCGAGGGCGTGACCTGGCCCGTGCCGCCGGTGATCGCCGCCGAGCAACTGGGCACCACCGGGCCCGATCTGCCGCCCGTGTCCTGATTTATCTGGGACTGGCCTGCACTGCCCTGCCCTCGGGGGGCGCCATGCGGCGCCCCCCGAGGGCAGGACGTCAGTACCCGGTGTGCGGGTTCACAGCGGTCAGGCGCGACCGCCGTTGACGCGCCGGCGGCGCAGCATGTAGACACCGCCACCGGCACCGGCGACCAGGAGCGAGGCGCCGAGCAGGGTTTCGGGGGTGTTCATGCCGATGGAACCGCCGAAGCCGGTGTCGGGGCCGCCGCCGTTGCCGCCGCCACCGCCGCCGCCGTTGCCGCCACCGCCGCCACCGCCGTAACCGCCGCCACCGCCGTAACCGCCGCCACCGCCGCCGCCGTGGCCGCCCTTGCAGCCCTTGTTGCCGCCGCGGCCGCCGCCCCACGAGTCGTCCATGTTGCGGCCGTCGTCGGAGGCGCCGCCGAAGCTCTGCGCGGTCAGGTCGTTGCCGTTGCGGTTGTCGTCGTTGCCGTTGTCGCCGTTGTCCCCGCCGTTGTCCCCGCCGTTGTCACGGCCGTTGTCGCCGCCGTTGTCGCCGCCGCCCTCACGGCCGCCGCCACCGTTGCCGCCGCCGTAACCGCCGTCATCGCCGCCGCCGTAGCCACCGCCGCCGTTGCCGCCGCCGCCGTAGCCACCGCCGCCGTTGCCGCCGCCGTAGCCACCGCCGCTGTCGTCGCCCCACCACGACTCGCATCGGTCGTCGCCGCCGTAGCCGTGGCCGCGTCCGTAACCCCCGCCGTGGTCACCGCCGCGACCGCCGCCGTAGCCACCACCGCCGTAACCGCCGCCGTGGTCGCCGCCGCGGCCTCCGCCGTCACGGCCTCCACCCTCACGCCCCTCGTTGCCGCGGCCCTCGTTGGCGCCGTTGTCGGCCGGGATCCGCAGGGTGTCGGTGTCGGTCTCCACAATGCCGGCGTTGGTGCACGTCACGACAATGGTGTAGGTGCCGGGGTCGATTCCCTGCGGGACGGTGAACGTACCGGTCCGGCCCGTCGCGGTGACCGTGGGCAGCGAGAAGGTGCCCGTCGGCAGGAACAGTCCGCCCGGGGAGGAGACGGCGGTCGCCGTACCAGCGAGGCAAGCGGCCCCGTCAGCGTTGATGGTGACGGGCTGTCCGGGATCCGCGGACGACGGGATGACGTTGACGCTGGTCTGGGCGAACGCGTGTGACGCTGGGAGAATCACCGCAGCGACCGTCATGGTCGCCGCCGCGAGAATGCGTGAACCACGCATGGGGAGGACCTCCTTGCGGACGGAGCAGGCGGGATGGGAATCCCGCGACACGTACTGCGACCTCGTCCTTGGAATCCATGGCACGAGCGCGGAGATCTTCACGCACCTCGGAATCGGCGCAGGCGGTCCCCCGGACGGGGCAGCACAGCCACAGACCGGCCGGTATCGCCGCAGGTGACAGCCATGCCCGCGACCACATCAAAAAAGTGTGAAGAGCCTGTCAAACGGGTGACGGGCAGTCAGTGCCGATCCCTGTCGTGAAGCCGCTCAGAGCCGACGCCGCGTCAGTCGATGACATGCCGACTCGGGTGACGGGTCGACAGTCGCGACAAGGCTGGTGGGGGTAGCCCCGAGCCCCTGCCTGCGTTCGGCCCGGGGTCCGCGCTGTGAACGCCGGGAGAACCGTCAGATGTTGGCAGCATCGGCACATACGGGATAAAAAGGCGCTAAAGCTCCTGGCGCCGCATCAAAGGCGACTGCCCCGCTGATGCGGCGCCAGGAACCTGCCGGTGCACCGACGCACGCCCCTACCCCGAACTGGCGGTGTTCTAGGGCCTTACAGACGATTCCGGCACCGCCCCTGCCGCCCGCGGCATCACCGGCCACCGGGGGGCGGAGCCCTGCCCACCGCACAACGCGCCCGTCGGCACGGGGCCCTGGCACGAAAAGAGAACGGGAAATTGCAGGTCAGGCGAATAAGCACGGTTCGGCGAAGCACGGCACCGGCCCGACCGCGAGATCACGCACGGCCAAATAAACCACCCGGCCGAGGCGTTGAGCGACCCGCGCCGCCGCCCTCGCGCTGACGGACGCCGGCAGCCGGAACCGCATGTGATGCCTGCGGTGTTGGCAGTACGGCGATGCGCCCCGGCGGGAACAACCCTGCCGGACGCGCCCTCGGCCCCACACCCCGCCCCGGCACCGATACGGGGCCATCGGGTGTGGTGCCCTCCGGGCTGTCGTCAGGGCTGTCTTCCAGGCTGTTCCCGGTGTCGCAGCCCAGAGCCTGTCGTTGCAGGGGAGTTCGGCATGCCGGCGTCGGGTGATCGCCGCCGGCCATGACCGGGCACGAGACCGGTGCCGCGGTGCAGTCCTGTCCCCCTGCCGGGCAACGGCTCCGGTGGCAGGGGGACTTCTGGCGTGCCCGCACTGGCGTGGAGCCGTGCGCACCCGTGCGGCGGCGGGGAAGAGGCGAACGCCGGTGCCCGTCGCCGGGCTCACCGCGAGTCTCCTCCTGTGCCGGTTCCGGGCGGCCGCGGGCCCGCTCAGGGTCGGCGGCCGGGGAGCACCGCCAGGGCCTGGGAGCGCTGTGCGACCAGGTCGTCGTAGGTGCCGTCGCGCTCGGCGAAGCGGTGCATGAGGACGCCCTTCACGAGGATTTCGCGGGGGGGGGTGGGGTCCTGTGAGAGCAGGTGCATGACCTCGGTGGCGAAGTCGTCGAGGGGCAGCGCGTGCGGGTTGACCTTCTCCTGGCCCGCTGTGGCGACGGCCGGGGGGACGAGCTCGACGACGTCCACACCGGTGCCGTCGAGTTGGGCGCGCAGCGCCTCGGAGTAGGCGTGCACCGCGGCCTTGGACGCGGCGTAGCTGGGCATGGGCGGGAACAGCAGGAAGGCGATGCCGGAGGTGACCGTGATGAAGGCGCCGGCGCCGCGCCGGACCAGGTGCGGGGTGAAGGCGTCGATGACGCGGATGGTGCCGAGCAGGTTGGTGTCGATCGTGGCCTCGGCCGCCTCGAAGTGCGCGGGGTCGCGCAGGTCCTCCATGAGCATGACGCCCGGCATCGTCACGACGGTGTCCAGGGCGGGGTACCGGGCGAGCACGGCGTCGCGGGCGGAGGTGACGGAGTCACCGTCGGTGACGTCGACGCGGAACGTGCCGAAGCCTTCTCCGGCGAGTTCCGACAGTGCCGTCCGGGAGCGGCCGGCGACGGCCACGGTGCTGCCCGCCGCGGCGAACCGGCGGGCGAGCTCCCGCCCGATGCCCGAGGTTCCGCCGACGACGAGAACGGTGCGGTCGGAGAGGTCCACAAGATCTTCCTTTCGGTCCAGGACGCCGACGGCGTGCGGGCCGGCGGCGCGGACAGTGATGTCCGCCGTCTCTTGCAGGACGGCGTCACCGAAGTCTCGGGCCGGTCCCGCCGGGTGCGGCAGTGCCCCGGTCTTCCCTGGTCCTGCCAGGGCCCCCTCTGCGGCGCGAGCAGCGCATTACGGTGGCGGTATGAAGGATGAGGAATCCGGCAGCCGGCTCGGCAGCTACCTGCGCGCCCGGCGCGAGCTGGTCTCCCCCGCGCAGGCGGGGATCCCTTCCGGCGGCAACCGGCGGGTGCCCGGCCTGCGCCGTGAGGAGGTCGCCCTGCTCGCCGGCATCAGCCCCGACTACTACCTGCGTCTGGAACGAGGCCGCGACAAGAACCCCTCGCCGCAGGTCCTCGAAGCGCTCGCGCGGGTCCTTCGGCTCGACGACGTCGAGCGGACGTATCTGCTCGGCCTCGCGGCGGCCCGCCCCAGGGCGCCGCGCCGCAAGCGGCCCGAGCACGTACCGGAGCGGGTCCACGCGCTGCTGGCACACCTTCAGATCCCCGCGTTCGTCGAAGGGCGCGCGTTCGACGTCCTGGCCTCCAATCCCCTGGCCGTCGCGCTCTCCCCCCGGCTGCGGCCCGGCCAGAACCGGCTGCGTTTGCTGCTCCTCGACCCCGAGGAGCATGCCTTCCACCAGGACTGGCCGAAAGCCGCCGCCGATTTCGTCGCCGCCCTGCGCACCACCATCGGGGACGACACCGACAACCCGCGGTTCGTCGAGCTCGTCGGCGAACTCGCCCTGTCCAGCCAGCGGTTCCGCATCCTGTGGGCCCGCCACGACGTCCGGGGCCTGGACGGAGGCACGACCACGGTGAACCATCCCGTCGTCGGGGAACTGAGCCTGCACCGCGACAAACTCCCCATCGACGACGTCATCCTCGTTGTGTACTACCCCGACAAGGACAGCGACAGCGACGAGAAACTGCGGCTGCTGGGGACCCTCTCCCACACCGCGTCCCCCGGCACGGCACCCGACAGGCCGGCGGACCCCCCTTCCGCGAAGACCGTCTGAGGACCACTGCCGAGGCCGCGCCGCCCCCGTCTCATGGCGGCGAAGGCACCGGTGCCCCTCACCGCGGTCGCCGGCTGGAAGCGACCCTCGAGGAGGAGAACAGCCTGTGCGACGCAACGAGAGCGGCCCGCTCACGACCAGGGGCGTGCTGGTGCTGGTGGCAGCGGTGCTGGCCGCCTTCGCCGTGGCCATCCACAGCACCCGGGGCTCAGGCCCCACACCGCAGGAGTGCCGTTACATCGGGCCCCGGCCGCACTGCGCCACGCCCAGCCCCTCCCCGTCCGGCCTGCCGGGCCCCGGCTTCCCGACGAGCGGCATCTTCACAGCACCTGCCGGTTAGTGCCCGGTGCGGCGTCGTGGCCTTGGCCGGGTGAGGTGGACGCCGCTGCGACCTGGCGGGCAGTAGTCAGGCGTCCCGGGTTTGGTGTCCGAGCGATCCGGAGCCCCGGTAGGGTCGAAGCCCATGGAGAAGTGGGGCGCACGTCTGTATGGGGATTCGTGAAGGAGCTACCGGCACGCTTCCGCGTGCTGCTGGCAGGGCACACGGGGCACGAGCGTCATCCCGATCTGGCGTGGACGCCCGCAGCGTACGTCAGCCATGTCACCGACAACCTGCGGAACTGGGCAGAGCGACTCGCCGGAGCCCGGCTGTCAGGCGCTGTCCACCGTACCCGGCTACGACCCGGACCTTGTCGCGCAGGCCCGCCACTACAACGAGATCGCTCCCGCCGCGGCGCTGTGGTCACTGGAGCACGCGGTCGACGCCTGGGCGGAGTCGGTGACGTCGGCGCTGGAAGAGGGGATCGTGCTGCGGCATGCCACCCGCGGGGTCCAGCGCGCCGAGGATGTCGCGCGCAACAACGCCCACGACGGGTACCACCATGCCTGGGATGTCACGCGCATCCTGCGGTACGCGACACCTGCGTGAGCGAGGAACGACCCCCGCATGATCACAGGGATTCGCAGAGGCCGGCCTGGATCCGTATCCGTCCCAAGGCCGGCCCGGCACGTCCGTGTTGCCGTCCCGCTTCAGGAACCTGTGGGTCGAACCGCTGGGCCGGCGAAGGGTCGACGACGCGTACCGAGGCCTGATCTGGCGGCCCACTCCGGCACGGTCCGGCCGGGACCGGGCGGCCCGGTGGCGTGCCTGTCACCGGGCCGCCGGTGCCGGCACGCGCTGAGCCGCGTGCCGCACGGCCGCGATGGTTCAGCGGTCGTGGAGAACTGCCGGACGGGTGACCGGAACGACGGTCAGCAGGTCGTCCAATCCCTTGAAGTCGTCAGGGTTGGTGGTGAACAGGGGCAGGCCTTCGGCGATGGCGGTCGCGGCGATCATCAAGTCTGCGACCCGGCGCCGAGGTTTGCGGCCCGCGCCGATCACGGCGGCGCAGACCCTGCCGTAGATGCGGGCGGCTTCCGCGTCGAAGGGAATCGGATCGAACTCGTTCTCCGCGCGCTGCAGTACATCCATGCGCCGGGCACGTTCGGCGTACTCGTCGTAATCGCCCTGTTCGTCGTTTCTGCGGACCTCATGAGGCCCCGCCGACAGCTCGGCCAGGGTGATGGCGCTGATCGCCACCTCGACAGGCAGTTCATCCGGGTCCACCCACCTGCGGAGAATCATGATGTTGGTGTCCAGCAGCCCCTGTTCGTACTCAGCGGGCATAGGGGTCACCCGGCTCCTGATCGGCGGTGGCATCCTGATCGGCCCGGAAGGCGTCCAGCGATACATCCGGTGCGGTCCGCGACATGGCGGCAAACTCGCTGCGGGGCACAAAACGCCGGCGCCGGCGCAAGGGGACCAGCTCACCGATGCGGTGACCGTCCCGGGTGACGATGAACGCCTGGCCGCTCTGGACGGCGTCCATGATTTCTTTCGACCTGGTACGCAAATCACGCTGCGTGATCTCCGGCTGCGCTGTCATACCAGCCACCATAAACGCCGGTGGCACCTGGTGCCACCCCGTAGCACCAGGTGCCCATGGGGTGCGCGGGGCAGCCGCCCGAGCGAACGGGGTCGTCGGGCGCCGCCTGTCCGAGCGTTCGCCGCGCGGGACGCGGCCGGGCCGGCCCGCCTGGCCGGCGGGCCGGCCGTGGGCGGCCTGGCGCCGGACGCGGGCGTCACGTCACGGTGTGGGTGCCGGTGCCGGTCGAGGGGGCGGAGGTGGCGCTGCCGGAGTAGGAGGCGGTCAGGGTGTGGGGGCCGGGTCGGACGGGGTTGAACGACGCGGTCGCGACGCCGCCGATGAGGGGCACCACTTGCGGGTTGCGGTCGCCGAGGACCAGCACGATGGTGCCGGTGGGTGTGCCGGTCGAGGGCGGTGTCGCGGTGACGGTGGCGGTGACGGTGACCTTGGTTCCCGGCGAGGAGGGGTTGGGGGTGGAGGTCACCGTGGTGGTGGTGGCCTGCCGGGTCACGGTGTGCCCGTCGACGGCCTGGGAGGCCGCGTGGTCGGTGTCGCCGCCGTAGGAGGCGGTGACGGTGTAGGGGGCGGGGATGGCGGTGGTGTAGGTGTGGGTCGCGGTGGCCGCGCCTGCCGTCAGCGTGGCGGTGACGGCGGGTCCGCCGTCGCCGAAGGTGAAGGTCATGGTGCCGGTCGGGGGTGCGGTGCCGGTGGTCTGGGGTGTCACCGTGGCGGTGGCGGTCACGGTTTGGCCTGTCGCTGAGGGGTCCGGCGTGGTGGTGACCGCGGTGGTGGTGGCGGTCTGGCCGACGGTGTGCCGGTCCGTCGCCGTGGACGGCTGGTGGTGGGGGGATCCGTTGTAGGCGGCGGTGACGAGGAAGGGGCTGCCCAGGCGGGTGGCGTAGGCGTGGCCGGTCGTGGCGACGCCGGCGGTCAGGGGGGCCGTGGCGTCGGGGGTGCCGTCGCCGAAGGAGAACGTGACCGTGCCCGTCGGCACCGGCCCGCC